>CAZQDL010000021.1:0-1334 GCA_964592365.1 uncultured Candidatus Saccharibacteria bacterium | reverse complement strand
GTCTAGAACATATAAAAGATTTCTACTATTGTAGATTTCATACAACATTATACACCCTGTCTATCGTCTAGAACATATAAAAGATTTCTACTATTGTAGATAGAACTGATGCTAGATCTATGATGACGTCTAGAACATATAAAAGATTTCTACTATTGTAGATTTACAGAAACAACCGAAGCAGATAAAGTCTAGAACATATAAAAGATTTCTACTATTGTAGATAGACCTGATGCTAGATCTATGATGACCTGGTCTAGAACATATAAAAGATTTCTACTATTGTAGATAAATAAGACTTTGACAACTATGAGAAGGTCTAGAACATATAAAAGATTTCTACTATTGTAGATATATAGTTGTATTCACACTTAATGAGTGATGTCTAGAACATATAAAAGATTTCTACTATTGTAGATTTGTAGGAGCAGTACCACTATTATGTCGAGTCTAGAACATATAAAAGATTTCTACTATTGTAGATTATCGATGTTACTTGCATGTCGTCAAAGTCTAGAACATATAAAAGATTTCTACTATTGTAGATTTTATTTTTTTCTTTATATTTCTTCATATGTCTAGAACATATAAAAGATTTCTACTATTGTAGATTTATCTTATCTACAGCTTCATTAAGCATAGTCTAGAACATATAAAAGATTTCTACTATTGTAGATTGAAAAAAAGTGAGAGTATAATGTCAGACGTCTAGAACATATAAAAGATTTCTACTATTGTAGATAGGTACAGTTAATGCAGACGGTACAGGTCTAGAACATATAAAAGATTTCTACTATTGTAGATCTCAATGTTCTCTGTACTGTCGATGTTTGTCTAGAACATATAAAAGATTTCTACTATTGTAGATTCTTATATCAAGTACTTCAAACAAAATTGTCTAGAACATATAAAAGATTTCTACTATTGTAGATAGAACAGAAGTCTTAATTGTCATACTCATGTCTAGAACATATAAAAGATTTCTACTATTGTAGATATAGTTTAGATAGGGACATTACTTGGGTCTAGAACATATAAAAGATTTCTACTATTGTAGATATTGGATTACGTCGCTTTATTGGGTAGTCTAGAACATATAAAAGATTTCTACTATTGTAGATAGATACATGCTATACAGTGAGGTATTTGAGTCTAGAACATATAAAAGATTTCTACTATTGTAGATTTGCAAGATCTTTTTTTCAAGAGCAATTCTGTCTAGAACATATAAAAGATTTCTACTATTGTAGATTGCTGCAATTGGTTTTACTCAAACTGGTTGTCTAGAACATATAAAAGATTTCTAGTGCATGCTAACCTCCCTCCCAAAACAA
>CAZQDL010000020.1:0-1355 GCA_964592365.1 uncultured Candidatus Saccharibacteria bacterium | reverse complement strand
CACAGTCATCCCATAAGGCCAACTTGAGATAGGCAAGCCTGAGTATTGAAGGGGGCTGGAAGGTGTGATCGGGCGTTTGTCATAATTGAAAAGTGTGCGTTTTGACCG
This sequence comes from uncultured Candidatus Saccharibacteria bacterium, assembly GCA_964592365.1. Lineage (GTDB taxonomy): Bacteria > Patescibacteriota > Minisyncoccia > Phycocordibacterales > UBA1006 > UBA1006. The sequence continues at coordinate 1,247 of CAZQDL010000020.1, read as the reverse complement.
TTTCTGAGTCTATGCTGTCCCATAGGCGTTCCAGTCTTCACCGGGCAAATAAGCGGCCTGGGGTTGCACCCGCATCCTCCATTTGCCACCTGCTGTCCCATAGAATCCGAGGATCTCACAGAGGTCGAACTTGTCCCAGACCACGCCCCGTATCATGGTGAAGACACGCGCGAAGCTGTGAGGCCACTGCGATGACCACGCTTGGAAGCGCAGCAGCAGATACATCAGCAGCGCCGACCAGAGCTGCCAGCGGATGGCTTGCTTTGAGTGGCCGAGGAAGTCGCAGACCTGCAGGGTCTGCTTGATCTGCTTGAAGAACACCTCGATGGCCCACCGGCTCTGGTAGAGTCCGCAAATGCTGGAGGCGGCCCATTCCATGTTGTTGGTGATGAAAACCATCTCGACTTCTTTGCCGTCCACCTCGACCCGTGCGACGATCCGCCGCATGCGCTGCGGGTAATCCGCTTTTGAGCTTTTGGTTTTGAGGGTGATCTCGTCGTCGCGCAGGATGTCTCCCGAAACCTTGCGTTTCTTGCAGACATGGTAGCGCATGTTGTCCTTGGCGCGGGTGACCCAGAAAACGCCGCGCCCGGTCAGCGAGAACAGATGCTTGAAGTGGACGTAGGCTTTGTCGAAGACCGCGATCTCTCCCGCTGCCAGCCTGGCGCACAGGGCGATCATACGGCTGCTGTCGTGGTGGGAGCCTTCTTCGATGACCGCAAACGACGGCAGGAAGGTCTGAAGGTTCAGGCACAAGTGCAGCTTGGCCGCCGCTTTGCGCCGCCGGTGCCTGGCCCAGTCCATGCAGTTGGCGACCAAGGTGATGGTGGAGGAGTCGATGCTGTAAACGGTCTTCTTGAAACGGCGTGGCAACCCCTTGTAACGGCCCGATGGACCGAAGCCGGGAAACTGGTTTTGAAGGTGGTCGAGCATCTTCCAGAACAACGCCTCCATCATGTCAGCATTGCGCTCCTTGTTCGCATGGGAGAGTCCGTTGCGGCTCGGAGGGGTCGCCCCGCGGATCGCGAAAAGCTTCGCGCCGTGGTGACGCAGGGCGTCGCACAAATCGTTCAGCCCGATGCAATGTGTCAGCTGGCAATACAGCAGGCAGACCACGTGGCTCCATGGTGAAAATGTCCGGCTCTTTTTGTCCACCCCATACTCGGCGGCTAAACTGCGAACCATCCCCACGGGGATGAGCTTGCAAAGCTGATTGAAGACGACAGAACTGTGCTTGGTTGGTTTTG
>CAZQDL010000019.1:0-1539 GCA_964592365.1 uncultured Candidatus Saccharibacteria bacterium | reverse complement strand
GACCGATAGTGAACTAGTACCGTGAGGGAAAGGTGAAAAGAACCCCGGAAGGGGAGTGAAATAGATCTGAAACCCTGTGTTTACAAGGAGTCGAAGAGGACTTGATCCTCGACGGCGTGCCTATTGAAGAATGAGCCAACGAGTCTATATATGCAGCAAGCTAAGGGGGTGAAGCCCCGGAGCTAGAGGGAAACCGAGTGTTAATAGCGCGAAATAAATGTTGTATGTATAGGACCCGAAACCAAGTGATCTTTCCATGTGCAGGGTGAACCCTTGAGAAATCAAGGGGGAGGCCCGAACCGGGTGGTCGTGCAATTCCATCGGATGACGTGTGGAAAGCAGTGAAAAGCTAATCGAACTTGGTAATAGCTGGTTCTCTCCGAAATAGCTTTAGGGTTAGCGTTACGTGTTCCCTCTGGGGGTAGAGCACTGATTAGATCTTGGATAGCCCTAACGGGCGCCAGACTTGTCAAACTCCAAATACCAGAGATTAATAACGTAGCAGTTAGACTACGGGCGCGAAGGTCCGTTGGTCAAAAGGGAAACAGCCCAGATCTCCAAATAAGGTCCCAAAATATACACTCAGTGCACTTAAGGAGGTGAAATTTCTCCGACAATCAGGAGGTTGGCTTAGAAGCAGCCATCCTTTAAAGATAGCGTAACAGCTCACTGATCTAGAGATTTTGCGCCGCAAATAATCGGGGCTAAGTGTATTACCGAATTTGAGGACTGTACTTTTAGTACAGTGGTAGGAGAGCGTTCCTCTCTGCGTTGAAGCCAAAGGTGTGAGCCATGGTGGAGCGTGAGGAAGTGAGAATGTTGGCACAAGTAACCGCAACAGGGGTGAGATCCCCCTGCGCCGAAAGAATAAGGTTTCCGTGGCTATGATGATCATCCACGGGTTAGTCGGTCCTAAGCCAATGGCAAACGCCGAAGGTGATGGACACATGGTTAATATTCCATGACTATTATATGCTGCGATGGAGTGACATAGGACATATACAAGAGCGAATTATTGGATTTTCGTTGTTGGTGGTAGATGCGTAACTTAGGAAAATCCGGGTTACACAAGCATCAAAACAGACAAAATTGATATCTACGGATTGAGAAATTTTTGTTAAGAGCCTATCGAGAAAAACTTCTAAGCATAAGCATGTGATATCCGTACCGCAAACCGACACAGGTATTCAGGTCGAGTAGACCAAGGCGAACGAGTGAGAGGTCCTTAAGGAACTCGGCAAAATAGCGACCGTAACTTCGGAATAAGGTCCGCCCCCCACTACTTTGGATAGTTTATCTATTTCAAAAGTGGGATTGCCGTTTTTATTATTATTTTCTTTGAAAATAAGTAATAAAACCAAAAGGTTTTAAAAAGCAAATTGAATGAGAAAATGAGATAGAAACGACTCTCTATTACTTTGATCAAAGTATCTAAAGTAGTGGGGGGCCGCAGCGAAAGATCCCTGGCAACTGTTTATCAAAAACACAGCTCCCTGCGAACTCGTAAGAGGATGTATAGGGGGTGACGCCTGACCAATG
>CAZQDL010000018.1:0-2196 GCA_964592365.1 uncultured Candidatus Saccharibacteria bacterium | reverse complement strand
CCCCCATAAACAATATAATGAGTTGCATGCACATGATTTTCATGGCAAGCACAATGAAATGGTCTAGTGATATATCCTTCCATGTTAATTTGTTTTATTTTTATTGTAACAAAAAAACACTTATATTACAAAGTGTTGTTTTGCATCTCAATAATTGTAACTAAATTCGTATTTGATTAAGTAACCAATTAAAGTACCGATAATTTATGGGTCGATTCATAAAAAATCGGTATAAATATTTTATCATATTTTTATTTTTTTACCAATAGTTATTTTCTTTGTGAAATTTGTATCCTATTTCTGGAGTACCATATCGTTCCTTAGCGTATTTAATACACCAGTCAATTTGATATGGAACATTATCTATAAAGCTGTCAGGTAAATTGTGTGTTTTAACTAATGTACCACAAAGACCTACAGCACTACTTATACGTTTACCAGATATTTCTGGGTAATGGTACCCTGTATGGAACCAAGAACTTTCTTTTTGAATAATTTTTTCAAAGTATTTCCACTGGCCCTTACCAAAGGTTTGCTCAACCCTTTCTTCGGCAAGCTCCTTAGGGGATTGTGTTTTGTTTGATAAGGCAATAGCTATTGAAGTGTTAGTGAATAAAGAAATAATAATAATAAATGTTGTAATTGTTTTTTGCATAATGACACCTTTTGACTGTCTCCTGTTTCTGAATATCTACGTTGCTCATTGAGGTGTATATAATTATTGTATCAATAAAGGTACTTGATTATTAGCTTATATCTGTGTTGTATTGATTGTTTACAATAGATACTAAACTGTAAACTGGTATATATCTTAATATGAATGTATACCAACTATCCGGAATTTCCTAATACTTGAAAAAATAATATGATTATTTAAGGTGTACCTAAAAAATTAATATAATTATTTAAGGTTTACGGAATAAAAAAAAACACCAACATGGTGTTTATTCTACAACGTCACTTAGGTACTTGTCTTCAACTGGTTTGTTTGCTTCGTGTACATTTTCAGAACCGATTGCACCGATAACAGCTAAGATAATTCCAACGATTTCTGTTCCTTCGATGTTCATCATTGATACCATAATACCAGTGATTAAGATTGAGAAACCAAAGTTTAACAGTCGTGTAAATTCTACTTTGTACTTGCTATTTTCTAGCAAAAACTTAAATAGGTTTGTAAGTGTGTTTGAAGCTACGATAACTGCTGTTAGTGATAGCCCTGCTTGTGTTAGTAAATCCATAATATTATTTGTTAGTTAGTAAAGCCAGATTCTATTATCTGGGTGATATGCTTTTTTACTGATGTCTAAATGAACAAAAGTTTTAGCTATACCAATACGAGTAAATCCTACTTCCAATGCTGATTGAACAATCCTCATAGTTTCTTCCGAGTTTCTACTTCTGATGTCAACAGCTGTTCCGTCAATGTGAGCCGAGTTAGGTACGCCACCTACCTTTGTGTTATGTGCAACTGTTCTAAATCCTGAATTGATAACAAAAGGTATTCCTGCTTTTTCTCTTGTCTTATCAAGTAAGTCTACCAGTTGAGTATCAAGTCCTTTGACTTCATTCGCCGTAAAGTATTTCCACTTTGTTGGCTCTGGTTTGTTTTTAGCTCGCTTAACCGTTAATGCGTTAGACAGATAAGGTGATACTTTCTCCCATACGTCTTTGAACTCATAGCTACGTCTTGATGAAGCACGATGAACGATATCATCATCGAAGTCTTTCACGCCGAAGATATCCTCTAATCTAATGCCACTATGTTCTTTGATAATATTATCAACGGTATGTAAGTCTTCATGCTCTGCTGTGCCATGATACAACGAACGTGAACGTCTAGTAGCATTTACTTCAAGCCCTAGAAAGTTCTTAGCATAGTGTACACCATACAGTGACTTGTTTCTCCATTCCCTGCCAATAAAGAAAGAAGCAATGTCATATTCTTCATATCCTTTCACCTTGCTAAGTATGAAGTCATGGTCTAGGAATAGGTTAGTACCTTCCTTTTTCCATACAATCTCTTTTCGTTCAAGCTCTACAATAGTGAACTCTGTTGGGTAACAGTCTTTCATTTTTTCTATATGCTTGTCGATGTCATATCCTTTCTCTACAAAACATACTTTTCTTAGTGGTGTAAACATATTATTTTCTAAATATTTCCTTAACGTCCAAGCCCATCATCATTGCAGGTAT
>CAZQDL010000017.1:0-2493 GCA_964592365.1 uncultured Candidatus Saccharibacteria bacterium | reverse complement strand
CACAGCTCCCTGCGAACTCGTAAGAGGATGTATAGGGGGTGACGCCTGACCAATGTCAGAAGGTTAAATGCGGACGGTGTATGCAACTTTGTTGTATATGCTGAGCTGTATAAGCCCTGATCAATGTCGGCCGTAACTATAACGGTCCTAAGGTTCCCCATATCATTAATATGGTATGGGGAATGACTGGGACGGTTATAGGGTATAAACAGACGCAAGCTGCCTTACTCTTTGGTAACAAAGAGATTAGTCAAAAACATTGCGATATGCGGAAAAATCTTCAAAAGATTTTAGTACTCGTTGTATTCATACAGCAGTAACAATCTAAAATACACGGAGAAAATTCGCAGGCAACCTAGCAATAGGAGCCTCAGAGACGATGTGCAATGTATCCAATATCTAACTATTCATAAACATATGAACATACATCCTCAATGGATTTCAGGTTTTGTAGATGGTGAAGGTACCTTTTATGTAGGTATCAACCAAAACGAAACCATGAAGCATGGTTTTCAAGTATTACCAGAATTCAGGATTGTACAACATAAACGTGATGTTGCTTTACTTCATGCCATTAAAAAATATTTTAAGGCAGGTGTAGTAAGAGTAAATCATGGTGATAGGTACGAGCTTAGAATTAGAAAATTTGAAGCGTTAAAAGATATTATTATTCCTTTTTTTGAACAACATTCATTGAGAACACAAAAAAGAATTGATTTTATTAAATTCAGAAAAGTGATTCAATGTATGGATAATAAAGAACATCTTAGTAAAGATGGTCTTGCTAAAATATTTTCAATTATTGAAGATATGAATACAGCAAATAAAGAAATTACAAGAAATATGTTATTGGATAAAGATATCGTCCGATCTTCATTGAGAAATGAAGAGTAATATAAAAATAGTTATATTCAACAGTAATGAGCGAAATTCCTTGTCTGGTAAGTTCAGACGTGCACGAATGGCGTAATGACTGGGGAACTGTCTCAAGGACTTGCTCGGTGAAAATGCAATTCCGGTAAAGATGCCGGATACCTGCAGTTAGACGAAAAGACCCTAGGAGCTTTACTATAGCTTCATATTGGACTTATTAAATATATGCGCAGCATAGGTGGGAGACTTTGATGCAACCCTTTTGGGGGTTGTTGAGTCGCCAGTGAAATACCACCCTTATGTTTGATAAGTCCTAACCCTTACGGAAAAAACGTAAAGAGACAGTGTGTGGCGGGTAGTTTGAGTGGGGCGCTTTCCTCAACTTTAGCGTCACAGCTTATCGCAAATATCTTCCGTAGATAAGCAAAAACAAAAAAAGGGGGCCTTTCTTAGTAATAAGAAAGAGTACATTGAGCTATATGCTGGAACGTCTGGGAATTATGATGACTATATTTTCTTAGTTTGGAAAAATATGGCAAATCATCATACGTTCACATAGGTAACTATGTGTAGCAGATAATCAGCAGGGAAGTTAGTATACCTATACTAACCCCTCAGAGACTATACGCTTAACATCCATAGCAATATGGATGGTGATAGAGTCCGATCTTGGTGGCGACATCAAGTATTAAAACAGGCAATTTATTTACACGTTTTAATAATCAACATTTATATGACAAACAAAACTCCTACTTCGTCTTCTTCTACTAAACTTTCAAAGCGTCAGCGAGAAATATTAGTAGGACTTCTTCTAGGTGATGGTCACTTAGAAACTCAAAATCAAGGACGTACCTACCGACTTAAGGTAGAACACTCTTTGAAACAAAAAGATTATACCTTTTGGTTATATCAAGAGTTTCGTGACTTCATTCCAGGAAAAGTATATACAAGAAAACGAGGTAATTATGAGGTTGTAGGTTTTAGAACCATTTCGCATCCTACGTTTAGATTTTATGGACAGCAATTTTATCCAGAAGGTAAAAAAGTTATCCCTAATACTATTCACAAGATGTTAAAACCATTATCACTTGCCATTTGGTTCTGTGATGATGGTTCAAGAAAATCTATAAAACATTCAACCTTCAATATCCATAGTCTCGGATATACCAAAAGAGACTTGCAAAGGGTTCAGGAAGTGATGAAATCAACCTTAAAAATTGAGACAACACTTCATAAACAGGGAAAACAACATCGAATCTATATTCCACAAAGAAGTGCAACATTGTTTGCATCAATAGTGAATCCTATAGTTCGACTGTTTCCCTCAATGAACCAAAAATTAGTTGATAACAATATGCCTAAAGAGTAACGGAGGAGCATACAAAGGTTCGTTAGGCGCGAATGGAAATCGTGCTGATAGTGTAATGGCATAAACGAGCTTAACTGCGAGTCGTACATGACAAGCAGATGCGAAAGCAGATCATAGTGAACCGACAGTGGCCATTAGATGGCGCTGAAGATTAACGGATAAAAGCTACCCTAGGGATAACAGGCTAGTATCGCCCAAGAGTTCATATCGACGGCGATGTTCGGCACCTCGATGTCGGCTCATCTTATCCT
>CAZQDL010000016.1:1339-3279 GCA_964592365.1 uncultured Candidatus Saccharibacteria bacterium | reverse complement strand
TAATTGAATTAGGTATATTCTATGAAATTGGAGGATATAGCTATTTTACAGGCGAAACCTGTAAATAGAATTGAAGACGGAAATGGATACGTTACAACAACGTCAATGATGTTTGATGATAGTGAAAAAACACAAAAGAAGTTTTTTGATAGTGTAAATTGGGAAGAATATGGAAATGCTATTGAAACTGGTGATTACGATTTTATGAGCAAAACTCTTGAAGAGTTAAGAAAATAATTATATGAGATATTACGAATTTAAAGAGCAAGTACTGAATAACTACACAAGCAAAGTAATGGAAAAATATGGAGTTTTCTGGGCTTTTAGTAATGAACAATTTAACAAAGGAATTGAAAAGATTAACCTTCCTTTAGGCGAAAAATTAACGAGTATTGGCTCAGGTGGATATCTTCCGAGTAAAAATGTAGACGCTTTTATTAAGGAAATGAATGAAATGCCGTTATATGAAGGCGATAGAAAAGACGCAATCATGTATGAATTGAATAATCATGAATACAAGATATCTAATGACTTAGAGGGAACTATTGATACCGTACTCGAAATCATGAAAGCGAACGTAGACGCGAGCATGACAAGAGCAGAAGTAGAACGTTTTGCCAAATAATATTATGTCAACAGGAAATTTTACAAGATATCTATTAAGAGATATCTATGCGATTGAGGATAGTGAAGAATACCGAGCTGATGTTGAGTATATTACTCAAAATATCGCAAGCGAACTATTAAGTATCAAAGGTATTGAGTTTCAAGAACTCGATACATGGTATAGGAATAGCGAAGTGTTTGGTGAAGTATCTATCATATTACCAAACGGTGACAGATTATCATTTAGATTATTGATAACATTAGGATACTATTCTGGAGCTAATTTAGATATGGTACCTTGTTATAATAACGAACATTATTATGGACTTGGTGATATTCAGGAAGATTACGCTTATATAAACAATAAGCGAGCCGATAAGACAATCAAAAAACATTACAACCGTATGATTAAGATAGTAGAGAAGGTATACGCGAATAATTGTGATGTTAAATTACAAGTACAAGGCACCTTTTCAAACGGTGAAGTGGTATATAGTACCATTAAATAACATGAACTTATTCGAAACACCTATCAAAAGCAAGAAAGTCAGGAAGGGAATTACAGCGTATCAATATAAAAACGGTACGGTAAACATTAATGGAAATAAATATGCCATGTACTCATTGAGTGAGGCTATTGGAAAATACCGTAAAGACTTTCCAGCGTATAGATAACACATGATAGCAAGCTAACAATAGCTTGTTATAACGTGCGATTTATTAGTAACAAGCACGATACAATAAACATATGACAACACTAGAAAAACTAACTAAAGAAATTATCAAGGAAGGACTTGTAGAAAGTGAATACGTTAACGACAACGACTATATCGAGAATATGCTCGTATCGTTTGGTGATTTACCTTATGAATTTGACGGACTGGAACTATCTCATGAAGTAACTAACGGTGATAGTGGTGATTACTGGAACGAGATACGTGATGAGGAAGGTAGACCACTTGATTTAGACGCTCCTGAAGAGCTAACCGTAAAGGAATGGGCTGAGTACTTTGATAGATTGAAAGAACATAAGTCACACCTAGAAAAGACAAGCATTATCATCCCTATTACCGAAAGTGATATTGAAGACCTCAAGGCAGGTAATGAATTTCGTTGGACGTTTGAAGGTACGAACGGTATTACTGTTGATGTACACATAAAACCAGAATAACATGAATTACCTAACATTAAAAAGAAAAAACAACGAAACTCTATCAGAATGGTACCGTGAAAAAGCGGTAGACTTCTTTGAGAGTAACGAAACTAATAATTTAATTATACTTTCTAACATAAGAAGGATATTCAGGGAACGAGGATATACTAACCCTTACCAT
>CAZQDL010000016.1:0-1239 GCA_964592365.1 uncultured Candidatus Saccharibacteria bacterium | reverse complement strand
ACACATTTAAAAAATTCCTAGAAAAAGGTACAGGCAGAAATCATTATAATTATAAGGGGATAGAATTTTATTCTACTAACCATGATAGAGCATTAGATATTGAAAGAGATATAAACGATTTTTTTCAAATTGGAATAGGAAATATTGAGGTAAAACATTATAAAAGTTTAGGTATAATTCTTGAATTAAGAGAAGAATATTTAGAAACATTATCACTAGAGAACTTTATCAAAGAAGTAAATCGCGTATTAGATAATGACGTACAGGCTGATATACAAAACGTATTTAAATCAGAAAGATATGAAGAAGTTCAAAACCAATCATCATTTTCAGAAGGATACATGAAAGCAATGCAGGATATCTTTAATCATTCAGAATTTTCAAATTTGGGGGAGATTAGGAAATGATAACCCAGAAACAATCACTAAATATCACCCTATGAATAACTATGGTGGTTGGGGAACATTTTCAATGGGATATGACTTTGATTTTTCTTCACTAGAAGAAATGTATTCATTAACAAAAGACCATGATGTTGATGAAATTGAAAACCTAGGCAAGCCTCTCACCCTCCAACAAATACTCTTAGCGTTGAATAAGAGAGGAAACTATTACCTTGGTTTGCATGGAGTACTTGCAGAAGAAGATTTTAATGGAATACATGACATTGACGGATTTGATATCCCTCCTGATATCGAACCCTCACACTACCCAGAAGAACTTATCAAACAGCTAATTGAATTAACATCATGAAACTACAACAAATAATTAAAGATTGGATAGGGAAAAATAAAAATAAAAACCCTAGTTATTCGCAAGTATACGATGATTTAAACTGGTCAATTCAAGGCTACAACCAATGCTTAGCAGACCTTAGAGATAAAGCACCTGAACTTGAAGAAAATATAATCAACACCATACAAGACTTCCAAGAGAAAAGAGTAGAAGGAATACCTATTCCTGATATGAAAACTCAAATTATTAACCTATTAACCTCAAAAGAATAATGAAAACAACTCAAACAATATTAGTAGCCTTATCTATTACACTTCTTTTCGTAGCAGTGATTTACATGGCGAATAAAATAAACCAAGCAGAAAATGAATTTAATACTAAATGGGAACAAATGAGTGAAAAAGAACAGTGTTTATGGAATGTAGGAAATACATTATCAACAACAAAAAAACTTGAAGTAATTAAAACTTGTAATGAAATATATGAATAACCACCTAGAAACAA
>CAZQDL010000015.1:0-4219 GCA_964592365.1 uncultured Candidatus Saccharibacteria bacterium | reverse complement strand
GGCCCAGTTCCCTCGAAGCTGCATAAGTGGCGAGATTTCGTTTCCATTAATTCTATTGACTTTTTTCTAGTGTTCCGTTAGATATATCCGTATATATTAAAGGTCACCTCATGAGTAAAAAAAAGAATATCAATTCCCCCACAACCTTGGGGCAATCAATGGTCGATTCCATCAAAATCATTAATGGCTTGAATGTGGATGAGTTAATAGCCCTCAATAAGATGATTGTTTCACGAGTTAAGGAGATACGAAGAGAAGAATGTGTCTCAAAGGCTCAACAATTTAAAATTGGAGACTTTGTTTCATTTGAGGATAATGCAAAAAGACGAGAGGGCATTGTTTTAGGGATTAATCAAAAGACAATTAAGGTTTTCACCACTGAGGAATTATCTTGGAAAATTTCCCCCGCGTTTTTAGAAAAAATAAAAAAGCCCTCTTCTTCCTTAGAGAAGTTTGCTCACGGAATATTCCCTAAGATATTTTCTTAGTATAGATTTTAAAGGAATTAAGAGGTAATACTTGAAACATTTCTGGTCTGAACAAGATTTAAATAAAAGTTGGAAGCTTAGTACAGCAGAGAAGTCTTTGTTAAAAGGAAAGCTATACTCGGGGCGTTTACTTTTCTCAATCTTATTGAAACACTATCAGTTGACTGGCTATTTTCCTAGTGAGGTTTCTAAAACGCCTAAAAGAGTTGTAGAATTTTTGTCTCACCAAATAGGAATAGATGAAATAGCATCCAGAAATCTTTTTTCTAATAAAAGGACTATCCGAGATTATTGTCATGAAATTCGCTCCTTTTTAGGAGTTAAGCGTTTTGATTCTCAAGCAAGAAATTTGTTTATGGATTGGTCCCTTGGATCACTTTTTCCAGAGGCGCCTAGTAATCAGAAAATAGACAGTGATGTTTCTGACTGGTTTAGAGAAAAAAATATCGAAAAGCCCACAAAAAAAGTTTTGCGTAGGCTTATAGCCTCGGCAGAAAAATCATTTGAGAATCAACTCTTTCAAAAGATTTTCAACAAACTATCTATTGAAAATAAGAATAAGCTTAACAATATCTTGCAAACATCAGAAAATGAATCTATTTTCAGCCAGTTACGGAAAGATACAGGTCCAATTAGCGTAGCAAGTGCTCTTAAGACACTAGAACGATTGGCTGTAGTGCGAGAAACTGGCTTATCACCTCACCTTCTTTCTGGAATTCACCCTCGATTAATTGAACGTTATAAATTACGAGCTTCCTCTGATGATGTTTGGGAACTAAAGAGACATCCTGATGTTGTGAAATTTTCCCTTTTATCTTTTTATTGTATTGAAAGAGAAAAAGAAATCATAGATAGCCTCACAGAACTTATTATTAGCATTGTTCATAAAATATCTGTTCGATCAGAGAAAAAAGTTATTTCTGAGCTTGTTGGTGAGTTAAAGAAAGTACATGGAAAGACAAATCTTTTGTTTCGCATTGCAGAAGCTGTAAGTGATAATCCCAATGATCTTGTTCGAGACGTTATATTCCCAGTTGTTGGGGAGGAAAAAATAACAGAATTAGTTAAAGAATATCGTTCTGTTGGACCCGCTTATGTGAATAAAATTTACAAACGGATACGCATATCCTATGCAAATCACTATAGGCGAATTCTTCCTATGATTATCAGTAGTCTTAAATTTAGGTCGAATAACATGCTTTGGAAGCCTGTTTTAGAGGCTATTTCTTTACTTCAGAACCCATCTTTTAAAAACCTCAGAAACTTAGAGATAGGTAACATTCCAATGGAGGGCGTTGTGCCCAAAAAATGGACTTCTTACGTTATAGAAGCCAGTCCTAACGGGGGAAAAAGAATCAATCGCATTAATTATGAGATTTGTGTATTGCATAGCCTGAGAGAAAAGCTCCGCTCAAAGGAAATATGGGTTGAGGGGGCTAAAAAGTTTTGTAACCCCGATAAAGACCTCCCTCAGGACTTCGCTGAAAAGCGTAGTCAGTATTATGCGGAACTTAATTTACCCACTTCTGTTTATTTGTTTATAAATAAAATCAAAAAAAATATGACGCAAGAGTTGATAACCTTAAACTCATCTATTTCTAGTGATAAGGATTTACGTATCAAAGGTAAAAACGGAAGGGCACGTATTTCCCTTTCTCCTCTTAAACCCCAAATTGATCCTCCTAATTTAGAGGCTCTCAAAAATGAATTGTCAAGGAGGTGGCCTGCCACGAATCTTCTTGATATATTAAAGGAAGCTGACTTAAAAACCAAATTTACAGGATACTTTACATCAACAGCCTCCCGCACTGCTTTGAGTCAAGATGATTTGTCTCGGAAGCTACTCCTAACCCTTTATGGTTTGGGTACAAATGCTGGTTTAAAGTCTATGGCTTCTGGTCCAAACAACGTCAGTTATAAAGAGCTTTTGCATATTCGTAGACGATATATTCATAAAGACAATCTTCGACAAGCGATTCAATGTGTTACTAACGAAAATTTTAAAGCACGCTTGCCTGAGATATGGGGAGAAAGCACAACAAGTTGCGCTTCAGATTCCACAAAATTCTCTGCCTGGGATCAGAATCTTATAACAGAATGGCATTACCGCTATGGTGGTAGAGGCGTGATGATCTATTGGCACGTGGATACAAAGTCTGCCTGTTTTCCCTCGCAGCTCAAGCGGTGTTCATCCTCAGAAGTTGCCTCAATGTTGGAAGGTGTTTTACACCACTGTACGGAAATGGAAGTGAGCCAGCAATATGTTGATACACATGGGCAAAGTCTTATTGCTTTTGCCTTTTGTTACTTACTTGGATTTGATCTGATGCCACGTTTTAAAGCAATTGATAAACAGAAGCTTGTGATGCCGAGTATTAAACAAAAGGAAGACTATCTGAATATCAAAGATATTTTTGCTAAAAGGCCCATTAACTGGTCTCTTATCATCCAGCAATATGATGAACTTATAAAACTAGCTGTTGCTCTCTTAAAGAAAACAGCAGATACAGAATCGATTTTAAGAAGATTTATCCGTACCAAAAATCAACATCCCACATACGCAGCACTTCTTGAGCTAGGCAAGGCAGCCAAGACAATGTTTTTATGCAAATACCTGCGATCTGAAAAATTGAGAAGAGAGATTCAAATAGGGCTTAACGTTATTGAGAGATGGAATGGTGTTAACAGCTTTATTTATTTTGGTAAGGGCGGAGAAATCTCTTCAAATAGATTTGAGGAACAAGAAGTTTCAGCTCTTTCTCTCCACCTTCTTCAATCCAGTATGGTTTATGTCAATACATTGATGATTCAAAAAGTTTTGGAAGAGTCTACTTGGATTGAACGTATGACAAAACGTGATTTTGGGGCTTTGTCTCCTTTACCACATAGTCATATTAATCCTTATGGAAAATTCGATTTAGACATGAGCCAGAATCTAGGATTGCAATCAACCTATCATGCGGGGGTAGCGGCATGATAGATTCCGAAAGTTATAAAATACGGAACGCCTCCCATGCTGAGTCATATCAATGGATTAAAGAGTCCGTATTTATGTTCCGTATTAAACATCTAAAAACAGGGGTAAAATGATGCTAATTGGTTATGCGCGTGTTTCGACAGTAGGGCAAAATTTAGACGTTCAAAAAGAGATCCTTACCGCCGAAGGGTGCGAGGTTATTTATGAAGAGAAAAAAACGGGGTCAGATCGTCGCAGATCTCAACTAGAAAAAATGTTAGTAGAAATTAACGTAGACGATACCCTTATCATAACTAGCCTCGATCGGCTCGCTCGCTCAACACACGACCTTTTCGTTATCACTGAAAAACTTAAAAAGAAGAATGCTGAGTTTAGATCTCTACGTGAGCCTTGGGCTGACACAACAACTCCTATGGGGAAGTTCCTATTAACTGTATTCTCAGGATTGGCTGAGCTTGAGCGTAACCTTATCAGCGAGAGAACGGAGGAAGGCCGTGCTTATGCTATAAGAAATGGTGTAAGATTCGGAAGGAAGCCTAAGCTTACAACACATCAACAAAATGAAGTTCAAACTATGTTGCATGATGGAAAGTCAATCCGATCTATTGCTAGACATTTTAATGTAGGTGTTGCTACCATTGATAGGATTAAAAAGGTCACTAAAGATCTTTAATAATTTCATAAGAGAGTGGAGGAACAACTGAATTTAGAAAATCTCGCCGTTTATGCAGCTTCGAGGGAACTGGGCCTTATA
>CAZQDL010000014.1:0-4367 GCA_964592365.1 uncultured Candidatus Saccharibacteria bacterium | reverse complement strand
AGTTTTCTAAGGACTTCAGGGATGTTATCAAGAAGCGTGAACGCAAGCCCGGAGAAAAATGGCATCTTGATGAAATGATCATCAAGCTGTTGATTCAGAGGGACATGAACTTGATGTTTTCCTTCAAAAGCGCAAAAATAAGAAAGCAGCTATTCGGTTCCTATCCCGCTTGTTAGGTGAAAATCCTGCACCCCGCGTCATCGTAACAGATAAACTAAAAAGCTATTTCAAGCCCATACGTTATATGATGCCTAAGGCTGACCATAGAGCCCATAAGGGGCTGAATAATGGGGTTGAAAATGGTCACCAGCCCACAAGGCGGAAAGAGAAATGTTTGATCAGATTTAAGTCTTCTCAGGGGCTTAAAAATGTTGTCTCTCTCATGGGGAAAGTAAGAAATATCTTTTCCGTAGCCGTTGGGCGATATACAAAATCAGCTCAAGAGCAACGGGATGCCTTTAAGAAAGCTCAAGCAATTGAGAGGAAGCTGCTCAAGGGATTCTTTGCGCCTAAAATTTGGGACAAAGGCTCCTTTGCACTCAACTCAAATTAGCTTGACGGTGCCCAAAAAATTTCAGCAGGCCAATCTCTCGAAGACCTCCTTCCCTAAAATGGAAACCCCAAGCCATATAATGGCTTGGGGTTTTTTAGTAGCAAATCAAGATGCACTTCATGAGGCGGTTACATTAAAATCGCCTATGGGTATTATCATGGAAGCCATAGTAGTTACCTTGCGGTGCATAATTTCTGGTAGGATTAGAGTATCCGCCATTATGACCTTGTAGCACGTAGTCTCTAGAGATATTAGCATGGAAGCCATTATGACCTTGCGGTTCATAATATCTGGGAGGATTATAATCAGGCTTTAAAAAGCTTTCTTCTATTTTTAAAAGAGCTTTTTTGACCTTTTTCCTATCTCCTAAAACACGCTTTTCTTTGGAAGATAATTCATTATAATACTCCATAAATTTGTTAAATTTCTTCTTCGTGAGAGCACCTTTTTTATATCTTTCTATAAGTTTCTTATAATTCTTCACTAAATCACTTCGAAGCCTAGTGTCTTGAAGCATACGTTGAAGTTTATTTACTAAAGAGGTTATTTCACCAAGAGCAGTTTTTATATTTTTAGGTTGATTCTTAAGCACCTCCAAAAACTCATCTAAATCTGTCTCCGTTAACGAGCCATTTTCATGTCCTTCTATAAGCTCTTTATACTTCTCCTCTAAATCACTTCGAAGCCTAATGTCTTGAAGCATACGTTGAAGTTTATTTACTAAAGAGGTTCTTTCACCAAGAGCAGTTTTTATATTTTTAGGTTGATTCTTAAACATCTCCAAAAACTCATCTAAATCTGTCTCCGTTAATGAGCCGCGTTTATTTTTTTCACTAATTTCATTATAGTATTCGACTAAGTAATTTCTGGAGGCAACCTCTTCAATTTTTCCTCCTATTTCTTTCATAAAATCAAAAATGTTTTCTTCTATGTTCATATCCCTTAAATCATTAGGATTTAATTTGAAGAAAGCATTTTCTAAATCATTTAAGTCAGATTCTGTAACTGTTTCCTTTCTCATCTTTATTTGACAATCATTAAAAATTGTCAATAAATTATTCTTATACCTAAGTTTAAAAAGGTAATCAGGCGCAGTTTTTAATAAATTCAAAACGAAATTGCAGGCTTTAAAGTTTTTCATTAATTCATCCTCTTTCAAAAACTTTATATCCTCTTGCAAGACTCTACTAGCTTCTAACTTTCTATCAACATCTTTAAATTTCTCCATTGAGTCCCGAGTATAAGAATAATATGAATTTATAAAATTGTTAATCAAAGCACCCATTTTATTCATGTACTTAAAACCATTGCTATTACTGATGTTTATTAAGTAATTAAGAGATGCTAATCGATTATGATCATCGTTTCCCTTCGGATTTTCTTTTGTGCCAAAAAAGTCACCAAAGGTTACCTCTTCCGGAAGCTCCTCACCATTAATATAATCAATTATATTTTCAAGATCTAGATACCTAAATTTATAATTCTCTTCCAGCCCACATATCATTTCTATTGCAACTTCAAGCCTCTTCTCCATTGGACAGTTTTCATCTATCAAAATATGTTCGGTTAAACTTATCTTTTCTATTTGAGTTAGGTATCTTTTCTCAATCTCCTCATGACGATGAGTGGCAGACAGACTTAATGCACTTATCAACAGACAAAATATTGATTTTTTCAAATAATTCATACTAATCACATCCTTTTAATTTTATATTAATATTGACAATAAAAAATTTAGTTATTTTTCACCGGTTGTCTTTTTTATAAATATGAACAGTGGTTGCTGTAATATACTCACCATCAGGCATAATACGCTCAACAAATTCTTTAGCGCCCATGTCGGCAATCCTAGAGTCCGATCATATTTCTCAATAATTTATAAAAAAACCTCACAATATACATATATAAATTGTTGTCAAAAAATGCAAATTAAAATAATTAAAAACTGAATTGCAGAAACTGAACAGTCACCATTAGGTTAATTTCGGGTTCTGTGGAAGAACCCCCAAAACTGTTAGTTCTGAGGTAGATTTCTCTCGTGAGGTGTTGATTTAAGACATTTTTCAGAAATATCAACTCGGAATCAAGGCGATCTAGAATATTCTGCATATCTTCCTCCGATAGAGAAGAATGTCTTCCTTTATAAACCCCCCTCTTCTTGGCTAGCTCTATTCCCTCCCTTTGCCGTTCTTTAATTAACGAACGTTCAAACTCGACAAAAGCACCCATGACAGATAATAAGAGATTTGACATTGGGAAGACTTGGTTATCAAAAATTAGATTTTCTTTTATCAATTTTATTGAAACGTCACAGCTCGTTAAATCTTTTACTATTTTTCGAAGGTCATCTAGGTTGCGGGCTTGGCGATCCATACTGTGAACCAGAACCGTGTCCCCTTCCCTCACAAAGTCATTTACCTCCCAGCCAAGCCTGGAGGTAAATGACTTTAACTTGACGGTGCCTGATTGAGAGATAAAAATGTTTGCGAATTTCCATCAGAGCCCAGAGAGACCAAGAATCTCTCTACAAAATGTGGCCGGATATATGACTGCAAACAATGATCAAAAGTGGCTTGATTAAAATTTTACCATTGCAATACGGAGTGGTTCATATATGACGGTGCCTCTACAAGCTTACTCAAAAATCTCTGTCGCTTTTAGAACCCAACCATGATTTTTTTCGCGATATCCTAACAAACTTCGAATTGTAGACATTGGGATAAAAGATTCTTTCCAAAACTCAAGTTCAAAAACTTGATTACCAATATATAAAGTGCTTTTTATTTCATGGTAATCTCCTGTTATTTCAAAAATCTGCGAACCAAAATTTTCGAAAAAGAAATGATTTGGCGCGCTAACCCTGTCTAAAGAAACGAAATCAGAACTACCAGCTGTTATTTTTATTGGAGAGCTGCTAATTTTAGTTCCTTCCGGACCTCTTAATTTAATATTTGTGTTTTTTGTAACAATGGACGATTTTATTATTATGTCTTCGTTTGTTGTGTTATTAAAAGTAATTACCCCAGGAGCAGTAATATCAGCAATTTCATAAATATCTGTATAAGTAAGTCTCTGACTATCGGTTGCATTCAAAGAGAAACTTAATAGACAAAGAAACATAGAGTTCAAAACAAAAAAATATTTTAATGACATTAAGAAATTCCTTTATATTTATATGACATAAATAAATCTATAACATATAAATATAAATTTGTCAAATAGTAAAATAGTCCAGGCTGGTTTTGTTCGGGAGATTTGGCAGCAACATCACGCTAGAGAGTGTCTTAGAAGTATGATTTGGGTTATCATTTTGTTTTTCAAGGAGTTGTTTTAAAAACTTATCCCTCTATGGAAGAAAGGAGGGAGGCCACGGAGGCATCGTCAAGTTAATTGAAAATTGAAAAAACAAGTTCGCTCGAACCATTTGAGACCAACGATTTTTATTTAACTAAATGACATTAAATACGTTAACTTGGCGGTGCATTTTCAACTCCATTATTCAGCCCCTTATGGGATCTATGGTCAGCCTTAGGCATCATATAACGTATGGGCTTGAAATAACTTTTTAGTTTATCTGTTACGATGACGCGGGGTGCCGGATTTTCACCTAACAAGCGGGATAGAAACCGAATAGCTGCTTTCTTATTTTTACGTTTTTGAAGGAGCACATCAAGTTCATGTGCCTCTGAATCAACAGCCCGCCAAAGGATAAAGGTTTCTCCGTTCATCTTGATGATCATTTCATCAAGATGCCATTTATCTCCGGGCTTGCGTTCACGCTTCTTGATAACATCCCTGAAGTCCTTAGAAAACT
>CAZQDL010000013.1:0-5647 GCA_964592365.1 uncultured Candidatus Saccharibacteria bacterium | reverse complement strand
CAGAAAAAATTCAAAAATATGGTGGAGATAGTATTAGAAAAAAAATACTTCTCTTCACATTGTTTCTTCTACCTATTGTAGCAGTCTTTTATTTCTTCTCCTCAATGAGACTTCAATATTTAGCAGTATTAAACCCTGAACAATTTGAAATGTTTAAAACTAGTCCATATTCAATGACAATTACTAATGTTTTTGCATTTGTAATTTCCTATTGGATTATTGCAGCAAATAAGCCAGATAAAGAAACCATCTTGGCTTATAAAAAATACATTAATGATGTAAAAGAAATCAAAGTTCTTGAATTTCAATTGGAGAAATTAAAATCTGAAATGTCATCATTGAATCCTAAATTAAGAGAGAAACTTGAAGATAGGTATAATATTTTGCTTCTGGGTAAACAAATTGAAGATGAGATTACCACTCGACTGAGAAGTTGTTTTGAAGAGTTTAAAATGGAGTTATTTCTTAAAAGTAATGGTGCTTGCTCTAAACTTTTTTCAGGTAATCCAAATGTTGATATACCTAGTCTAAATACAAACTTTGGAAGTATAAACCAAAACTTTGAATCAAGATGAAAAAAATAATTATATACATCGTTATTATTGGTTTAATAGCCTGTAAAGAAACAGATTCAAATTTTGTTAGTCTTATAGTTCTATCTGATAAAACAGATGAACATATTCCAAGACCTGAATTGGCTGATATTCAATATTTTTTTCATCAATCAGATTTTATAAATGCTGGAAAACGATTTTATTTTAGGGAAATTACTCACACCAGTGTAAATAAATTATATACTGCTGAGTATTTTCAAAGTTCTCTTTTGGATAATAAGCTTAGTGAAAAGAAGGATAAAACCGATTTTGAAGCAAGGATAGAAAATATTCTCAGGAAAAACCATAATGAAAAACAAAAGTATGAAAATTCTACAATTATAAAGCCCCTAATTCAGTGCCTAGAATTGCTAAAGGCTGAAAGAAGCACAAGGAAAATAATTATTCTGTATAGTGACTTATTAGAAGCAAATGAATTATTTAATACTTACAATTTTAAAAATAGCCAACAGTTATTGAAAAATCCTAGGGAAGTTGCATCACATTTTACTTCAACGTTAGTAATTCCAAAACTAAAAGGAATAGAATTATATCTTGTCTATCAGCCGAAAGAGATTTATGACAATCAATTATTTGAAAAAATGGTTGAAGTCTACCAGATTATATTTAAAGATTCAGGTCTACAAATCCGAATTGGAATTCCTAACGCTATAAAATAATTACGATGGAAAGTAAAATTAAAATATTATTCAAAGCAAGCTTGGAGATTTTAAAAGCAGTTTATCAAATCACTTTATTATTGCTTTACGCTTCATCTAAATTTACAGAGACCATATCAAGATTCATAGGTAGAATCCTAGAAAAACAAATAAACCGTTAAAAATTAATACCATGTTAAAAATAATAATTGATGAAATCCATAATCTTTTTAAGATAGGATTAGAAAACATGTTGAATGAAAATCAAAATCTACTGAGTACTAAGTTTGGAAAAGAGAGTGATTTACTTTCAGTAAACCATGAGGGTTTATCATTAACAGGGACAAAGCATTTAAGTATTGAAAAATCAAAACAGCATGTACTTTACTTTGGACCTACAGGTTCAGGAAAAACAACAATTTCATTAATTGGAAGTGCAATAAATATTGGTTCCGCAAAGACATCTTCAAGTATGATTATAAACAATCCATCAGGAGAAAATCAAAGGTTAGAACCATTTTTGATCTCTAGAGGGTATACTGTACTGAATTTAAATCCTAATGACATAAGAAATTCAATTTATTATAATCCACTTAGTAGAATAAAATCCTCATCAGATATTCAGAAAGTGGCTATGCTTTTAGTAGCCAAAGGAAATAAAAAGCCAAAGGATTTTTGGGATATTAAAAGTATTGAGCTAATTTCCTTACTAATTGAATTTCTTTTAGATAATGCTCCTAAAATATATCAGAATATTGCTAACGTTTATTACTTATTACAAAACCTAGCTGGTGACGAAAATACAATTAATAGTCTCTTTGCAGACAAAGCAACAGATAAGCAGTGGAGAGCTTACAAGTCAATAATTGCTAACAGTGATAATACTAAGGCAAGTATTATTTCGTCAGCTATAAGTAGTCTTTCCTTTATAGGAAATTCCCCTGAATTATCAGATATTACAAGTATCGATTCGTTTGATTTCTCTAGATTAAAATCAGAAAAGATATGTTTGTTTTTAAATATAAAAACAATGGACATGCAGTTCTATAGTCCTATTTTAGGATTATTTTTTGAGCAATTATTTTACTCTCTAATGGAGGAAATACCCAAAAAAGAAGATTATCCACTATACTTTATGATTGATGAGCTTTCTTCAATTCCCTTACCAAGTCTACCTATCGTTATAGCAAATGCGAGAAAATATTTTTCTATACTAGCTATACTACAAAGTGAGAATCAATTAAAAGAGAACTATGGTGAGTATGATTCAAAGACCATTTTAAATAACGCATGTAAGGTTTATATGAGTGGGCTAGATGCTGAATGTGAACGAATTTCAACTGCATTAGGAGATTATCAATACTATGAAGAAGGAGAAGGTAAGGTTCTTCGGACAAGAAGACTAATGACCGCTCAGGAAATCCGAACAATGCCAAGAGATAGAGTAATAATACTACCAAGTGGAGGTTCATTGCCATTGTATTGTAAGGTAACACCATATTATAAAAACAGGAAATACTTAAAATACATGGAAATGAAATTACCCATAAGAGAAGAATCAGAACTAGACTTAAAATATACAGCTCAATACCTTTCGCTTAATAAATATAAAATAGAAAAAAATGGAAAAGAATAAAGATATATTTTTCAAATTAGCTGGAAAACCCTTGGATTGGCTTGAGGAAGGTTTGCACAAAATACTTTCAAGATTAGAAAAATTCGAGGGAAAAATTAAGAAAAGTTTGAAAGAAAGATCAAACAAGAATAGAGAAATAAAAAAGCACAAGGAAATTGCTAGAGAGCAAGAATTTCAATTAAATAGTTTTAATAATACAATAAGAGAACAAACAAATACTCGAAATAATAAAAAAGAAAGCAGGGCGAGAAATTTAAGTTTCGTGATTAAAAAAAATCGATCGATGGACAGAGTTTAGTGCGTAAATAAATCTTATCAGATGGAAAAAGAAAGAATGCATAAAAATCTTTTTGAGTATTTAGATTTTGTCTTTAAAGATAAATCCCCAAATGATGATCAAATTGAAGAAGCTAAAAAGCATTATCGAAAGTACTATCAAAATCATTATCAGGAAGTTTATAAACAAAAACATATTCAGATTAGTTTTCGAATCAATAAAAAGGAATATGAATTTATAAAGGCTGAAGCATTATTAAATCAAAAAAAAATAAATAGATTTTTAAAATTAAAAGCTCTAAAAAAAGAAGAGAAAAATGAAAATCATATCGTCAAAAATAAACTTTCCAATATTATTGATGATTTTGAAGATTTTGTTTTTCGAAAGAGAGTTCCTGATTTTGAACTAATATTAAAAAAATTAATAGAAATTGAATCGGAATTATGATTGTCAAAGCCATATCTCATAAAAGTGCTAAAAAGAAGTCAATAGCTAAGTTGATTGCATACTGCTTTAATGAAAAAAAGACAGTAGACATTAATATGAATAGGGAATCTGTTATCGTGAAAAGATTCATAAGGAGTTTTGATCAAGAGAAATGGATTGAGTCTTTTCAGAAAAATGACATGCAAAGAAACTTTAATCATAAAAATCGAACGGTTTTACGTCACGAAATTGTTTCTTTCTCAAAAGCTGATAATGAAAAAATTAATAGCGAAATGCTTTATGAATTTGGAAAATGGTATTTGAATAACAGGAGCAATGCTATAGGAATAGGAACAGTTCATTGGGAGGAATCTATACATTTCCATTTTATTATTGCTGGAGTAGGAAACGATGGGAATTCAACTAGAGTGAGCAGGGAAGATTTTAAAAAGTTTAAAATTCGCTTGCAAGATTATCAAATGGAGTATTTTCCAGAATTAACAAATTCAATCGTTAATCATTCAAAAAAAAACTTGTGACATTACGCCTGACAAGAAATGAACAAGAAATGAAAAAAAAACGTAATGTATTGTCTAAAAAGGAGGAGCTAAGTCAAGTTGTAAAAAAAATTGCGAAGAAATCGAAATCACTAATGAATTTCGAAGAAAAATTATTAGAACACAATTTGAATGTATATTACAGAAAGAATAAACTTTGTGGGATAAATATTGAGGGTAAAAAATATAGACTTACAACTCTTGGGATTGATAATAACCAAATTAAAACATTGACTAAAGAGCAAGAAAGATTAAATCAATTGTTGTTAGTTAGAAGTATGAAAAATATTGATAAAGAACTTAATAAAAACTAATTATCATGAATACAAAAGAATTTTGGAAACTAATAGAGCAATCCATTACCCAAAATGAAATTACAGATCCTTGTGATCAGAGTGAAAAACTTATAGCTATTCTTTCAAAAAAGGAAATACAAAATATCATGGGATTTCAAACAAAAATGGAAGAGTTACAGCAAGACATTTTTTCTTCGGAACTCAAAGAGGTAGCTACGCATTTGGGATATGGTGATAGTTCTTATGTATTTAAAGGTTTTGTAAATTGGTTAATTGTTTTAGGAGAAAACCATTACAACAAGATAAGAGAAACTCCTAATTATTTGCTTACACTAGAAAGAGAGGGATATTTTGTTCAGAATAGTCCCTATTTTCAGGACTTAAATTTTGTTGCCTCTGGGGCATTTTATGAAAAATTCGGATTGGAGGCTGATTGGGATAGTGCTTTGTGGAAGTACAGAAAATCTAATAGAGAGAAAGAGTTGATTAAAAAGTCCCCAATAAAAAATGAACCTAATTTAGAGATTTAAATTTAAAAATATCCTTTAGGATTTTCTAAAGGATATTTTTTTTAAGGGTAATGCAAAAGGGATATCCCTTTGCCAAGATAGCAAGTTGTTAAACTATGTTTGTAGCAACTTGCAATCTTGCTCTCTTCTTATCATTTTTAGGAGACACAAATTAAATTCAGTTAATAGAATTTATGAAAGTTTACGGTTAAATTGAAAAAAATCAATCTTCCACATATGTTTTTATTTGAATAAGTTTTCAATTAGGTATTTCATGAATATGTTAACTCCCAATTATGGTAAAAATCATCATTACAATATAAGTGATTGAAGCTATTTTATAAAAAGATTTTAAAAATGATCTATTTTGCTTACTTAAAAAATATATTGGGATTGTAATAATTCCTCCTATGAGAAAAGGTGAAAGAAGCACCCCAAAAAGGGAGAAAAAATTAGAATAATTATTAGGAATTCCATAAATAAAAATAACTTGGGAAGCTAGGAATAAAAACATTGATGCAAAAAAAACTGCTCTTGATGAAATTTTCTTGCCTTTTTCTTTTAAAGTATTCATATTTCTTTATTATATCATAATTTATTAATTACTTCATCCTCTTGAAGTTATATACTTCACGAGCTTTTGATCCGTTTTGTGTTCCAATTACTCCACGATCTTCGAGCATGTCGATAATAC
>CAZQDL010000012.1:0-5902 GCA_964592365.1 uncultured Candidatus Saccharibacteria bacterium | reverse complement strand
TACCAATACATTGAAATTCCAGCCAAAATTGCAATACCTAATGATGAAAAGCGAGATCCCCCCATATTCATAGCATCAAAATTTGAAATGAATTCCATACCAGCTATGATAATTAGTAATGGAACATATCTATAAAACCATCTAAGTACTTTAGTTTTAAAACGTTTTCCCTGATCGTCAAATTTTCCAGTTAAAGGTGTCATTTTAGCTTTAACTTCATTAATTTTTCGAGTTAGTTCTATTTCAGATTCCTTGGTATTTAGTATTTCTGAATTTCCCTTTAGCCTTTGTAGGTCTCCAGAAAGTCTTTGCGAAGCATAATCCACCAAATGTTGATAATCGGAAGTCATAGATCCAATAAAATCTTTAATATTTGCTGTAGATGGAATTAATTCGAAATTCATAGTAGAGAGTTTTGTTGCAGTTTGTAGATGTCTTTCTCTAAATGTAATGTCTTTCTCTTGAATATACTTTGAAAGTTGTTCATCAACTAATCTAGTTGTAATGTTTGTTCTTTGAGGTTTATTGAAAATCATAATTTTATTTTTTTTGAATTATACATTTGATTATTTTTCATTCTCCAATTTGCTTTTGATTGGAAAAACTGGCTTATTATTCTTTTAATTTTTGTTTTCATGATTTTATTTTTATTATTTAACATGACAAAAAAAACAAAACAAAAGTATTTGTGTAAGAGCTCAATAGGTGTTAATTAAGGTTTTTTTGAGTGCTAGTTAGGTGGTTGAAGCAATTGTGTATTCGAGTTCTAGATTAGAACACTAATGAAATATTAACTATTTAAACTTATAAAAATTTAAATTACTAACTTTAGTCCCATTAATTTCAGAGGCATGGATTTAGAAGATAGAGAGTATTTAAAAGATAGACTGTTAGAAGCTTATAAAAAATTTCATTCTGATTCAGAAATAAAAAAAGGCTATGCTAATAATATTACTCATTATGATGATAACCCTTTTTTTCATCAATTAGAAAAAGATTTTAAATCCATTCCAGAAATCACGTTTAATATTTCTAATACATGGTTTAAAGAATTATATAAAACTAATAAGGGTCGTAAACCTGAATTTATAAATGCAGTAGAAGCGTTTATAAATATTGCAAATGAAGGGTATGAAACTCTAAAAGGAAAAGAAAAGAAAAAATTATCAGAAAATTCCCAAGATTCAATTAATAATCACATTAGTAATACCGACGCTAATCTAATAGGGAATTCTAATTCTCTAAAAATCACCAATCAGGAGATAAAAAAAAATCTTGATGGTTACTATAAAAAATTAATTGAAGAACATAGTGAAATTCGTTTGGATGTTGTTGGATTTAAACTCCCAATTTCTAGTTACATACAAACTCCAATATTCGAAAAAAATAAAAATTTATCTGAAAGAAAATATAGGCTTGAAAAGCGACTAAATGAAATTCTTAAAGATTCCTCAAAAGATGGATTTACCAAAGAAAATATTCTGAAAGAATTATATAAAATTAAAAGTATTCTCTCTAAAGCTCATAATATTTTTGATGTTTTAGAATATGGAAAAGATGTATTTATTCTTGCTCCAGCTGGTATGGGAAAAACAACAACACTTCGTTGGATTGCTTATAAATTATCAGAAAAACTATTAAATGATTCCTCTGGAAATTTAATTTTACCAGTATTTGTTGAGTTGAAGTTTTATACAAAAGATATAAAAAATTTACATGAACTTGTATTAGATATTATTGATAGCTATGGTTTTTCGTGAGATGAAATACTTAAATATGAATTATTATTCCTTTTAGATGGATACGATGAGTATAATCTTGATTCCAATAAACTTCTGAACGAGATTATTAAAATTAAAAGGAAATACAAAAACTCTAGAGTGTTTTTTACTGGAAGAAATTTACCCAACTTCTTAGCTCATAATTTAGATTTTGTTACTTACAGTCTTTCAGAACTGCAAGAAAATGATATTAAGTCTATGTTCAT
Source organism: uncultured Candidatus Saccharibacteria bacterium (assembly GCA_964592365.1). Classification (GTDB taxonomy): domain Bacteria; phylum Patescibacteriota; class Minisyncoccia; order Phycocordibacterales; family UBA1006; genus UBA1006. Next base: position 3,915 of record CAZQDL010000012.1, on the reverse strand, counting down.
ATCATATCTTGGAAATTATCATGGAATTTCTTGTTATGATTTTATTGAAAATTCAGGAGTAAAAGACCTATTAAGAAATCCTCTCTATACCGCCTTTGTATTGGTTCTTTTAAAAGATAATTTAAGTTTTGGAAAATTAGATATTCAAAAGGTTAAAAAAATTATTCTTAATAAATCTCTTTTGTTTGATGATTTAATTATTCAGAAATTTATAAAGTTATATGAAGCTGATAAAGCTAATATAGATCAAGAGCTTCGCGAACTATATAAAAACAAGGAAATCAGTATATTATCAAACATGGCTTATCACATGACTTATGATGTTGGCGATACAGAGCAATTGGAAGTTGAAGTGGCTAAAAAATTTTTTGAAGATCTTGGAAATCCGATTTTAATATTGAAGGAATTTCGGGAACACAACATATTAAAAGTTCATGGTAGTTACATCTCTTTTGAAAATAAGGAAATTCGATTATTTTTTACTGCTAAACACCTAATTAAAAAAATTCAAAACTATAATGATTTTTTAAAATTTAAAGATAAATTCAAAAATAATAAACCAATTAATATTTTCGAATCAAATAGAAATACTTGGGATAATATTCAGGAATTTCTCTTAGGAATGTTTCAAATTAGTCAAGTAATCGATACAAATTTGTTTCCTAAAAAACCCGAAATGGCTTTTTTAAATGAAAAATTATTCGATCAACTAAAATTGATATTAAATATTTTTGAAAAAGGTTATTCAATACATGATGACTCATTTCTTAATAAGAACTATCTCTTAAAATTTTTTAGAATAAATAATATCGCTTTTAAAAAAGAAAAAGATATTGGATTTAAAAGCAATTACTGGACTTCAATATATTTAATATTAGGTAAACTTATCGAAAAAATTCCCATTGTGCAAAAATTACTCCCTGAAATTGTAATTTATAGAGCCAATATGGATTATATAGACCGAATGTCTAACTTAGATTATTTTTGGTTTACTACAATTGCCAGACGATATCATTTGGGAGTGAATTTTAATGACTATTTTCAAAGTTATAAAGAAACATTTATAATTGATGATTTTCATACATATCAATTCTTCAAGGGTATATTCAAAAAAGGAGGTAAAATTGAATTTCCTGAACATCAAATTAATCAGTTCGTTTATCGATTTGTATTTAATGATTTTAATCTTCCTGATTATAAGGCTTTTGAAGAATTATTAAATTCTGCTGAGAAAAATGATAAATTTGAATTTGTAGAAAGATATTTGGAGCGTGGTTTTGATAATTTTATTTTATTCTTTTTTAATCAACATAAAAATCCAAACTATATAAGATGTATTAAATTACTCTATAGATTAAAAAGAATAGGTTGGGATTTTTCTATAAAAAATTATAGTAATTACCCAATTCACATACAAAAAAATGTTTTTGATGTGCTTTTTCAAGGTGCTGTAATTTCTAAAATTCATCGCAAGAATTTTTTTGATAAATATATATTTAATTTAATAGAACATATTGAAGATGAAATGCTTAAAGATAAACTTTCTCATGAAGCTACTTCGTTTTTCTTATCTGAAAAGTCTAGTCAAGATCAAAAGCTACATGCTTTTATTGTCGTTTTAATAACAGACAATAAAAAAAATATTAATACTTTAATTGGTTTATTAGATTTTAGTAAAGAATCGATTTTTCAAAACTTAATTAGAGAAAAATTTCTAGAATTGACTGATAAACTTACACATAAATCTAAATTTTACAAAAAACCCTCTATATCTATAATCATATTGAAATTAATTAATGTCTATAAAAGGGAAACTACTATAGAAAATGAAAAAATTTTATCCTCTTTTTTAAAAAAAATATCATATTCAACCGATAAAATTACATCGGAAGTTGTGTTACTTTCAACTGATAGCAATAGTGAATTATATCACGCTATACTATCTTACTTTAGTAATAATGAACCAACAGATAAAAAAACACTAAATTTCCTAATCAATGAATTAAATAATATTGAATATGGGGCTTGGATATACAATATACTTTACAATATAGACATTAAATTTTTCTTTGAGTTTGAGGAAAAGTTTAAAAAGCAGGCAGATTCTCTATATTTAAAGTTTTTTCTATTTTATGAATTTCCCGAATATGGTTACATTACTTATCATGATATTCAAAAAGTATATTTTATATGTCAGGAAGAATCCGTGGAACTATTTAATATGATTTTAAATAGTAATTCAATACCTCAAGAAAAAATGGTTAAAATAATTGGTTATGACTTTCTAGCCGATATAATTAATGAGAAAATGAAGAAAATTTCGGATTATAGAAAGAATTTTATAAATAAAAACTACCCTTTAAAAGGATAGTTTTAATACTAAATCATGTTTTTTTCCTTCATTGAAATATAGGTTTCAGAAGTTAAAATGATGTGATCTTCAAGCACCATTTCAAACAAATTTATCGCAAAACTTAATTTTTTTGTCATTTCAATATCTGATGTTGATGGTGAGGCATCTCCATTTGGATGATTGTGAAGAACAATAATTTTTACAGCATTTGACACTAAACTAAGCTGAATTATTTCACGTATGCTCAATGAACATCTTGAAATATTTCCTGAGCTTATTTCAGAAATACCTAATAAATAATTACTAGATGTTAATAATGCAACCCAACAATACTCTTTGACGTCAATAATATTTTTATCAATAACTTCAAATAAATAATTTATAATATCAGAAGTGTATACTAACTTAGGAAGTTTTGAGACATGGGGTCTTTTATAATGAAGACAAATTTCATTAATTTGTATTAAATTTTTAACCATTTTCTTTTTTTTTAAAATTCAATTTTTACAATATCATTAATAAACTATTGTGTCAATCATGATGAGCATTTGTGTTGGACCCAACAACAGCTAAAATTGGATTATTATCATAATTCAGAAGCATCAATTTCATGTGCTTCTTTATCTATCAAGTAATCTGGTGTCGAAGGAATATCATGTTTTTAGAAAGATAAAAGCGTAAGCTTTTACCTATACCCAATTATCTCTCTTAGCTTGCTTCTGAGCTTCTTCTTGTAGTATTTGTTGCATGCGGATATGGTCCGGCATTCGTTCATTTGCGTTATACCTTGGTAAAGAAATTTCTTTTGTAGGACGCAAATTTTGCGTCCTTGTAGGGTCAAATTTTGCGTTGGTAAGTGTAGTATTTTCAACGTTATGTACAATTGAATAAAATATACGTTGAGCTTGTTTTCGTTGGTTAGGAGTGTTTAATGGCAATCCTGAATAATCGGTTAAATAGATAAGATTTTTTTCAATGAGTTCATCTAACGCATTGGTTACACTTCGATTTGATATCCCAACTTTTGAAAATTGGGAATGAGAAATCCAATCTCGCTTTTTAGGATATCCATTTTCATCTCTCCATCCAAAAGTATTTCGTGCAATCTTTAGATAGACTCGTATTGCGGAAGATGACAGCTCAGCCATGAGTTCATCAAAAAACTCATTCGGAATAGCAGTGGTATTGCTAAGCTTCATTTCCATCAAAATTAATAACTGGTAACTCGTCATTATGACTTGGGAAGATAAGGAAATCAGTTTCTGGCTGATGGTACATTTGCAAGAACCATCCACCATTTTCGGTAACCTTAACGACCCCAACTTTGTGATATAAGGTTTTGTCACCTTTTTCAAGTCGGATAGTCTTACGAGTACATACGTTATAAAATTTTGTCATAAATAGTATTTAATTTACGTACCTACAAGCCTTAGGGAAATTTCCCAATATTTTATTTCTTAGATTATTTTTTATAAGAGTTTTACGACATGCATGTCATACAAAAGGGATTGTGCGACGTTATTATACTTTATAAATAACATCACCTTCGTGATGTTATTTAT
>CAZQDL010000011.1:0-6863 GCA_964592365.1 uncultured Candidatus Saccharibacteria bacterium | reverse complement strand
ATTGTTGTAAAATATAGCTTATATTGTGACCTCGGTCGGGGTCACATGGGTGCTGGCAGTTTGGGATGATGTTCGAACTTTTATACGACAAGCATAGTAAAAACCTTAATCATAGGATTTTATTCACTGTCTTTAATCAGTAGTGTCGAAGAGTCCTCAACTTTCTTTTTAAATACCCCTTTTACAGCATCAATTACGTCATGAACAGGACTTTTATCCCCAGATTTATCTAGGAAACCGGCTGAGTTTTCATTGATTGAGCTTAGTACATTTTCCATATGCGCTTTTAGTAACACCTTGTCTGTGTCTTCACTTTCTAACTCTTCGATTTGTCGTTTGAATCCAATAAAAGACTTTGCCATTACTTCTTTGTGCTTATATGATTCTTCTAGTTTTTTGCTTTCTGCTCTACGGTTTCCAGCAAATACAATGATCCAAATCATGAAAATAATAAACGGAAGTCTTTTTAATAAGCCAATTATTATTTCATCAAATGTCTCTGCATCTATCGGTGATAGTAAATACTTCAAAACAACTACTACAAGTAGAAAAAAAGATGCCATTGTCCAAAGCCCTACTGTTCTTTTATATTCTGAAACTTTATCACTGAACACCTTTGCAAGACCAGCTGTCGTAGCCCCAGGTAATAATTTCTCAATTTCATTAAAAAGAGTTTTATATCTACTTTCATACTTGCTAATTTCATTTTCAAGGCCACCAACTCGTTCACCTTCTTCGTTTTCATTTCCGAAAACTTTCTCATAGAAATCGTCAAAATCCTCCCGTTTAAGATTAGTTTCTTCAAACATTTCTTCCGAATCAGAAAAGAATTTTTCTAGTTTATCTTTTAAGCTTTTAGAATTCTCGTCACCCCCTAAAAATTGATCGTGCAACTGTATTATTTCCCCTACCTTATCTCTGGCTTCGTAAGAGGAGTTACTAATATCACTTTCTAATTGAGCAATTTTTTCAGGTAGTGAATTTTCACTTTCTGTTCCCTCAAATAGCTCTCTTGAGTATTCCTCAATCCTTTTTTTATTTTCATGCAAGCTAGGTAAAATATTTTCCTTTAACTCCTTATGAGTCGCTTCGATTTCAGACCATATCTGACGTGCTTTTTTAACTTGTGCCATATTCTATCGTTTGTCTGGTCTTTGGGTTAAGACACTACCTGCTAATGATTTAAGGTCTTTCTTTGTAACCTTTTCACCTTTTAAAACTTTTGAAGCTATGCTTCCAAGTTTCTTCGAACTTTTCTCGTTCTTCGCCATATTAATATTATAATTAGGTGAATTAATAAGACCTTATGCCTATTCTATCTGTGGATAAAAATTAGACACCGATACCGATACCATGTAGTATCTGTAGTGAAATAAGAATGATTTCCCAAAAATTCTTAAGGCCTCGTATTATTAAAACCATTGCTCACCTATAGCAATGGTTTTTCTATTTTATCATAAAATCGACTAAAAATCAAGTGTGGTGTAATTACACCACACCTTTTTCTTTATCAGACAATATTTCAGCAACTTTTTTGGTGTAATTAATACCAACGCTCACCCTGTAAAACCTCACCTTGTTGTAATTAAAAATCTGATTCTTAAGCTTATCACCAACTTGAGCTTTCTCAGTATCGTGAGAGCGATCATCCAACTCAACAACAATAGAAATATCACCAGATTGATCCACTAACACAAAATCAACATGACGTGACTTAATATGGTTTCTCATTTCTCTATATCGAGTACCAACACCTTTAGCTACTCCTACAATATCTTCTAATCGTACTTTGCAGTGGATAAGGTACTGATTGTTATTCTGTCTCTGTAGTTCTTGATAGAAAACGTATTCAGCAGGAGTAAACAGTGATTTCTTTATATAGTAGTATTTACCAATATCTTCTTTTTCTTTTACAGAGAGAGAGGATTTTTTCATTACCTGAGAGATAACTACTGAAACAACAGCAAAGAGAATTGCAATGACTAGGAAGATAAAAATAGAATTCATGAATAGGGTAGTGTGGAATTAAAATAGATAATTTCTCCAGCACAAAACTCCCCACAGAGAGTCCTGAACCGAAGTCCACATACACGTTTCCAGATATGACCAGTCGAAAGCGAAAAGTGAACTCCTATGAGGAGTTTTCTGCTTTCGACTGGATTTTTCAACCATGCCTTGTGAAAGGTTTAGGTTTACTAAATTGTATTTAGTTACTTCAATAATATCATGATACATTCAAGTTATGAATATCAGACAAAAAGACCAACTTTTCATTGATGTAATTACTGCAATCACTGAGGGAACACCCGAGGAGTATCTTACCAAGATACCCGTTCTTTTCATTCGAGAAGGAGTTTTTGACGTGTCTAATATTAAGGTCTTTGAGGGTATGAGTGTTATTAAACAACTTTTTCTAGACGGATACTTAAAGAAACTTGAAATTAAGGATGTAAATAACCTATTAAAAGCAGCTCAACAAGGACTACAAGATACTCGGCAAGCTCAAGTAGATAGAGGTGAAATTACCTACCAAGATGTTTATGACGAGGGTGAGAAACTTCTCACTGAGAGTGGTATTGATATTGAAACCGTATTACCAAGAGATGATACTGATGAAATACCAGACCTCACCGTTGAATTATTAGAATCTGTGCTATTGAAAAATACTAATCATAAGAACCATGAAATACGAGAACGAATTTTGAAGTCAAAACCTATCGGAGTGTATTCTGTGGAAAAGAATTTACTAATTCTTAAAGAAACTCTTGAGAACGGTATTCCATACGAAGCAATAGATCATGGGAAACCGATAGCGACTATTTCTTTTGATGAATTAACCTCTACTATTTCTCTGAGAGGATATAACCCTATTCAAATCAAAAAACAGGCTTCAAAAGAAACAACACGAGAACATAGCGTACTGAAATTTATGTTTTCTGATAAAGATATTTCAAGAAAGTTCTACTACTGGCAATTTTCAGATAATGATGTCTATGACAATAATCTAACCAATGAAGACTATTATCAGATATGCAGAGATATTAATAATAAGATTCAGAAAGAAATAGGTGAAAAGATTCTTGAGTGTAATAGTGAATATGTTCAAATAAAGCCTGAGTATATATAGTCTGTGAGAAACTTTACACGAAGTTACAACAGTGCCCAGTGTAAGAATGAAACCCACAGAAAGCCTTCTAGGCTCTGTGGGCTTTATTATGAAAACTTTTAGTGACAACATCATACAACGATACCAACACTACATGAACACAAGTCATCGGTATTTCCCTGATGTTGAACAAGTAGAAGTCGAACTCTTGTCACTTACTGATTTGTTTTTGTTATTCAAACCAAAAGAGTCACAGAAGTAATTCCTTTCGCGTGCGACTGTAACAACCAAAGGACTGAAGAATATCAACGGAGGATCACGTAGTTGATATTCTGAAGTGCTTTGGTACAGGTGCACTTAAGCGAAAGGAATACTCCGTACGTGGTGAATATCTCACCACTATGATGACTTGATTAATAGAACACTTAAGGAGAAAAAGATATGAAGAAGTATCATAATTTTGAAACACTCGATGAACTCTTTCCAAGCCCTGAGTCAATAGAAGACAAGCGAGAGAGCTATGGGAAGACTTTTCTTAGAAAACCACGGCTTTCACACTACCGAATTATTAAATCAGGAAATGTGTACGAAGTGTATTACTCACAACGAGCTATTGGTTACAACCTCAGTTCAGCAAACAAGCGAGGTAGTGGAAGAAGTCACAAAAAGAATGTCCACGCTAACTCAATACGCAGAGCTCGAAATAATGTAGCTAGAATCATTAACTCAAATGTATGGCAGTATCTAGATGAAGGTAAAAAGGTATATATACCTCAGTTTATCACTCTTACTTTTAGAGAAATGATAACTGATATATCAGTAGCAAATAGTTATTATAATAAGTTTATCAAACGATTAAACTACCAACTCAATATCAAGGATAAAGAGAATATTCAATACATCAATGTTATTGAATTTCAGAAGAACGGACGAGTACACTTCCACTCAATATTCTTTAATCTATTTTTGTTAGAAAATGAACGAAAAGATAGGTGGTTAGCTAACATCTGGTTACATGGGTTTATTGAGGTTGAACCCTTACAGAAGTCGAAAAACATTGCTGGGTATCTTACTAAGTATTTAACTAAAGATACTGTTGATGAGCGATTACTTACTCAGAAGAAATACTATTGTTCACGAGGAGTTATACGCCCTACTGTCATTAATGATGAAGAACAAGCACTAGCTATTGTTGATATGCTAAAAAATTATCCCTGTGAATATGAAATAGAACATACCTTACCAAATGGAAATGTAATTAAGTATATGACCTATGTAATTGAAGAAAATAAAAAGCCAAATAATTGACTTATTTATTTTTCTTAAACTCATTAAACACTAGTTTATGCTTATTGGTTATTACATAGAAATAGACATATCTAATCAAAGAAAAACCAATAAAACACAAAATAATTGAAATTATTAAATGAATGAAAAATTCTAGCCAGCTACCATTAATAACCTTATTAATTGTTTCTAGTTTATAATTATAATCAATTGTAGATTCTAGTGATTTTTTGCTTAAAAATTCCAAACCTTGATCTTCGTCTTGTATACTTTTAAATGCTGTATACGCTTCAGGTTTTGAACATAAGTACCTTGCCTGTTCATCTCCTGGAGATTTTAACCACCGTCCTGAAACTGTAATTGAGCCCGAGAATTCTCCAAACGTGACGTCAAAATCTCTACAAGCTACCTTATATGTACTTTTATTTACATTGATGTGTGGCTTATATTCGTCAATTACTGAAATTACAATAATTGAGATAGTAAAAATAATCCCTACTACAAAAATGACTTTTACTAATCTGTGCCACCATTTTTTATTCAAATTCATATTTTAAATTAATTCCATTGAAGAATTATTACACTAATTAATAATAATATTAGGAAACTAATTCCAAAAGACCAAAATGTTATTTTTTTAAATTCTTTTAAGTTTTTATCTGTTATTTGTTTTAATTCTTGCTTTATTTCTAAGTCTTTTATAGAAAGTAGTTTTTCTACTCTATATCTTATATAAAGAGTTTTTGTCTTCATATCATCTCCTTCAGAATCTGAGTACGCTTTTGTCCATAAACCCTTATCTATTTTATTGTCGTCCATTTCCCGAGCTACTTGCTCGTACATTTGTTCCTCTTTTTCTGAATAACCTTTTGCTTTAAAAAAATTCATGGAATTATTATACCTAAATATTTTGATTTATTCACCTAAATAACTATTATTTATATATGAACTACGCCACCTACTACCGTAAATCATCAGAATCAGAAGATCGTCAGGTTCAATCAATCGAATCCCAACGAGCTGAGATGATGAATATCGCACAAGAGAATAACTTTAATGTTGTAGCAGAGTACCAAGAATCACAGTCAGCAAAGACTCCAGGACGACCACAGTTCTTGAAAATGATTGATGATATTAAATCAGGAAAAGTTAATGCAATCCTTACATGGAAACTCGACCGTCTGGCTCGAAATATGATTGAGGGAGGGGTGATCATGGAACTTCTCACCACTGGAGTACTAAAAGAAATCAGAACTCACGAACGACCATACTATCCACACGATAATATTCTGTTGATGAGTGTAGTCTTTGGTATGGCTAATCAGTACTCACGAGACCTTTCAGAAAACGTAAAGCGAGGAAACCGAACCAAACTCGAAAAAGGACAGTGGCCGAACAAAGCACCTCTTGGATACACCAACGACAAAAACACCAAGAACTTAGTACTAAATCCAACCGAAGCAAAACACATCAAGAAAGCCTTCGAACTTTATTCAACAGGAAGTTACTCAGTAAAAGAAATTTCAGATATCTTGTACAAGAGAGGGTTCAAAAGTAAAACAGTAAAACAGGTATCAGGCTCAAATATTCACCTCTTACTTCAAAAGACCATCTACTTCGGACTCATGAAGTGGAACGGGCAATATTATCAAGGTAATCACGAGCCAATCATTTCAAAGAAACTCTTCGATGAGTGTCAAAAGGTACGAACCAACTATGGTAAAGCAAAACTACAACCAAAGAAACAACTCCATTTCTCAATGAGAGGAATTTTTGAGTGTGAAGTATGTGGGTGTAATATAACAGCTGAAAAGCAAAAAGGTATTAGTTACTATCACTGTACTAACGGAAAGAAAATCTGTGACCAAAAGAAAACCTTTTTTCGTGAAGATGAGCTTGAAAATGAACTCGTTTCAGAAATTCAGAGTATCGCTTTTGACGATGAACTCATTGATATTCTTCATGACGCAAGTCTTGAGAGGTTTCATAATGAAGTAAGAGATACTAACGCAGAAAAACAACGTGCAGAAGTTCACTTAGTGGCTCTCAGAGAAAAAGAAAGCGTACTCACCGACAAACTCATTGACGGAGTACTTTCAAATGACATCTACACTCAGAAGATGAATAGTCTTAAGTTAGAAATATTTGAAACTGAACAACTCATTGCCAATTCAAGCATTGATATTGAAAAAGAACTTGCAACTTTCGAACTCACCAAAGAGATGTTTAAAGCCTTTAATTTCAATGATATTTCATTTTCTGAACTCACCGAAGAAGAAAAGCTACAAACCTTCAAAAAACTACTTTCGAACTCAACTCTAAAGCACGAGAATGGAGTAAAAAGCCTTAATTTACAATATAAAAAGCCGTACGATGTTATCGCACGAACTCCTTATAGGAAACTCTGTCCTGAACTGCTGCCAGACTAGGATTCGAACCTAGATAGCCAGGACCAAAACCTGGAGTCCTA
>CAZQDL010000010.1:0-7633 GCA_964592365.1 uncultured Candidatus Saccharibacteria bacterium | reverse complement strand
AAAAGAACTGTATTGAGTTATACAATACAGTTCTTTTTATAAAAGTCAAATGCTCTTAATCTTTGATGAAGTTCGACGGTATTATACTAATTATTAGCCTAAGATTAAATGTTATGATTGTTATATGAAAAATTGTTCACACCAAAGATTAAACTTCATTCACTACGAGAATGGATCATTTCTGTGTCCTGAATGTAAGAAAGAGATACCCGAAACAATTTCTCTAAAAATAATAGAGGTTAGAGAGCTTAGTGGACTCAAGCGAAGTTTAGGCAATATTGAATTATCATATAGAGCTCCAAATATAAAGAATATAAGTGAAAACCTCAAAGAAATGAGGGAAAATAATTTAAAGCAAGAAGCTTTGAATATTCAAAAGGAAACCTTAAAATCTAATCAAGAGCACCAGAAACAAAATACCAGACATCAGAACATAACGAGAATTCTTTCTATTGTTGCTATTGTAATTTCATCAATACCTTTTGTATCAATTTTTCTTAAAAATATATTAAGTAATTGAAAATGCTTGCTGCATTTTTTTTTGTACGTGATAAAGTATTTCGTATGAATAGAGACAGAACATACACAACATTGGATTTATTTGCAGGTATTGGTGGAATACGTATAGGATTTGAAAAAGCAGGTTTTGAAACCGTTTTCTCAAACGATTATGAACCAAAATGTAAAGATACTTTTGATTTAAATTTCGATCATTCTCAGCTTACGGTAGGAGATATTCGTCAAATTACAACAAAAGAGTTACCTGACTTTGATTTTTTACTTGCGGGATTTCCTTGCCAACCTTTTTCTATTGCTGGAAGAAGAGAAGGATTTAAAGATTCAAAAGATAGAGGTAACTTATTCTTCGATATTTTGAGAATTTTAAAAGCAAAAAAACCAACTGGATTTTTACTTGAAAACGTTAAAAATATGCAAGGTCACGATAAGGGAAACACTTTTAAAATTATTCGAGAAGAATTGGATAAACTTGGATATGGTATTAAATTTAAAGTCTTGAATTCAATGGAGTATGGAAACATTCCTCAAAACAGAGAAAGAATTTACATTGTTGGCTTTAGAAAAGAATTAAAACTAATTGAAAAGTTTGAATTTCCTCAAAAAGTAAAACTAACGAAATTTGTAGAGAATGTTCTTGAAAAAGAAGTAGATGATAAATATTATTATAATGATAAGCCCCTCTATGAGAAATTAAAAAACGAACAGATGAAAGAAAATACTATTTATCAATGGCGACGTGTCTATCTTCGGGAAAACAAAAGCGGTGTATGCCCTACATTAACTGCAAATATGGGAACAGGTGGACATAACGTGCCAATTATAAAAGATCACAAGGGAATCAGAAAATTAACACCCAGAGAATGTGCGAGAATCCAAGGATTTCCCGATACTTATAAATTACCAAAGAATATTGCAGATTCACACTTGTACAAACAGTTTGGTAACTCTGTATCAATACCTGTAATTGAAAAAATTGCTAAAAATATTAAAAAAGTCTTAGCTTAACCGAAATATTTTTTGAATTGCCTAAGTGCTTGCTTTTTAATACCATTTTTTTTGATTTCTGTCCTTAGAGATAACACATCAGGATAAAAGTTATCAAAATCCCATAAAATAGTTTTATTGTCTTCGATTAAGTGATGAGTAAATAGTCTTAACTCCATTCTCTTCTTACTTTTGTAGACATTAACCCTACCGTATCTTTCATCGATATAACCATTTGAATAAACAGAAGTTTTTGAAAATCTTGATACTGTAGTTTCCATTATTAGATCTGGATTTAATAATGCAATAGATAAGAATATTTTATTATTTGCCCTCATAAAAACAAAATAATAAATTTTTTTCAAGTTTAAGTCTCTTATAGGCTTTTGGATTTTCTCATATAATAGAGTAGACCAAAGATTTAGAATATTTTCATGTTCTTCATTAAGAAATAGTGTATCTAAACTACTACCTACTGTTTTAAAATTCTGAGATAACGACGTTTCGTTAGATAGTTTAGGAGTAATGTTTCCGTCTATATCACAACCAGTTGTAATAAATTTTACGTCAATTCCATATTCATTTTCCTTATACACATCAATAGGATAACTACCAGCACCAATTTTTTTTAAATCCCCGGCTTGAGCAATCCAGTCTTCTAGAAATTCTTTTGTAATTTGTATACCCGATAGTTCAGATTCATCTCGAACTTCAGGCTGTGAGAAGGCTGTCTTCCTAAGTAAATATTCAATTACCTTATATCCAGTCTCATCAATGAATTCTTCGATTTCATTTTTGTTAAGAAATTCTAAAACGTACATACTTTTTATTATATCAGAAACATAGGCTAAATTCTTGAATTCTATTCAAGTGCAATAGTAAATAATTAAAGTGTGGTAAAATCTACCATTTTTAAAACAAAAAACACCATACAAGATATGGAGTTTCTGAATACTTGATTCAAACCTTTATTCTTTGATGAAATTTGACAGTATTATTCTTGTAAATCCAAATTAGATTCAAGTAGTTTATTTCTCAAATATATTGCCCCGACTCTAAATACTACAAATAAATCAATACCATTATCGTACGCATATTTCTTCATTTGAGCTGAATCTTCATATTCTAATCTGACATTATTATCTTTGAATTTTTCTTCAGCTATTTTGCTTATTTTATTCATGTACTCAAAAATATATTCTTGTAAGTCGTATTTAGTTTGTATCCCGGCATCCATGACATTGTTTTTTACTAATTCAAAGTTCCTATCTGAAAAATCTTTGATCCCACTTCTTTCTAATAGCTCTTTTCCTTCTTTAGTGAGGTCTACTGGAGAATTAGTTTGTGCAAATTTTGCCATCTGTCTTTCGTTTACTAAAGTTGCAATTGATTGCTTTAAGTCAGATACTCCATCCTTCAGGAAATCAATCGCAGTTTCAGATTTTGTAAATCTGTTAGAAAAATTCCATGCAATCACAATAAGACTAGTTGTAATAGTACCTATTGTTGTTATTATTCCCCATACAGGAAAATTTACGTTTATTTCACTCATGAGTTAATTATATACCAAGTTTGTAAGATTTTCCTATTTTTAATATGGAAATAGCCCACGACAATAAACAGGTTGTGAAGGTACTCAATTCTCTCATTGACGGAAGACTTCAAAAGGGAATTAAGGAATATCCAATCGCAATAGTGAACGAAGAACATATCAAGATGGAAGATATGAGTGTTCATCGTGGAATGGAGATTATAAACGAACTCCTATTACGAAGAAATATCATTATTTTATCCGACGAGGAATTTTACGAATACGAGCAAAAATTTCATACAAACTTGGACAACGTTTTTGAGAAATTGAAGAAAGCCCATAAGGTAACAGAAGAAGAAGTTATTAAATTCTGTAAAAAGATATTGAAAAACTTTGGCTTTGATCCAGAGTCAGTTGATATAAACTCTAATAAAGAACACTGGGAGATGGAAGATTACAAAAGAAAAGTTTCAAATACTGTTTTAGAAAGAAAATTCAAATCTCCTGAAATTGGTAAGTATAAAATTCAAAGTGATATTTTTAAACTTAGAAAGTACATTGAATCTGGAAGAGATTTTTGGAATATGGATGATGACTGGATTAAGTTTGATTTAGAAAGTCAGATTCTTACCATTGGATTACAAAAAGTTAGTCTCAAAAGAACTCCAAAGATTTATGGACAATATTTAATTGAATACATCTTGAAAAATGGAGTAAAAGAAAAGTATTTCATTGATGAGCTTATTGAAAATGACGTAATTCCAGAGGCAATAAAGAACAAACAATATTCAGACGCTGTAAGAGATTTAAATAAGAAAATAAGAGATCAAACAAGTAATCCTCAAATAAAAGAATTTATTAAAAAAGATAAAGATTACTTAAGAATTAAAGATACTGTCAGTCTGTGAGTAAATTACTCACCTTTCCTCACACATGAATATGGAGAATAAAGTCCGCAGAAGTGCTTCTTAGCTCTGCGGACTTTATTATGTTCATATACAGCAAAGAACTCATGAATAAATATCAAGATTACATGAAGAATAATCATGGGATTTTTGTATGTGATGATGAAGCCCAGATTCACCTCGAAAGCTTCGCTACGTTGTTTCTTGCTTTGAAACCAGAAACAGCGGAAGCGGACGGTGACGTGCTTGAACAACCATACGAGCACAGCGAGTATGGTACAAGCACAGAGGCACCGGTCGATTCTGCAGTTTATAAACCTAACCCTGAGGGTCGGGGCGTAGTATTACCCCCGACCTTGGGAAATGGGAAATAATTATGAAAAAATCAAGAAATTATATTTTTACCATCAATAACTATGATGATGAAATGTTAAGTCATTTTACTCAAGTAGCTCAATCCCTAGGAAGACATGAATATATCTGTTACGGATTAGAAATTGCTCCCACAACAGGAATGAAACATATTCAGGGATATATTCAATTGTCTGATAATCAAGCTTTTACCTTTCTTCATAACTACTTTGATTTAAAGAAAGATGGAGAAAAGCTCAAATTTCATTTACAACCTGCTCGTGGAACACTACGAGAAAATCAAGTGTATACACAGAAAGCAGGGGAATGGTTTGAGTATGGAATACCAAAGAAAGCAGGTCGTTCTGATTTAATCAGATTACGAGAACTTGTTATGGAAAACCCTCATGACAGAGACAGGATTATCAAAGAAGAATGTAGCAACCTTCAACAAATTAAATACGTTGAAAAACTATACCAATACCTCATTGAGCCACGTGATCCAGATATGCCTCCAATTGTATTTTGGATACATGGAACACCTGGGATAGGGAAGACAAAACTTGTACATGACTCGTTTGATTCAGTATTTGTAGTGTCTGATCTAAAATGGCCAGGAGATGGATACGGTGGAGAGAAATGCTTCCTTATCGATGATTATCGAGAAGAAGATATGTCTTTCCATCAGTTATTGAGGATTACTGATAGGTATCCGTACAAAGTAGCCTACAAGGGTGGTTCAGTCCATTTGAACTCACCGTATGTAGTTATTACTTGCCCTAAATCAATAGATAAGGAATTCTCTTTTTCAAGAGAAAATCTAGATCAACTTAGACGAAGGGTTTATGCTGAAATTGATTTGAATAATCAGAATATCGAGGACCTTAGAAAATATATTAAACCTAGCTAGGTTTAATATATTTGTTTTAACCAAAATTATTAATATTATTGAGTGTATCAGCAAACCTTTTTGATGCATACCTGAGATTTATTTCTTTTGTATCAATATTATTTACTTCAAAAATAGCTAAGTTTATTTTCCATTCTACTGAATTTACAACTCTAGATATTTCTTCATCACTAATCTCTTGATTTAAGATGATGATGGTAGTTATTTTGGGATTAATACCTAAACTGAAAAACTTTTTCTGAAGCCTGTGAGTGATGTGTTTTAAGGAATCAAGACTATCTTTCGATGTGGCATACCTAAATTCAAATACTTCTTTGACATTACCAATATCAGATACAATGGCTCCGTCGACAATTAATCGAATGTTATTTCTAGATAGCTTTATGTAAGGTTTGTAATTATCGTACTTAGATTGATAGAAGTTATTAAAGAATTCTTTTATTTCTCTCTTTATTTGATTTCTAGAGTTTTCATCATTATTTACTGCTAGATGATGGTTTTCCTCAATTGTTATATTTGAATCTTTATTTAATGTTTCTTTTTTTCTAGTTTCTTCTTCCGTTTCATGGTCTATTTTTTGAACGACATCTTTTGGCGTCGCCTCAGAGATTTTTAATGCTTGAATTACCTCACCAACCTTATCGCTATTAGAACGCATAATCGCAGTCAAGAATTTCATGAAATCTTCACTAGCGATAATAAGACCACCTATGAGTAATGAAAATATGTAAACGCTAGTAGTATTAGCAATAAATGCTATTGTGAAAACAGAGAAACCACCAATTATTTTTTGAAAAAGGTTCTCTTCTGTATCTCTATTGAAAAATAATCTAACTAAAGAAGAAATAATAACGATAAGAAATGTAATTTGTATGACATTGAGAATATTCATACTTTAATATTAAACATATTTATAACTTTTGCACCTATGAACTACATAATCTACGCTCGAAAATCTACCGACGATTCAGGAAAACAACAGCTTTCACTAGAATCCCAAATATCTGAAATGCAAACCTTTGCAGATAATCGCAATCTAGAAATTGTGAAGATTTTTACCGAATCTCAAACAGCAAAGAAAGTAGGAAGACCGGTATTTGCTGAAATGCTTCAATACATTCAAGACGGTCATGCAGAAGGAATTCTATGCTGGAAACTTGATAGACTCTCTCGCAACCCAATTGATACCGGAACGGTGACGTCAATGTTACAAAACTCAATTATCAAAGAAATCCAAACATATCAAAAACCATACTATCCTGGTGACAACGCAATTGTCATGGCTGTTGAATTAGCTATGGCAAACCAATATTCACGAGATTTATCAGTAAACGTAAAACGAGGACTACGAACAAAATTAAAAAATGGAGACTGGCCATGGGTTGCTCCAATTGGATATGCGAATGATAAAGTTAATAAGAAAGTAATCATTGACCGAAAACAAGGAAACTTCATGAAGCAAGCTTTTGAGATGTACGCAACAGGAAATTACTCATACAAAGATATTGAAAAGACTCTCTACGAGAAAGGATTTCGCAGTAAGAGTGGGAAAAAAGTGAGTCATGCACTGTTACACCACTCGCTAGTAAATCCCTTCTACTACGGCATTATGGAACGTCAGGGAGAGTACTATAAGGGAAACCATAAGCCATTAATTTCAAAGAAACTTTTTGACCAATGTGAAGCAGTGAGAAATGGATTTGCTCGACCACGACGACAGAAACACGTATTTCCATATCGTGGACTTTTAACCTGTGAGAACTGTGGTTGTCTTATCACTGCTGAAAAGCAACGAGGGCTCGATTACTATCACTGTACCAACGGAAAGGGAATCTGTAATCAAAAGAATAAGTTTATCCGTGGAGAAGAACTAGAAAAACAAATCATGGAAAAGTTTGAGGGTTTCCATATGGAAGATGAAATGATTGAAATTATCTACCAATCAGCTCTAGAAAAATTCAACGAAGAAAATACTACTAAGGAAGAAGTAAAAGAAGATTTAGAGAAAGAACTCACACTACTGAAAACCAAAGAATCAAAACTACTCGACCTCATGCTTGAAGGAAAAGTTGATACTGATTCATATGAAAAGAAATTACAAAGTTTGAAATTAGAAATTATTAGTCTTGAACAACAAATCGAAAAAACACGTGTAAATATTAAGAAAGAACTCGCTACTTTCGAACATGCTAAAAATGCTCTAAAAACCTTACAGGGCTTCACGACAGCGGTTTCAGAGAAAAATCCATCAAAGAAGCGTACTATCCTATTTGAAGTACTTTCGAACATGACCCTTAAAGACCGAAAAGTCCTTAATTTACAACAAAAAAGTCCCTATTCACTGATAGTAAATAGGGCTAAAAACGCTAGTTTTTCAGAAATGCTCCCCGGGTAGGATTCGAACCTACGACCAATCGGTTAACAGCCGAGTGC
>CAZQDL010000009.1:0-9754 GCA_964592365.1 uncultured Candidatus Saccharibacteria bacterium | reverse complement strand
AGGACTACGCTGACATTATTATATAGGACTACGCTGACATTATTATATAGGACTACGCTGACATTCTGATACTGGAAGTTATGGAAGGATAGCGTTTTAAATTTATTATACCATTTTTGACATGATTGATTTTGATATGTAAAATAATGAGCTTTTTGTTTAGTTTACAGGTAATATTTATTACGCAATTAAATTATAAAAAGTAAATGCGTACGTTATACGTATTATATACGTATATAATACGTATAACATACGTATAAAATGCGTATAAAATGCGTACATTTTTTTTATGGTTTTTTAGATTTTTTTATGGTTTTTTAAATTATATTAAATTAATAGCTGAAATACTATTGATTTTGTTTAAAATATATTGCATAATACGTCTTTTTTGCGAATTTTTTGCGAATAATTTGCATATTTTGAGTTATCCACAGGTATCACACTATTTATACTATTTTTTTTTATTTTTTATTAAAAAAGAAGATATCTATACATATATCTAGGCCATACAAAATTGTACGCATTTTATTGGCACCACACATTGTTTATTTAGGTATGTCAATGCAAAAGCGTGTCAAGTTTCGATCAAAAATGAAAAAAACAGCTCAAATATAGCAGGGGTATATCATATGTATAGCCATTGTATGTAGTGTCGCACAACATATATTCTGCGACATTAATATCGCACGACAATTAATAAAAACTTTTGAATTTTTTGCGAATATTTCGCATATATTGAACTGTATCAGCCCCCCCCGTACCCCAAGCCAGAAAATTGGGACGGGAAAAAAATTTTGTTATTAGGTACAAACACACAAACAAGAGTATTTAAAGGGAATAGACCCCCCATACCCATTAATACCCCCCATACCCATTAATACCCCCCATATCTGATTTATGGGGTTATCTAAATTTGACTGTCGTACGAAATATTGATAAGATGCTCTCATATGAAATACATACAAGATTGCGACATAAGCATAGAAGATAGAGTTAAGAAGGCATGTGAGTTAACCGATACTCCATTCAGCCAAGAAATAGTAAATGAATATCAAAAGAGAATTAACAAACTAAACCTATTCGTTCAGGTATTCGGCATGCTACCTAACGAAAGCGTACCCATTCCAGAAACGCGAGTGTTACGAAAGCATCCCATGCTACTTACTGACCGAAGTATTCAACGCTCCCTCTACGGAATGGCCTTCTTCAGAGCCTTCATGCAGTTTGAAGCCGTGGATTATACAAAGGGTAAGCGTAAGCAGACTGAAAAAAATTCAGACTCTCAACTTTTAAAGATTTATTACAAGTTGGTTGAAAAATACGGATTTGAAAATGTACACCCAGAACGACCTTACCTTATCGGTAAAAATAAACGGTGTGATTTTTACATAGTACCCGAAGATAAATACATCGAAGTGTTTCATACAAAGTACCCAATTTACAATATCCTTGCTTACAAGCGTAAAAATCTTAAGGAGTTCAAAGACACTCACAACCTTTACTATATACATAATAATAACGAGCCTGTAGCACTTTTTGAAAATGTGTTATAATAAAAGATATGGAAAAGACACATGTAGAAGAAGTATTTAAGCTATACGAAACACCTGAGACTGCGGAAAAACATATCTTGTCTACCTACGGGGAAAAAGCTCAGCAAAAAATTGCTAAAATACAACAGTCAATTAAACGAGGTCTATCTTTCGGTGAATCATGTCTCATTGCTAACGTTGATGAAAAAGGATTTCAAAAGATAGTCGAGGAAGATAAAATTATTTCTTTTTTGATTGATTCAGCACAACTAGAATACAAAGCAAGTATATTTGATGATATCCGACAAAATGGAAACTCAAAAGATAAGATGGCCGTGCTTGAAATGACAGCAGGAGCGGTTGATGGTTCAGGGTCCCCCCTCCAACAACTCATCCAACATATTCAGGAAGAAGGTCAAGGTAAATCTATGATTACTGAGCGTATTCAAAACAACCCACTTTATGGAAAACTCACTTAACACAAAAGAAGAGCTTGCAAAAAATCTCGAGATTTCTCTTGATGAATTAGAACGAAAACTTCGTGACCAGAAATGGAGATTAAATAATTTATACTACATCAAAGATGAAAACGGATTGAAGGTTAAGTTTAAAATGAGACCTGTTCAGGAAGAATTGTTTGACAATTTGTGGTTCAGGAATGTGATTCCAAAATCGAGACAACATGGGATTACGACATTTATGTCGATTCTTGCGTTAGATAACTGCATCTTTAGAAAAAACTATTCGGCCTCTATCATTGCACAGGATTTAAATGCAATGAAGAAGATTTTCAAAAATACTATTAAATTTGCATGGGACCAGTTTCCTAGAGTGCTTAAACATACGTTTTCAGACTTAACATCAGATAACGCACTGGAAATGTCGCTAGGGAATGGGAGTTCAATCTCTGTTACCCTGTCAACACGTTCAGGGACCCCTCAGTTCCTCCATATAAGCGAGTTAGGGCCTATTGTGGCTAAATCACCAGAGAAGGCAGATGAAATTCGTTCAGGGGCGTTAAATTCAAGTCACGTCGGAAACATGGTAACGATTGAATCAACAGCAAAGGGTTCCGTTGGGTTGTTTGCAGACCTTTGTTTCAAAGCTAAGGAATTACAAGACTCTGGAGAAGCATTAAGTCCACTTGATTTTAAATTATTCTTCTTTCCATGGTGGAAGGACCCAAAAAACTCGATTGCTGAAGAGTATTTGTCAGGTAAAACAATAAACCAACACACTAAGGATTACTTTAGGTCTATTCGGGAACAAGTTGACCATTATAATTTTACAGAAGGTCAGATGTTGTGGTGGCAGATTAAGGAAGGTGAGCAAAAAGGCTCAATGAATGAGGAACAACCAAGTACCTTTGATGAATCGTTTAACACGATTGTTGAAAATGCATATTACAAGCAAGAACTACAAAGACTTCTTGAAGAAGGTAGGCTTCGTGATATTTCAATTAATCCAGATTACTATGTATACACAGCTTGGGACTTAGGGATGAACGACTTGAACCCTATTATCTTTTTCCAATATTACAATGGGAACCTATACATTGTTGACGCGTATAAGAACTCTGGGGCCGGACTTGAGCATTACGTAAATGTTTTGGAGAAGAAAGGATATAGATACGGTGGGCACTATCTTCCCCACGACGTTGAAGTAAAAGAGGTTGGTTCAGGTACCACACGTAAACAAACACTATATAATCTTGGATTACGTAATATTATTACGCAAATACACCATAAGGCAGACCAAGGAACTAACTTTAAGGATGGTATCGACCAAGTACGACGTACTTTTTCTAAAATATACATAGATAAGGCACGTTGTAGTGGAAAGGATTCATTGTTTGAGTCATTAATGAACTACCAGCAAGAAGTAAGCTCTAAGACAGGCTTACCTACAGGAACACATAGGAAAAATGGTGCTCAGCACTATGCTGATGCTTTGAGAGTGCTATGTACTACGTTTAAATTTTTTACAGTTAGGTTAAATGTAAATGGTGAACGTGATGAAAATATTAACATTGTGCAGACGACAAATTCCTTTGGTTAAAATCATTTATATATGATATAATTTTAATATGTCAAAAGAAATAAAATATCCAAAAGGGCAAGAAGATGCTTACAAAGCGTATCTGGATGATATCCAAAGAAAAATGGAAGATTCTGAAAGAGAAAAGACGCGAGGTCGAATTGAGTTGAATGGATTAAACATCTATCAGTACTACAATGAGAACGAGCGTATTGCCAATACACTAAGTGGTGGAAAGAAAACAATCGACCCAAAGGAAGGAAAAATAAACGTTAAAACAGGGGCACCAGAATCAAAACTGGAAAGCGTTGTTGCTAATCTTATTTCTCTTAACTTAGGAACCAACGTTGAAGCCTACGACGAAAATAATATTCGAGAAATTGAGCTTGGTATGGCTATGGAAGACATTATCGAGGAGCTTGATGAAAGAACACTAGACCGAGAATTACAATATTCACGGTTTTTAGAGTTGATGAAACAAGGAACTGCGTACGTAGAAGTTCTCTGGGATAAAGACCTAAGAAAGAAAAAAATTCTTAAAAACAAAAACTGGAAAGGTGAATTTCTAAAATACGAAGGCCACCTTGAGAAGTTAGAAGTTGCTTACGAAGGCCCACGAAGAAAGTTGATGTATGGACCCCATGTATGGCTTGGTTCATACACAATTTATGATATGGAAAGACAGCCATATATATTTTCAATGGAAAAGATTTCATCTTCAGAATGTAAGGCTCGGTTTGGTCAGTTTGAAAATTATAAGTTCGTTAAGAACAAAGCTTCAGAATTTAATAAGGATAATGGTAAATCTATTTATGAAAATAATTGGACACTTACTGATTACAAGGAGGGAATATTTGAAATTATTAAATTCCAAGATGTGTATAACGACCATATTCAGATATTTGTGAACGGAGTTCCAATGATGCCAATGGGATTTCCACTATCATTTATTTCTCCTTCAGGGTATACCATTACTAAATCAATCTTTAAATTCTTCCATGAAAAATTAGCTATTGGAAAATCTTTTGTTTCTTCAGGAGATATTTCAAGTTTAAGTGAAATTCTTGACCTGCTGCTAAGTATGAATGTGTTTAAAACACTACAGTCAATTAAACCAGCAAGAGCAAACTTGTCAGGACAGCATCTACCTCCAAACTTCCTGTTTCCAGGAAACTTGGTTTCAATCGACCCTACATCAGTTCCAGTAATCGGAGACCAAGGTCAAGGGGTTACTCAATCTGAGTACCAAATTATGAAAGAAATACAAGACCGTCTTGATAAGGCAACCGTTTCAAATTCATTTACTGGCCAAAATGATAAGAAAGGGCAAACGGCTACAGAAGCAGAAATTATGGCACAGCAAGCTCGAGTAGCTCTTGGAAGAACCGTTGCTTCTGCATTGATAATGGAACAACGTATATCTCAGAAAATTATTTCAATTATACTTTACAGGCATTTCGACCCTATTGAAGATAAGAAGGGGCGTATTGATATTGTAAGAAAAAAAATTCTTGGAGCATCAACAACAAAGCTTTATAACATTACTACTCGTCAAAAAATTATCGACGACGAAGGAATGGGTGAGCGTCAAATTATTCCAGTAAGTTCAAGTGAAATGGTAAGAGACCCAAAGAAAGTTAGGGAACTTGAGCGTAAGGAAGAAAAAATAAAAGGAATACCTATTCAAAAAATATTTATTTCATCAGAAGATGTAAAAAATTGGAATTTTATTTGGTTTGTTGATATCGTTCCTAAAGAAAAAGACAGTAAGCAAGCACGCAAGGCCAAATTCAGAGAGACTATTGCTGATATGGCACCACTTATTGAACTTGGTTCACGACCTAATCTTGAAGCTCTTGAGAATCAACTAGCTCATGCTAACGGAAAGAAACATGAAGAGTTATTTTTGCCTAGACAAGAAATGCAGGAACAAGGAATAAGTAATGCGGCAAGTCAGGCATTATTACAAGGGACTGGTGGCGGAAACCAATCATCAGTTGTAAACGATTTATAATAAATATATGAAATTTATAAGGAAATGGTATAATAGATATTGTCTAACAAAAGACACAAAAAAAATATCTGATGTAGATGAGTTATCCACAGGTATATTATCCTTTGAAACAGACGACCATAAAGTTGATTATTTAGAAAAAAACTATGAGTATTATGAAAAGTTTGGAAAAAACAAACTTGCAACCATGGTTAAAATATTAAGAGACCAAATTGAAGATTCCAATCTCACTGAAAAAGAGACTGATGTTCTTCGTGGAAGTTTGTTGGCTTATAGGACCATGATGAGGTCGTTTGAAGTAATGCCAGACCAGATAATAAACCTTAAATCAAAAGGTGACGAAATACAGGAGAAAATTATTAACATTAATAACTTTGACGAATAAATATGAAAAAAGTAACACTACAAGATGGTACTGAAATTGAAGTAATGGAAGCATCTGATATTGAAAACGCAGTTAAGGAAAACACAACAAAACTTAATGAAGAGTTCAGTAAGAAGATTGAAGAAATTACATTAAATGCAAAAAAAGAAGAAGACCCATTTATTGCTGAATTAAAAAAAGATAAAGATGATAAATTTGAAGAACAAATTAAAGAAGCTTCTTACGGAAATGCTGACCTAGAAGCTGAAATAAGGACAAACATGAAATCACTTGAAGGTTCGGCTCTTAATTTTCAAAAAGCATTAAAGATTGCACAAGATATGGCTGTAACAAATAACCCAGAAAAAGGTTTTGCTGATATTATTTCAGCAGGTGGTGAGGGTAACGATAACGCTTATCTTGGCGGTGAGGGTAACACGAGAACACTTAACCCAGCGGTTGCAAATATGCTTAAATCTTCAATCCCTGGATTAAATGATGAGACTGTTGGTAAGTTATACGAACAAACAACTATTAAAAACAATAACAACTAATTATTATGTCAAACGAACAAGAAACGAAAAACGTAGTTCCAAAAGAAAATAATGTTGCTAAAAAAACAGCACCAGTAGAAAAAAAAGAAGGTAAATTATTTTCTGAAGAGGAAATGATGCAAATTGTAGGAAAGATTAAAGAGGAACTAAATTCTGACCTTGAAAAAAGAGAGTCAGAAAGAGAATCTGTTTATAAAGAAAAAATGAACGCACTTGCAGAATCTCTTGCTAATAAAATTGACCCTACTGAAGCTGAAAAAAATCTTAAAAAGCTAGTACCTACAGTGACAGCTTATAAGATAAATGATGATTATGTTACATCAATAACTATGGCTGTTGATAGTCGTACCGTTAACGAAAAAAACATAGTTGTCTTTGACCAGCAATATCTTATTAAGCTTATTAATCCAAAAACGAGAGATGTCTCAGAAAGAATTATTAAGATTGAAGATTTGTCTTATTTAAGAAGTCCTGTAACTTGCGAGCTACGTAAAACAGAATACGATAATAAAATTTTATCAGTAGATGGAAGACCTATTGTAGCTATTTCTTACGAAATAGTTATTCCAGAAGGTGAAACTATTGTGGTCCTACCTAACGCAATAAATTAGTATGTATTATTACGAAGATAAAATTGTTTCAGAAGAAAAATTAGAGAATGGATATACTATTGTAAAAACAATTTCTGAAAATGGTGTTGAAATGGAATATGCATTATCTCCAAAGAGATATGAATTTTGTGTAAAGGACAACGTTACAGACTCAAACCCTACTGTTGTATTTGATGCAATGATGGAAGAATTTGCTAAAGAAATTCGTGAAAAAATTAAGGAATATGGTTTTACTTTAGGTGAAGCTAAAACTAAAATATTCCAAACAGTTGCTCGTGGTTTTGATAACGACGTTCGTATTGCTGCGAGTAAGGCACTTACTGGTTCTCAACGAGTACACAGTCATGGTGTTGACCCACTAGAACATGTTACCTACGGTGACATAGAAAAATAGTTATGTTTATAGGTTTAGAAAAAATTAGAGAAGAACATCCTGGTGTTTTACTACCGACAGATAACGAGAGAGACTTACTCTTGCTTATTCGTCATCGTTTCCCTTTTGGAAAATTTGAAATTGAAGTCAGAGATGGTGTACCTATTTTTCTGAACGAAATTATTTCAAAAAACAAGTTAGGGTAACTTGCATGTTTTTTATAAGTTGTGTTATAATGTATTTAACATTGTAATCTATGACTGAAGAACAGCTTGGTTAAAATGAGTATATTGCATTTGCAGTATGTTTATTTTCCACGCTGTTTTTTTTGTTAAGTGGGGCAATGGGTTTTATAAGTTTAATTTAAATAAACACATTATGACAAGAGTTTATTCAGAAGGTAAGGGACGAAACTTAGTACGTCCGATTGCTATCGAAACGGCATACGCACAAGGAGATTTTCTTACATGGACTGGTGGTGAATTAGTACCAGCAGCATCAGGTGATGCTATTGTTGCTATCTGTAATGAAGATATCGCTGTTACTAACACAACTCAACTTACTTCTTCTGTATTTGTTCCAACTGAGCGATACACTCAATTTGAGATTGATTTCACTGGTGCAGGAACACTTACCCCAGGAGCAGAGTTTGACCTAGGAACATCACAGTCAGTGAACACTGGAGCGTCAATAAACGATGACGTACGTCTTATCAAAGTATTGGTAAACAGTGCAACTGATAAGAAAGCAGTATTTGAAGTTAAGTTTGACGGACAATACTAACATTTTATTAACTAATTAATTAAAGATATATGGATAAATTATCGACAATGAAATATCCTGACTTCGTAGCACTTGCTGAAATGAGTTTCATCCAAGGGCGAATGTCTGTACCACATACAGTAAAGAACTCAGGACTATTTCGAACAATCGAGATTCCTGACAACACAGGAAATACTCGAGAGTTTACGGAACAAGACAACGAACTGTTCCTAAAGAGAAAAGGTGAATCAGAACAAGCTAAGAAACTTAAAGACATTCAAGGATTTAAGAAGATTGGGAAAGTTATTCGATTTGCTGGAGAAAAGGATATTTCTCATGAACTTCGAAAACACAACAAGTATCAAGAGGTTGTTTCAAAGTTTATGAACCTTGGAGCACAAGGTCACAACACTATCGAACGAGACCTATGTCACGTATTCAAGTATGGAAAGGATGGTTCTTATACTGATGCTGATGGTGAAGTACGAGACCTTACTACTGCTGATGGACGACCTTTGTTTGACTCGGCTCACCTTATGAAAGGAACTGGAAAAACTTTTTCTAACCGACTTTCAGGAGACCCTACTTTCTCACAAACTGCTTTTACTAACATGATTGAATTGCGACGTGCAAACTCAATTAACCACTTTGGTGAAAAATTGACTATCAAAGATGACATCATCTGGTCTTCAGGTGATACAAAGACTACTCAAGACATTCGTCGAGAATTAGTTTCTACATCACAAGTTGGTCAAGAAAACCCTAACGTGATTAACGTACTTCCAAAGTACCGACATGTTGAACTTGGATACCTTGATACTGATGCTTATGGTTCACCAGAAGTTCTTGGTTCAAAGTATTGGGGAGTTGCATCTTCAATGCACTCAGAAATTGTTTACGCTGAAACTGAAACACCTTACATGAAAATGCCTGGTGTTAACGCTGACGGAACTATCGCAGAAGACTTCTCTACTGATGATATTAAAGTTGGAGCACGTGGAGAATGGATGATTGTTACTGTTGCACCTTATGGACAAGCAGGTTCATTCCCAGCATCTTAGTATTAAGATTGTTTATGTCTAAAACCCTATATGGGTTTTGGTGATAAGTAATTTTTTGTTAAAAAAAGAGATTGCTTGTAGCGATTATAAGAATATAACTTTTTATTATATGAATAAAGAAAATAAATTTACACAACTTTACAAACGTCTTACTCAGGACTCAAATGGTCAACCCTTGCAATTAACACTTGCAACACCGGCACTTGCAAGAACACGAGATACAACTATTACTTCATCAACAGAAATTACTCTTAATGAGAATACTGGTTTGATTGAAATAACTGCTATAGACGATAATGTGTATCTAAAATATGGTACTGATGACGTAACAAATGCAAACTTTGATGAGTTTATTCTTGCTAATTCAACACGACATTACGCTATTCCAGAGGGAATAACAGCAATTAACGTAATTGAAGACCAAGGAGGAGCAACTGTAGTTGTAA
>CAZQDL010000008.1:5936-23951 GCA_964592365.1 uncultured Candidatus Saccharibacteria bacterium | reverse complement strand
GAATGAAAAGAGATATCATACCCGTTTGCAGTGTACATGCACGTTTTCAAACAGAGCATGGAAGGTGGTTAAACAAGTCAGAAGACTTCGACAATCATATCGTATATACCCATTCACAAGACGCGTCTATACTAGAGAGCCCTTGTGATGTATGTGAAATTGACCCATGTCAATTACAACTTAATTTAAACGAATAGAAAGGAAGGTGTTTATCTATTTAGGGGGGTACAATTTGTACCCTCCTTTTTTCTGTGTATAATTAAAACAAAACCTTATATCATGAAAACAGGAACTTGCCCGAAATGTCTTAAGCATAAGCAACTTTCATCTCACCACGTTTTACCAAAATGTCACTATGGTAACACTAATGAAACTGAGCTTATCTGTATTCCATGTCATAGAGATTTGGAAAAGTTTATTGAGTCTTTTGAAGGAAAAGACAAAAATAGAAGAAGAAGGAAACTTAAAAGACCAATGTATCGTTGGATTTATGAAGCATTTATAATGCAAGTCTAATCGCTTGCATTATTATTTTCCCATATGGTATAATACCTACGGTGGTGGTATAAAAACGAGAATGTACGTATTTACGGCATTTTGGAAGCATCTGAAATATAGGTGTCTAGTTGAAATACTAGGTAGAAAAGCACACACTGCGGAGCGGGGTGTGTTTTTTATTATACGACATGATATAATATAGGTATATGGAATATACATTAGGTGAATTAAAAACAATCACAAACAAAGGAATACAGGGAAAGATAGGTATGCTTACTGATGTTAATGGAACTATGGACACTGCTGTTCGTAATATTGTTACGCACCCACGCATGAAATTATCAAGTACTATAAAGGTAGAGAGCCTTATCCCATCAGTTGGGGACGATACAAATAGATTCAAGGCTCCTGAACATATTAATGGTATGGCTATTATAGACATTATGAAACGTGGTGTTTCTTTTAATCGTTCTTATGGACTTTCAATGACTACGCCAGAGCAATTTCATGAAAACAGTTCTGGGTATTTAAGCAGAGAGGTTGCTATGGAAAAAATTGATGGTGAAAAGTATGTTTACTTTTATGATGAAGAAACTCCTAACTATATATTTGATAACTTAGACCATGTTGGTGACTGGGTAGTTACAGGTAACGCTACAGATTTAAGAGCTGATAAGGGTGAGTTCAAGGTTGGGATTGCTTCTTTAAACTTCGATATTACGGCAGGAGGTACTGAGGCTGGTATTAAAGTTATTAATGATAATGGTATGGATATAAGTGATGAGATTGCTACAGATGGAGAACTATTTGTATGGGCCTTTATACCTAATATTGAAAAAATACCATCAGTAATATTACGTATTGGTTCAAGCGAAGCTAATTATCACCAATTAACAACAAGCACTCGTTATGACGGAACTGCATTAAAATCAGGATGGAATCTTATATCATTTTCATTGGTAGATATGCCAGATACAGGGACACCTGACGATACATCAATCGTGTATGTAAACTTAAGCATGGTAGTTAATGATTTAGCATATACAGTTAATTCTTGTAGATTCGATAACATAGTTATCCACAGGGGTAGACCTTTTGATGTTAAATTCTACTCTCTAAATATTTGGCGTGATTCTATTACGTTAGAAGAAAAACAAAGTGCAAGTAACGATAGTGACATTCTTATTATTGACGCAGAAGAGTGGCCACTTATCTGCCAATCAGCACTAACTCTTGCAGCGGACGAAGCAGATATAGAAGACCAAAAAGTGTTGCTACACCAAAATAAACTAGACCGTATGATTGTTGATTACTATTTAAAGAACCCTTCAAGAGCACTTACCATGATTACTAACTATCACAAATTCGATTAATATGAAAACTGTAGTATTCGACCTAGAAAATTTTAGACAAGGTTTCCAAGCAAAGGAAGATACCTCAAAAACCCGTTTTGGTGCGGCTCGTATAATGCGTAACTGCCAGATTTCTGATAGAGGTGGAATACAACCAAGACCTGGAACAAAACCAGTTGGAGGAAATGCAAGAGAACAAAGTGCTGTTGTTGGTTTTTATAATTTCAAAAAAGCTTTTGAGTCTGACGAAATTATTTTGTTAGCATTTGACGACAAACTACAAGTACTTTCTAAAAAATTTGTAGATAAAGGTTTTAAAACTATTAAAAAAGATTTTACTCCAGGTAAAGAATTTGGTTTCGCAAACTCATTAGTGAACACAACTAACACTGATTACGTGGTTGGGTGTAACCGATTTGATAACTACTTTGGTTGGGATGGTGTTATTTGTGAGATTACGGCCCCTGTACTTGGTACTGATACTGAAATTACGGTTGATTCAGTTCTTACTGATGAAATTCTTTGGTCACAAACATCAGCATCGGCAACAACAACAAGTCTTACCATAAGCCATGCAAAATGGGCAGATAACCAATGGAACAATCTCTGGGTGTATGTCCCAAGTACTGGAGATATTAGAAAAATTACAGCAACAACGACTACAAGCATAACTTTTGGTACAATTAGTGGGCTTACTGGAGCTGTTGAGTTTGAAATTCGCAAGCTAAAGTTTGCTGATGCTACAGGTACAGTATTTTATAACGAAAATGAGTTGGCCTTTACAACTCTCACTAAATACAACAAGATACCTGTAACCTCACCACACGTGGCTGATGAAGGGGAACTACTTTTTTCAAATCCAGTAGAGTATCCAGCAGCACCAAAGGGGAATAGATTTGCAAATTACTTAACACGTATCGTAGTCGGTAGGGTTCGCTCTGCTGTAGCTAAAGACGATGGTGGAACCGAACAGGGGTACAGTACCGCTGGCTCTTATTTTTTCTCTAGGATTAAGGACCCTTTTGATTTTACTTGGGAAATTCCACGACTTGCTGGTCAAGGCGATATTGTATCAACCCCTCTTGGGGGAAATGACATAACTGATGTAACCCCATTTGAAGACACTATATATGTATTTAAGGAAGATTATATTGAAGCACTTTCTTTCTCTGCTGATTCACAAGATTTACCACAACGTACACCATTAAAAGATGCTGTTGGTTCAGTAGGAAAAACGATTAAAGGTACTGATGATATCTATTTCTTCACTCCAGATAAACGTTTTACGTCTATTGGCCGTGCAGCTAACAAAGACTTGAAACCAGAAACATTTAATATTGGAGATGTTATTCAGAGTTTTTTAAATAAACTTGATGTAAGTACTATTGGAAAAGGTATTGAATATAGGGACCGTTTTCTTATTCCTCTTAAATCAAGCTCAGCAGAAGAACACAACGATATTGTGCTTATCTATAATAAGATGACTAAAACGTTTGAGGGTATCTGGGATATATTTTCTTTTGGATTTATGGAGTGGCAAGATAAACTTGTATATGCAGAAAGTTTTGAAAACCATGTACGTGAAATAGACCCCACTATATCTTATGACGAAATAGAAGGTGAGAGATATCCTATCTCTGTTGAATATGCCACACATTTCTTTAACTTAACACCATCAAAAGCTAACATACAAGCGATTAATGGTTTGGTTATTGAGGGATATGTAGAAGAGGGTGCATCAATTAACTTCGAAATATGGCAAGACCATAACGTTGACCAATCAATTTTTAGTGCAAACGTAGAGTTTGATACTGAAAAATATTTAGACGGAGTAAGTATTAATGCGTCATTAGGTTCAAACCCATTAGGTCTTGGTTCAATTTCTTCTAATATTTCTCAAACACCTGGACCTGACGGAATGAGGCATTTTATGGTTAGATTTTATTTTCCACATACATACGGGAACTACTTTTCAGTAGGCCACAAGACATCAAGTTCAGTTTATAAGACCGAAGTAATTCGATACGGGTTAATGATTAAGGACGGACAGGTTGTTGATACTAACCGTATTAAATAGTATAATAGATATATGAGTATATTAGATGTAAAATTCGTTTCAGTTCCTTCGAAAAGACTGAAAAAAGCCCTATCTGCTTCAAGCGATAGGTTAGTATTAAACAACATTCGTAATTGGGAAAATGAAAGTGGTGAGGCTATAGACCTTACCCCTGAGAACTTTGGTGATACTCAATATGTCGTTTTGCGTGATAAAAATAACACACGTTTAGAGATTATTGAGATTGACCCATCGACCATCGCTGATTCAGAAATTACCATTCTTAAAAGAGGCCTTCAATTTGATGGAGATTTAGTTGAAGAACCAACATTAAAACAAGCATGGGAAGTTTCAGGAACTATTGTAGAATTAGGAACTCATACGCCACAAGCGTTAGAGTCTCTTTTACGTTTAACCAAACAAAATGATTTTACTATCATTCCAAGGACTTTTGAAGTCGATGGTGAAACTCCAGCTATTGCAGACGAAGACGCTCAAGTAGTTAATAAAGGACAGCTTGATACTGCTATTTCAGAAATAGACGATGACAAGGTCTCAAAATCAGGAGACACTATGACAGGAGCTCTTAATATGGGAACTCACAAGGTTACGAACGTTGCTGATTCAACTGATGATGGTGATGCAGTAAACCGTGGTCAACTTAATGATGCTATTTTTGCTGGAGCATTACCTGCATCAGAAACTCAAATGGGATTGGTTGAGATTGCAACCGATGCACAGATTGAAGAAGGTACAGACGTAGGAGAAACAGGTGCTCCACTTGTTGTGGTTCCCTCAAAGGTTCCAACCATTGATTGGAATTTAAACAAAGGCTACGACATCAATGATATTGTTAATTATGATGGAAAAATCTATAAATCAGTACTAACACCAAACGTAAACAAAAACCCACTAACAGCATTTGACCCAGCACCTTTTGATTTTACTAAACTTTGTTTAACTAAAACAGGACAAATTACAGGCTTGGATGAAATGGGGAAGTTCTACAACGATGGTTTAATTTTTGTAAACCTATCTGATGTAATGGTTCTTACTATTTATGTATTAAATACTGCTTATGACGTATCTGATGTAGCGTCATCAACAACCTTAGATATTAGAATAAGTACAAATATTACCCTTGCTTTCGATATGTCAAGTGATGGTACAAAACTTGTTGTTGCTACAGACAGAGGAACAAACACTGACTTTTATATATTTACACTATCAACCGCTTTTGACGCAACGACAGCAACTCAAACAAGCTCACAGCTAAACCCTGTTCTGGATGATGTTGTTGATTTACAAATTAAAAGCAGTACGGAATTTTATTTTCTTTATGACTTAAGTGCAACAGAAAGGCTTTATAAGTACACAATGCCTTCTGCTTGGTCACTTCCAGGTTTTTCACTTACTATAGAATTTAACCTTGATGCAGCAACAGAAGGGACACTTCAAAGCTTTGGTTTCGTTGACGGGGGAAATAAATTCTGGTTTGCTGGTTCACTAAATGATAATATTTGGTACATAGATTTGGATGCCCCATATGATTTTACAGGTAAATTAGCAACTGACGCAGTTCAAATTACTGAGATTACAAATACTTCTGGTAAATTTCAGATTTCAGACGACATGACCCATGTCTCAGTTGTTCAACCTGGAGCTACAGGAAGCGTAACTACACACGCACTGGGAGACGCTTACTGGACCAACACAACGATAACAACTTTCGGACAACCTGTTCCAATTATTGGAACTTCTGGAGTAACAAATACCGCACCAAGTTCAGGTTTCTGGTTTGGTAAATATTCAGATGGAACTAGTTCTACTACATCATTAAGTATTAATATGGTTATGTCTGGTGTTTCTATTTCAATGAGTGTTTCAGAAAGAAACAGTTTCTGCTTCCCTTGTAACGCAGGTGATACAATAACCTTCTCACATAGCTGGACAGTAATTGCTTACTTCCGACCAATAACTTAATCACTAACTATTATGGCAACTAAATTAAACACAAGTACATCAATCGTAGATAAGTTAAAATCAGAAGGAAAAGACTCATCAAAAAAAGCCCGAGCTACTATGTATAACTCGGCTTTTGGTGGTACCTATACTGGTTCAGCAGAACAAAACAAACAACTATTGAGCGGTAGTGTTACTTCATCATCAACAAGTGTACGAAGAGATGAACGTGATTCCTCTTCTAAAATGAAGAGAACAAGAGATGAGCGAGATAGTGGAAAAGACCCACTGTCAGCCGCACAAGAGGCCGCTGATAAGCGTCTTGAACGGTTGCTCAGAAACAATCTGACCTCACAGAGAATGGACATTGAACAATCACGTCAATCAAACCTAGCAACCGCACAGCAATCTCAAAAAGGTCAAGACGCAACTCTCCAGTCAGGCCTAGTTCGTATGGGTGGATATTTAGGAGAAACAGCTTCTGGTACAGCGGCTCAAGTGTCACTTAATCAAAGACATACTGAAGAATTAATTGAAATTAACAATGAGGCTGATAGAGCATTAAGAGAAGCTGAACGTGCTTATCAAGAGCGTGACATCGAGCGTATGAATAAAAATCTTGAACGTATTGCAGAGCTTGAAAAATTCGCATATCAAAAAGAACAAGATATTATTGCTAATAATCAAAAATGGACTCAGATTAGGAATCAGGCAGACCAGTTTAAGCAGGACCAATCATTTAAATGGTCATCACTTGCATTTGATAAAACAAAGTTTAATTATGAAAAGCAAAAGAACGCGTCAACAGCTTCTGGTTCAAATGTAAAACGTACCATCGACACGTTTGATGCAATAACGTATACCCAAAATTGGGCTAGTGAGAACCCTCTTGTTGCTGAACAATTAGGATGGAATGATACAGAAAAAGTAAATCTTGACCTTGATAAAATGTCACAAGCTTTCAATGCAGGATATACCGACGAAGAAATTGTAAGTGTACTTGTACCAAACGGAAGCCAAGCTTCAAAATCTTCACTTACTAAATTACTTAAAGACCTAAGAGACTAATATTATGAACCGAAGAGAAAAACTAGAAAACATATTCAACAGTACTCCTTCTTCATCTGGGGGAAGTAGACAAGAGACCCTTCAGGAAATATTTAATGGTAGGCAAGAACCAGAAGAAGAAAAATCTAGTTTCTTATCTCGTGCAAAAAATTTCCTTGGAATAGGGGAAGAAAAACAGAGTAGCGAACAGCTTTCTGCTTTTTCTGCTGATGAAAAGCTAGATAGGTCAATATCTTCGGTTACTAATTTTGGATTAGCACCAACTGGATTGATGCCTTCATTATTTAGTAACACTGAAGTACAAAAAAGAGGGAGACAAGCATTACAAGGTATTGCAGATAGCTTGTTTACAAGTGTACCTGATGCTACGGTAGCACTAACACAACAATCTGTAGCAAATATGTCAGAGTATGAATATGCTGAAGCTACCAGAGAATTACTTATTAATAAAGGTATTCCTGAATCAGAAATTGATGAGGAACTTATTAGAATACAGGGACTTGAAAAGAATAAGGCAATATACTACCACCTAAGCAATCTTATTGATGCAGAAGGAAACCTTCCTGAAAAAACAGGTCTTGAGCAAGCATTGCAAATAGGTGAAGATACTTTAAGGTCATCTATTCAAAATCCTATTAACTTTTTTTCTAATCAGAACTTTGATAAGGTTATGGCTGGTGTTGAAAAAGAATCAGAAAAAGATGTATTTTTCGGTGGTTTTAAGGCTCTTAAAAAAATGCTCAGTGGTGAGTATCTAAACGATGAGCGTATTGACATCTTCGAATCAACAACAAAAAAAGAATTAAAGAAACTTCAAGAAAAATGGAATATATCAGAGGACGACCTAATAAAACAACAAAAAGAGGCTTATAAAAAATCTCTTGGTTTCGTACAAGATGTACAAGAAGGTTCTCGTGCGTACAGAGAAGCATCATTTGATAGACTAGACCTCGCTAATGATAAAACAGGTAAATATATTTATAACGCAGCAGGTGGTGTTACCTCATTAGCTATGTCATTAGCTATTTTCTCAGCTACTAAAAACCCTAACACAGCAGCAATTACAGCTTCTAGTTATTTTGCCGTAACTGATAATGAAAATTTTGATGACTCTGTGGCAAGGGCCTTAGAAGCAAACCCTGATATGTCTAAAGAACAAGCAGAAAAAGCAGTAGCACAGTCTTCAGGCTCAAGAAGATTTGCAAACTTTGCCGTTGAAAAGGTTGGGTTCGGATTGCTTTTTAATAGATTTCAAGGAGGTAAGTTATTAAACTTTGCAAAAGGTACTATCGAACAACTATCAGAGGAGGTTATTCAAAATTCTGCATCTAATTACCTAGAGAACAAATACTACAATAAAAATAAAAATACCCTGGATGGAACAATAGATACTATTCTTTATTCATTCCCGACAGCATTGTTTGGGGGAGCTTCTACTTCATTTGGGGGGTTAAACTACCAAGATAGACAAGAGATTGAATATCAAAAGGAACAAGCAGCTCAACTGTTTGTTAAAAATCACGGTATTACTAAAGAAGACGCTTTAAAAATTGTTGATAAGATTGGTGGAGTTATGGATGATTCTGTATCTCAATTCCAAGATTATATTAAGGTAAACCCAGAAAGACGTTACGGCCCAGCACAGGAATTTCAGGCGAGCGACGTAGCACTGGCAGAAACTGGTGAGCGTACAACAGAGCAACTTATTGCTGATTCAGAAAACAAAGAAGCACAATCACTTCTTCCTATGGTTATTGAACCAACAGGTATTCCAGGAGGAACTGTACAGCAAGCAACTACTGATTACGAACTACAAAGACGTATGGAATTTGCTATGCAAAATAGTCAGTACTCACAATTACTTGATAAGGCAGAAAACAGTAGTTCATTTGAAGACTTCTTAGATTCACAGGCTGTTGTTTTTGATGATGGTGATATGAATATTTCATTTGATAATCTAAAAAATCCAAATGTGATAACTATTAATGAACAAGGTAATCAACGGGGTCAAATTACTCTTAGTGAAGAAAGACTTGCTATAAGTGGATTTACAGGGAGAAGAATTGAAAATATTTCAAATGAATCAGGTATGTCAAACGTAGATGTATACAGAAAGATACTACCTCTTCTTGGTGAAGATGGCCTCATTATTAATAAGATTGACCCAGTACCTAATGGTTTCAATTATGTAAACCTTGCTGGTGGTCAAATGTTATTAATGAATACGCAAGAAACGAATGTAAACCCTGTAGATTTTCTTCGTTCTGCTTGGAAAAAGAAATATTTTAAAGAGCAAAAAAATAGAGTTACACTTGGGGCTAATCCAGTATATCAAAAAGATATGGGGTTAGATTCAACACTTGAATCTGCTCAATCAGAGCAAAAGACTGAACAAATGCAACAGTTTCAAAAGTTCGTAGAGCAATCAGCTAAATCTATGGGTCTTAAGGTAACGATGAAAGATTCTTCAGGTGGCTGGGTAGACTTTGAGAATGGAAATAAACAAGTAGAACCTTCAAAGGTAATTGAGCTTACAGGTAGAGTTCCTATAAAAGATATAGTAGAACTTGCAGAAAATATTCGTGCTGAATATAACCAAGACTCTGTAATGATACTTCATGATAGTTTCCAAGATAAAGATACCCTCCACAAGATTACGTTCAATGACCCAACAAGAGGATATGAGCTATCTATGGAACTCATGGATAAGTTTGGTATTGGAGGCTATACATTTGAAAATGAGAGTGGTACACTAAGTACATTAGAGTTTGGGATGAAAGAGGAAATAGACACATTTATTAACGAAAATATTAACGATATCAAGAATTATGAAGAAAGAGAAAATACAGGATACTACTTCCAAAGTAGAACTGAACAAGGGGATGGCATCAGCAATGAAAGACCGGAGCCTACAATGGAAAGAACAGAAGGCCAAGATGACACCAGAAGAAATGAACGAGTGGAATCTGAAGCAGAAGGAAATATCAGAGCGAATGAAGAGCCGACCACAGTACAAAGAGTCAACAGGGACGGTGACACCAACAATCCTGACGTAGATGGTGAAAAAGTTTCACGTCTATTAGAAAGAGCTGTTGAAGAAGGTATCGTCGGTAGTGATGTAAAACTTGCTACTTATGAAATAGCAAAACGAGAAGAAAATATTCAGAAAGCTGTTGAGTTTGTAATGAAAGACCCACAGCTTGCAATTGATATTTCTCTTGGTTTTGTAAAAGATACATCAGGTATTCAAGGAGAATATCTAGGTCTTGCAGCAGGAGAATACGC
The DNA here is from genome assembly GCA_964592365.1 of uncultured Candidatus Saccharibacteria bacterium. GTDB lineage: Bacteria > Patescibacteriota > Minisyncoccia > Phycocordibacterales > UBA1006 > UBA1006. The sequence goes on along the minus strand of CAZQDL010000008.1, from coordinate 13,730 downwards.
ACGAGTTAACGGGATGATGGATGTTGCTAATCAGATTATTACCAGACAATCATTAAAACTTACTGAATACGGACAAAGTATTCAATCGGTATCTCGTCTAGGTGACACTTCTATTTTTAGTTATATCCAGCAATTTAGGAATTTTAAACAAGCAAATTTCAGACTTAAGAAGGGGCTTATTGAAAATACATTGAGTGTTTTCAATAAAAAAGATGATATTCGTGATACAATTAAGAGAGAGAAAAAGAACGCACGAAGTGAAATTATTAGTAATTCGGTAGTGGAAGGCGACCCATTCCTAGAGAGTTTACTCTGTTAATATTATGTTTTGTTTAGAAAAACCAGAAATTGAAAAACTTAAAAAAGCTATCAAAGATAAAGGAAAGAAATTATCTGACATGACAACCAGCGAACGTATCGGGGTTTTTGATAGTGTATTAAATGTTGATACGGCAACTAACTTAAATCAATCTTTTGAAAAAGCACTAACTTCAAAGCGTGCTGACGCTATTTCAAAATGGGTTGAAAATACGTTTACCCCTCAACAAAAGAAAGAAGATGCTTATACCCAAATTGAAAAAGATATCGAGCGTATTCGTGATTTAGATATTGAGCTTGCTGATAATGCAATGGATAACATTATCGCTTCTACCCTTGAATCTTCTTTTGGTTTTAATGTTACTAAGGAAGAATTTGCTCAGTTATCAAAAATGGTTGATGAGCTAAGAGCTCTTGATAAACCTCATCCTGATTTACCTGAAAATTCAGGTTATAAGCAGATTGATTTCTACAAAAAAAGAAACGAAATTAGTAACTACATTAAAAGTAAAGCACCAAGCTCAAAGATTAACGTTGCCCTTCGTTATATTGGAACATCTTCATTATTATGGAACCCTTCAACGCTTGGTTTAAACATAATTGGTAACACCGTAGCTGGTGCTGGTTCTAAAATAACTTTTATTTCTCCTGGAAATAAAAAATACTTATCACCAGAAATGAAAGAGCTCTCAGAGAAGTGGAAAAACGCAGCTCGAGATATCTACGCAGCTTCAGGTATTGATATAACACGTACCAAGGATATTAGTCAGTTAGACATCATTCAGGGTGAAAAAATAATATCAGCAGAAGGTGTAGAATTTGGTATTGATAGATTAGCTAGAAAATTGGATGTTGATAAATTGTTACCAAAGATTAGTGACTACTACGTAGATAAAACGATTACACAGCAATACGGAGATGTTGTTTTTAGGGAAGGACTAGGTAAACCAGACTCGTTTTTCGCACGTACAGCTTTTGCAAACGTAGCAGAAAATTATGTAATCTCTTACGTTCGTAGCGTTGGTAAAATAGAAGGTTGGAGTAAACAAAAAATACAAGAAGAATCAATCGGTTTATTGCAAGAGGTGTATTCTGCTGAAACACAAACAGGGGTTGAGTATACTTCTCCTGCATCTCGTATAAAAGAGATGGCCATGCAAGAAGCCATGATAACCACATTCACTGAGAACGGTAACTTATCTAAGGGTCTTACTGGATTTCGTAACGCAATTAGTAATCTTTTCGGAGGGACAATGGTTGGGGAAGCCCTTTCCCCGTTCGTTAAAACTCCTGCAAACGTAGTTGAACAGGGTATTAAGTACGGGACAGGGTATTCACTTATTGTTGAACCAATATTAAATTGGAAAAGAATTACTGAGAAATATAAAAATGCAACTGGTTCAGAAGACATTTCATTAAGAAACTTAGAGTTAAGGAATGACGTATTCAACCCTATGATTCGTTCAGGTTTATTTATGACTATTGCCTTAGCTATTAGTTCCATGTTTGACGAAGAAGACTACCTAAAGGGTTACTTAGCAATGTCTCCATCAGAAAGAAAACTTGCTGTAGCTGAAGGAAAAGTTTTTAATTCATTGAACTTACAAATAGGAGGAGAAAATATCTCTATATCTACTGATTATCTAGGTCCTATATCTCCAATTATTAAAGGTATGATGTCAGTTAAAATATTAACGAGCCCTGATTTAAATAAGGCAGATAAAACCGCTTATTATTGGGATGTTATGATACAAGGAAGTCTCAAGGAAGCTCCTGTAGTAGACCAGATTGCAACAATATTTGGACTTGATGATGATGAGGGAAATACTCCACATACTATTCAAGAGACGGGGTTACGTACAGCAACAGATATTGTTGACTTTATTTCTTCTCGTTTCACACCTTCAGTATTAAATACATTAGCACAATCATCTTCTGCTGAAGATAGAGATAAATATAGTTTTCCAGTACTTGGGCCACTACTCTCACGTATTCCAGGGGCAAATCGCTTGCTTGATACTAAACATGACGCTTTTGGTTACGTAGTTGAAGACCCAGTTATGGAAAAGTTACTCCTTAAAACGTTGTTTGGTTCTCGTGTTAAACTTGATGAAGTACATACTGTTAAGAACGAATATAATAGGCTTAACTCAACAGGTAATATGCCAACAATACAGGACCCTGCAAAGTCTAAGATGATAAAAATGCAGAAACTTGTTGAAAATGCACCAAAGGATGTTGTTGATGAGTGGTATATTACTTTTTCAGAGGAATTTAATAAACAAGCAGAACGAAGAATTAAAAGCTCTGTATATGAAAAACTTTCTGATGAAGAGAAAAAAGACACCTTAAATAAGGTTAGAAAAAATGCAATCGACTTCTCTCTTATTAAATATTCAAAATATACAAGATAAAATTAATATGCTATAATAGACGTGCCCAGGTTTATTCCTGGGCAAGTTTATTTGGTGTTAGTTTGTGTCTTAAAACTCTCCTTATAGTTTGATTTGTTTATGGTTCAAATCAGACAAAACAAAAAAGCAGATTATTCTGCTTTTTTGCTTGGTGAATTATATTGAATATATCGAGTAGGTGTATCTATTGCAATACCTTCAATTTCTTCATGCTTTTTAAGTTGCTTTAACTCATCCTCTTTTGTTTGTACTTCATCAGAGTAGCTAAAGTTTGACCTAAATCTAATCGTAAACTTACCTCCACGCTCAGTATCAAATTGGTCATCATCCTGCATTGCTTCGGTAACTTCCGGTTTAAGGTCGTTAATTTCTTTTTCAATGTCTTTTTTAAGGATTGATAATTCTTCGTACCGTGCAAATTTTTCTTGTAAATCTAACATATTTTTGTTCGTTTTTTTGTCTTATAGATATTAGTAAAGTGTCCTTTTTCTTTCCATTTTTGTTCCCAATCATACACCGCTGATAAATGCCTGTAAGCAATAATTGCGTCACTAATGCTGTTTAGACTAAGTAGATTGTAGTGAACTTTGTCTTTAAGGAAGTGTACAATATATTGTTTTGTAGGTTTAATACCAACCATTTTAATGAAGGCATACACATACGAAGCAACCTGCATTGCATACTCTGATTTTTCTCCTTGGTTTGAAGTCTTCCAGTCAAGCATTGTCAGATGCATTTGGACTTTCTGTCCACATCTTTGACATTGATACTTCTGGTCTTCTTCTGAACCAGACAACCAGTATTCATGTAACTTACTACTGGTACTTGTTTCAGAGTTATGCCCACAAGAGCCATTTCCTTTTTTACGTACATGAGCCATGAGAACAAGATTATCAAAAGTTCCTGCATACTCATGCTTTGTATCTGCAACCAGCAACTCCGATGCAATCGGAATAATGAAATGGTCGTCCATAAATTTTAAGAACGAGTTCACACAACATTTAAAACCAATATGGTCCCTCTCAATGTAATTAAGAGGAAAGTCATCTAGGTTAATATCACGCTTTTCTTCTCCAGGGTTTTCTATTCTGAATATCATGTATCTATCAAAATATTCATGAGCATAAGAACCAATTTCCCCTGCTATACGAAGCACTGTGTTGTGCTTGTGCTGAGAGACTTCAATTAAATCGAGTATTGTTTGTTTGGTCCCATTGATGATATTTTCTATGTTATCACGTAGAAAATCTGCACCAACTTTAGTAGACCAATTTTTTAAATACTTTTTACCGTAGTCACCCATTTTAGTGGTGGTACTATGGTAAAGCTTATTTACTCGTGTTTCCCTGTAGAAGTGTTCATACTCTGTATGTTCAGGAACTACTAATCCTTCAGGAATCTTCTCTCTTATTATCTGTTTAAGATAGCTTGGAGAAAGATTTTTCTTTGTCATAAAAGACTAGAAGGGTGTCTCCTCATCTCCCTGAGTACCATCAGCAACAGGGGTAGACAAATTAAACGCAACGCCACGTTGTTTTTCCAACCACTCTTCATTCATTTTGTATGTTCCTGAAGAAGTGTCAGTGAATACTTGTTTGATTTTAGCATCGTTTCCCTTATCAGAAGGCTTTGTTTCTGTAAATTTAATTCTACAAAATGCTCCTATTGGTAATCGTTCTAGTGCTGTAGCTAGTGGTTCTTTTCTACCTTCTTGACTCACTTTAGCCCAAACAGTAATAATTTCACCTTTTTGGATTTCAACCTTAACAGAATCAGGGTTTGAAGAAGTTTTAATTTTTCCTTCTCCGTCTCTTTCACGTTCGTGGTATACTCCTCCATCTGCTAATATTTCGTAGATAATTGCTGTATTAAACCATTTATCTGGGATAGTACTTACTGTTCTTTTAATAAGAGTACCATCTACATAGTCTCCAACTTTTCCCCAAGATATTGATTTGCTTTTTTCTACTGAAAATTTGTCGTAATTCATAAGTTTATTATTTATTATTTATTATTTATTATAAAAGTTATTAAACAATCTATTAATAGATTGTACTGGCATTGCGGCCAGTGTGAAGGTAACCCTTCGGATTACCTCGTCACTGTGCACAATTAAGTGTTGATAATACGTGATACTGTAGAACGATTAATGTTAAACACTTCAGATATATTGGTAATAGGGTGGCCGTCTGTATGGTATAGTTTATTAATCAGGAAGTTACGATGGTCACGTATATCCCTAATACTGGTTAGTTTTTTTTCTTTCATAAGACTATTATATACCCATTAAAAAAGTCGTGCAACATTTTAATTTGCACAAAATTATTCAACAAAGTATAATAGGGCTATGACACAAAATTTAGACACATATTTAACCAACCGATGCATTAAACCAGAAGTGCAAAAATATTCACAGATTAGCTACGATAACCATAAAATTGTTATTCCTGTTTTTGATAAAGAAGGGAACAAGCTCTTTGCAAAATATCGTAAAGACCCTGATGATACTGACCCTAAGAATCCAAAATATACTTATGAGAAAGGTAGTTCGTATACGGTGTACGGATACTTTCCTGGATATGAACCAAGTTATGAACGCGTATATTTTGTTGAAGGTGAGTTTGACGCTCTTGTGATGCAGTCGCAAGGTGTACATGCTCTTTCATCAACAGGTGGATGTTCGTCTTTTAAACCTGAATGGTTTGAAGGATATAAGGAAGTTTATATATGCCTTGACGGGGATGAAGCTGGAAAGAAAGCTAGTGCAAAGATTGCATTATCAGCAGGTGTTAAGGTTAAGATATTTATTATGCTCTATAACATGGATGTCACTGATTATTTTATGTCAGGGAAAACACTTGATGAATTTCATCGTATAGCCACGATAGATTATGAACCACCAAAATCTGGGAATAAAGCTTCTTATAAAAGTGTTATTGATGAACTCATGCACCAACGAAGAACTATGTTGCAGTTCGCGGAAGATACCACTATAATAGACTGTATTGTTAAGACACTTACTGATGAATACAACAACATCGGGAAAAAAATAACAAAACCAATAGGAGATATTAATGCTACTTATGACATTGTTCGTATTAAGCAAATACCTATCACCAACTTTTACACGTTTGGCAGAGACAACAAGGGAACTTCAATATATAACCAAAATGAAAAAACACCGTCCATGCATTACTACCAAGAGACAAACAGATTTATGTGCTACTCAGTAGGAAAAGGTGGAGATGTTATTGACTTCGTTCAGGATTATTATGGAGTGAATTGGAGTGAAGCTGTCGCAATAATCGGCAAACACCTATGATTCATTCAATAGAAACGCTACAAAAAAGATTCCAAGACGTATATGTATTGGAAGACCCAGGTATCATTAAAATGATAGTAGCAACCATACTAGGGACACAAATAGGAGATATTCCTATCTGGCTTATGTTCGTTGCCCCATCAGGGGGAGGAAAGAGCGAGTTAATCAGCTCGCTATATGATGTAAAATTCAAAAAGACTGGAAAGAAAATGGTGTATCCAATTTCTGAGCTTACCTCAAATACATTTATCTCTGGGTTACAGCGTACTGGTCAAGAAACTTCATTTTTACATAGTATGCCAAACATTGGTTCTATTATTTTGTTTAAAGATTTTACAACGATGTTATCTCTTTCAGCAGATGAGAAGTCAAAGATATTTGCACAGCTTCGTGAAATATACGATGGATATTATTCAAAACGTACTGGAAATGGTGGTGGTGAAGAAAAACATTTATGGACAGGTAAGATTGGTGCGATTGCTGCTGCAACTGAAGTTATTTATCAAAATAGTGGTACGCTTTCATCAGCCATGGGGGACCGTTTTATTATGTATCAAGTAGCTCAACCAGACCGTAAGGACGCTGCACGAAGAGCGATGAGAAATAAGCATAAGATTACAGAGTTAAGGGATGGTTTGAAACATGATATGAATGAATACATGCAATATCTCTTTGAAAACTTTAATAAGGTAGACTTAGATAAACACAGGTCAGACCCAGATTACATAGAACGATTAATTGATGTTGCTGATTTAGCTACAAAAGTCCGTTCTGGAGTATTTATGGACTTCCAAGAAAAACATATTACCTTCGTTCCATCGCAAGAGATGCCTACGCGTATGATAGAGCAACTTTCGACGATTGGCGATGCCTTATATATGATGGGTAAACTCAGACCTGAAAATCAGGAGAACAAAGAATATTCACTCGAAGAAGAAGATATGTCATTTCTATTCAAGGTTGCTTTCAGTTCGATTCCTATTAAACGACGTATGGCACTGATAACACTTGCTAAATACCTCAAGGGGGTAACTACATCAGGTATGGGGGTAACTCTTGGTTATGAAACAGAAGTGGTAAAGAAATGGCTAGCAGAGCTTATGGGGCTTGGTGTAGTCTATAGAAAAAAACAAACAAGCGGTTCATTTGTGTGGCACCTAAATCCTGAATATGCAAGAATTATCAGAACTTATGATAATATTGAAACAGAGGATAAGATGTTTGACTCAACTGAAGATTTATACGGAGAAGAGGTATACAGCGACCCAAAGATGTACCCAGAATCATTAATCGACTATGGTGGTCTATAATAGTATGAAAGAAAATAATTGCGAACATAAATACGAGCTCTACCTTCCGTCCTATGGGGTTAAGACAAACGAGAACTATAAAGGTAATCCAGAATTATATTATAAAATAATGGATGAAATAGAGGTTCACAAAATTTATAAGATAAAAAAACTATCAATGAAAGGTATCATCGTAAACTATTATAGTGACGGCAAAAAAACAAGAATTTATAAATGTGTTAAATGTAATAAAAAAACATATGAATATACAACAAATACAAGAACTCACAGAAATAACTAAAAATGCTTCAATCCAAGACTTTCATAAATTCATGCAAGGAAAAACAATAGGAATTAATAAAGACGGAACTGAAAATTACTATGGAATAGATGTTTGGAATTACCTAAAGAGTTGTGGTAGAATTAATAATACGTAACCCTCGTGGTTAGG
>CAZQDL010000008.1:0-5836 GCA_964592365.1 uncultured Candidatus Saccharibacteria bacterium | reverse complement strand
TCGGATATGGTTAAGATATAAAAATAACTGTAACTTTGATATTGTAGCAGTTGCCATATTCGAGTACCTATGGGTTAAATCCCCTACATAACTTTTATGTTATCAATAGGTACAGCATTAACACTTGTTGTTAGTGTGTAGGGTATTTCGTTTCATTCCTAAAAGGAAAAGTACCCTACCCACTGCCAATAAGGGCAGAAATCGTATCATAATGATACGTTAATAATATATATTTGATACGATATGAAAAAAATAATCGGATTTACTGGTAAAAAACAGTCTGGAAAAGATTCAGCATGCGATATGCTATCTGAATATGGATACAAAAAAGGAAGTTTTGCAAGTGTATTAAAAGATATTATGTGGACAACCTGTGTATTTCCTGTTGATTACGACTATGAGACACAAAAAGAAGAACCTGTATTAACACTTTTTCAAGCAACGCTACTACGTAAGATTACAGAAAAGTGGTTTACTGACCAACGAAGAGCTTCAAGTTTATATCTAGCTCTTATGGATAAATTCGGAACCAAACATTTTTCAGCAAGAAAATTCTTACAGTTTGTAGGAACTGATTGGGGAAGAAAGACCATAGATAAAAACATTTGGGTTAAGATGACTAACATATCAGACAACATGGCGTTCTCTGATGTTCGGTTTGATAACGAAGCTATTGCAATAAGAAACTCTGGAGGTTACATTGTGCATCTTGTACGGGAAGGGCAAGAGACACAAGACAACCATGAGAGTGAGCAAGGTATTCAAGAAGAACTTATTGACCATACCATCATAGCTTCAGATTTGGATGAACTTAGGCAAAAAATAAAAGACTTATTATAGTCTTTTTTTTATTGTATAATATAAGTATGTCACATGATGACTTAAAAAAGCTACTTACCTATAATCAAAAAACGGGTGTATTTATATGGAACCAAGACCGTGGAACAGTATTTAAAAAGGGTACGGTTGCAGGCGGAAGAGGCTCGAATGGTTACATAAAAATCACCGTTAAAGGGTACACTTACCAAGCTCACCGATTAGCTTATTTTTATGTCACTGGCCATTACCCAAAAAAACAATGGATAATAGACCACATCAATGGTAAGAGGTCAGATAATAGGTGGTCCAATTTAAGATTAGTTTTAAGCAGTGAAAACTCGAAAAACAAAAGAATAGGTACTCGTAATAAATCAGGTTTTGTCGGAGTATATGCTAGTGGTGACAAGTGGAAAGCTGGTATTCGCGTAAAAGGAAAACATATAAATCTTGGTTCTTACGAACAAAAAAAGGATGCCATACAAGCACGAGAACTTGCTAACAAGCGATACAAATTCCATAAAAATCATGGTAAACTATAATTATGAATAGTGAAGCACAGTTCAATACTGAATTTGGAAAGTGGGTACGCTACTGTTATGAAGGACCAAGTGCTGGTTTTGAGCTTAAGTTTACAAAGAAAGATTCAGTTCCATTTACTGAGTTTACCAGACAAGAACAACAACTACCTTCAATACAGGCCTGCACTACAGAACGTGGCGTTTACCATAAGATAAGTGATGATTCTCGTGGAGCAAAACCTTTTGATTGTTTTGTAATTAAAAATTCGGTTGGTTATTTTGTTATCATGTATCACCAAGGTCGTGGCTCTAAGGAGTTTGTAATGATAGACGGGTATATACTCGAGGAAGAAATGAAAAACTCTAATCGTAAATCTCTTACTCGTGAGCGAGCATATGAAATTGGTAATGTTTATTCGTTGAAATAGTTAGTCTCTTCCCATGTTAGGTCTGTTAAACCTAGTAGTTGATTAGTTCTCATATTTTCTTCTGTTTGGATAAGCATACCTTTCATAATAAGATTAATATATTCATCTTGTTCCTGTAGGGTAGTGTTCACATGCCAGAGATTCATAAGTAAAAATAGTGTAGCAATTAATTTGATAATAGTAATAATTTTTGTTTTCATAAAATTTGTTATTGGTTTTTGTTAATAAGTAAATGTTTTGTATTTGGTACCCTGATAATCATTCTATCATCTGACCAAATCTCAAAATTGTTAAATCGGTATTGATACCATAATGCTTCTTCGTCTGCATACCATTGAATATTTTCACATATCCATAACACAGCCTCCATATTTCTTTTTTTTGAAATATTCCATAAGTGGTCAATATCTTCATACGTAAGAAATGGGGGGTTGTGTTGTCCTCCGAAATCTAATTCGGCTGTCCATTCTTCTTTTGTCATTTGTTTTTATCTGCGTATAGCTTTATAGAGAAATTCTCTTTTTTAATAATCTTTTGGTATACATGCTGGTCAATAGTATCAATGGTAATCAAATGCACATATCTCAGTGAGTCAAACGTCTCTATATTCTTTCCTCTTGTAATACGACCTCTTGCTTGCTCATAATGTACATAAGAGAAAGCAAGTGTGTAGAAAACCATGATACTAATATTCTTAATGTCAAAACCTACGGCAGATTCAGCCTGTATTAATACAATAGCTGGCTTATCCTTATGTTCGTCATCATTAATCTGACTAAAATCAGGTTTTTTATCTTGCCCACTAATAATATATACAGGTCTTTCAGGAAAACGAATAGCACATTCTTCCTTCATCCTACGTAACTCGACATGGTGCCTTGCTACCACACAAATACGTGGTTCTTCTTCAATAATTTCCATTAAGGCCTCAAACTTATCTGATGAATAATATTCGTCTGGACGATATTCATCCCCTTTTCTACAGCCACCACCAAATATTTGATAACCAAAAGTATATCTTTGTATCCCTGTTGAATATTCCATAAGCATTTGTTTGTGTGCCTGTACTTGAGAAAGTGTTGGTTGGAAAAGTTCTTTAGTTTCAATAATAGGTGGCATATCAAACGCTTCATCTGAACGCAGGGTAATGCCAAGTTTTGCGAACCCATCAAGTAAACGCTGTTCACTAACCTTGTCTTCCTTCGGTTTTGGTACCCATCGTGATGGAACTCTTGGGTTTTTTAATTTAGCCCATCGGTTAATATCTACTATATCAAAGAACTCTTTTTCAAACTTCTTATACGACATAGGAAGCTCTCCCTTAAAGAGAAACCATGCAGAATACAGGTCCCAAGGGTTAGACCCACGATAAGGTGTTGCTGTTAACCCATAAAAATACTTAGGTCTGTGTTTTTGCATATATTTCTTTGCTGAACCAGCTATTGTATCTTTTTTATGTTTCTTTGTTTTCATTTTCATTGACCAGAAATAATGTATTTCATCAATAGCAAAAAATTCATAGTAAGGCAGGTTATCCCATTGTACTGAAAACTGTTCCTTACTTAATACATCAATGGGTATACCGAGTTCTTTTGAAAGCTCTTTCCAATCAGTGACTTTTATTTTAGGACATACGACCAACGTGTTCTTTGGTCTATGTTTTTCGATAAGACCGAAGGTCGCATGTGTTTTTCCGGTTCCTGTTTTAAGCCATAAGCCTTCATAATCTCTTGCGGTGTTAACGACCCATCTTTGATGGTCATACAGTTCTATCATTGAATACTTCATGTAAATCAACACCGGTCCATCGTTTTACATATTTTCTTAGTTGGTCCCCCATTCGGTGAGCCATAAGAAGTTGTTCCTTTTCATTCTTGTTAATATTTTTTTGATATGCCATAGCCATAAGTACCTCTTGGAATATAAGTGTGGCATTTGCTATATCTATATCTTCGTAGTTTCGTAGGTCACCAGCCTCACTGAGACAGAACCCACCTAACTCTTCAATCATTACCTTAATCTTCTTTTCTGTTTCCATGTTGTAATTTTTTTATTGTGTAAAAACACTTAGTTGAACACCACTTACGGGCAGTTCCGGTTAATTCTTTAGGGCATTTAAGACCTTGACAGAACAAGCCGTTTAGCTTGCTGTTATTGTGCGGTTTCCTGTTTTTCATTATCATTGACTTCATCTACGAAGCCTTGTGAGAGGGCTGATAATGGTCTCTTTACTCTATACTCTTTATTTGTTACCTCGTTATAGGTTGAGTATTCACAGACTTCCCCATGAACTGTACCGTTAGGAAGTTGTAAACAGAGTTTCTCTTGGTCCTCCCTAGCAAGGATTGAGCCTTCCAACCTCTCCTTAATAGGTTGTCCGGCTGGTTTACCATTGTTAATATTTTTAATATATTTTTGTGATTTATACTTGATTAAGTTCTGGTAAGTTTGACCTATTGTCAAATGGACAAGTGCTGTTTTATTTGTTACTGCAAATTCTTTAGCGATAAAGTCAAGCATTTTTTCCATTTCTTCACTTCTTTTTAGTTTAATGTTGTATGTTTTCATCTTGTTCTTTTAGTTGATTATACTTCATTTGAATAAGGGTTCGTAAGGTGTCGCTATCATTATTTGTTCCCATAAGGGAAGTTAATTCACCTAGACGGGATGACAGTATTTTTGTCATCCTAATATTTATCTGTGTACTGCTCATATAAGTTTTTTTTAATTATCTAGTAATCTCTTCTGGTCTTCAATAGACTTTTCAATTACTTCATTGAATACTTTTTCTTTTTCTTCTGGTGTTGCTGAACGTATGAAGGTTGAGAATTTGCTGTTATATTTATCTTTCATAAATTAGTATAAAATAAACATCAGTTTCAATAATATGATATAAGTCTAGTTTTCTAAATTCACTATCATTTAATGCTTCTTGTAAAATTCCTGATATAGAATGATATCCACTCGTTTCAGATGTACTTGGAAACTGTTTATATTTTTCTATTACTCTATATTCATATTCTTTGTTTTTCATAATTATTTATTCTTTGTTACCGAGTAAAAGGTTCATAGTTTTTTCACACATTTCTTTTTCGTACTGGTTTCCCTTTGGGTACCAATATTTAGCTCCACACCTATTGCACAGGTAATGTGTTTCTTTTGTCCCGAAAAGTGACCATGGGCTACTAAATACAATTCGAGTATCTACTGCTAATCCATAAGTATTTATTTCCTCACTTTTAAGTGCAGGGTGCGAGCAAAATAACCTTTTTAGCCAACTCATACCTCCTTTCCATTACCGAGTAATTCTATATAAGGAAGCTGTCTATATTCTTCTTTCAAAACCCATTCAGAGCCAGAAAATAATCCATCGTATTTTACCAATACATATTTGTTTGTTTCTAATACGACAGTTCCTTTTTTATATGGAATATGTCCATAATAATCCTTATGTTTAAGCACTAATACTTTTTTGTTAATCATATCTATTCTTTGTTACCGAGTAAAACTTTCTCTATAAATTCAACTTCCCAAGTATCTTGTATTTTCATTACGATACTTCCGAAAGTTGGCGATTTTCCTTTCTTTCCCAATCCACTTTGAAAGTTAATTCGACCGTTTGGAATAAATAGCTTCCCCCCCCAACAGAATTTTCAAATCTCTTTGTAGTAAGAAATTCAATAGGAAATAAGATATAAATCTCATTTTTTGCTTGTTGGTAGGTTTCCCACGCCTTTTGCATAAATTCATGCTTACGAGTAAATGGAGGATTAACCCAAATTCTTTTGTATTTAGTCCAATCTTGCTTTAGACCGTCTGTTTCGATAGTGTCGTAATTCTCTATTCCAAAGTCTTCTGCTTTTTCTTTTGTAGTTGCTGGGTCATAATCGAAAGTTCCGAACCTAGCTACAAATTCTTTAGGTGTATAGTATTCGTTGTCTTTTGTGAATGTTACGTTTGATTTTGCCATAGTTTTTTGTCTTCTTAGAGCTTCGCTCATACCTCCTTTCCATTACCGAGTAATTGTTCTGCTTGGGAGAGTTGTTTTTGTAGATGTCTTATTTCACATTG
>CAZQDL010000007.1:0-32923 GCA_964592365.1 uncultured Candidatus Saccharibacteria bacterium | reverse complement strand
TAACTTCATTAACTTCATTAACTTCATTAACTTCATTAACTTCATTAACTTCATTTTGATATGATTCTACCTTTTCAATTTCTGGTAAAGGAGAGCTGAATTGAAACGGAGTTGCATTTTCAATATTTTCTTTTTGCTGTGAAAGTATTGAATCTTCTTCTTGTTGTCTCATAAAGTTATCCATCATTTTATGACTATCCTTCTCATCTGATTTTTTAATTGCAGATAAGATAGTGTCTAGATCTTTAAGAGTGAAGTAATCAATAACTATTTTTCCTCCTTGTTCTTTAGGTTCGATATGTACTCGAGTTCCCAAATTCTCTGACATCTTCTTTTCATAAATACTGATAGTAGGATCTACCTCATATTCTTTTTTTCGTATCTTGTCTTGTGCAACTTTTCTTGCAATCTTTTCAGCATCTCGTACTGACATGTTTCGCACCATAATCTCTTTAAAGAGAGTACTTTGTTCTTCTTGCCTATCTGAGAGCATAAGCAATGGTCGAGTATGTCCTTCACTAATTTGCCCTTCTATAAGGGCTCTTTTCATATCATCAGGAAGTGAAAGTAGTCTTAATGAATTAGAAACATATACTCTACTTTTTCCCATCTTCTTTCCAATTTCAGCATGAGTCAGTTTAAATTCTTTGTACAACTGTTCAAAGGCTAATGCCCTATCAATTGCGTTAAGGTCCTCTCGTTGAAGATTTTCGATAATAGCTAATTCTAACCTAACCTTATTATCAGTTTCCTTTCTAATGATAACAGGAACTTGGTGTAACCCAGCTATTCTAGCAGCTCGTAAACGACGTTCTCCAGCGATTAGTTGATAATATACCTCCATACCACCATCTTCGGTATAGTCTTCGCTTCGAGTAACTACAAGTGGTTGCAAAACACCATATTGACGAATTGAATCAGCAAGATCTTCAAGTGCATTTGGATCAAACTCACGTCTTGGTTGATATGGGTTTGGCTGTATTTTTGCTACCTCAACCCAGAAGATAGAATTATTTTGGTATCCTGACATAGACATATACTCATATAATATCACATCTGAAAAAGGTCTACATCTTGCCTTTAAAAACCATTTAACGTAATATCCTAAAGTAATGCCGGAGTGGCGGAATTGGTAGACGCGTGCGACTCAAAATCGCATATCTTCGGGTGTGTGGGTTCAAGTCCCACTTCCGGCACAAATAAAAACACCTTACGGTGTTTTTATTCTTTTTCTTCCTTTTCTTCAGCTACAACTTCAACTTCTTCAATATCTTCCTCCCCTTCTTCTTCTGAAACATTTTCATTCCCAGCATCAGGAAGTGGAATCCCTTCTAATTGTCTAAATACACGAACCAAGATAATTTGAGACATTGGGATGGTGATGAGTAGTCCAACCCCTAGTGCAAGTAATCCTGCAATATTAAGGAATGTTAGGAAAAACATTAATTTGAAGATAGCCCATTTGTGACCATCAGTAATTTCCCAGCTTGATTTAAATGCATTTCGAAGTCCAAGTCTATTCTCTGCAATGTAGTAGTTTGCAAACATAAGGCCAAGGGCAATGATAATTCCAGGAACGATAAGGAAGATACTTCCGATCAATACCAAAGCAGAATATACCAAGCTAACAATTACATAGTATGCAAACTGTTCTGCTGATTTAACTCCATGGAAAATATCTCGATATAATGCTTTTTCTCCATCAACAATATTTAGAAGATAATTGATATATCCAATACCCAACCATGTTCCTCCAAACCATGATATTAAAGTAGCAGCTACTTCCATATCTTCACCTCCAAAACCAGCAACAAAGTTAACTAGTACGAAGGTTAGAATGATAAGTAAGAAGGTGTGCCAATTTTGCTTGAAGTCTTTCCAAGCATCACGATATAATTCTGTTCTGTTTATTGTATTCATATACCTAAATTATATCGTTGTATAATATAAAAAACAACAGGAACTGTTGTTTTTTATTTTTCTCTCATGATTGGGAAGAAAATCACATCTCTTAAATTTTCTTTTTCAGTAAGCAATGCAACTAACCTATCAATACCCATTCCAAAACCTGTCATTGGTGGCATTCCATGTTCCATAGCGGTAATGAATCGCTCATTAATATCCATAGCTTCAGTATCACCATTCTCTTTTGCTTCTTTTTGAGATTCAAGTAGCTTTCGCTGAATGATTGGATCAACTAGCTCTGCATATTGATTAGTAATTTCAGAACCAGCTATGATAAGTTGTGCAACCTGAGCAGTTCCATCATCATTTTGTTGCGCAAGAGGTTTAAGATTTCCAGGATAGTGGGTTACAAACGTCGGTTGAATCAGTTTACTACGTGCTGATTTTTTGTAGATAAAGTCTAATATATTTGCAATTCCCATCTGTTTACCTTCTTCAACGCTCATTCCGTATTCATAAGCTTTTGCACGAATTTCTTCATCGCTTGCTGTATGAATATCAAGTGAAGCATATTGCAATAGTAGACTGTCAAATCTTACCTGTTTCCAATCACCAATGAAAGAAACTACATGTTCAACGTTATCTTTGTCATAAACACGAAATTCTGTCTTTCCTAGAACCTCAGAAGCAAGGTGAGTTAATAGTTCCTGTGTCCATGTAATATTTTGTTCAAGTGTCTCGTATGCTGCATACCATTCAAGCATCGTAAATTCTTGAATGTGGGTAGGATCAGATCCTTCATTACGGAAATTTTTACCAATTTCATATATTCTTCTATATCCTCCGGCCATTACCATCTTATGTTCTATTTCAAGTGAAATTCGAAGTACCATAGGAAGATCCAAATCAAGATGGTGGGTGTTAAAAGTTTGAGCCATTGCACCTCCTGCTTGATTTTGAAGAATTGGTGTCTCAATTTCCATGAAATCTTTAGTATCAAAGAAACTTCGAATGTTTTTGATGATAAGTGATCGTATTTTAAATCTTTCAAAAGCTTCTTCACTTGATATAGTTTCAAGGTATCGTTTTCGATAAATTTCGTCTTGATCCTGAATACCTGCATGTTTGTCAGGAAGTGGAAGTAGAGATTTACTTGCCATTTTCCATGATTCAGCAAGTACACTTTCAGCACCACGTTGGGTTAGGAAAGTAACTCCTTTAAACCAAACAAAGTCTCCGATATCAACGGTTTTTTCAAAAAGATCAAATAATGAAGCTTCCATAGTATCTTTCTTTATCACAACCTGGTACGTTCCTGTTCCGTCATGAATAACGATAAATGAGATAGCTCCGGAACCACGAATTGCATGCACTCTTCCTGCAATTTCAACTTGAATTCCCTCTTTAAAGTCACCTGCAATTTGATTAATCGTGAAGGTAGTTTGAATATCACTTGGATGTGGATTCATTCCAGCACGTTCAAGTATATTTCTTTTTTCTAAACGAACTTTTTTAAGTTCTTCAATTGATGCCATATATAAAAGAGTATATAGATGTCTATATACTCAGTCAAAGAATTATAATACTGATGAAATAAAATAACTCGTATTTCCTTTTGGAGTTGTAACAGAAACAGTGTCTCCTTTTTTCTTTCCAACAAGTACTTTTCCTAATGGGGATGATATTGCCATCTTACCTGCAAGAACATCTGATTCTCTTTCGTCAACAATAGTATAGGTAACTTCTTGTTTACTCTCTTCTTTTTGAAGAACAATAACTGAGCCCATACCAATGGTTCCATCAGTATTTGCTTCAATTATTTGTGCGTCTTTTAATATAGCTTCAATTTCTGAGATACGGGCTTCATTTTTTCCCTGATCTTCCTTTGATGAATGGTATTCAGCGTTTTCAGACAAATCACCTAAAGACTTTGCGAATGCAAGACGTTCAAGAATTTCACTTCTCTTTTCTGTTTTCAACATGTGAAGTTCTTTCTCAAGAGCTTCTTTCTTCTCAATGCTTAAATATATTGGGGTCATGCTTGCAATACTATGTTATTACACCCTTTATATCAACCCTCAAGTTCAAGGAAAAAATCAGGATGATCAGTACGTAATTCATCTAATGCTGTTTTTAACGCTCGTGTAGCTGATCCTGTATTACTTTCTGTATTTGGTGCTCTTTCCATAACTAAAGCAAATGCATACTGAGGTTTTGATGCTGGGTAGAAACCAACAACCCATGAATGCTTGTATTCATTATCAATCCCCACCTGAGCTGTTCCTGATTTTGCCGCAAAGGCTAATTCAGGTATGTTAATCAGTCGTGCAGTTCCTTCAGTTACTGTTTGTCTCATGGCTTCATGAATGATTTGATAATTTTCAGTAGTAACATTAGCATTCACTTTTTTAGATAGACCTGTTGGTGTGATTAAATATGGTTCATGAAGTGTTCCCATATTTGCAAGAGCTGCAATTGATCGAGCCATTTGTAGTACCCCAACCTGGAATCCAAACTGTCCAATTGATGTGTTGTAGGTATCTCCTAATCTCCACGTACCATCTGCAAAGGTTTTTTCTTTCCATTCTGGTGTAGGAATAACTCCATTTTGTTCAGTAGAAAAATCAATACCTGTTATCTTAGCAATTCCAAAGGTATCAAGATATTCTTCCATTTTATTAATTCCAAGCCCTTCTTGATTTCCATATCCACCTGAGATAGCGTAGAAAAAAGTATTTACTGAATCAGCAATTGCATGATATACATCGGTAGGTCCATGTCCTTCTGGTCGCCAGTCACGAAACACAGAACTGTTTGAGGGATTAAACCTATTTGCTATCTCAATACGTCCTACTGAATAAATAATGGTATTGGTATCTATGAGGTTCTCATTAAGTGCAGCTAGTGCGATAAATGGCTTTATCGTAGAACCAGGAGAATATAAACCTGAAACTGCCCTGTTAAGAAATGGCTTTGATGAGTCATTAAAAAACTTTTGAATGGCCACAACATCGCTTCCTTCAGCTAAGGTGTACGGATCATACTCAGGATAGCTAGTTAATGTAGCAATTGCACCTGTTTGAATATCGATAAAGGCTGCGGCGCCACCTTGAAAAGAAGCATCACGTGCTTGTTTCTCAATACCTCGATACACAGCGCTTTGTAATCGAGAATCAATGGTAGTAATCAGATTTTGTCCATCTTGTGGTTCTGAAATTGGTTGTTCAGAAAGTATGTCACCTAAAGCATTAACTTCAAAAAGGTAGGCACCATTTATTCCCTTCAAATAGTTGTTATATTTCTTTTCCAAACCATCTTGTCCTTCAACATCAGTACGCCAATAATATCCATTATCATCTCTTTGAGGATAGTTTACATACCCTAATAGATGACCATATCCATCATCGGTAATGTATGCACGTGAAAGATATTCTTGCTCAAGTTCTTCAGTATTCCAAGCAAGTTCAACACCATTGATATCATAAATAATTCCACGTTCAGCAAAAATTGGATTTTTATTCAATCGGTTAGACTCTGAAATTCTTGCATAATGATTACCTTGAATAATCTGAAGTTGAAAAAGCTTGTAGGTAAAAATAGCAAAGACAAGTGCGATAAATATGAAAATAATAGTAAGGGCTCTTTTAGGGATTCGTTGTTCGATAACACCTTCAAATTGCTGTTGATCTAAATTTGATATATTTGCATTGTCGATAAAAATTTCATCAGGATGAATTTCATAATCACGATATTTTTTTGTTCTTCTCCAAAACATATTAGTCCTTGATTATAATATACTCATTTACAATAGGTAAAAGTATATAGATTAGTAAGGTAATGAAGGAAAAATAAGGCAGATTCCAGCCCAAAAAAACTAATTCTTTAAGAGTAACAACATCTAACAAAAAAGAAAAAGGAATGAGTAAGCTAAGAGGTGTTTTAGTAAAGATAAAATAGATTGATGTACATACAAACAATACAAGAGGGTGAACTATGAATACGAGAGGAAATATTAGTACTGACAGTATGAGGTATCGCATATGACACTAGTATACACATAAAAAGACAGCTTAGAATATTAATTCCTTGCTGTCTTTGGTGTTTCTAATTTCAATGCTTCCTTCCAACCTGGAAAAATTCTGTCTAATTCTTCTTTGTTAAGAAAAGGATAACTTGAAATGAGCATGGAGAATCTTAAAGATCCTCTGATTATTTTTATTTCCATCGTAGATTTGTTTTATATATTAAATCACGTTAAAAATAAAAAACAAGGTTTATTTAAAACATCAGTTCAAGTATTTCCTGTTCTAATTTTTTTGCAGATCGGTGGCTTAGACTGAAGGTTTGCATAAGTTCATCAGCAGTCATTGGGTACAATTGTTTTGCTAAGACAATTCCCTCCTGTGCACACTTCTTTAATACAGATTTAGTAATTGAAGGAAGCACGGTAACAGGAAATAACTTGTTATCATATGCAATCTTTTTAATATTAATATATTTTGGATATTCCCATCCCATTAACTGAAGATCTCTTTTAGTAACATAGTTTTCAGCATGGTCAGTGAACAAGGTATTAGTAACTACCCAAAGATAATATTCTCTAGTGTCACCATCTTGTATAGCTTTTCTTCTCACGTCTTCAAGACGAGCATCTGCATACATAACCTGATTAATATGTGTTTTTGTCCTAAAATCATTTCTATATTTAGCTTCGATAAGAAAAACAACATTCCCTTTTGTGGCAAGTACATCAACCTCATGTTGTACCGCCTCACCTTGTGCAAAGTAGTTTGTAGTTACTGTGTAACCCATTTCCCTGAACAATGCTCCAACATACTGTTCAAACATAAAGCCAGATGGACCTAAAGCAGATAATCCACGATCAAGAGAATAAAGTGCTGACATACCAGGATCCACTTCCATGAGATATTTTCTTGTTAAATTGAAAATCCTTTCAGTAGACATTCCAGATTCAACACTGTTTGCAATAATGCCACAAACCTGATCACTTAGATTCTCTGAGGCACCTGCTTTAATAAGTGAACTACATAGTTTATTCACATCAAATAGTTCTTCTTCTCCACTTCGTTTGATTACTTTCATGCTCATATTATATCAGATAGCTCCTGAGATTGCTTGTATGGTATACTTTTGAAATATGAATATAGAAAAACCAGGAGAGCTAAGTCTCCAAGAAATTACAAACACTTGTATCAATCAAAATCAAACAGTGCTTGATTCAAGAATGTGCATTATTGATGCTGAATTTAGAAGAGGTTTTGAACTTATGGCAAAGTATCCTAAATCAGTAACTATCTTTGGTTCAGCTCGACTTGATTTAGAAACAGACATTGCAAAAAGAGTTGAAGCACTTGCAACAAAAATTGCTAACCTTGATTATGCCGTAGTCACAGGAGGAGGATATGGAATTATGGGAGCTGCAAACAAGGGAGCTTTTACATCACCTAATGGTTCATCAATTGGAATTAATATAAAACTTCCTTTCGAACAAAAACTTAATGAGTATGTTGATGCTTCTCTTAATTTCCATCACTTCTACTCTCGAAAGGTAATTCTTGCGTATTCTGCTGAAGCATACATCTACTGTCCTGGAGGATTTGGAACACTTGATGAATTCTTTGAAATATTAACCCTAAAGCAAACAAAGAAAATACCAGATGTACCGATAATATTATACGGTTCAGAATTCTGGCAACCACTTGAAGACTACTTTAAAAAGGCATTCCTCAAAGAAGGTGAAGAAACAATAAGTAGAGAAGATCTCAACCTTTATGTAATTACTGATGATGACGAAGAGGTTCTTCGAATCATTAAAGAAGCAAAAGTTCGTGACAGTATTTCAAATACACATCACTTAGGACAATAAAATCACCACTTTGGTGATTTTTTATTTAAAACATACCGAACTGAGCATTCTTCTTGGTGTGCTGCATATTATGAATCTTATTCTTCTTCAAAGTATGTCGAATATCTTCAGGCTTTTTATGAGGATAGTTTTTCTTCTCTTCTAGTTTTTTCTCGTAGTAGTTCATGAATATAAGGTATATAAAAATAAAAAATAGCACAAGGCTATTTCTTTAAAAGATCTCTTATCTCGATAAGAAGCTCTGTTTCAGTTGGACCACTTGGTACTTGTTGTTTTGTATTTTCTTTCTTTTTCAAGGTATTTATAGCCTTAACAAACATAAAGAGTGCGAAAGCAACAATCAAAAACGCGAATATAGCATTAATAAATGAACCGTATGCGATAACTGATGCTCCTGATTCACGAGCAAGAGAAACTGAACTGAAAGTTCCCTCTCCTGAAACCATGAAAAATAGATTACTGAAATCTGGGATATTAAATAACCCTGATATTATTGGCATAATCATATCATTAACCAATGAGGTAACGATGGTTCCAAATGATGCTCCGATAACAATACCTACTGCCATATCAACAACATTTCCCTTTATCGCAAATTCTTTAAATTCGTTAACAATATTACTCATATTTTAAATGTACCATATCAGCCAATTGCTTTCTTACCTTCTTTGCATGTTGGTAGCTATCTTGAACATGACGATATCCGATAGGGATAGCAATTGTTGCATGTAGACCATGTTCCTTCAATCCCAATATTTCATTGTATGATTCTGGAATAAATCCTTCCATAGGACAGGCATCTATTTTTAAATCAGCGCATGCAAGAAGCAAGGTACCTAGTACGGTATAGCACTGTTTTTGAGACCACGTTAACTGCGCTTGAGTATCTTGTGATCCAATAGTTTGCTTCATCATCTGAGCATATGGTTCAAGAGTACTAATTTCAGTACCACGAACATGAGCAATATTACTAATATAGCTATCAATATATCCTGAACTTATTTCTGTTTTTGCACAGATAACAATAAGGTGTGAAGCATCAGATATTTGTGATTGCTGAAATGAAACTTCCTTCAATCTATCTAACATTTCTTGCTTTTTAACAACTACAAATTCATATGGTTGCAATCCATATGATGATGCTGTTAAGTTCATAGCTTCAAGTAGTGTTGTTAAATCCTCTTCCTTTATTTCCCTTTCTTTATCAAACATTTTTGTGGCGTATCGCCATTCTAATTTATGTAACATATTTTTATTTAAGATAATGATTAATTCTTTCGATAAGATTAGTATACCGTACTGGTGAAAAATCTTCATACTGGGTACTTACTCTTTGATCAACGAGCATTTCATCAGCAAATGATCCAAATTTAACACGAAGTAAAAGTCTAGGTATATGTATATTAAACAAAACTTTTTTTGCCCTACCTACAGCTTTTCCAAAATCAGCATGGGTATCTGAAGTGCCAGATACTCCATTAATGATTAAAGGATGATTTCCTTCTTGAAGGAACGTCATATATATATGACAAAGATCAAGAATATCAATCCATGGAAAATGTGATTTTCCATTTCCTAAGATTGCACCGAATCCATATGATGCATATGAAGAAACTACAGAAAGAATACCTCCTTGCCCGATAATATGAGCATTTCTAATACAATGTGTTGATATATTCATATCTCTTCCCTTGTGAACTTCATGTTCCCAATCATCAACAACCTGCGCTAAAAAAGAAGTTCCTATTGAAGATGACTCATTGATAACATTCACTGGTTGACTTCCATAGTATCCTACAGCTGAGGCTGCAATTAGCTTTTGTGGTTTATACTTCTCTTCGGTAAATAGATTCAAGAGATTACGGGTTCCAATGATTCTCGTATCGTAAATTTCTTTTTTATGCTTTTCTGTAAAAGATCCAAAGATGTTTTTCCCTGATAGGTGAAAATATGCGAAAGGACTTTCAAGCAAAGAACAATCTTTTCCACCAAAAGAATCAAGGAGGTTATGTTTAAAAAAAGAAACTCGATCATTGTTAACTTTGGGTTCAATTAGATCCATGACTACCACATGGTAATTTGGATTTTCTGCAAGTAATTCTTTAATGAGGAAGGTTCCGAAAAAACCTGATCCTCCAGTGATAACAATCTTCTTCATATGAGGAGTATACCATGCTATTATCAATCAATATGAAAAGTATTTCAAAAAAAGTTGTTATTATCGGTGCAGGTATTGGTGGATTATCGCTAGGAGCCCTCTTGGCAAAGAAAGGACATGAAGTCCATATCATTGAAAAAAATGAATTTGAAGGAGGAAGAGCTAATATCTTTGAAGCTGAAGGATACACCTTTGATATGGGACCCTCATGGTATCTCATGCCTGATGTTTTTAAACATTACTATGATCTTCTTGATGAAGACATTAACAAACATCTAAACCTAGTTAAACTCGGACCATCATATCGAGTGTTTTTTGCTGATGATAAAGAATATCCAATACTTGATATCTATTCTGATATAAACAAGGATCTTCCAACCTTAGAAAAATTAGAACCAGGAGTAGGTCCAAAATTGAAAGAGTATCTAAAGCGTTCTGGAAAACAATATGAAATTGCAAAACATGGCTTCATGTATAGAAACTACAACTCAATACTTGATTTTTTCACTTGGGATATTATGAAAGAAGGTCGACACATGAATCCGCTACAGACCATGGAGAAGTATCTTAACTCATGGTTTAAGGATGATCGTCTAAAGAAAATACTTGAATACACCTTGGTATTTTTGGGTTCAGCTCCATCAAAAACACCAGCTTTGTATAACATAATGAATTACATTGATTTTGAAATGGGGGTATTCTATCCAAAAGGAGGAATATATACCATTATTCAATCTTTAGTTTCGTTGAATAAGACTCACGGATCGACTATTCGTACCAACACTTCAGTTCAGAAAATCAATATAGATAATGGAACAGCAACTGGGGTTACCTTAGAAAATGGTGACATCCTAAATGCAGACTATGTTGTTTCAAATGCTGATCTTTGGTTTACAGAAAATCGTCTCATTACTGATGAGAAATATAAAACATATCCTGAGCGATTTTGGGAAAAAGCTGTTATGGGTCCAAGTGCCTTTATCATGTATCTAGGACTTAACACTACAGTTGATAATTTAACACATCACAATCTTCGATTTGGAAAAGATTGGAAGAAGAACTTCTCAGAAATTTTTGATACTCCTCAACTTCCAAGTGATCCATCATATTATGTATGTAAACCAACACATACTGATGATAACGTGGCACCTGATGGTACTGACATTCTCTTTGTTCTTGTTCCTATTCCAGCAGGACTTAATCCAACCTTGGATGATAAACAAATGTATAGAGATAAGGTTGTAGCACTTATGAAAAAAGATCTTCAGTTACCAAACTTAGAAGATATGATTGCCTATGAACGTTCATACTGGGGTGATGATTTCGCTCGTGATTACAATGCATACAAGGGAACAGCACTTGGTATGGCTCACACATTAAAACAAACGCTACTTAGACCTGGAAATAAAAGTAAAAAAGTAAAAAATCTTTTGTATGTAGGTGCCGGAACAAATCCAGGAATTGGAATGCCTATTTGCCTTATTTCAGGAGAACTAGCCTACAAGAGAATTGAAGGAATTACTCACCCAAGACCACTTAACAATTTATATGAGTAGTTTTTTTCGCTACCTCACAATCGGAATATTCTTCAGTATTGGACTAGCACTTCCTTACATCCCTGAATTGTTATTCATTGAAGAAGCTTCTATCATTGCAGTTATACTTCTTTCATTACCTGCTTTTTATGCAGTAACAAAAAAATACAAGAATGGACTCTTGTTGGTTGTACTTTTAGGTATATTCGCTTTGATGATAGAAAGTATTGGGGTTCATACTGGTTTTCCATATGGAGATTTTTCATATACCCTGCCGTTTGGATATAAAATATTCGGAACTACTCCATGGACAGTGTTCTTTGCATGGACACCACTTGTGTTTGGATCATACTTTATATCTTCACTATTTAAGGAAAAGATATATCGTTTTGCTATCTATCTTCTTCTACTTGTAGGAACTGACTTAGTTCTTGATCCGGGAGCTGTTGCTCGTGGACTGTGGTCATATGAAGTATCTGGCTTTTGGTATGGGGTACCTTTAAGTAACTTTTTAGGCTGGATATTTTCAGGAACCATTGCTTTCCTTCTTCTTGAAAGAATAAAAAAAGAGTATGTACATACATACTCTTCGCTTGGTTCACTATCGCTTTTACTTTCCCTTGCCCTATGGTCGGGAGTTAGCTTTTCATATCAGTTACCTATTCCGTTTCTAATTGGAATACTTCTTGCAACTACAATCCTTTTCCTAGAATACAAAAGAAAGAGCTAGGTAAAAGAAGATACTCATTCCCGCTATAGTATTAATGAGTGGGAATTTTTTGTACCAAAAAAATACTTCCTTTGAGTAGTAACTAACAGCAACCATAGCAAGATAGATACATCCAAGAATAATTGCGAGGAATCCTATATACTGAAAGGCAATAACTGCAGATGCAAAGTACGCAAGGAAACAAAAAAGTAGTGATCGTTTAGCTCCCAATACAGTAGCTAAAGTAGATACACCTGCTTGTGTGTCAGCTGATATATCAGGTACAGCAGAATATGTTTGCATTGCTGCAGCCCAAAGCAAAGCAGAAATTACAGCGTACCATGAAATATCTGTCCCGTTTGCAATGGAAAATCCAATCACTGCAGGTGATATATATATCAATGAAGAGAAGATAATATCAAGAGGTGGTTGTGCTTTTGCACGTATTGGAGTTGCTGAATACTGGAGAGATACAATTAGGAATATGCTACTTAAAAGAAGTACATAGTCTTCAACAAAAAAGAACAGTAGCAAGAATGGTAAGCATATTAGATAAATATATTTCCATAATTTCTTTTGATCATTTGGATGAATGAGTTCTTCATACTCTTGTTTTTTTGGATTCAACTTATCAGTTTCATAATCAAAAATATCATTTACACCATAGATAAGGAGGTTTGCTGGAAAGGTAAAAAAGATAAAAAAAGCAAGAACTAAAAGTGATAGTTCTAAAGTCCATAATCGGGGATCACCAGCAGCAATAACCCCAAGAAGAAAAGGTCCTAAGATATATATCCAAAATCTAGGTCGAGAAATAGATAGCAAGCGTTGAAATTTCATATATTACTAGTATGACAATTCAGGATAAAATTACAACATTTTTTGTATACTCAATCTAAGATAATCAAAAAATGAGCTAATGAATAAAAGACCTTCCCTTCTTTTATTAATTTTCAAAGGAATGAATATGTTGTAATCATTTTTTTCTATCATCGTAAGATAGTATCGATAACGATGTAGTGCAAAAAGCACAGGAAATCTTCCTGAAGATAGTAAGGTGATTCCAGATCTTCCTTCGATATATAGTGCTTTTGTTTTTTCAACATAGAATTTGATAAGATTTCTTAATTCATCAGTCATTATTCTTTTTTTGATATCCTCTTCCCCTACTCCGAAAGCCTTCATGTCTACTTGGGGTAAGTAAATTCTTTTCCTGCTTTGATAGTCATCATCAATATCACGAAGGAAATTGCTTAGTTGCATTGCTTCACCTAGAGCCTGTGCACTGGTAAAAGCGTACGCAGAGTTGTATCCCAAAACATAGGTCATGACGTGACCAATCACTGATGCTGATCCCCACATGTATCCCTGTAATTCACGATAATTTTGATATCTATCTTTTGAAATGTCTTGATACATAGCATTAAGAAAATCTAGACTGTATTGGAAAGGAATATTGTTTTTCTTAAAAAACCAATAAGCTGCTCGTAGTATCGGATGTGTTGTTTGATCAGGAACATTTTTTATTAACACCTTCCATTCCATGATATATTCTTCAATATTTCTATGACCTTGATGTGGAATTTCTTGAAGTGGATTATCAACCAACTCATCTGCATAGCGAACAAAAGCGTAGAAGATAATGGTATCTTCTTGAGCCTGTTTTGGGAATAATGAGGTTGCAAGTGCATAGTTTGACCCATAGCCAAAAAGAAACTTTTTGGCTACTTCAAGGTCAGAACAGTAGTTCTTTGATTGGTACGTGATATACTTTTCCATATAACTATTTCTAATGTATCACATGACTACCAAAGAACGAATGCTTAGTTTTGCTAGCGAATTTAATACTTATTTTTTAGCTGAAGTTGAATCTGTTATCAACCAGCAACTTTCATTTGATAAGGTACGGGTTGAACCTGATGATTTTTTAGTTCCCTATCTAAAAGCCTATGCTGAAGGTGGAAAACGTATTCGGCCATATATTGTTCATTTATTATCTCAGAAGAATCTTGATGACAAAGATGTACTTTCTTGTTGTTTATCTATAGAGCTCTTTCACCTTATGGCACTTATCCATGATGATATTATGGATCAATCACCTCAACGTCGTGGGGTGCCAACCATTCATATTGCTGTACAAGAGCATGCAAAAGAAAGTAAGCGATTAGGTGAAGATGTTGCAATACTTCTTGGTGATAGTTTTTTGGTTGCTTCGTTAACAAAGGCTCGATTACTTCCTGAAACAACATACTTTACCATCACCGAAATGATGCAACGTACAAACAGAGGTCAGTATCTTGATGCCTTAGGGATGAATGATCCATATGGAGAAAGTAAAGAGGAAGTAGTATTCACCCGTAATCTTCTGAAGACAGCTTGGTATACCTTTGCTACCCCTGCTGTACTTGGACTGCAATTAGCTGAACAACCATATTCAGAAGAAGAAATTGAAGCTATAACCAAGGTATATCTTGATTTAGGAATCCTCTTTCAAATTCGTGATGACATATTAGACGGAACAGCAAAAGATGGAAAACAACCGTATGAAGATGTAAAAGATGGGCAAACCACTTGGGTTACCTTACACATCAAAAAACACTATCCAGATGTTTTTAACCAATTACTTCAAATCGATAGATCAAACGTACAACAGGTTCATGATCTCCTTTCTCCAATATCATTTATAGAAGCATATAGTTATGAATATGATATGTGTGAAATGAAAGTTGAAACGCTTAAGGAAATTAATACTGAATTATATGAAATATCAAAAGAGGTATTAGAACTTCTGAAACTATCATGAAGCATATAGGTCTTATCTTCCCTCACCAGCTATTTGAAAATCATCCGGTACTAGAACATACAAATGAAGTCTACCTTATTGAAGATAGTCTTTTTTTTGGTGATCCATATACCAAGATTTCAATGCATACGAATAAGTTAATTCTTCACAGAGCCAGCATGAAGGCTTTTTCAGATCTACTTACTCAGAAAGGAGTTCAAGTACATTATCTTGAATATGAATACGGAAAGACTATTACAAACGCAGGATTTTTAAATAGTGATGATACTTTTTATGTTGTTGATCCTACGGATTTTCTTCTTTCAAAAAGACTTAAAAAAAGTATCTCTAATATAGTTATTCTTAACTCTCCCCTTTTTATCAATACTTCTGAGGATAACAAAAGGTATCTTGAAATATCATCTTCAGCATACTTCATGCATACTTTTTATAAGTATCAACGAACACGCTTGGGGTTACTTCAAGATGAAGGAGGTAAACCACTTGGAGGTTCTTGGTCGTTTGATGAGGCAAACAGAAAGAGTGTTCCAAAATCTCAAATACCACATCTTCCAGAACAGCCAGAAGAATATGCTAGTAAGTACGTACAAGAAGCAAAAGAATATGTGGCACGGGTATTTAAAAGAAACATAAGTGAAAGTACCTATATCTATCCTTGTACACATTTCGATGCACAAGAACACTTTTCAAAATTTCTTTCAGAACGTTTTTCAAATTTTGGAACCTATGAAGATGCAATGATTCATGGAAATAATCTTTTGTATCATAGTCTCCTTTCTCCACTTATCAATATTGGATTATTAAATCCACTTCAGGTAGTACATCAGGCTATTTCATATGCAGAGGAACACAAGGTAGCGATAAATAACACAGAGGGTTTTGTACGGCAAATTATTGGATGGCGTGAATATATTCGTATGATGTACGAAGAACAAGGGGTTGCTATGAGAACAAGTAATCAATGGAATCATACCAAACCATTGCCTGAAGGATACTGGAATGCTCATACAGGTATGTTACCAATCGATGATTCACTGCGAAGAATTAATGAAACAGGATACACTCACCATATAGAAAGACTTATGCTTCATGGAAATTTTCTCTTTTTACGTGAAGTAGATCCAAATGAAGTATATGCTTGGTTTATGACTCAATTCATTGATAGCTATGATTGGGTTATGGTCCCCAACGTATATGGTATGACCCAATTCACTATCCCAAACCTTATGACAACCAAACCATATATATCAGGTTCTAACTACATCAAGAAAATGAGTAATTTTAAAGATGGTCCATGGACTGATATCTGGGATGCACTATTCTGGTCTTATATAATAGAACACATTGATATATTAAAAGAACAAGGACGCATGCACTTTGTGGTATCAAGAGCTTCTGGTTTTTCACAAGAACAAAAAAATCACTATTTAAATATACGGAAACAATATCAAGAAAAACAAGGATAGCTCATGCTATCCTTGTTTACTTTCTTCCACTGCTTGTTTGTATAGCTCAAGAGTACGCTCTCGTGCAACCTTGTGATCAACCATAGGAGAAACATATCCAACACCAAAGTATTCAGGTACCCATTTTCTTACATATGATCCATCACTATCAAATTTTTCAAATTGAGTATCTGGATTAAATATCCTAAAGTATGGTGCAGCATCAACCCCAGTTCCTGCTGCCCACTGCCAATTACCAACGTTTGATGAAAGTTCATAATCGAAAAGTTTTTCTGCAAAATATTGTTCACCCCATTTCCAATCTATATGAAGATCTTTGCATAAGAAACTTGCAACCACCATTCGAACCCTGTTGTGCATAAAACCTGTTTGATTGAGTTCTCTCATCCCAGCATCAACAAGAGGATATCCAGTGTTACCCTGTTTCCATTTTTCAAATTCTGTTTCATCATTTTTCCATTGAATGTATGCATACTCTTTTTTAAATGGTTGATGTATGGTGTGTGGAAAATGAAATAGTATGGTCATAAAAAATTCACGCCAGATCAATTCATTAGCGAAGGTTACTGATGGATGGTGATATGCCTTTCTCATAATTTCTCTTACACTTACCAAACCAAAGCGAAGATAAGTACTTAACATTGAAGTTCCTTGTTGTGCAGGGTAGTCACGCGTATCCTTGTATTTGTCTAAAAGATTCACATCAAGAAGGTATGAAGGTACTAATATTTCTGATTTAGTGAATCCAATCTCATCTAAGCTAGGTAACTGAGTATTTGAAGTATGAATATTTTCAAGAAAATGTTCACTATGAAAATGTTTAAAATCCTGTTCGGGCCGTACCATTGATCTCCACTTATCCTTATATGGTGTATATACAAGATATGGGGTTCCATCATCTTTAACTATTTCTTTTTTTTCAAAGATTACCTGATCCTTAAAACTTTCAAATATTACCCCATGTTCTATACAAATTTCTTGTATTCGCTCATCTCTGCGTATTGCATATGGTTCGTAGTCATGATTGGTATATACCTTTTTTATATCGTATTCACTAAAAAGCTTTTTGAAAATATCTTCTGGGTTGCCATGTAACACAAGCATTGACTTCCCTGTTTTTTTTAACTGTTCATTCATATCATTGAGAGTTTGATGAATGAAAGATACTCGATGATCGTCTTTTTTTAGTTTTGATATGATTTCAGTATCAAAAATGAAAATGGGTATTATCTTATTATCAGATTGTAGTGATTGAAAAAGTCCATGATTATCATGTAGTCTAAGATCACGTCTGAACCAAAATATATTAAAGCTATTCATATTTTCCAAGTATATATGAAATATCACTATGGAAAAAGAAAATGGATATGATATATTTTATGGCATTGCCAGATCGTCTAATGGTAGGACTTCGGTTTCTGGTACCGACTATCTAGGTTCGAATCCTAGTCTGGCAACATATGTAAATCACCTTATACAATATGGTGATTATTAATTTAAATACCTTTTGATATAATAGCCAAGTGCACAGCACACAGTTTATTATTTATCTAATTTCATTCTTCAAATATGATTAAAAAAATTTTGGTTCCACTAATTACTAGTTCTCTTTTATTTGCTACCTTGTTATTACCTCAGAACACTTCTGCTGATTACATTCGTGCTGAAATAGTATGTCAAATTGATACTGCTGAAGCTATGATAAGTTATGTTAGAGCTAGTTCTGGTAGAATGTATAAAGTAGTAGACAGCTATGAAGGAGGTATGACACAAGTTCGAGTGACAGACTCTGAAGCATATGGAGCATGTAGTGTATAGTTAGTCCTTTTGTAAAATATTTTTAAGGTAAACGATAAAAAGAGCACTTTAAGTAGTGCTCTTTTGTTATAGTTCTTTACAAACTTCTTTTTTAAAAATAAAGTGTGAAGCACTTAAATACGGTTCCCAAAAATTACAGAATTCTTTATTGCCTTTTTTCTGTATCACTTCACGAATAACTTCTGTGGATACTTTATATCCACCAGCATTTTGTATTCCTGTTCTTAATCCGCTACCATCATCCATTCCAGCAAGGATGGTAAATTCCATACCTACCCACTGTTTACGAATATATTCAGGTGCAGATCCAGGAGGAGTTTCAATAATTTTTATTTTTTGTGCCATAGCTTTGTATGATTTTATATTTTAAATTATTATCCATTTTTAGATTAATCAAGCAACACAAAGGTTTTAGATTGTTAATCTCTTCATCGAATTGTATAAACAAAGATATCTGATACTATAAAATCGAACAAAAATTAAATATAATATGAATGAATTATTAACTGATTTGGAAGTACAAAGATACATTCCAAAAAGAAAAGTAAACAAAAGAAAAAGTCTTTTGGAAATAGTTGAACATTTTGGTTCTCCTGAGCAAGTTATTTGGTCAAACAAATCAGAGGCAAAACAAGCTCTTGATATAAACAAAGACTACAATGACCCATGTGATACCATGATAAATGGAGCATACTACTGTGATAAAGATAAAATATCATTGTTATACCGTGTGTATAATGACAGACTAGATATCTGGAAATATTTCAACCAAAAATATGACACTATTGCTGATGAAGTAATAAAAGGTGGTTTCTGTTTGATAGTAAAAGCATGAAATACAAAGAACTAACATATGTTAGTTCTTTTTTAATTAGAATCCAGAATTTTGAATGAATAATAATTCTTGCGGACTTAGCGTTGTTTCATCAAAAGAAGCATCTTCTCGTTGTCTTTCAATTGAATTAAAAATAAAGAAGAGTGAGATGATAATAATTACAAGCATGATTATATTTGCTTGTTGAGTATTTTTAGCTAAGCCGATTTTTTTTAATGTATGTTCAATGCTCATATTATTTTAAATTTCCATCCTTATCCATTCCGACTACGAAAACATTACCATGCTCAATAACAGTTCCGTTACAGAAAGTAACCCCGTCATTAGGTCGACTCGCAAGATCACCATTTTCAGTTTCTTTATTATATGCGAGTGAATATGCTTGCCCGCTACATAAACCAGTATGGTGCCCTGCATAGTATGCATAGCCATACCCTCCTACATAAGGGACCACATATTCATTAATTGGATCAACAGGAAGTTTAACTCCCATTTCATTTTCAAGATCAGCCCATGTGGTAAATGTAGTATATGGATTATTAGCTGTATGCACACTATAGTAGTTATTAGTATTCCCTACGTACGGATAGTGTCCATTTTCAGAATGATATTTTTCTAGTGCGTTTTGTATTGTTCTAATATCTGCATCTCTTCTTGCGTCTCGTGCTTTTGCTCTTGCTTCTGAAAGTGATGCAACAGTATTAGTTGAAAGCAAGCCAATAATTGATACAACGGTTAATAATTCAATAAGTGTAAATCCTTTAGATTTCATATTACACACACTGTATCACAAGAAAATATTCAAGGTAAATAAAAAAACTACCTAGGTAGTTCTTTTATTTACGTGGATTACCAATCTGACTCCTCGTCATCATCCATGTCTTCCTCGTCTTCGTCTTCGTAACTATCTGATTCTTCCCATGAATCATCATCATCGAATGAGAATGCAAATAGGTTAGCAAATTGAAAATTTAAAATTTCTTGATATGTCATATTAGATACTATCTGTATACAGATAGTAATGAAAAATTATTAATATCGCAGAGTCGATTGGCTCTGACGAGTGAATTATTTCACCTTTTTGTTTAAAAGAAAAGTATTCCTTTTAGTTATGCACATCTAGACATTTACCAAAATTATTATTGAAAAAATGACTACAATACCGGCACTTACAGCAAGGTAATAATTCTTTTTCTTGAAACCAATACGTGCAATATGAAAATATATTGCACCTAACATGAGAGTAATTATCCCTATCAAACCAAGGATCATTAGGTTTGAAATAAACAAGCAAACTGTAAAAAGTAGCTCGAGAATTCCAATTGATAATCTTCCATATGATTCAGATATATTGAATAAATTTACTTGCTTAAATATTTCTCTAGACTCAGGGTGTCCAGTGAATTTGTAGTACAAAGTCTGTAACAAAATAATTGCAATAACAATTTTCAAAATAAGTATGAGCATGTCTGAAGTATAGCATTTAAAAATACACACCGGAGTGTGTATTTTTTATGCTACATTTTAAGTAGCTTTAAATTAAATATGTCATTTACCACCATAAGGTGATACTTAATAACAAATTCAAATAGTTTTTGACGAAATATATCAGAGACTTTTGTTCCAGAAAACGTTTTGAGTTCTTCATAATCTTTTATGAATCTCTCTTTAGTTTCTGGGTTCATGTGTGATTTGAAATGTCTCACATGTCCTTCTTTGAAAAAAATTTGTTCGTTTATTATATTGATAGTAATTACCTCTGGTAATCTAAAATCAATAGCAGGTGATAAAATCATCATAATTTATTTTTTAAGTTCAGTAAAAGAATATAATTTATTTGATATGTGTCAAACTTTTCCTAAATACGGATATCTAAGTCTTTTATTAATATTCTCTCCTGGAAGTAATGAATAGCAATGAGTAATAGGATATTTTTTAGATAGTGAATATGAGCCTAATGATTGTGGTTGAAAAAGAGTGCTACCTGTGGTTACAAGAGACTTTCCAAACCTGTCATGAATAATATCAAGGATTTCAGCAAGCCTATTATTTTTCTTTTCTTTCTGATACTCACCAAACAAATCTTCTTGAATTTCTGACTGATATTCAAGACCACTTAACGTCACTGAAACGTATCGACTATTCCCTGTTTTATTCCATAACATATTAAAAACATTTTGTAGTTGTTGATAGATAAGTGCAGAATCTCGAGTACGTTTTGATAAACGTGCCTTCGCCCCAACATAGTTACGATGTATATCTCGCATAGAAATATGGATCGTTGAACACACAAGTTTTTGTGCTCTCATTTTTCGTAACAGATGTTCAGTATTCATTACTAATTGCCCATAGACCTCTTCCCTATTCTTCGTTATTCTAAAAGAACGAGCTCTATTCATGCTTTTTTGCATTCCTGACCTTTGTATCACACGTGGTACTCCTTGAAGTTCATAAAAAATATCTTCAACAGTAATAGAAAAATTATGTTTAATACGTGGATATTTTTCAATAAAATCTCGAACTAAAATAACCCCCATTTTTCCTAAACGTTCACAAAGTTTAGTACCTAAACCCGAAACCTTCTTTATATGAACATCTTGATACGAGGTATCTTTTCCTGGATCAATAATGGTAATTCCTGATGGCTTATTCATCCCTGAAGCCATCTTAGCAAGAAGTGAAGAACGTGATATTCCAAAAGAAAAACTACAGGAAAGCTTTGTTTGTAATTCTTCTTGCATCTTTTCTGCTAATTGTTGAACCTCTTCTTGTGTATTGAGGCCAAATATCTCTCCTGAACATTCATCAACACTTTTTCTTTGTATTTTAGGGATATATTGTTGAATAATATTCACCATCCGATCAGAAAAAATATGGTAGGTATAGTAATCTGAAACAACAACAGAAACTGAAGGGAATTCCTTTCTAATCATATGAATAGGTGTTGCTCGTTGTACTCCCAATGCTTTTGCCTCATAACTCAAAGCCACAGCAATACTTCCGTCTCTTCCGGTTACTATCGGTTTTCCTCTTAATTCACGATGAATACATTGTTCTACTGAAGCAAAAAAAGCATCGGCATCAACGTGAATAAACCATCTATTCATATCTTCGTACCACTCCTACTACTTTTGCATGAAGTACTAGCTGTTGTTTTGGATACATATCAGGATATTCATCATTTGCTGCTTGAAGGTACTGTCTTCCCTGTTTTGTTCTGAGATATTTCATCGTCCATTCGCCATCAAGTTCAGCGATAACAATCATTCCTGTTTTGAAATCCTTAGTCATTTCAACAATCACATAATCTCTTGGATGAATACCAGCATCAATCATAGAATCTCCTTCTACTTCGAGTATATAACTTGCATTAGGTTCACGTACGACCCATTCATCAAGATTAATACTTTGATGAAATATTTCTTCACCTAAACTAGGAAATCCTGCTGAAATAGTACCAAGAATTTTTAGTTCTGGTTTAAGATTTATCGGATACAATTTTCCATCTTTTCTTCCTAAAACCTTTTGCTCAATCATATGTTCCACAAATCGACTTACCCCACCTTTTGATCGATATCCAAGTACAGATATCATTTCTTGATAGCTTGGTAAACGCTGTTCTGATTGATAGAAGGTACGTAATTTTTCTATTCGTTCTTCAAACATACTCATAGTATATAGCGTACGTTCGTCCTCTGCAAGAAATAACTATTCACCCTCTTTGGTAAAGAAGTAATTATACAATACAAAGTTAGTGACAGAAGAAAATACAACTGTTATGAGTGCACTTATATTCACAAGAATGGTAAAATTAAACGGTAGTATCTGATTAAGTGTGTGTAATAACAAATCTCCACCATATACATTGATACAAAATCCAAATAAGGTTATCGAAAGAAATATTCCATATCTTCGATAACTCAAGCCAACTTTGAAAGTATATTGTGAATTTAATACATAACTTCCAAGTGAAGCAATAATAAAGGATATTGAACGAGCAGGAATGAAACCTAAACCAGCATATCCTATTAATACATTAAGTATTGCAAAATCAACAAAAGTATTTATCACACCTATCACAGCAAAGTTGCTAATTTTTCTTAACGTACTCATACAGATTTATAAACCTAATAATACCATGCTTACCAAACACTTCTTCCCTATTTAATTGCAAATATGTCAATAACAGATATGATTCAAAAAAAACGAAACAATGGAAAAACAATATTATTTTTTTGATCTTGATGATACTTTGTTCAAAACAAAGAATCAGGTAATCAAATATTTGAATTCAACATACAAGGTTGATTTAAATCCGGAACAATATCACTGCGGGAATTCACTATTTGAAATAGTTAAATCTCACAATACAAATATTAATATTAGTCTTGAAGAGTTTTGGGATAAATATCGTATAGAGTTTCTTATGTCATCTGCTTGGCACCGCGAAGTAGAACCAATGGAAAATATGGTTGATGTCGTAAAAAAACTTTCTGAACGTCACTATTGTGATGTTGTCACCGCAAGACAATCACCAGGAGTACATGTTGTTCAAAAACTACTTGAAAAATACATACCAAATTGCATCAGACACATACACTTTGTAAATCAATACGACAAAGGAGTCCTTAAAAAGGTTTTAAAGAATGAGTATATAAAACAATTTGCTGATAATTCCTGTATGTTTGTTGATGACAACTTAGGTGAATTTGAAATGGTTAAGGATATGGTACCTTCATATCTATTTGATCCAAGTAATCATCACCCTGAAGTAGCATCAAGCATGAAATTCAGTAATTGGACTGATATAGGAGAAAAAGTTCTATAAAACAAAAAAAGAGTATCACATGCTCTTTTTTTTAACTTTTCTATACGTACCTGAACCTGTATACTAATTAAGAACCTTTTAAAATTTTTAATTATGATCGGATATTTATTAATTTGTTATGTAGATACTGAACGAGTATCTCATAATCAGGAAATTGTACATGAGATAATAAATTATATTAATTACTCTGATATTCTTGCAGTTGAATTCACTTTTCTATTCAAAGTGAATGAAATGGATATTCCAATTGAAATATTCAATAATATGGTAACTGACTTTTTTTATGATCCCGCTGGAATTAAGGAATATTATGATAATGAGGATGAGTACGAAGATGAAGATGAAGAATTTGAGGAAGAAGAATCAAACACTATCTATGAGAAAGATTACACTCCTCTTCTTCTGCACTTTGTAAGTTCAAGAAAAATGTTTGATGAATTTTGTAAGTCCTCTGAAGATATTGATATTCCAGATTGTGATGAGTTTTACTGTTTACCTTTTAATATCAGCTGTCTTGACCAGATGGAGATACTCAAAAAAATACAACAGACTGAAACAGACACTGATTTGCTAGACAAAGCTATTAAATTCAATGGAGAGAAATCTAAACAATCATTTAGAAAAATCTATGACAGATACAAAAACTAACACTGTACCCGTACAGTGTTTTTTATTGAAAGTTATCCCGATTCAAAGCATTCATTGTAAAATTCAAAAAAATGTTTACCATTTAATTAAATCTTTAAATTATTAACATGGAAGAAAAAAATTTAATACGAACTTATTTTCAAAAGTGCAATGCTATTAACAAAACATTTGATTCACAAATAGATTCCCTTGTTTCAAAAAAGAAAGAGGAATTAGATGCTGTGTTAAATGAATTTGTCCAAAACTTAAAATTACTACTCCCTTTAGATCTTTTACAAAAAGTAGAAAAAGATTTTTCTTTTGAAAAAGAAGATGATATGAAACGGCAATTCCTAAAAGGACTTATTCTGCAAGTAAAAAATCGACCAGCTGATGTGACATTTCTAAGAGGGATTACTCTAAACGAAGAAGACCTTCTTCGTTTGAATAAGTTATGGAGTCCAATGATTCATATTGACCCTATATTCAAAGAATTTAGGATCAAAATTAAAAAATCATAGGATGAGAGAATCTGTTATGCAAAAAACCACCTTGTTTCCAAAGTGGTTTTTTTATTTAAACTTCAGGTTCGAATATTATTGATCCGCTATCGTACGGTAACATAAGAACTAATTCTCCTGCATCCGTAAACATAAAGCCAAGTGGATCAGCAAGCATTTTTTGAAATTCCATTTCTTTTGATCCTTCACAGAACATCTTAGTCATCATAAATGGACCCATAGCAATTAGTTCATTTTCTACGGTATATTCACCTCCGAAATTGTTACAATCACTTGTACCGTTTACACGACCTAGAGTATCAAAAGTTAACACAAAGTCACCAAATTGGTTTGGAGTAATGATGGTATCGTCATTCATAATAGTTTCTCTCCACACCCAAGCATTATTACTAAGCTGAGCACTTTTTGAATCCATATTATCTAAATTAGGTACCCCTAATGATTCTAGTGTTTGTCCAACATATACTACCTCATCATTTTGATAAATGCTTAGCTCTTCACCTTGATTCCAAACAACTAAACCAAGTTCTGTATTTTCATAACGTGCACCTGAAGCAGATTCTGTTGCTTGAAGAGTAATCTCACTGAATTCTCTGAAACTAACAGTTGCTACTTCCTCAGAAAAAGTTACTAACACCTCCTCTTGAGTTTCAGAAGAGACAAATACCATTGAATTATCTTCCCTATTCATTTCTGACCGAGGTCCGGATACCAACCATATTACAAGTCCTGCGACAAGAAGTAATAATGCTAATTTAAGATGTGTTTTTTTCATATTTTTAATTATATCATAATAAAACTAGTAATCTATATTAGAATATGCTAATATATAAATATGGATATATCAGTTCTATCAAATCAAAAAAGATTACAAATTCTTGTCTGTCTTGAGAAACCACATTCTGTAAGTGAACTACTAGCAAAATGTGATCTTTCTCAGTCTGCCCTTTCTCAGCACCTACTAAAGCTCAAACATGCAGGTTTTGTTATGTGCAAACGAAATGGCAATCAACAAATATATCAAACGAAAAACAAACAAATTATTAGTGTTGCACAAGCAATTATTAAACTTATCTAAATCTACCATGTATATACATCAATTTTATAATCCAACTATATCTCACGCTTCCTATGCTATCCTCATCGAAAATATTGTTGTACTTGTTGATCCAGGACGTGATCCAAAACAATACTATGACTTTGCTACTGAACATAATGCAGAAATATTGTATGTTCTTGAAACGCATCCACATGCAGATTTTGTAAGTTCTCACCTACAAATACATAAAGAAACAGGAGCAACCATTGGAATTAATAGCCTTGCAGGTAGTACCTATCCGCATGTCGGATTCAATCATAACGATAAGTTGGTATTGGGTACAGTAAACATAACAACACTTCATACACCAGGACATTCGCCTGATAGTAACTCATACCTTTTTACCGAAACTAATACTAATGAACAAGCACTCTTTTCTGGTGACTTCCTTTTCATTGGAGACGTCGGAAGACCTGACTTACGTGAACATGTTGGTAACATTCAAGAAGTAAGAAGCAGCCTTGCAGAAAAAATGTATACAACAATTCATACAGTAATTCCTGAATTATCAGATGATGTAGTTATTTACCCTACTCATGGAGCAGGTTCACTATGCGGAAAAAATTTAAGCTCAGAATTATCTGACACGCTAGGAAACCAAAGAAAGAATAATTGGGCATTGCAAAATATCACTAAAGAGTCATTTGTTGCACAACTCCTTGAGGATCAGCCGTACATTCCAAAATATTTTAGTGAATGTGTTATGATTAATAGAAGTGGTGCTGATGACTATATAGCTGATTCTGCTATTCATTTTTTCTCTTTTGAAGAGGTATCTAAATTAAATAACTTCCTTGTAGTAGATACACGACAAAGTGAAGTATATAGACTTGGTTCATATAAAGGAGCTGTAAATATTCCAGCTGGAGAAACTGATAAGTTTGAAACATGGTTAGGTACTATTCTCAGTCCAGATGAATCGTACGTATTGATTGTTGACTCAAAGAAGGATGCAAAAAACATAGAGAAACGACTCTATACCATCGGCTATGAAAAAAATCTTCTTGGGTACTATCTTGCTGATGACAACCTTAACCATGTTAACGTTAAAATATTTGATGCGCACAATATCGATCACCACATAATTGATATACGGCAAGAACATGAGCATCACGAGAGAAAAGCATTTGAACATGCTCAGAATATACCTCTTTCTATACTAAGAGAATCGCTAAATACAATACAAACTGATCTCCCAATTGTTATTCACTGTGCGGGTGGTTATCGATCAGCAATAGGAGCATCTATTGTTGCTTCAACATATCCTGAGATCGAGGTGTATGATATGAGTATTAATATTAAAAAACATCTAAGCTAAAACAATAATGAAAAATATATCAGTAAAACAATTTAAACAAATACTTGAAGTAGAAAACAATAATTCATCTATTGCATTCATCAATGTATGTACCCCAGTTGAGTATGCTGAAAAGCATATTCCTGGAGTTGAAAATATACCTCTTGATACCTTAAGGGAAAACCTTGCATACTTAGAAGATAAGCAAACTATTTACATACATTGTCGATCAGGAAGACGAGGAGAAAAAGCTATTGAAGAACTTCAAGAATTTGGTCTTCATGCTGAAATGGTAAATGTAACTGGTGGATTAACTGCCTGGGAGGAGGCTGGATTTTCAACAGGTTCACTATCATCTTCAAAAATGACTATCATGAGACAAGTATTTCTGACAGCTGGAATATTGATACTTTTAGGTATTGTTCTAACACTCCTTACCTACAACACTAACTTCCTATTCATCTCAGGATTCGTAGGAATAGGGTTAACGGTCTCAGGAGCAACCGGTTGGTGTGGACTACAAATGCTTCTTTCAAAAATGCCATGGAATAGTCAGAATTCCTGCTAACACTACTATTAGATAATTAACAACAAAACATATGAAAAAAGGATATATTGCAAACATAGAAAAAGATACATTAGAAAACAATAATTTCCGTAACGTACTCTACACAGGAAAACATCTTCAACTTGTAGTAATGTCATTACTACCAGGTGAAGATATTGGTATGGAAATTCATCATAATATTGATCAATTCATTAGAATTGAATCTGGTTTGGGTGTTGCATTCATCAATGGTACAGAAACAATAGTTGGTGATGACGATGCAGTTATCATCCCAGCAGGTGCAGAACACAATATTACCAACACAGGAAATACCGTTATGAAGCTATATAGCATCTACGGAGAACCTGAGCACAAAGATGGTATTATCCAAGAAACAAAGGAAATTGCAGAAGAACATCACGAACATGAGCAATTTGATGGGACAACGACTGAATAAATAAAAAACAATAACATTGTGTTATTGTTTTTTATTTATAGTTTTGAAATCAATTTGCTTTAGCTATTAGCAATAAATTGTTCGTAGTAATCGCTTCCTAGATTTTGTATGTTAAAGATATTTAAACCATCTTCTTCTATTGTATATTCACCAGAAAAGAAATTCTCAATATGCCCATCTTCCTGATACACTTCAAAAGTATTGTTGTCTAAAAGATTAATATCAAGAACATACATAGTTCCACCTAATATACCCTCTACTGGATTAAAATCATTTAGATTCTCTTCAATATATTTTTTAATATCAGATTCAGTCCAGTCTTTTACATCTTCAGTAATGACATCATTTGTATCCACTACAACATTTTCTTGAATTTGAGCTCTTTGATTATTTTCAACAAACAAAAAACCAAGAAATACTAATACGATTAAACCAATAATGATTATGGTGTTTTTATTATTCATATAGATGAGTATATCATGGAATTAATGCAGTGATATCTGTTTAATTTAGTTAAAAAATATTCGAGCCTTGTATTGATTTGTCAGTTAATAGGAATACAATTATTTATATGACATATAATTTACACCCAATAATTGTCCACTTTCCAATCGCATTATTGTTTCTATACTCATTAATCAATATTATTCCTACACACAGCTGGTTTCCTAAAATAACCTGGAAGCCCATTGAAAGATTTCTTCTTGTTGTTGGTACCATCGGAATATTTCTTGCTAAATCATCTGGTGAAATGGCTGAGAATCTTACACAGTCACCAAGTGACATCGTTAAAATGCATGAGGTTTTTGCAAATGCAACAACATGGTTCTACATAGCTCTTGTTGTTATTGAATTCCTCCCTGTAGTTATTCACTTCATGAAAAAAAGAAAAATTGGCTCAGA
This sequence comes from uncultured Candidatus Saccharibacteria bacterium, assembly GCA_964592365.1. Classification (GTDB taxonomy): domain Bacteria; phylum Patescibacteriota; class Minisyncoccia; order Phycocordibacterales; family UBA1006; genus UBA1006. Next base: position 3,528 of record CAZQDL010000007.1, on the reverse strand, counting down.
AAAAATACATACAGTGTTGAACAATATTTCTAATTATATTAGCAAGAAGTGGCTCATCGTCTTGTTATCACTATTGGGACTTCTTGCTTTATTTGTAACAGGATTGCTCGGTGGTGCAATAGTATATGGATCAACAGCAGATCCTCTTGCACCTATTATTTTGAAATTATTAGGATTGTAAAAAACTTGTTATCGTTTTTTAATTAGCAAGTTCTGTCATTTCCACCTGCTAAGATAGTTCTTGTGCTAGTAGTAGCAGTATTTCCTGAACTATCAACACAAAAATATTCACCTGTGCTCAGGTAGACCGTAGCTGCCCATGAATTACCATTAGTATCAATATTTCCCGTAGGTACACCTGGGGTACCAGAACTTCCTCCAATTCCTGGAGTATGAATTACATTTGAATTAGTATCAACACAAATGTTATAGTCAGCTCCTACTGTACCTGGTGAACTTTTTTTATCTGCTTCGATAAAAATATCTCTACTTTTTGTACCTAAATCACAAATATCATTGTAATTTTGATTCACTAAGTATTGCATTTCAGCTTGTACTCTCATCTGAGAAAGATTTGCTTTAACAGAAGCATCTCTTGCTCTACTTCGTGCACTCCCTAATGATGCTAGTACTACCGTTGCAAGTATTCCAATGATAGCTACTACTACTAATAGTTCGATGAGCGTAAACCCCTTTGTTGTATTCATATTTGAATTGTATCAAAAAAACAACAAAACTAATAATTTAGACAGACAGGCTAACTATTAATCGTACTAGACTAGCTGTGATCAAATAAAAAATCACTCTGTAAAACAGAATGATTTAGTTTTAAAAAAATTAACTACATTATCTAATAAGAAAATAGATAATAGATTATGAACATCTAAAATAAGGAACTTGAATACTAGGAATATCATCACTAGTTCCCCTTATTCCATCTGGACCATATGAGATTAAATTATCTCTACTACAGCTAGTACTACTTTCATTTTCATCCAGAGCATACGGGCTACCCCAAGGATCACGAGTCATTCTACTAATACCAGTCATTAATCCATTTGTGGCATTCTCAATATTTGAAATTGTAAGGGCCCATCGAATATAAAAAGGGTCTGTTTCTGGAACATTCCTGTAATCAAAGCCAGGAGTACGTCCACCTGAACAATCACTACATCCACTTCCAGTGATTACACTTAAATAATTTCCAGCTTCTCCTTGTGCTATAGCTATCGCCTTAACAATTTGATTCATTTCTTGCCTTGCTTCTGCAATTTTAGCTTTATCTCGTGCAGAACTAAGGTTTGCTAAAACCACAGTAGCTAGTATTCCAATGATGGCTACCACTACAAGGAGTTCTATGAGAGTGAATCCCTTTAGTTTCAGAGCATCTTTCATATGTTCAACATTATATTAAATATCATAGGTAGAGGCAATGATGTAATTAAAAACACCTCTTTGAGGTGTTTTTAGCTGGCAGTTTGAGATAATATTGTGAACCTTAGCGAATAAGAAATTCTAAATTTCTAATTCTCTTCTTAACAGCAAATATGTTTCTTCTGCGCTTTCTGATGTTGTTTCCATTGTACCAAGCTTTCTGAAAGAACCTTCGCTAAAGGTGCTCTCGACAACTCTTGCTATATCTAATAATTGTCCGGTGAAATGCGATTTTAAGAATAACTGAAATACCTCTTCTTTGTTTGAAAATCGTTTAGGAAATTTCTTAAGAACTTGCTCACACACAAAATTCAAAACATACCTAGGTCCTTCATATGGAACGGATTCAAACTCACCTCTTTCTCGATCAATAGAAATGATATCTCTTGCATCAAAATTAGGATTGGAATTAATTACTAGGTCTTGATAATCCCTCGGCTGTTCAGAAAATAATTTTCCACTATCACCACTAAACACCGAATTATTTTTGATTTTATTAAATATTATCTTCTGTTGTTCTGAAACAATTGCCTCGTGCAATCCATTGAAATGATAGGTAAATTCTCCATCATTTCTTTTCTTTTGAGTAGCTAATATTGAGATACCTTCTCTATAGTTTGTTAATTCGATTTCACCATCCTCGTAATTATTCACCTCAAGAGTTCTGTGTCCATGGAGATGTAAAGATTCGTGAAGTGCTATACTTGCAAAAAATAATAAATTTTTTCTTGCATCATCCTCGGCTATTGCAATACTTTGATATTTAAAAGAAGCATTTCCACAGGTTTCATCACCGAATCGTTCCTCATAAAATTCTTGATCAAGAATGTGGTAATTATCAGAAGGTATTCGAAATGATTCTAAACCCATTTCTTCTTTTGTTTTATCTATTTCATGACTAATTAAGTCAATGATTTGAATTTCTTCATTAGTCTTTATTATTTCAAACTTACTTAATATTTCTTTATCCTTATCAGAAAAAGATTCATTATTTTTATATAATCTTGCGATTAATTCTGCTTTTGCATTTTCCTTATCTTCACTTGAAGCATTTCCAATTATTCTTAAGCCAGGTATTTTTTCCATTCATTTATTATAACAAAAATCACCATACTCTATATGGTGATTTTCTTGCAGCTGCCGTACTAGGATTCGAACCGTCTCGGTCGCACTAGACTGGTAGTACTATTTTCCTATCACAAGATCATAGATAAGCCCCTTATTTTCATTGTGATTTTTGAGCACTTCTAAATATTGTTCATATGAATACACTTCAATACCTACAACATCAACATCACTATTTGATTTAAATCTTTTTAATATCTCATCGCTAGAAATAGATAATTCTGTTTCTAAGTAAAATCCTATGTTTGTATACATTCCTTGGTAGATAGCTTTCAGGGTTGTGTTTTTTATTTCTAATTCTTCAACTCCTGCTTCTTCTTTTAGTTCCGTGTGAAGTACCTTGAAGATATACTCCGAGCTCATCTCAATATTAGTTTCCATAATGCCACCTAATACGTCATTTGAATTTCTGTTCATAGATTTACCAGAAAGTTTAACCATAAGATATTTATCATCAGATGTCTTTACCGTTGCTCCTACATAGCACCCATTACGATACATCGTTTCATCAAAATCTATTTTAGGTAATGCTTCTCGTAAACCAAATCGAGTTTTGAAATCCATAATTCCAAAATCAAGATATACCTTTCCGCTTTCCTGTTTCAAGGAATTTAATCTATATGAAGTTCCGTTGTATAAGTTAAGATTCTTTTCTTGTGCCTTCTGTAACGTAGATTCCCATATTTGATTAATATCTTCTTTAACAGAATCAAGTACAACGAGGTTTGAAGGACTTACTGAGACAACTAAGTCGCCAGGTGTAAAATTTCCTGTTACAAGTAATTTTGGTTTTATCATAAATTAAGTATACCAAAAAAAGAATCATATATGATTCTTTTTATTAAAAACTATACAAAACCTTTCTAGGAATCGAACCTAAAATCACAGTTCGAGCCTATGACTCATCGTCAGAAATTGTTGTAAAATATAGCTTATATTGTGACCTCGGTCGGGGTCACATGGGTGCTG
>CAZQDL010000006.1:29023-36173 GCA_964592365.1 uncultured Candidatus Saccharibacteria bacterium | reverse complement strand
CAAGGCACGGCTAGCGGAAGCTGGTCGTGGATCAATTCAAAGATATAAAGGCCGATGTCTACTATCGAGCCCGAATTGGTTGATATGTAACTACTTAACAGTACATTAGTCATGGTAGTTGGCACTATGAAGCCCTACTCGCATACTTTCAAAGCGTTACGAAAAGTTAAAGTCCTGATAGGATACATCAATTGAGTATCGTATGGGCCTCTATGACAGAACACATAAGTGTTTCATTCTGACTTGTTCTCTTTAATTGGAAATGAACTGATAAAAACCGCTTGCAATAGCGGTTTTTTCTTTTTCCATATATCCTAGTTACATGAACCAAAAAAAGCTTTGGAAAATTGAATCACTGTGGGATCAAAAGACAGATCCTGATTTCTCTTATACTTTTGATTTTTCTGAAAGTACAGAATATGTTTTTTCTGATGATTATGGAGAATACAAGGGGCTAAAGTTTCCTGTTCAGATGATTGAAAAGAATGGAAAGAATATTTATTTATTTGATAATCATAATATGATGCTTGAGGTACTTTTCACTGAATATTCTAAAAAACAGTCGCCACTGCATATTGTTCATATTGATGCTCATAATGATGACGCATTATTTCCTGTTGAAAAACCAACAAGCTTCACATATGAAGATCTTCAATATTTGATATCAACAACAAGAATATCTGATTTTTTTGATGCACTTTCTGAAACCAAAGTTATTCATTCAATATCAAGAATTACTACGTCTTCATCTTTCAAAGAATATGAAGATCGTAACTATGATGTTCTAAGTCTTGATATTGATATCTTTGGAGAAGAGGGTGAATTCATTGATCTTGAAGCAAAAGTTGAGGTGATTAAAAAAGCTTGGAAATCATCACAGGTGATTGCTATTGCTATGAGTCCTGGATTTATCAACCAATCATATGCAAAGGAAATTATCCAAATTATGATACGCTAAAAATATGAAGATTACGGTATTAACAATAGGGGAAGTACAACTTTCCTTTGCAAAGGAAGGAATACAAGAATATTTAAAGCGTATTAACCGTTTTGTTTCACTTGAGTTGGTGAGTGTAAAGGAGGGAAAGAAAATGGAAGGACAAATACAAAAACATATTGAAAAGAAGTACCTAATCCTTCTTGATGAAGCAGGGAGGGAATATACCTCTCTTGAACTGAGTACCTTTCTTGATATGAAGATGAATATAGGGAAAGATCTGTGTTTTGTAATTGGTGGACCAGATGGCCATCTTGATTCCCTTAGAAATGAAGCAGATGCCTTTATTTCCTTATCAAAACTTACCTTTCCTCATGATATTGCAAGTATGTTACTACTTGAAACCCTGTATCGCTCTTTTAGTATATTAGAAAACCACCCATACCATAGAGTGTAGGGTGGTTTTTTATGCACAAGTTCTCGTTGAAATGGTTGCACTTGAGAATCCAGTATTGATCTCTGTTTTTCCGTTTGAATCTATACAATACCAAGTTCCGTCAGAAAGCCTGCTTTCAATGATATAGAAGCTACCATTTACGTCTGGGGTAACAACTCCTGTGGTAATCGCTGTTTCTGGTTGAGAAAATGAAAAATAGTGATGACTATTGGCATCTCCACAAATATGATATCCATTAGCTCCAGCGTTGACATCTGGTTGTATAGCTCTCCAAGCTCTACCTACCTGTGAAGTTGAATCACAAACTGTGTTGTAGCTACCAGTTTCAAGATAAATTAGTTCAGCAGCAGTGCGCATTTGATTGATTGATGCTTTTACTTTTGCATCTTTTGCTTTTGTACGTGCACTCCCAAGTGATGCTAATACCACCGTTGCAAGTATTCCGATGATAGCTACTACTACGAGTAGTTCAATTAAGGTAAATCCTTTAGTTTTCATATGGCAGAATTATATCATGTTGGTAGGTAAAAATATATTGTTTAGGTATTAAAAAAACTCACAAACAGTGAATTTAGTAATCTAACATGTTCTATCAGTAGCTGTTGGTAATGGTGATGTTCCTTGGCTACCCCCTGCAATCAATTTACTATTTCCAAGATTATCAACACAATACCATTCATTACTAAATAGATATATCACAGCAGCCCACGCACTACCATTAGCATCTCCAACCCCTGTCCCTGTAGTTAATGCGTTTGAGTTTGCACTTGGGGTAAAGTAATTGTTATTTTGATCATGGCATGCGACTAAAAGGGATCTATTTGAATCAGGCAAGATTCTTCTAAACATTTCACCACTTACTGTCCCAGCATCACATACATCATTATAATCGCCATCATACTGAAGTTCAGCTTGCACTTGAAACTGTTTCATTCCTGCTATCGTTTTAGCATCACGAGCTCTACTTCGTGCACTTCCTAATGATGCTAATACCACCGTTGCAAGTATTCCGATGATGGCAACTACTACGAGTAGTTCAATTAAGGTAAATCCTTTTGATTTCATAACTAACATTATTCCAGAATACATAACATTCACAAGGTATTCCTTGACCAATTCCCATAAAAAAGTAGTATCAACAGTACAGATTCTGGAAATTCCAGGGTTTTTGTTTGGTGTTTACACTAAATATTTTATTCAATTTTAATTACCAACGGCACAGTGTCCGTTGCGTACCCTTAAAAAAATACTTACCCATATTTATATAGTAAGTATTTACACACATATTTATGACACGATCATTAAAAAAGGGTCCATACGTTGATGCAAAACTTCTTAAGAAGATCGACGGAAAAGACCCATTGAACACCCCACCTGTTAAAACGTGGGCGCGTGCATCGCAGATTTCCCCAGAAATGGTTGGATTTACCTTCGCGGTTCACAATGGACGAAAACATATCAACGTTCTGGTTTCAGAAGACATGATTGGACACCGACTTGGTGAATTTTCTCCAACAAAAACCTTCCACCGTCACGGAGGAAAAATGCAGAAGGAACTTGATCAGAAGAAGCGAGAAAGCGAAATCGCTGCTGCTAAATCTGCGAGAGCTGTATAACCTAAAATACTCGTATGAAATCTAGTTTAAAAAATTACAGACAGTCACCTCGAAAGGTACGTTTGGTTGCTGACACTGTTCGTGGAAAAAAAGTTAATCAAGTTTTACTTGAATTACAATTTCTTCCTAAGCGAGCATCACAGGCAATTGCAAAGTTAGTATCTTCAGCAGCATCAAATGCTGAGAATAACTTTAAAGTAAGTAAAGACGATTTAATCGTAAAAGAAATTTCGGTCGACCAAGGGGTAACCCTTAAACGTTACCGCCCACGAGCTCGTGGAGTGGCAAAGCGTATCAACAAGAGAACCAGTAATATCACCTTATCTCTTGGGGTGAAAGAAGAAAAATAATTCTATGTCACAAACAGTACACCCATATGCATACCGATTGGTAACTCTTCGAGACTGGAAGTCACGATGGTTCGCACGTGGAAAGAAATATACTCAATTTCTTAAGAATGATGTTCTTATCCGTGAGTATCTTGAAAAAGAACTTAAAGGAAAATACTTTTCATCAATTGAGTTTGAGCGTAATCAAAAAACAACAAAGTTGATTATTAAAACATCACGACCTGGATTTATCATTGGAAAGCAAGGAGAAGGAATTACTGAACTTAAAAAGAAAGTAGTTCGAGAAATGAAACGAAATAATATTGTTGTTTCAGATGACTTTTCAATCGATGTAGTTGAAGTAAAAAATCCTGATGCTGATGCAATGATTGTTTCACAACAAATTGCAGAAGGTCTAGAGCGACGTCTTCCATTCCGACGAGTAGCAAAGCAAATGCTTGATAAGGTAATGGCATCACGTGAAGTAAAAGGAGCTCGAATTGTTCTTTCAGGACGATTAGGAGGAAATGAAATGGCTCGAAAAGAAGAAGTTAAACGAGGAGGAATTCCTCTACAATTTATCCGAGGAGATGTTGACTATGCAGAGTATAGAGCAAATCTTCCTTACGGAGTTATTGGAATTAAGGTGTGGATTTACAAGGGAGATACGCTAATTAAGAGCGGTAAATAATAAAAGTATTATGTTATTTCCAAAAAAAGTAAAACACCGAAAGTGGCAGACGGCGAGAAAAAACCCAAACAGTATGGGAATCGCAAGTCGAGGAACCAGAATCCAAAATGGTACTCATGCGTTAAAAGCAATGAGCGACGCTCGTATCACTTCTAATCAAATTGAAGCAGCTCGTAAAGTACTTACTCGAGAAACAGGAAAATTTGGAAAATACTGGATTCGAATTTTTCCAGATCGTCCAATTACCCGAAAAGCAGCTGAAGTAGGTATGGGAAAGGGAAAGGGAGATCCTCAAGGATTTTGTGTTGAAGTACTACCAGGTCGACTTATGTTCGAAGTTGGTGGTGTTTCAGACAAGATTGCGCGAGAAGCACTCCGAAAGGCAGGTACTAAATTACCCGTTAAGGTAAAAATTGTAAGTGCCGAAGACATCTATTAATCACATCGCTATATATATGACAACAACCCAAAACAATTCAAAAACATTACGCGGGACCGTCGTTTCAGATGCGATGGATAAGACCGTCGTGGTAAAAGTTGAACGATTTGTACAACATCCAAAGTATAAAAAGTTTTTCAAGAAATCTAAAAGGTACCACGCACACGACGAAAATAACCAATGTAAAATTGGTGATGTCGTTGAGATCGTTGAAACTCGACCTCTTTCAAAGAAGAAAAGTTTTAGCGTCGTTTATCAATAGTCACACCCTTTGGTGTTAAATTACAAGAAACATGATCCAAGTAGGAACAAATGTAAAAATTACCGACAACACAGGAGCAAAGACTGGACGAGTATTTAAAATTCTCGGAGGGTCAAAGCGACGGTATGCTCGGTTAGGAGACCTTGTGGTGCTTTCTATTAAGACAGCTGAACCAAGAAAACTCCTTAAGAAAAAAGATGTCGTTCGTGGTGTGGTCGTACGCCAAACAAAAGAATTTCGTCGAAAAGATGGTTCATACATTCGATTTGATGATAACGCAGTTGTTATCGTTGACGCAAAAAAGGAACCAAAGGGAGCTCGTATTTTTGGACCTATCCCTCGAGAACTTCAAGAACGTGGTTATCAGAAAATAATTTCCCTCGCACCTGAGGTACTGTAATATGAAAATCAAACAAAATGATACGGTTATCGTAACTACAGGTTCACGAAGTGATCGTAAGAAAACAGGGAAAGTATTATCAATCATCAAGGGAACAGACCTAATCATTGTTGAAGGAGTAAATATCAAAAAGAAAATTACTCGTGATACTAATGGAGGGAAAACCATGGTTGATACTGAATACCCTATTCACGTTTCAAACGTACAATTTTATGACGAGAAAGTAAAAGCTCCATCTCGTTTAGGGCACGAAGGAACAGGAAAAGAAAAAGCTCGTATTACTAAGAAGAGTAAGACTATACTCAAATAATCACTGATTGTATATGAAAACACTTCAAGAAAAACAAGCAAAGGTATTTGAAACAATTGGTTCTGATTTAGGAATCGTAAACATCATGCAGGTACCAACTATTGAAAAAATAGTGGTAAACGTAGGAACTGGTTCACGATCTAAAAAAGACCGATTTGCTAATGATTTTATCGCAGGGGAACTTGCTAAAATCACTGGTCAAAAACCTTCAGCACGAAGCGCAAAAAAATCTATTGCTAGTTTCAAAATCCGACAAGGAGATAATGTTGGACAAGCAGTAACCTTACGAGGAGAGAAAATGCGTTCATTCTTTGATAAGCTGGTAAACATTGCATTCCCACGTACTAAAGACTTTAGAGGAATTAGTAACAAGGGAGTTGATGCAATGGGAAACCTAACTATTGGAATTAAAGAACACACTATCTTCCCTGAAACAGGAGATGAAGAGCTTAGTAAAGTATTTGGACTTTCAATAACTATTGTTACGACTGCTCCAGATAGAGCAAGTGCCCTTAAGTATTTTGAATACTTAGGAGTACCTTTCAAAAAATAAAACCCATTTTAGGGTTTTTTTGTGATATAATTTTTATATGAAATCTAAAGGATTCACTCTAATTGAATTGCTTGTTGTAGTAGCCATTATTGGAATACTTGCAACGGTAGTATTGGCCTCACTTGGAAATGCACGAAGTAGAGCAAAAGATGCAACCCGTATGTCTGATTTAAAGACCCTACAAACTGCCTATGAAATGTACTTGAATGATGGTCGTGGGTCCGGTAATACAATCCCTGCTACAGCTTGGGCATGTAGCACAACAAGTACAGTTTTAATGCAACAGCTCCGAACATATAATTATGTTCCTGATATTATTCATGATCCTGATGCACCAAGCATAAATAATTGTAATCTCTTATTATCTGGGACCTCTGGACCGACTGGTACTTATGCTGCATACATGTTTGTGAACTATGGAAACGGTGAATACTGTCTCAATGCACGTCTTGAGAACACTCCAACAAACCCTTGTGTTTCAGGGCAAGGCTATTGTGGGTCATATGGAATGAACTATGCTGTTTGTTCAGGTAGATAAAAGAACCTAAATGGTTCTTTTTGATATACTTTAAACATGAAAGAAATTAAGTACCAGGGAAAATATATAAGCGTTACAGAGGAAGATATTAATAATCATGTATATGAACGAGTAGAAGTAAAGGAAGGTGTTCAAGTATTTCCATATAAAGAAGGAAAAATTTTACTAATCAAAGAATTGAGAACTCATGAGAAGCAAGCTCGTTGGAAATTTGTTTCTGGTATGTGTGACAAAGAAGGAAAAACTCCTCTTGAGCATGCTCAAGAGGAACTCGCAGAAGAGGCTTCGATGATTGCCGAATCTTGGGAAGAAATATATTCTTCTTCTGTCCCTTTCGCCACCATTAATCCAAATGTACATTTTTTTGTTTGTACTGATGTACGTGAATTATCTGTATCAATCGAAAACCCTGATACTAGTATTGTTATTGAAAAAAGATGGTTTACTTTTGAAGAATTATTTCAACTTATGGATACCAAAGAAATTTGGTTAGATGATGTACTTATGGTTGCTGTTTGGTATCTCTATACCAACAGGGTATAATTTGAATATGAAATCAAAAGGATTCACCCTAATTGAACTATTGGTAGTAGTTGCCATCATTGGAATATTGGCAAC
>CAZQDL010000006.1:0-28923 GCA_964592365.1 uncultured Candidatus Saccharibacteria bacterium | reverse complement strand
AAAAGAACCATTTAGGTTCTTTTTTGATAGAGATATAACACGATAAGGCAGGTAAATAATGTAAGAGACATCACTGGTATAGTTATATATCCATATGCTTGTATTAGGATATCACTGCAATTTGAGGCTGCAGGAATAAGGCTACAAATACTTGATTGAGCAAGAGTAGGGCTGAATTGAATCAATACTTGGTATAGAGCTACAATAAATCCAATACCTGAAAGCCAAATACTATATGCCCATACTTTATGATCTCGTATTGATAAGGCAATAGCAAAGAGAATTAGCTGAGGATAGTGGAAGATTCTTTGTATCCAACATAACTTACAAGGACTATACAAAAAACCTTCTGAAAATCCGAGACTACCTACAAAAGCTGCAATAGCAACTATGAGACCATACGTCATAGCATTTTTTTTGAAATGACGTGCAATGGCCATGTCTTTTTTACATAAAAAAAGTAACAGTAGAATGATAAGTACTGCATGGAGTACTAATATTGGAGTAGCAATGATGTATTGGTACAGATATGCGTTCATATATGCCTATTATATACATCCCTTCAATTACTTCAATATAAATATGATATAATTTGAATATGAAATCAAAAGGATTCACCTTAATTGAATTACTGGTAGTGGTTGCCATTATTGGAATATTGGCAACCGTAGTGTTGGCATCACTTGGAAGTGCACGTGATCGATCGAAAGCTGCTGCAATTGCTTCTCAATTCACTCAATTTGAAAAAGCGTTTCAAATGACTATGCTTGAAGAAGGAAGAACCAGTTGGTGGACTGAAGGAGAATTAGGAATTGGTTTGAATCCTTCAATTTCTGCTATTGCCGGTATTAGCTCTGGAAATGCTGCAAGCTTTTCAAATTATTTTTCTAATCCAGGTATTACTAATCCGTTTACAGGTTATGTATATTCATATGATAATGATAACGATGATGGGGGTCCATGTACCTCATGGGTTGCTGGAGTAAGAGTATTTAGTGTTGGTTTTACAGTAGAACAGAAACAACTCATAGATAATTATATTGATGGTGATTTTTCTCCCTCATGTGGAAAAATTCGTTATATTAATGATACTACTGATAGCAGTGTTTCATATATGTTGTCTTCACAATCAAGTGTAGTAGATTTATAAAATGATTATTTTCTGATATGCATAAATATATGAAAAAAGGATTCACTCTAATTGAACTACTCGTAGTAGTTGCCATCATTGGAATATTGGCAACCGTAGTATTAGCATCACTTGGAAGTGCAAGAGAGAAGGCTAGTTCTGCTGCAAAACAACAAGAACTTTTACAAGTAAGAAACGCGCTTGAACTTTATCACCTTGATAATAATGGATACCCGGGTAATGGTTGTATAGGAAAAACATCAGGTACCTGTTTTGGAAACAGATATTCGGGTTCAGCTGCACTGGGTGGAGTTTCAAATTATCTAAAACTTGATGTTTTTTCAAGTACTAGCCAATTAAAACAAGACGCTTTTGTCTTGATGAAAGGGACAACATCTGATGGATGTTCTGGGAGTAACCAAAGAACAGGTACTTTTATCCTTTGGAATCCAGATGGTAAAGAAGAACCAGTAGCTACTGACTGTGTTGCTGGTTCATTTCTGTTCTGCTGTCCTACAGGAGGGTGCTTATCAACAGGTAGATACTGTGCGTATCAAGTAGAATAAAACCTCTTTAAAGAGGTTTTATTCTACTTCGTTCCTAAATATTAGCTTATGGTATATAATTTGAATATGAAATCAAAAGGATTCACTCTAATTGAATTGCTTGTTGTAGTTGCCATCATTGGAATATTAGCAACCGTAGTGTTGGCATCACTTGGAAGTGCACGAAGTAGAGCAAGAGATGCAAGTATAAAGAGTGCTATGAATCAAATGAAAGCCCAAGCTGAACTATTTAATCTTAGATGGGGATCATATCATAGCCTTACCATTATGGGTTTTGCAGATGATGATATAAATGCTTGTTCAATGAATAATCCGACTGATGCAACCTATACTCTGTTTGACCCTGCAAGAGAACACAATCTCACTCCTCTTGTTCAATCAGTGTATTCTAACTCACAAAATGCTGGATTGAGAGTATTTTGTGCTGTTGCTGCATCAACGGCAGAAGATTCATGGGCATTTGCAGCTCCTTTATATAACCCACAGACAGGAACAACTGGTTGGTGTGTTGATAGTTCAGGGAACTCAAAGGTAATAAACCTTAATTTTTCTAATGGTGGAACTCCATTAGGTGGAAGAAATCTGAAGGCAATTTGCCCATAGTAATATAGAGAAAATCTCATATTACATGGGATTTTCTCTTGCTTAAAACAAATATATCAGTAGTATACATATCAGTTCATAACTCCGTGTTGATCCATATATAGCTTTTTGATAAGGCTTTATGTGTATACATACGCGAAAGTGTGAACCATTATTAAGTAATACAACACTAAACCAAGCTGTTATTCAGCTTTATTGGTATTTAACTATGGCAAAAAAATCAGTAATTGCACGAGCAAACAAGAAGCCAAAGTTTTCGACTCGAAGTGTGAATCGATGTTTCAAATGTGGTCGTAAAAACGGTTACATGCGAGATTTTGACCTTTGTAGAATTTGCTTCCGAGAATTAGCAAACGAAGGAAAGATTCCAGGTGTTCGAAAATCTTCTTGGTAAGATTAGTCACTAATTTACAAAAATATTATGGATAAAATCGCAGATATGCTCGTTACTATCAACAACGGAGGTAAGGCTGGAAAACAGACTGTTACCGTTCCGTATTCAGGGTATAAGGCAAACATTGCACGAGCACTCTTTCAAGAGGGATACATCAAAGCTTATACTCAAAAAAACTCAAAGAAGGGATCAGTTCTAGAAATTGACCTTATCTACTCAAAGCAAAACAAACCAAAAATTTCAATGGTAAAGAGAATCTCAAAACCATCTCGACGTTTGTATACTCACGCGAAGAACATTTCTTCAGTAAAGCAAGGGTATGGAAAAGTATTTCTTTCAACACCTAAAGGTATTCTTACCGGAGAACAGGCACGAAAAGAAATGGTGGGAGGAGAATTACTTTTTGAAATTGCTTAATTATTATTAACACACATTATTTATGTCACGACTTGCAAAACAACCGATCGCTATTCCAAAAGGAGTAGAAATCAAACAAGATGGTGGTTTTATCACCATGAAAGGCCCAAAAGGAGAATTGTCACGCAACTTCAACCTTGACGTTATCAACGTAGAGGTTTCAGCTGAGAATGTTTCTTTTGAAAAGAAAGAAGAATCAGTTTTTTCTCGAGCACTTATTGGAACATATGCATCGCATATTACTAATATGATCACAGGAGTTACTGAAGGATTTACAAAGAAACTTATCGTTGAAGGAGTTGGATTCCGTTCTGAAGTAAAAGGATCTAGCCTTGAAATGACTTTAGGATTTTCACACCCAGTGGTAATGGAAATTCCTGAGGGACTAACAGCAACTGCAGAAAAAAACCTTATCACCGTATCTGGTATTGATAAGGAAAAGACAATGCAATTTGCTGCTCAAATTAGAGCAAAGAAGAAACCTGAACCATACAAGGGGAAGGGAATTCGTTACGAAGGAGAAATTATTCGCCGTAAACAAGGTAAACGTGCCGTTTAAGTATTATGAATAACTCAGCATACAAAACAATTAAAAGAAAGCGTCGACACGCTAAGGTACGTTCAAAAATCTCAGGAACTGAAACACGACCACGACTTTCTGTATACCGATCAAACAAAGGAATGTATGTTCAATTGATTGATGATACTAAGGGGGTAACATTAGCTCAGGCTAACGATATGGGAATTAATTCAGGAACTGGAATTGAGAAAGCACAACAAGTAGGAAAAGCTATTGCACAAGCAGCAAAAGCATTGAATATTGAAGCTGTAGTGTTTGATCGAGGAGGAAACCTTTATGCCGGACGTATTAAAGCTCTTGCAGAAAAAGCTCGAGAAGAAGGACTAAACTTTTAATTACATTAACTATTATCTATGGATACAGAAAATAAAGAACAAGAGGTACATACTGATGTAGTACCTACAGGAGCAGATACCTCATCTGAAACTACTCAACGACGTAGTTTTAATCAAGGTGGAGCTCGCCGAACAGGAGGAAAACCTCCATTTCGGAAAAGTTCTCGTTTTGACTCACGACCAAAACCTGAATTTGAACAAAAAATTATCAACATCTCACGAGTTACTCGTGTGGTAAAAGGAGGACGAAGATTGTCATTCCGAGTTGATATGGTTATTGGAGACAAAAAGGGACGTATTGGACTAGGAACTGGAAAAGCAACTGATACATCACTTGCTATTCAAAAGGCCTTTAATCAAGCTCGAAAGAATCTTTTGTACTTGAAACTTACAAAAAATAACTCAATTCCTTATGAAGTTAGTTCAAAGGTAACCGCATCAACTGTTCATATGATGCCAAACAAAGAACGAGGACTAGTAGTTGGATCTACTATGAGAAATGTTCTTGAACTAGCAGGAATTACTGATATTACTGGACGAGTAATGTCACGAAGTAAGAACAAGCTCAATATTGCAAAAGCAGCTATTGAAGCACTTCGTGAATTTGATCTCCCTATCGCTGATCGACCAAAGCCAAAAGCTCCTCAATCAGATGAAAAGAGAAGTTTTAGAGGTGGAAATAATCGAGACCGTCGACCTCGAGCTCCACAACAAGCACGTAACTAAATCGTATTATGATGAATAATCTAAAGCGAACTCACCCAAACAAGAAGTCTAAGCGAGTTGGACGTGGTGGGTTACGAGGTAAGACCTCAGGACGTGGGCACAAAGGACAAAAGCAACATGGAGGACATGGAATTCGTGTAGAACTTCGAGATCAAATCAAGAAGATTCCTAAGTTGCGAGGACGAGGAGTTAATTCAAACAAATCAATCCACCTTAAACCAGCTGCTGTTAACTTAAGTACTCTTGAGCAATATTTTGCTACGGGAGAAACAGTAAACGTTATTACTCTTCAAGAGAAAGGAGTAATTTCAAATCTTCAAGCTCGAAAGCATGGAGTAAAGATTCTTGGAAATGGAAAACTTACCCTAAGTCTTACTGTTGAGGGATGTGCTGTTTCAAAGAAGGCAGTTGAATCAATTACCAAAGCAGGAGGGAAGGTAGTATAATACGTGGTATGAGTAGCTTTCAAAGAAAACTCAATATCATGCTTGGTGATCAGAAAATTCGAAATCGAATGTTGTTCACCTTATCTGCACTTATCATTTTCCGGTTTCTAGGATCTATTCCTGTTCCAGGAGTTGATGCTGCAGTATTGCAACAGTTTTTAACTGAGAATCAATTCTTCTCATTTCTGAATCTCTTTTCAGGAGGAGGGTTATCTCAATTATCAATCATCGTATTAGGAGTTGGTCCATATATTACCGCTTCCATTATTATGCAGTTGTCTACAACGATAGCTCCAAAACTCAAGGCAATGTTCCATGAGGAAGGATCTATTGGAAGAAAGAAATTCAATCTTTATTCTAGACTACTTACTGTACCTATTGCTCTTATTCAAGGATTTGGAATTCTTACCTTGCTTTCACGGCAAGGAGCAATTCCACAACTTGGACTTTGGGACATGGCAGTAAATATTTTGGCAGTAACCGCAGGAGCAATGCTCGTTATGTGGATTGGGGAATTAATTACTGAATTTGGAGTAGGAAATGGAGTATCACTTCTTATCTTTGCTGGTATCGTTGCTTCAGTTCCTTCACTACTTAATCAAATGGCAATTGCCTATACTCCATCTGAACTATTTAATTATGTTCTGTATGTGATTATGGTCTTAATTGTTATTATCGGTGTTGTGTTAGTGAATGAAGCTGAACGTCAGGTACCTATTACCTATGCAAAGCAAGGGCGTGGAATGCAAACCTATGGTGGCTCATCTACTTATGTACCACTTCGAGTGAATCAAGCAGGAGTAATGCCAATCATTTTTGCACTTTCTATTCTTCTATTCCCTCAGATGATTGCTGGACTATTTATCGAATCTGATATTAGCTGGATTGCAACAGCCTCAGCATTCGTAACTAATATTCTTCAACATCAAGTATGGTATCCAGTTATTTACTTCTCAATGGTATTTGGATTTACTTACTTCTACACAGCAATTACTTTTGATCCAGAATCAATGGCAGAGAATTTGCATAAATCAGGAGCATTCGTTCCTGGAATAAGGCCAGGAGCTTCAACAGAAGAATACTTTGCTACTACAGCATCACGTATTACCTTCTTTACAGCACTTTTCTTGGGACTTATTGCAGTACTTCCAATTGTGTTGCTTTCAGCAACAGGAAACCCTGCAGTTGCTATCGGAGGAACAGGAATCCTTATTACTGTCTCAGTAGTACTTGATCTCATCAAAAAGCTTGATGCTCAAGTTGCAATGCGAGAGTACTAATATTAAAAATACAACCAAGGTTGTATTTTTTTTTGTGATATAATTATTAAATGAAAAAAAGAGGTTTCACTCTAATTGAATTGCTTGTTGTTGTTGCCATCATTGGAATATTGGCAACCGTAGTTTTGGCATCCTTAGGGACAGCACGAATTCGCGCACGTAATGCTAATGCTCAGGCTGAACTTCAGCAACTACGTACCATCATTACTGGAGCTCAGATTGCTGTGAATCGTACGGTTGCAGAAATGACAAATCCTGGAAATGCTAATGGTACTTACAATAGTTGTATTTCTCCGAATACTATGGCCTCAGCTGCTTGTGCTACAGATTGGAGAAATGCTATTGATACCATTTCTGGTTTTTTTGGTTCAGCTCCTAATACTGGTTTTTATACCGATGCATGGGGAAATCCATATTTGTTAAATGAAGGAGAGGGTATGAATGTTACAACACCTTGTGTTGTTGATACCTTGCACTCTGCTGGGAATGATATGATTCCATTTACTGCTGATGATATTGATATCGTTATTCCTTTTGAATCTTGCTAAGGGGTATATAATATATATATGAGTAATAAAGAGGCACAATTATTAAAACTACTTGGAGTTATTGCTTTCATGTCAGCAGTAATTCTATATTTCGTTTTACAACCACAGGAAATAAAAACTATCCAGGGAGCTGGAGCACCTAAGGCTGAACAGAAAGAAGAATCAGGAGGAACAACATCTTCCCCAACTCGATCAGGTGGCGGTGGTGGTGGAAGTAGATCTGCATCCTCTTCAGGAAGTTCTGATACTGGTGGAATTGGTACTTTAAGTATTAGTTCCTTTGAAGCAAATAACAGAGAAAATAGTTGTTGGGTTCTTATTGATGGTGTGGTGTATGATATAACAGCATATCTTGATACCTTATCTTCAACAGAAGATGTTGTTTCATATTGTGGAACTTTTGGTTTTGAAGCAGGGTATATTGATAACTCAATTCCACTTAAAGATGCGGTTATTGAACTTTCTACAAGAAAAGGGGTTCTGGGGTAAAATAATGATTGCAAATCAAGTAAGATATAGTAGTATGAAGACCATAAATAAGGCAAATATGGTCTTTTTTTATTCATTATCTAACTAAATTTAACCCATGAATCGAGATTACCCACTTGAAAAAACAAGAAATTTTGGAATTGTAGCCCACGTTGATGCTGGGAAGACAACTACCACAGAACGTATTTTGTATTACACAGGACGTTCACATAAGATTGGAGAGGTGCACGATGGTGCAGCTACTATGGACTGGATGGCACAAGAGCAAGAGCGAGGAATTACTATTACTTCAGCTGCTACTACCTGTTTCTGGACACCCACTCGTTATGGAATAAACAAAGAATATGAACATCGATTTAATATCATCGATACTCCAGGTCACGTTGACTTCACTGCTGAAGTAGAACGTTCTTTAAAGGTATTGGATGGCGCTGTTGTTGTATTTGATGGAAATGCAGGAGTTGAACCACAATCAGAAACTGTATGGCGACAAGCTGATAAGTATAAGGTTCCACGTGTTTGTTTCATTAATAAGTTAGACAAGATTGGAGCTGATTTTGACAAAGCATTTAAATCAATTGTTGATCGACTTACTCCTCATGCAGTAATGGCTCAACTTCCTATTGGATTTGAATCATCACTTTCAGGTTTAATTGATCTTCTTGAAATGAAGGCTTACAAGTTCGAAGGAGATATGGGTAATCAAATCATTGCAATGGATATTCCTGAAGACATGATGGAAAAAGTTGCTGAAAAAAGAAACCTTCTTATCGAAAAGATTGTTGAGAATAACGAAGAAATGATGAATCAGTACTTTGAAGGAGAAGAACTTTCAATTGATGATTTGAAGAAAGAAATGAGAAAACAAGTTATTGCTAACCGTATGGTTCCTGTATATGGAGGTTCTTCTTTCAAGAATATCGGAGTGCAGTTGGTACTTGATGCTGTAGTTGACTATATGCCAGCCCCAGTTGATATTCCTCCAGTACAAGGAGTTGATCCTAAAACTGATGCGGTTATCGAACGAGAAGCATCTGACACCGCTCCTTTTTCTGCACTAGCTTTCAAGTTGGCAGTTGATCCTTTCGTAGGACAAATTACTTTCTTTAGAGTGTACTCAGGTACTTTAGAAGCAGGTTCATATATTTTAAATACTCGAACAGGGAATAAAGAACGTATAGGTCGTGTATTGAGAATGCATGCAAACGATCGAGAAGAAGTTAAAAAGGTATTCGCAGGAGAAATTGCAGCTGCAGTAGGATTGAAAGATGTTCGAACATCAGATACCTTATGTTCACTTGAATCACCTATCATCTTAGATGAAATTATCTTCCCAGAACCAGTAGTATCATTGAAAATTGAACCTAAAACAAAAGCTGACCAAGAAAAAATGGGTATTGCTCTTTCTCGACTTTCAGCAGAGGATCCTACTTTTAAAGTATCAAGTGACCCTGAAACTTTGGATACAGTAATCTCAGGAATGGGAGAACTTCACCTTGATATTATCGTTGACCGAATGAAACGAGAATTCGGAGTTGAAGCTAATGTTGGTGCTCCTAAGGTTGCATACCGAGAAACTATTCAAGGTACATCTGAAGCTGAAGAAAAATACATTAAGCAATCAGGAGGACGTGGACAATATGGACACGTAAAAATTCGAATTAGACCACTTGTTACTCTAAAAGAAGGGGAAGTGCTTGCAAAGAATGTAAAGCGTGATGATGAAGGATTTGAATTCGTTAACAGTATTAAAGGAGGAGTTATTCCAAATGAATATATTCCTGCCTGTGAAAAAGGATTTAAAGAATCTATGGCACGTGGAGTACTTGCAGGATATCCAATCGTGAATGTTTCTGTTGAGCTATATGATGGTTCATACCATGATGTTGACTCATCTGAAATCGCATTCAAGATTGCATCTTCTAAAGCATTTGCTGATGGAGTAAGACTTGCTCAACCAGTAATTCTAGAACCTATGATGAAAGTTGAAGTAGTTGTTCCTGAAGAATTTATCGGGGATGTTACTGGAGATATTTCATCAAAGCGTGGAATTGTTGAAGGAGTAGAAGAAAAGGGTATGGTACAAGCAGTACGAGCTACTGTTCCTCTATCTGAAATGTTTGGATATATCAACACCTTACGATCAATGACATCAGGACGTGGAAACTTCACCATGGAGTTCTCACGATATGATATTGTTCCTCGAAACGTTGCTGATGATATTATCAAAGCAAGAACATAACAAAAATAGCGAAAGCTATTTTTTTTATTTTCTAGCCCAACGTTGTATACTGTTGGTATGAATCAAACCTTCCAAGAGACGTTAAAGAATACTCCTGAGTTTAACAATCCACAGCAAGAGATTGATTTTCTTCGTTCGGAATTAAAAAAGCAAGAATCAATCTATGGTTCTCATGAACAGTTTTCTAATGTTCAAGAAAAGAAATCTATTGATATGGTTCAGATGTATCGTGATACTCCTAAGCAGGAAATAATCAACGAGCACATGCATATGGATCAAGAGGAACGGGAGGCAATTTCATTAAAACTTGCTCCTGAAAAGCACGATACTGTTATCAATGAGCTATTCTCTTTAATGCTTGAAAGAGGGATAAAGAATACCTTAGATACTATTGCA
Organism: uncultured Candidatus Saccharibacteria bacterium; assembly: GCA_964592365.1. Lineage (GTDB taxonomy): Bacteria > Patescibacteriota > Minisyncoccia > Phycocordibacterales > UBA1006 > UBA1006. The sequence continues at coordinate 18,772 of CAZQDL010000006.1, read as the reverse complement.
CATATGAATAATCCTCATATTGAAGATGATTTTCATCGATTCTTGATTCAGTATCTAGCTGAACATCATGAGGTACCTGGATTAAAACCAAAAACAGAATTAGCAAAATCTCTCGGTCTTCGTATGTTTGAGATTCTTCTACCTATCAAAAAAAATGATGATGGATCACATCTTAAAGAGATATCATCGCAAATGGAACAATTTATGGCAGGAATGCAATCAATTGCTTCTGATTATAGAAATGTTGAAAAACATTACTATACCCTTGAACTTGCTCTTTCAGAAGATTCTGATGACATGTCATTGTTTGTAACCGTACCTGAATTCAGAGCTGATTTATTTGAAAAACAAATACTTGGTCTTTTTGAGGATGTACGGGTAACTGAGGTTTATGATGATTACAATATCTTTAGTTATAGTGGAATTAGTTCTGCTTCCTATGCTGTTCCTACTGATCATGAGGTATTACAGATAAAGACATATGAGGATTTTGATCATGACCCGATGAAAGTTTTGGTTAATACCTTTTCAAAACTCAGTGCGTCAGGTGAAGGTGCTTCTGTACAAATTGTTGTCGTACCAGCAGGGGATACTCATATCAAGGAATATGGAGAAGTTCTTGACAGGTTAAAGAAGGGAGAAAAATTTAAGGACGTTGTGTCGCGATCGATAATGAAAGATGTAGCAAATATGTTTTTTGATCCTAAGAAGCAGGAAACTCATGAAAGAGAAATCGATGAACATGCTATTGAATCAGTAGGAAAAAAACTTACCAGTAGTATTGTACAAACCAATATTCGAATTGTAGCCTCAGCGGCAACAAAGCAACGTTCTGATGCAATATTGCATGACTTAGAATCAGCTTTTCAGCAATTTAATAGTACGCAAGGAAATGGGATATCTTTTGTACGTCAGAAAGATTCAAAATTACAAGAATTAGTTCATAATTTTATCTTTAGACTTTTTGATAAACAACAAACTTTCAAATTGAATTTGAAGGAGCTAGCAACAATATATCATTTTCCTTTAGATGTTTCTGGATCATCTCAGCTAAAACAAAGCGGGGCTAAATATGCACCAGCTCCATCTGATACCCCTACTTCAGGGGTAAGTTTAGGGATAAATACATATCGTCATAAGAAGAAGTTAATTAATATGGCACCTGAAGATAGACTAAGACACTTTTATGTTATTGGACAAACAGGTACCGGAAAAACACATCTTCTTAAATCGATGATTATTCAAGATATTCAAAATGGGGAAGGTGTTTGTTTCATAGACCCTCATGGTTCTGATGTTGAAGACATTCTTAACCATATTCCACATGACCGTATTAAGGATGTAATATATTTTGATCCAGCTTACACTCAACGACCAATGGGATTAAATATGCTTCAGTATGATGAACGATTTCCAGAACAAAAATCATTTGTGATTAATGAACTGATGTCGATTTTCAACAAGCTTTTTGATATGAAAGTTGGGGGTGGAGCAATGTTTGAACAGTATTTCAGAAATGCAGCCGGGTTGGTAATGGATCATCCAGCTTCTGGAAACACTTTGTTAGAAATTGGACGTGTTTTGGGAGACAAAGCATTTCGTGACATGAAATTACGACATTGTACGAACCCTATTATCAAACAGTTTTGGATTAATGCTGAGAAGACAACAGGGGAACAGGGTCTTGAGAATTTCATCCCGTACATTACCTCAAAGTTCGACGTATTTATTTCAAATGAAATTATGAGACCTGTTGTTGCTCAACAACATTCTTCATTTAATTTTAGAGAAATAATGGATCAGAAGAAAATTCTCTTAGTGAACCTTTCAAAGGGTAGACTTGGAGAAATTAATGCTAACTTAATTGGTTTGGTACTTGTTGGAAAAATATTGATGGCAGCACTCTCTCGTGTAGATGCAATGGGAACAAAGCTTCCACCTTTTTATCTCTACATTGATGAGTTTCAGAATGTTACTACTGATTCAATTTCACAAATTCTCTCAGAGGCTCGAAAGTATGGTTTAGGCCTTCATATTGCACATCAGTTTATCGCTCAGCTTGATGAGGGAATTAAAAACGCCGTATTTGGAAACGTTGGTTCCATGGCAACGTTTAGAATTTCTTTTGAGGATGCACAATATCTTGAAAAGAAATTCCTTCCTACTTTTAGTGCTGATGATATTATGAAAATTGAAAACAGAAATGCTTATATTCAGATGCTTGCTTTAGGGAAACCGCTTACACCATTTAACATTGAAACACTACCATTAGGAGAGGGTAACCCTCCTTCTGTTGCACAGAAGATAAAACAGTTATCATTCTTGAAGTATGGGAAGCCACGAGAAGAGGTTGAAAGAGATATTATACAAAGGTATCAATAATTCCTTTCATTAATTATATATTTTGATACTATTTACCCTATATGAAAGAAGAAAAAATATTAGTTATTATAAAACCAGATGCAATCGTACGAGGTTTAATCGGTGAAGTATTTACTCGATTTGAACGAAAAGGATTTAAAGTAATTGGAACTAAAATGACTCAACTAGGAGATATCATTTTAGATGAACATTACGCTCACTTAAAGGACAAGCCATTCTTTGCTGGTATTAAGAAGTTCATGACTTCAGCACCAGTAATGCTTATTACTCTTTCAGGAGAAAACGCATCCGCTGCAGCACGACTTGTTGCAGGTCAAACAGCAAGCCATGAAGCTGATGCTGGAACTATCAGAGGAGATCTTGCTATGTCTATCCAATCAAACGTAGTCCATGTTTCAGATACTACTGAAAATGGGGAAATTGAAGTTGCTCGTTTCTTCACTCCTGAAGAATTGATGTCATACAAACGAGCAGATGAAATTGTTATTTATTCAGATACTCACAGAGAATTTTAAAAACCATTTTGGTTTTTTTTATTTTCTTGGTATACTACTAGTGTAGTCGTTTGATGAAAGACTTTGAAACGTTATAGAACAAGGGGATCTTGATAGGGATGCATCTTGGTGTATGTCTTCTGAACCCCACCTGACCTCAAGTCAATGTTCTTGATTTCAAATGGCTACCTTAAAAAAGACAACACCTAGGTGTTGTCTTTTTTACTATGGTATACTTTTCTATATGAAAACGCATGAAATTAAAGTTGGCTTCTATGGTGGAGCAGGCTGGGTAACGGGTGCCAATTTTCTTCTTGAAAATGTAGCTCAAAGCAGGGAAGAAACAGTAAAGATATTGATAGATTGTGGAATGTATCAAGGAGATGATAATACGGATGAAATGAATTATGCTCATTTTAGCTATGACCCTAAAGATATTGATATTCTTTTTGTGACGCATGCACATGCAGATCATATTGGAAGAATTCCAAGACTTGTTCGAGATGGATTCAGAGGAAAAATCTATTCGACGAAGGCAAGTTTTGATATTGCACGTATCATGCTTGATGATAGTTTGAAGATTATTCAATACGAAGCAAAGAAAAAGGAAATTGAACCAATGTACGAAGAGAAAGATGTAGAAGAAGCATTGAAGCTTTGGAAAACAGTTTCTTTCCACGATCCAATCTCACTTCCACAAGGATTTACAGCAACCTTATATCAAGCTGGACATATTCTAGGTTCAGCGATGATAAAGTTCAACTACGGATCAAAAAATATTCTCTTTACTGGAGATCTAGGGAATAGTCCTGATCCTCTTTTACGTGATCCTGAAATTATTAATGATGCAGATTACATGATTATTGAATCAGTGTATGGTGACAGAAACCATGAAGACAGAGAGCTTCGAGTTGAAAAACTTACTGAAGCAGTACTTAGTACTATTGCAAAAAATGGAATTCTCATGATCCCATCATTTGCATTAGAACGAACACAGAATATTATTTATATTCTCAATAACTTGGTGGAAGAGGGAGTTATTCCAAAAATTCCAGTATTCCTTGATTCTCCACTGGCTATTGACCTCACTCATACTTTCAAAAAGTATCCTGAACTCTTCAATGATGAAGTTCAACAACGGTTGAAAGAAGATCCAGATATTTTTTCTTTCCCTGGGTTTATGGAAACAAAAACTATTGAAGAATCAAAGGCAATTATGAGAATTCCAAATCCTAAGATTATTATTTCTTCAGCTGGAATGTCACATGCAGGACGTATCATTCATCATGAAAAACAGTATCTTGATGATCCAGAGAATATGCTCTTATTCATTGGATACCAAGCTGTTGGAACACCAGGAAGAATGATTCAAGATGGTGCAAAGAAAATGAATCTTCTTGGAAAAGAAGTTCAAATACGAGCTAGAGTAGAAACCATATCAGGATACTCTGCTCATATGGACTCTGACCACCTTCTTGAATTTGTTTCACATTCGGCTGATCGATTGAAACACGTGTTTGTTGCTATGGGTGAACCAAAAGCTTCATTATTCTTAGTACAAAGAATTAGAGATTATTTGGGTATTCAGGCAACAGCACCTGAACAAGATGAATCAGTTATCTTAGATATGTCATAACAAAAAAAGCAGTTACTCTGCTTTTTTTGTTATATGAGGAAACTTATTCTCAATGATATTAATTACTTCAGTATGAACCATATCAATATCTTTTTCTTTGATATTGATAACATGTGTTTCAAAGATTGATGATTCAGCATGAGAAATAAACCTATCAATTATCTGCTGAATATTAGATAGATCTTCTTTGCTGTATGCTGATTCACCATCATCACGTTCTGATATATTTTCAACATCATCGATAAAGATTATTCCGATAATTATGTCTTTTTCTGATGAATATTTTTCTTCAATATCAAGAATAGTTTGCAATTCATGGGCTTCTCTGAAAATGCTATACGCATATTCAGTATAGTGTCCTCTGTCTGCAATGTATGGAATACCTTGTTGGGCACCAAGAACCATTGTTTTTAATTGATTATCAATACTGATTAATCCATAGTTCTTTTTCTCTTCAGTTCCTTCACCTACTGGTTTATCAAGATTAGTGATAACAAAAGGGATATTGGTAAAGTATTTACGCAATAGTGCTAGCTGTGTACCTTTTCCAACGTTATCAGGACCATCTAAGATGATGATAGGGTGTTTTTTCATATGAGTTCATTTTAGCATATGATATACTTGATACTAACTATGAATACAGGTGCTAAAACAAAAATTTCAGTATATGGAGCAACTCATACTGATTATCATAAGTCATTCGATGCGCTTCAAAAAGCACAGGAACTTGGTTCAATTTTGGCTCAACATGATTGCATCACCATTGTTCCTGCAGGAGCTGGTTTCCCATACTGGGTAGCAAAGGGAGCTCATACAAATAAGGGAAATGTTCTTTCGTTCTCTCCAGCATCAAATGAACAAGAGCATGTTGAAATATATAACTTACCAACAAAATATACCGATGCGATAATTTATTCTGGATTTGGTTATGCTGGATCTGATCTCCTTATCTCACGAACTGCTGATGCTGTAATTTTTGGATACGGTGGGGTAGAGACAATCCATGAATTCTGGGTAGCTTTTCAAGAAGAAAAGCCAATTGGTATTTTAAGGGGTGCTTGGAGTACCGATGAAGTACTCCACGATCTTTTAAAGAATAACCCTGAATTTGATCATGATCGTATCATCTTTGATGATGATCCTAAGAGATTAGTTGAACAATTAATTAAAAAAGCAAATAGTCACAGAATGAAAGAATATCATTTGTAAAATAAAAACACCAAATGGTGTTTTTATTTTACAAATTCAACAACTCGTTTAAATGATTCCTTGTTGTTTTCAGCTAAATCAGCAAGCATTTTTCTATTGATTCCAACTTGCTTTTTATTCAAAGCATCAATCAATCTGCTGTATGAGATACCATAATTACGCACTTCTGCGTTAATCTTTACATTCCAAAGACGTCGGAAATCTGATTTCTTGTCACGTCGGTGAGCGAATGCATTTGCTCCTGCGTGAGCAATAGCTTCAGTTGCCTGGCTCTTTTTAGTGCTTCGTCCAAAACGGTACCCTTTAACTTGTGCTAGGGTATTTTTTCGACTCTTATTCTTGATTATTCCTCTTTTTACTCTTGGCATAGTACTGTTATATTACGTCTGTTAGTTATGTGGCAACTGACGTGAAAGTTGCTTTGCTGATATTTTAAAATCAGATCCGGTCCCTCTCTTTGATCGAGTGGTGTTACCGCTTTCTTTTGCGTTAAAGTGATTTTGTCCTTTTGGACGAGCTTTAACTTTACCATTTTTGGTAACTTTTAATCTTTTTAAATATGATTTGTTTGTTTTCATGATACTTACTGATTAGTTTCTTGATCTTTTTTCTTTTGGGCTTGTTTGTCTGGTTCGATAAGAATGGTAATACCTTTTGAGCTCTTCTTGTAGTCTTCTACAATCTTATACTCTTGGGTGATCAATGACAAAACTTTGCCAAGTCTATCATGCAAAAATTCTTTGTCCATGTGTTTTGCACGTCCTTTGAGATATAGCTCAGCTTTTACTCGCTGACCATCCATAAGCCATTCTGAAGCCTTCTGAGCCTTTAATTGTAAGTCTGCATCACCAGTACCTACTTTAACTTGAATGCTTTTTACTTCAACGACATGTTGTTTAGCTTTGATCTCTTTTTGTTTCTTTTTCTGATCATATACAAATTTTCCGTAGTCAGTAATTTGAGCAACTGGAGGATTTGCTTTTGCTGAAATTTCAATAAGATCTAATCCTTGTGATTCTGCTATTGAAAGGGCTTCCTCTCGTGTCATAACACGTGATTCTTGTCCTTCTTGAATAACTCGAAGTTCAGGAGCTTTTATTCCTTCATTGATTTGTAATCTTTCGTTGTTTTTTTGAGTGGTCAAGGTTTTTTTGATCGTTTCTCTTAGGTGAGAAATCGTTAATAAAAAAGGCTTTTTTTGCCTTTATCATATCTTTAGAGTACTAAAATATAGCATAACGTCAATAGGATTCTTGCTGTTGATCCGTATTTTTTGTATTATTACTATATGAAAAAGAAACAATCACTATATTCTCGTTGCGAATCTTGGTATCATCAAAAGTGGTTTAGAATAGTTCTTGTCTTTATCGCTATTGATATGTTTATCCTTGGATTTAGTTTTGCAATAGGGGTTAATGTTCTTGTCTTTTTTGCAGGTATTGTTGGAACCATAACTCGAGCTATCATCGGTATACTTTATGTTATGGTTGCAGGATATATATTGAATCACACACTGCACTACAAACGACATATCAAAGAACATCATTTGGTGTGTGATTGCTATACTAAAGAATCTTAATTCATGGCCATTATCAATTTTGAAAAAAAGTACACAGAGACGCTCAATGAAATGCTTGAGCGTTTTCGTTTTGAACATCCTAAGTATCGTAATGCTAAATTAAGTTATGCAGGAAGACTCGATCCCTTAGCACAAGGAGCTATGATTATTCTCTCAGACGATGATGTTCATTTGAAAGAACAGTATCTAAAGAAAAGTAAAACCTACGTTGTTGACCTTATCATAGGGGTAGAAACTGATACCTACGATATTATGGGAATACCAACCACATCATCAGCTGATTTACCAACTCGTGATGCGGTAGAGGGAGCACTAGCTCATATTGCTCTATTAAAAAAACTACCATATCCGGTGTATTCCTCTCGTACTGTGTTAGGTATTCCACTTTTTAAGTATGCAAGAGAACAGAAGCTTGAAACTATTTCAATTCCTGATTTTGAAGTGGTGATACATAGCTATCAATTAGATAATGTCGGTGAGATAACAAAACTAGGTGAGTACATTAATATTTTCACCGAGAGTATTGCATCAGTAACAGGTGATTTTAGGCAGGATATGATAATTAATTCATGGAGGAATATGAATTCTGATAGTCCAGTAAGGACTATCAGAATTACATTTTCAGTTGGTTCTGGAGTATACATTAGATCCTTAGTACATGAGTTAGGAAAGATGTTGGGAACTGGGGCTTGCTGTGTGCGAATAGAAAGGATAAGTATTGACTAATATTATATTTTATGCTATCATATATTTATATGAAACAATCACTATTTATCATATTCGTAATATTTTTCGGAGTATTTTCAACAAGCCATGCAGAAGAGGTGGTATATTTTTCTGATAACGGAAATACTTTCATGCCGGCTCCTGCGGTAGGGAGAGGTGTAGAGAATCCAGGAACAGTTAGAGATTACTATGCAACTGTTTTTGCTTTTGACGTACTTCAAGAACAATATCGTAAGGAAACAGGGTCTACTCCTTCAAATCCACTTGCCTTCGGTAATTATACAAGAACTTCACGTGATGATAGCGAAACATCATCTAATACTTCTCAGGTTATTGTACAAAATATTCCTGATCGTGATGAAGAAATTGTTGATTACAATGACAATAGTGCACTTGCTTCTAATGAACAGGGGGAAATTGTGCGATATGGATCTTCTAATGTATATACTGCATCAGTTTTCAATAGCTCAGCAGGAGTAGTTAATTCAGGAACTCTATTTTTATTTTTCCTTACTCTCTTAATCTTTATTATTGTTCTTCGATTTACTTACAAAAAAAGAAAAATACAAAAAGCACGTATTACTTCATATGCTGATCCTTTTCATGATCAGACTAGATATCATCCAAGAGCGTGGTAAAAAACCGTTTTATCGGTTTTTTATTTGCTATAATCTAATGATGAACCAAAAGAATAACAGCAACGCTACACGTACTCTTATTCCAGAAAGTAAGGAATTTTTCGATATATTTCTTGCTGAACTTGCTTTAGCTAAAAAGTCCATCTATATCGCAAACTATCTTTTTGAGAAAAGTATCATCATTGATGAGCTTGTAAATATTTTAATCGATAAATCAAAAGAAGGAGTAAAAGTAATACTCATTCTTGATACTATTGGTTCTTTTTCTGCTTTTAAAAAGCATCAAGAAGAATTATTAGTATCTTCTGGGGTACAAGTACATTATTTTCATAGAATATATCGATTTTGGGATATTAATGAACGTAGTCATATTCGATTGTTTTCAATTGATTCGAATATCGGTTATTTGGGAGGTGTTGGTTTTAATGATGACTGGAGAAAAGGGAATATCTTTGATCATATGTTTCGATTCGAAGAAGAAGGTGCACAACAAATTGAGTCTCTTTTTATTCAACTACAAGAATATTGTATACATGGAAGGATAAACATGTTGCCATTACCTAAATCAGATGAAGGGGAGATACTCACTACAACACTTCAGTCTGGCAGAATTCTGCAGAAGTTTATTATGGATATGATTTCCCGCGCTAAAGAAACATTAGTTATCATCTCACCTTATTGCATCCCTCCTAAGAAAATGATCAGAGCAATAGAAAGAATATCAAAAAAAGGTATAAAGGTTTCGATTTATACCAATTCACTTAAATACACTGATCATTGGTATATAAATAAGGCATCTTATGTTGTCTATGCTCGGCTTATAAAGAGAGGGGTAAGCGTGTATACCTATAACACGAGATATATGCATAACAAGTTAATATTGATTGACGATATGGTATTTGGTGGAAGCGTGAACTTTGACTATCGATCACTCCTTATTAATCAAGAGGTATATTTCTTAACTAAAAAAGAACCTATACGCTCAACAGCATTTCAACTTCTTGAAACGGTACACATGAATTCATCTGAAATAACTCTAGCATCCATAAAAAAACTCTCTTGGTATCAATGGATTCTAAATTATTTCTTTTACTTCTTTAGACGAATAATGTAAATAATTTATATAAAAAGCCTGATTTCTTATCAGGCTTTTTGAATTAAAAAACTATCGATTTGAGTAGTCTTTTTGGAAAATAAATGATTCGATCATTTAAAATTACGCTGAAAACTTTTCTCAGCTGAAACATGTCGTTACTGAGAAATATTTCGAAATCATTTTTTTTAACTTTAGATATATCAAACTTCAATGCTAATATTTCTTTAGTTACTTGTTCGTGCAAGAATTTTGGAGAATATATCTCAAGATTCTGATTATCACCACCTTCTGGATGATGGAGAATAACTTTCACTATTTTCTCATCTATGAATGGGAAGATATTATCCCAGTGTAAAAATTTGTTGCGGTCGATAATAGTAATTTCTGTTTCTTCTTGCTCTCTGATGATTAATTCAAAACCCTTAGGTATACGGTATACGGTTTGAGTACTTTTTTCCATGTATTTATTTTTTAATATGTCGACAATACTATGTACTAATTTAAAACAATTGTCAATTTTTCTTTGATAAAAGAAAAACACCAAATATGGTGTTTTTATTGGCTTATACTTTAGAAACTCGTACAGCTGAAGGACCTTTTGGTCGATCTTCTGTTTCGAATTCTACAGTATCACCTTCTCGTAAGTCATTGAAGTCAACGTTTTGAAGTTCTTCCATGTGGAAGAATAGATCTTTATCTTGTCCTTCAACAGTGATGAATCCAAAACCCTTGTCCATAACTTTTTTAATAGTTCCGGTTTGCATTTTCTTGGAAAATTAGTTGTTAATAAATTCAAACATACTTTAATTGCGAACTAAACATTCCCTTTGAAATACCTTTGACTTTCTAATCATAAGTTGTTTCTAAATAAAGTCAATGAATGGGATACTGATTAACTGATGAGCTATTTAAAAAGAACCTATCAATATGATAAGTTCTTTGCTTTTTCAAAATTATTTCGTAGGAAGCAATTTTCGTAAAAGAATTCTTCCTTTTTTTGTTGCATTCAATTCTTTGATTTTGACAAACATGGGAAATAATTTTTCAGATTCTTTAATTTTTTTCCCACTTCTGTTGTAGGCTTGAAGACCAAGCCTCTTTGTTTTCAATTCACTTCCTTGAAATTCTTCCACATCAATGTTAGTTAAGAATACCTCATCTTCTTTTCTTTCAGGGTGATTCTTGTTATCAACATAAATTCTATCTTTTTTGTTCAATACGAAAATAAGGAAAGAAAGGGTGATCGATGTAAAAATGAAGTAGTGAAAAGGGGTAAGAGTAATTTTTAAACCATGATCAGTTTGAATGAAAAAGATAATTGGAATGAGAAACATGGTCCCCATGATTAACATTACCGCTGTTTTGGATAGTGCTTGGTGATTCATTGTATTTGGTTTTAAGGTGTTATTTTAATTATTATTAGTATAATATACTAATATGTCAAATATTTTTCAGATAAAGAAAACCCACAATGATTATATTCAGTGTGGGTTTTTTTGTTATTCCTAACTCAAAGGAATAAATGATTGAATTACCGTAAATGTTTTTCTGAATATAGTTTTCATAGCAAATAGATACATGTATCCAATAATAAGGGCAATAGCTAGGTTGTGCAATCCGTTTTGGATAAATAATTGATTTGCAATTAATCCATAGATGAATCCACCAGGTATGATAGATACTGCAATTGCCATAACTTTTAGGATTTTGCGACTGTTACCTTGGTAATGTTCACTTGTACTTACAAACCAAAGGTAGGGAATGAAGAGGAACACTACACTTGCAGCATATCCGAAAAAAAGAATAAAGAAGTACGGTGCAACTACATTCATCCACGTATCTTCATAAGCATTGCTCATCCAAAATACAGGAGCACTTAAGATTAAACCGATAATCAAACTAATGAACATTAATTTTGATAGGGTAAGAAATATTTTCTCTCCGTTTTTGGTAGCCATAAAAAATTTAAGTAATTGTTTCATTTTTTGTATATATTTAATTGTTAGACTTAATATATATAATATCATATATATATAGAAAGTCAATAAATGATACCTAGGATATATGAATCATTCTTTCAGCAGTCGTATCTAGTTTTTTGTAACTTCCGTTAATGCTTAATAATAAGTATACTGAGTATATTCATGAAAAAAATAATTATTCTAATTTTTTTTGCTCTGCTGATCGTAATAGCCCCTTCATATACAACCACATTGATACCAAAGGATTTTATTATCGAAACGATTGTTACTCAACCACCACAGCCAACGGTTACTACCCTTGGTTTTGTTGGAGATATTATGATGCATGGAGCTCAAATTAAATCAGGTTATGATATTAAGAGAGATATTTATTCATTTGATGATTATTTTCAGTATCTAGAAAATCGATTTCGTAACTATGATTACCTTGTAGGTAACCTTGAAACACCAACCGATGGATCTCAGTCGTTTGGTGCATATCCTCTATTTAATTCACCACCTGCTATACTTGATGCGCTACAGAACGCCTCATTTGATGCTCTACAATTTGCAAATAATCATACCTTCGATGCTGGTGTATCAGGTATGCGTGCAACACTAACAGCAATGTTAGAACGTAACATTGTACCTATTGGTATATCATCGATACCCGATCCTTATGCTCCTACGTTGGTAGATGTTAATGGTATTACGCTTGGTTTTGTATCAGCAACTTATGGTTTTAATATAGGTAGTAATACCAGCGATATTCCGGAAGTGGTACACACTATTGATAGTGGTAAAATTGAAGAAATGATTCGTACAGCACGTGAGCGTGGATCAGATATTGTTATCGTGATGCCTCACTGGGGTAATGAATATCAGCGTACTTATTCAGAAGAACAGTCAGAACTTGCTTGGTCATGGATTAAAGCAGGTGCTGATATTGTGGTAGGAACACATCCTCATGTTGTACAACCTGTACAAGTCATAACTCTTGAAACTGGGCGTACAGGTATTGTTGCATACTCATTGGGAAACTTCGTATCTAATCAACAAGATAGATACACTGATCTGGGTGGCTTGCTTGAAATAACTATTACTGATCAGCCAGGTACGGATACACCTCCTGTAATAACTGACTATCACTTTGAATATCTTTACACCCACAAACATAAATTAGCTAATGGGCTAACACAATATCGTACCTTGTTACTTTCTGATGCTCACTACCTAACAGAGATCACTGAAGAACAGAAGTCACGGATTATTGAGTATCAGATGGTACCGAGTGTTTTTGAATATTCTCTTGTTAATAATTGATATAAACTACGGTAAACATCAGACCTTATCACCTAACTATGCTAAGCTGTGATCACATGCGGGGTAATAAAACAACAGCTTTAAAATCAGTACAATATATTAATAAGTTGTTAGCAAAACATAATATCACCAATACGAGTTACGGAATCATTGTATTTGTAAAAAATCGTCGTGATCATCGAACTACGATAAAACTCAGTTCTGAATCAGGAGCTCATCTGTTGACGGTAACAGGGAAGTTATACAAGCAAGAGTTTAGAATCTATGATGAGGTATCTGCTGAAGTTCTTCTCGCTATTTTTAAGAAGAATTTAGGAGAACAATTTAGGATTTTATAAAAACTCTTACCTACAATTTTTGCTAATCCTAGTGTCTTTGAAATCATTGTTGATGGTAATGATTGAACGAGTTGGTAAAACAAGTCGAGATATTTTTGATCTTCATTACTTTGCAAAAAACCAGTGGCCAATTAACAAGAAAATTGTTGAAGAACGATCAGGGATTTCATTTAAACAAACCTTAGCAAGGGCGATTGACCAACTAGAACATCTGGATAATAAACATATATTAGATGGCTTAGGTGAATTATTAGCTGATTCACAGAAAGATTCTGCTCGTGCAAAATTAAAAACCGATACCATTTTTTTATTAAAGGTAATGCATCAAGATGAGAAATAATTATTTTCTAAACATCATATGTTGTTGAAATGAAATACCTATTTTGATACGATTCCTCAGTAAGAATTTATTGGAAAGATAGTTATTTCTTTATCAAAGAATATCGTTTCAGTTATCTCAGCTCCATTTAGAAAATGTATTGCCATTTGATCTAATGGAAGGGTAAGTGATTTCATATTTTAATTATTTTGTCTAATTTATTATTGTACACCAAAATTGTTGTGTCAATTATTCATTTAATCAATCAAATTTAGCAGTTTGGTAAAAGAGACTATATTATTTAGTAAAAATGGATTATTGTAGTATCTCCTTTAAAACGATATACTTAGAAATATGAAAAAAGGATTTACTCTTATTGAGTTACTCGTTGTCGTAGCTATTATTGGAATACTTGCAACTCTTGTGACTGTTAGATTATCTGATGCTCGTTCAAGCGCAAGAGATACACGAAGACTCTCGGACATAAAAACGATTCAGAACGAATTAGAAATATATAATCTCGAAAAGGGTCACTATCCAAAAACTGGTCTTATGAATTCAAGTTCATGGAGTAGTCTTGAGTCCGAATTAGGTATTACTCTCCCTGTGGATCCAGTAAATTCTGGGGGAATTGTTAACTATGTACCAGATAGAGAGTCATTAGTATATACCTATCTTGCTGATGAGGATCCTGGGCTTTGTAATGGTTCTGCATATTTGCTAGCGTTTAATCTAGAAAATAAATCACCCGCATCAGAACAAAGTTTTGAATTTTGCGGAACAACCCTAAATTTTCCAACCAGACCTCTTCTTTCTGGTGTTGATTCAAATGGTAATTTTATTAGTACACCTGATTTAATTGATAAGCCTGAGTTCTGTTCAGATGATTTTTCTGTTGCTCCTGGGTGTAGTATTGTTGAGGGTCCAGATTATGATCCTGTTACGAACTGTGGACTCATGGTTGATTGTTCCTCACCATCATGGGAATGGTTTTAACCACTTAGTTTAATGATAAACTTAGACATCATTGAATAAGATATCATTAGAAAGATGTTCGAAAAAGTCGCATATGAAAGATGGTCAGGTCGCAAACTCTATAATTGACTTAAGTTTGAAATAAACTACAAAACAGCAACAAGTAACAAAAACCTTTCCCTCAGTAGTGTATATATGATACTGCAAAACACTTTTTACTATGGTGTTTTTGAATATACAAAAAATAGTGGTAACTGGTACATAGGAAAGCATATTAATAAGTTATTAAAAAAGCACGGAATTACGAATACGAGCTATGGAATTATTATTTTCATAAAAGATCGTCGTGACCACCAAACTACAATAAAATGTAAATCTGAATCAGGAAGTCATTTGTTAACCGTAACAGGGAAGATGCATAAACAAGAGTTTAGAATTTATGATGATGTATCTCATGAGCTTATTCTGAATATTCTTAAGCAGAATCTAGGAGAACAATTCAGAATATTACAAAGAGGCTATGAGAAAAATAGTGTCTTTAGCTATGCCGACTTAGAGTGCACTTGAATAATTGCTATTTTTCTAAAAAGAAGTAGTATTTTTTTATTAAGTTATTTTGACTTATGTTAACCAAAAAAAATTTAATAAAAAATGGATCCATTAATTATCCTATTAGGAGTATCGTTTGTAACGATAAAGTTAAAGAACTCCTGGGGTACAGGTTGGTAACAGTACTCCCAAAATTTAAACAATTAACCTCTTTTTAAGAGGTTAATTTTATTTTACATTCAAATAATGATTATCTAGGGTAAATATAACTTAGATAAGTACAGTACAAATACCGCAATAGAAAGATTAGATTTGGAAGTAGTATTCCAACACAAAAAGTATGTATAATTATTCACGATTAGAGTCTAGATTTAATTGAAAAATACCTAATAAATAAGGTGTTTTTATATGCTCGATTGGAGGGACAGTTTTCGAACTTTCGATTGGGCTGGATTATATAGCGATCTACGTTTTCATTTAGAGGGTACAAGTAGACTTTTAGCCTTGTCTAAGTAACTCAAATTACTTAATCAGTGAAATATCTCCCTTTAATACAATCGGTTTTCGAACCATAGATTGGACTACTGAATATCCATATCCTACAATAAGCTTAAATGAGATTAAATCCCTAGTTAATTAACTATTCAAAAAATTATTTATTACACAATGAAAATATTGTTTTGAAATTTTCTTTTATTGTTTCATCTGGGATAGAACCTAATATACTATCTAAAAAATCGTCATTGATAATATATTTTAAATCTTGACCGTGTTTTTTACGGAATTCTTCTTTACAATAATCTCTAAAACCTTGAAAATCTGGTTTAAATTCAGAAATATCTTTAATTTCATACCCCGATAATTTTAACAGGATGAATTCAGAATTATATTTAATGAATTGAATTAAATCACCTCCTTCGCTAATTTTTTTACCTATTTCTGGACTATGATAAAGATCCTCATCAAGAAAAAATAAAAAGGTTAAATCTTTGTATTCATTATTATTCTTTATTTTTAGGTATTTTTCTTCAAAATCTTTAAGAGATTTAACGCCTTTAATTTTACCATTAGAAAAAACTTCACTATCAGTAAGTTCTCTAAATTTTATATTACTATCCTCAAAAAGCTTTTTAAATCTATTTTTTAAATGAGCAAAGAGTATAAATTCAGCGTGTCCTTCATAAGCTAAGAAATAATATGTTTTAAAGGGCTTTTTCATATTCTATAAAAGATTATTAACAAGCCTTTTAAAATCAATGGTATCAGGGACACCACCCAAAGATCCAAGTCTATATTTTCTTTTAATGTTATCTCTTTCTTGAACATCGAAATCAGAAGCCCTATTAACAACGATAATATCTCTATCTTTTTCCACTATATATGCTTGATTTATATGGAGAAGATCAAAAGTTTCTGGATTATGTGAAGAGAAGAATATTTGAGCATTATTTTTGTTAACATCCTTATCTTTAAAAAGACTTAAAATTGATATTTCCATATCTGGGTGATAGTACTTACTTGTTTCATCATAGACAACAACACCTCCATTTTTTAGAATTTTAAAAAGATCATTTATATAGGAAATTAATTCTCTAGTACCAGCAGATGCTTCCATTAGAGGCAACAACTTACTTGAATTTTGATACTTGAAACCCGCCTCAATTTCTTGACCGTTAAGTGTTTTTGCTTTCAAATTTATAACAACACGTTCTAATGTTGGTTCAAAAAAATTTGACATAACGTTTATATTTTTTAAAAAACGTTTTTTATCAATATTTGGATCGTTTAAATAAGCAACTATCACATTTAAAACCCCAGTAATATTATTTTGCTGATAATTTACTGTTCTTTTGTCTGTAATAATACAAATTTTTTGACCTATACTCTTTATATCTAAAATAATATCCTCAATTACTTTTGGGGAGAGTCCGCTATTTATTAACTGAGCAACAAAAGAAGTTCGGGGTGAGATAGTATAATTTTCAAA
The DNA here is from genome assembly GCA_964592365.1 of uncultured Candidatus Saccharibacteria bacterium. Taxonomy (GTDB): domain Bacteria; phylum Patescibacteriota; class Minisyncoccia; order Phycocordibacterales; family UBA1006; genus UBA1006. The sequence continues at coordinate 1,560 of CAZQDL010000006.1, read as the reverse complement.
TATACTACTTAAATCTTTATATTTTTTTTCAAAATCTATTTTATTATCTTTTCTATTAAAAACGACATTTCCATCTTTAGATAGAAACTCACTTATAATATTCTTTCCATTAGTGATTAGTATTTTATATTGATATTCACTTTCATTAATTACAAAACCCATTTCAAGCACAGTAGGTTTATCTTCCATATCTGCACCATAATTTTGGTAACAAATAATATTTTCCTGTTTTAATCCATTAGGAGTGAAAGAAAATTCTGGAACAATTTTAAACATTATTTCAATTACTTTATCAATAACACTTAAAATAGTAGTTTTACCAGATGCATTTGCACCATAAAAACCGTTAACAAGAGACACTCTCTCGTCTTTATAATTTAGGTATCCGTCTTTCTCTATTTTACCTCCTTCGGAAAAATCAATCTCAATCGGATCTTTAATACCAGAAAAATTAGAAGCCTTGATATTTTTTATAAACATAAATAATTTATCATAATTTTGTAATAATAGACCCATATTATTCTATTTATATTAAAAAGTCAAGTACTTTTAACAAAAAAATGTCATTTTATCCAACAAAGACCCCGGAAACACACTTTGTGATGCTATTTCATCTAAAAAACCTTGGTACAAAAGGAAAAGAGAGCACTTTCGTACCCTCTCATCCTATAGTGCTCCCTCTGTTAGACGAGTTCAGAACTCTCAATTGGGCTCAGATTAAAAGAGATATCGAGTTTTCTAAGATTTTTGAGATGCTTCCAATAAAGATAGTTTGGAATTTATAAAAAATAGGGTTTGTCATTACAGACAAACCCTATTACAAATTAACTAAATCTTTTTTTATAGATTAATCTTTCTTAAGAAGAATTCTCGCAAGGTTTCTTTTTTAAGCAGTGGGTCACTTGAATAATAGATAGCCGGAGATAAAAGTTTTACAGGATGTGATTGTTCATAGAAATTCCAAGTATTATCATCAGTTTCAAAGTGTAAAAAAATAGCTGAAATACCTCCGCCAGAGTATCTTTGAATATAAGGAGATACCATGAACTGTAGATTTTTAGGAAAAATTTCTATATTGGCATAATTTTTTTCAAAAAAAGCCAAAAATTTAGCGACACTTTCCTTAGCTTTCTTTCTTTCATTTTTTGAAGACAAACAAAAAAACTGAAAATTACTTATTCCTGTAGTCGGAATATATGTTATAAATGGTGCATAATCACTCTGTTTTGTTTGATGCTTAAAAAAAGTTGTATTTGCTTTTATATTTACTGTAGAACTATCTACAGTAAGCCTAGCTATAATATCTAAAGCTCCTGAACTAAACCACACATTATCAGTAAATGGTTCAAAGGTTACTCCAAGCACTCTTTGAATAAAATCACAAATATTGATATTTGTGTTGAGATTAGAGAATAAAATTAAATTACTTTTTTCCATTTTTATATATTTAATTGGTGACCGCAAACCCCCTCGAAAGTCTCTGGTCACCAATCAAATACAAATTAAAAAGAACTGTATTGAGTTATACAATACAGTTCTTTTTATAAAAGTCAAATGCTC
>CAZQDL010000005.1:0-46819 GCA_964592365.1 uncultured Candidatus Saccharibacteria bacterium | reverse complement strand
GGCGTGGTGGCGAAGTGGTAACGCTGCGGTCTGCAAAACCGCCATGCGCGGGTTCAATTCCCGCCCACGCCTCAAACAAAAAAACTACTCTAAAGTAGTTTTTTTAATTGGTATTCTATTTTTTTGATCGATACGCATTCCATGCAATGTTTTCTTTTAAAGAAAACTCAGTATACAAATCTCGATCCATTTCTTGATACTCTTCATATCCCTCTTTATCAACCTCAAGGTACTTCATATACCAATATTCTGTATCCTGAAGTATTTTAAATTCAGGAGATTTTTCAATTTGAATCCGTGCAGCAAAATCATTTTGTTCTCTAGCATCAAGCCAAAGAATATATTTTTCATAATGTTGTGCTCGGATTAAAGAAATGACACTATCCTTTTTTTGGATGTAGATATCAAAAGCACCTCGCTTTCGTTCATCATACTTTCTCCAGGCTAATGCTTTAATAGAATCATACTCATTAAATAATATTGTTTTAATATTATCAAAATCATCATAGGTAGCTACGGAAGACGTATCAATTGCTGATAAATATTCACCTTTTACCGGTGTAGTACTCTCCAATTTTTTAACAAGTTGGATAGGAGATTCTTGTGTTGTTTCTAATTCCTGTTTTTTTGAATTTTCACAAGAAAAGAATAATAAAGATAAGGAAACTGCGACTAATACTTTTTTCATTTTTTATGGTTTTAAATGTTTAGAATTAAAATAACACATATTAGTATACATGTAAAGTATTTATAGAGAAAATAAAAAACTCATTTAGAGTTTTTAATGGTGCCCAGGAGAGGACTTGAACCTCCACATCCGAAGATACTAGTTCCTAAGACTAGCGTGTATACCAATTTCACCACCTGGGCATATGAAGGTCACCATGACCATTTTCATATCGTATGTTACCACACGACGTGTCCGCCTGGTAGGATTTGAACCTACGACCGTCTGGTTAAGAGCCAGCTGCTCTACCAACTGAGCTACAGGCGGTAACAGGTTAAGATTATAATAGAATGAGGTTTTTACGCAAGGGTATTTCGTATTAAAAAAACGCTTTCTTAAGGGAAAGCGTTTAAAGGGTCAAAGGACCATATAACATTGTAAGTGACTAAGCGTCAGAGGACTCATCCAAGTCGCAGAAGCAAACGAGAACAAATTCAGAATGCCAAACTAAAACGAAGTGACCATATTCGAAATTCCATCGACCGTTCGAACCCCGCCGCATGCGTGGCACCCTGATGCTGTTATGGAATTTAGAAAGTGCTTTTTTTTCATCAAATGAAACCGTCCACTTGTTTATTGGGAAAATGTAAGATTGGTGTTCCTGAAGAAGTGTTTGTCCTTGAGCTCCAACTAATACATTACCTCGTTCAGCTTTCAGTCGGTTCAAACAGTCTTCGCTCTGGACTGCTTCCAAAATAGGAAACATTTTAATAGCGTAGGTTTTTCCTGGTACCAGTTTGCTGGTAACGTTGGCATGGTTTTTGCTCGTAAGTTGATCATCGTAGTAATTCGTTGATTTCAGTTTGCGAGTTTTCTTTCCAAAGGTGTCGATTTGTGTGTCATGGTTGTAATCGGGAGGTACCGTGAAGGTGTAATTAGGATCAAGAATATTAGCACCAAATCGTTTATCAACGATAGCATGCTTTTGCAGACTTTTTCCAAGGTCACTTTGTACCAGATTTCCAACTTTTAAAATTTGATCAGCTTCTGCTTTAGTAAGCTGTTGTTGATCCAATCCATCTTCCAATACTCTCAGAAGTTGCTTTCTTTGTCCTGATGTAATCATTTCTGTTATCATCTGTATCTATTTTATTGTAATGAACTACCCATATATGCTTTTTGCATATATATCGATTCAGATAAAATAATATAATATATAAATGTATATGTCAATATACTTAAACTTAACATACTTGAGACCTAGAGTACAAATTCAGTTGAAGTTATGGAACTTTGGTATACAATGTTTACCATGCCGAGATGGTGGAATCGGTAGACACGAGGGACTTAAAATCCCTTGCCTATCTTTGGCGTGCGGGTTCAATTCCCGCTCTCGGCACCAATAATAAAAGACCTATTGTTAGGTCTTTTATTATTGCAAAGTTCCTCCTCCAAAGATTCTAAAAGTATTTTGAATAACACCAACAAGGTACCAAACAGACATGATGACGAATAAACCAATAATCCCCCAGAATATTTGCTGTCTTTTTTCTTCTCGTGCATTACTATCCTCATTAGCACGAATGTATTGAATCACGGCTAGAATGATATAGATCAATGCAAGCATGATCATCATTGGAATAAGTGTATTTTGAAAGATGTTAGATAGAAAGCGTATTAACGACTTAATATCGTTTCCTGGAGCCTGAGCCCAAGCAAGTGAAGGTAACCATGCAGCTACACCTAATATCACTGTATACGCTATATTATTGAGTCGTGTTTTCATATAATTGTGGAAGTGTAGGTGATTGATTAAAAAATGTTTCTGTGAAAATAGAAGTTAAACCAAGGAAAGAAACCATAGCGAAAAGCGCTATAATCCCCCACAGCATCCTAGTTCTTCCCTTCGTACGTTTTTCCTTGTTATCTGCACTTCCGATAAATTCTACTACTCCCCAGATAAACCAAGAAAGAGCAAAAACAAACAAAAGTGGCATTACCGCATCTCCTAAAATATCAGATATGTCTGAAACCACGTCACGTAAGGTTCTTGTGCTTTGTTGTGCAAACGCAAGTGAAGAACCACCAATAAGGATAGACGTAATACCTATTTTTATATAATCAAAGTACTTCATATAGTTAGCCTCTTATAGCATTAATAGTTCCAACAATTGCCTCTGCGATGACATAGGCACCAAGAAGAATCGCAGCTCCTATGATTACCATAAGGAATGATTTTTTTGCATTGGTCAGAGCTTCAGGTTTTCCTTGTGCAGCGACAAACTGGAATCCTGTGAAGATAATAGCAATAGCAACTAGTGGAGTTCCTACGGTTAACACAATTCTCAGTATTTGTTGAACAAGATCAGGAAGTGTTTTTACCGTGGTATTGTTTCCTAATGGATTTACTAGTTTAATATTTGTTGACTGTCCACCATTATCAGTTTGGGATACAGGATTACCATTATCAGTTTGGGATACAGGATTACCATTATTTGTCTGGGGCTGAGCAGAAGCTAAGGTTGGAATTATAAAAGTAAACACAAATACCAGAAAAAGAAATTGAATGTTTTTTATTTTTTTCATATTTATATTATCACATCATTTTTATATATTACCAAGATATTGACAAATATAGTTATATATAATATAATAGTATAAACAACTTTAAAAATTAAAATATGAAGACAGCATTTAAATGGCTTATTGCCATATTCTCAATTATTTTTTGTATTGTAATGTTTATTGCAGTACGATACCTAACAAAACCACCTTCTGAAGAAAAAAATGAAAGTGTGGCTAAAATCATCCCATACAAACACTACGAAGAAAATAAAATATATATTTATCATCTGAGTTTTGAAAAAAAGGATGAGATTCAAGTAATTAATACCTTTGGTCATCATTTTCATCAAGATGCAGGAAAATATATTTCCTGCTTTAACTGGAAGACTGGTAATTCATTATGGATGGAAAATAAGAATACTCAAAGTGTATGGATGAGTGAGCAGGCACAAATTAAAAGAATTTGTAATCATACTGAACCACATAGAATATATATTTGGAGTAAAGCAGATATTTGTAACCACGAAAAACATTAATTATGGAGAAAGTAAAAACTGTTTACCTAATTGTAGGAGTCCTTTTAAGCTTTGGAGCATTTCCACTACTTGGGATTTTTTTAGACCTTGTATTCTTTGAAAGTTTCAGACCATTTACCTGGATATTATTTTTCTTAGGAATTATTTTATTCAAAAATTCTTTCAAGAAAATATCATCATCAGAGATTGGCGGTGCACTCATTTTTGGAGAATATATTAATGATCTTAATAAAGGTATAAACTATGTGTTTCTTGGTTTCCTGAATAACAGTATTGTTAGATTTCCAAATAAGGTGATCACCATGGATACCAAAACCCAAGAAGTAACGTACATTGATCACTCACATGATGAAAAAAGAGAATTAGATCCATTAGATTTGTTTTCTTACCCTTATGAAATTGATATTTCATTATCTGTAAAAATAGTAAATGCAGAAAATTTTTTTAGTAATACTGGTATCTATACTCTAGATATTGATTATGAATTTACAGGTAAATATTCATGGGAAAAGAATATTATAGCCAACATCAAATCAACTTTTGAAACGATTGGTTCTTTCCTAGGCTATCCTGAAATGAAGATAAAATCTGACTGGAATGAATATAAAATCAAGAAGGCAATTGAAAAACATGGTGATGATTTTCCAGATCACAAGGTATCTGAAACACTTCCGGAAACACTACGAAGTTTTGGAATCGAAATTACTGATATCAATACGACAGCATCACTTTCAAAAGATATGAGAGATATAGTTGCGAGTATTTACAAGAAAGATCAGGAAATGAAAGCGCGAAAAGTTGAAGCCTTAGCAAATTTGGAAATAGCTAAATTGCAAGCTACAGCTGAGGCAGAAAAAGAAGCGATACGTATGAAATTTCAACGTGAAATTCTCAAAGAAACGGTGGCTGATATGCTAGCAAATAGCGACGGGTCATTAACAAAAGCGATGGCAACTGAAAACGCAATGATCATTATGAATTCATTCAATGATGAACAAGTCTTCAGACTAAGCGGAACTGATGGAAACAACTTAAAAGCACTTGAATCCATGATTATCGCATACCTATCAAAAAATTCAGGTTCTAGCAAAAAGACTAAAAATTAAATCAAAAACCACAACATATGTTGTGGTTTTTTTAATTCCCAGAAAGCGTTCCAATATTAGATGAGTTTGGTTCAATACCCTTTACTCCAAGTGAATTGATAAGGAGTTGCATAATACCAAATACAGAAACCATGATAAACATACCAATAATACCCCAAAGCATATGTTGCTTTCCCTTTTCTAGTGATCCATCAGCTCCACCATCTTGCTTTGCTTTAAAGAAATTAAATAAACCATAAACAAACAAAACAAAAGCAACCACAAACATAAGAGAAATAAGTGGATTGAATACGAAACGATTAACCCGTGCCATAAGGGTACCAATACTTTGTGCTTCAGCTTGAGGGATAAGAATATAAGTAGTAATGAAATCTAACATACAGATATTGTACCAAGACAATGAAATAAAAAAAGAACCTGAGGTTCTTTTTTTATTAATTTAAGTTAACTCCTGGAATATTATCACGACCTACTTCTCCTCCTGATCCGATATTAAAGGTTGATTGGATAATTCCAACAAGTCCCCAGATTGAAAGGATAACGAATAGTCCGATAACTCCACGTACTACTACATCCTTTGCTGCTGACTTATCATCTCCAGTCTTTGCGATTACGAAGGTGATAACTCCATAAATGAAGTAGATCAATGCTGCAGTAATTAGAAGAGGGATAATAATTCGCATTAAGTTAGAAATGGTTCCAAGGATTCCAAATGCATTAGCTTGAGCTAAAGCAAATGATGGTACCGCTGCTAACGAAAAAGCGGTTAAGATTTTTTTCATCATGTGATTATGGTTAATATATAGATTGATAATAATCGATTATTAGTCTGATATGTAAAACATATCAAGACATACCCTTATTATATCATGTAAGAAAATAAGTTTACAAGTCAATATCAAGGAATTGCTCTGCAATACTTGTATCAACACCTAATGTTTTAAGGACTGATTGAACAACGAACCATGCTCCCATAATAATAATAATTCCTACCACTAAACTCGTCATGGCTCGCTTTGCAGCACTTCTTTTCGTATCACTACTTCCTGAAGTCATCAGTGAAAATCCTGCATAAGCGAAGACAATGGCAGCAATAGGAAGAATGAGGAAGAAGATATACTCAATGATTCTTTGAATAAGGCCAATGATATCAACTAAACCGCAAGCTCTACCGACCCCATTGGGATTTGAAAGTGTTTTAATATCATATCCACAATCCCCAGGAACGATTCCATTCTTAAGATTTTCTGGAACGGTGAATAAACCACCACCTCCATTATTAACCGTATCATTATCAGCAATACTCGAATCGGTGTCTGAAATTCTTCCTAAGTCCTCTACTTGAATTTCACTACCGTTATATTCAGTAACTAACTGATAGAAACCATTTCGTAGAGCGAGTTCAGGAACAGTAGATGGTAAAGAATAGCTACCTTTTTTTAATGGAACGGTACCTATAGGTGAACTTAACATTTCTCCATTTATTTCAGTTCGTACCAACATGCGTACCTGCTCTCCTTCCCTATCATCACTCACATTAACTTTTACATTAAAATATTTTCCACCCTTAATACTAGGATGATCAACAATACTTTTTTCAAAACTTAATATGTTTGTGGGAAGTAGATATCCTGGAACCTGTGGAAGTTGATATTTTCCATCACCTCCTGCATTAATTATTGTTCCATTCTTATCTGTAAAAAATACTTCATATGATAGGCCTGTCTTGAAGGTATGTGTAGCTAAATCACTCTTTTCAGCACAATTTGGATATAAAACGAGAAAACGCTCTCCATATGAGGCATCAAAGGTACAAAGATTAAATGTTTCAGAACCTGATGAAGCAGTAAGGAAAACCTCTTCTACTTTATTCCTTCGTGCGAGGTTTGAAAAATTTGGACCAGTGCTGAATGTATATAGCCACTTTCCCCTTCCATCCTTTTGAGTATTTTCAATTTTAGTAAATGATTCATCCCAAACTACACTTACCAATAAAGGTTCACTTGAACGTTGTTCAGATGATACGGTAATTACTCTGTTTGATTCAGAAGGGACTGTTGCTTGAGTATCACCTGCGGCATTTCTAAATTTGAAATACACATAGTTATCTTGGTTTGGTGAAGGAGTGAAATTATGTTGTTTCGTTTCGAAAGGAATAGCATCAGAACCTGCAACAGATACTTGAAATGAAACAATTTCAATATCACTATCATCGATAATATTATCATCTGATCCGATAAGTTGTATTTTTGAAGTACTTCCTGAAGCTACATCATGATCAGCTAAAAAATCATTTCCTTTAAAAATACCAAGAAGTTCATTTGTTTGTGTATAGAGAGTTACATTTTCAAGGTACGTAGAGCTTGTGGTTTGTGCATATGAGAATGAAGCAAAGAACATCAAACTCAGTACAAAAATATTTCTCATTATTTTAATTAATGTACTCATATTACTGGAATGCCTCTAAATTCTTATCCTTCACTGTTGTGTTAATAGTTTCTTCAAGGATAGTATTTAAGCTAGCGTGTGATCTAGTAATTGATTCAGAAATACTTAATGCTCCAGAATTAATACTTCGAATCATATTTTCAAATACATCTGATGTTCTTGTAGGCGCAGGATCAATCCATGCATCTGCGATGATTGCAGAGTTGTAGAAGACACTTAGATAAAGCTCTTCTGGTGTATTACCAAGTAACTCTTTTCGAGCAGGAACCATGTTGATTCTTTCAGAAAGCGGTTCAACAACAGCAGAAGAAGCAAGTACACCTGCTACCTGTACAGCTGCAGCTGGATTGTTACTTTGTTTACTTACTGCCATTGCTGTAAGGTATCCAAATGTTTGCTTATTCTTCGAATCTTTTAATTGTGGAAGAAAAGCTACCTGGAAGTTAAGATTTGGATTTTTTCTTCTAATATCTGTAAGTTCAGAAGAACGTCCGAAATACAGACCAAGGTCCCCAGCGATGAACATATCCTTTGAAAGTGGCATTGCTTCGTTCCAAGAATAATTACTGTTATCAACATTAGCAAATGAGGTATAAAATTGTAATGCTTCTTGAGTTCTTCGGGTTAAATCTTGACTCAATGCTAATGTTGATTGATATTTCCCTGAAGTAGAATCAATTCCAACAATCTGATTTCCATTTTGAAGCATAAGGATTGAAATCAATCCTTTTGCATCCTTGATATTTCGATAGGTACCAAGTGCTCCTCCTGAAATTGATATTTGCCCACTAACATCTGAAACCGTAGTTTGTGATGTATATGAAATTACATCATCCCAAATTTCAGGAACGTTAAGGATAAATGCTGAATCCATCAGATTCTTGTTGTAGTACATCACCATAGGATCAATAGCTAATGGTAAGGCAAGTATACCTGTATCAGTTAAAAATAAATTTGATGAACGAACATATCTATTTTCATAATCACGTCTAGGTAAATTAGCGTAAGGAATTTCAAAAATCTTATCCTTATTCCTCAAAATAGCCTCATGGGTCATGATAAATACATCTGGACCAACACCTGCTGCAATTGCATTCACCAAATCAAGTTCATACGTATCTGGATTTTGACTTTCATAACTAACAGTTAAATTCTTTGTCTTAGCCTGATCGATATATGGTTGCATGGTTGAAAAAGGAAGAGTTCCCCAAACTAAAATTGAACCTCGTGCTTCCGTTGTCGATTCACCAAGTTTAACTACTCCTGAGAATACTAACAAAGCAACAATTGCTCCGAAAATAAATATCCCCATTATTATATTTTGTAATCCTAATTGTTTCATAAAATTAATTCATATTTTTAAATGCGATAAATCCATAATGATGTTCACCTGCATTAAGTTGAGCATCAATGTTAAATCCAGATTCTTCTACTAATAATCTAGCTGTTTGTTCATTTACTACAGAGGCTTCAGCTGGACCAATATTTCCAAAAGACTCTGACCAATCTACAAGTACCAGTTCCCCTCCTGGAACAAGTACTCTATGTACTTCTTTTAATAGTTCCTTTTTATTCTCACAAAGAAACATTACATTTGCCACAACCACCATATGAACTGATTCAGAACGTAGTCTACTTCCACCAAGATCATCAATATCCCCCCAAATAGCATGTACATGTGATAATCCATCATGCTTTGCTTTCTTTGCTATATGTTCAACCATATTTTTTTGTACATCAATAGCATATACAGCAGCTTCACTGTTGCCCGCTACCCTTGAAGCAAGTAAAAAGGTATATGCTCCAGTACCTGCTCCAAAATCAGCTACCTTTTGGCCTGAGAATAGAGGAAGTTGTTCGACAATAATTCGTGGATCAGAAAAAGTATTCATACAAATAGTATACCAGTCATTGAAATAGAAAAAAACACCTTTCGGTGCTTTTTATATAATCGTAAATGAAGCAACTGAATCTCCCTCACGAAGTTTCATAATACGTACTCCCTGGGTTGCTCGTCCAAGTGATGAAACTGAATCAAGCGGTGTCCGTATTACCTGTGATTGTGCAGAAATTGCAAGAAGATCAGTGTCCTCTTTTACAACAACTTTTCCTCCGATAATAGTACCAGTTTTTTCAGTAACATTAAGAGTCTTTACTCCAGAACCACCTCGTGTTTGTACCTTGTATTCTGTGAGTACTGTTTTCTTTCCATATCCATTTTCAGTAAGGACAAACAGTTCTCCTTCTTCTCCTTGTTTGATAACCCCTACACCAACAATCATATCTTCTCCTTTGAGCTTCATACCTCTTACCCCACCTGCCGCTCGACCCATTGGTCTAATTTCAGATGAAAGTGTTCGTAATGACTGTCCCATTTGAGAAACGAAAATAATTTCATCATTCTCTTCAAGTAAACGAACTGAAAGAAGTTGGTCATCTTCTTTTAGATTTACAGCGACCATTCCATTTGAACGAACCTTTGCAAAGGCATCTGCTCTTACCTTCTTTACGGTACCCATTTTGGTAGTAAAGAATAATGAAAGTGAAGAAAGTTCTTTTTCTTTTGGTACAGGAAGAATTGAAGTAATCTTTTCATCTGCTTCAAGTGGAAGGAAATTCCTTACCGATTTACCTTTTGTACTTCTTTTACCTTCAGGAAGTTCGTACATTTTAGCTTGATACACTTTCCCCATATCAGAGAAGAATAGAATATTTGCATGCGAATCAGCGGTAAGTAGTTGAGTTACGATATCTTCATCTTTAGTATCAATATCAACAACACCAACACCTCCTCGTTTCTGTGATTTATATTCAGCAGGATCTGTTCTCTTTAGGTATCCATTTTCAGTAAATACAAGTGCGTATTCTTTTTGTGGAATAAGATCTTCATCACTAATAGAACCAACAGCATGTGGAATTACTCGAGTACGACGTTCATCTCCATATTTTTCTTTTATTTCAATCAACTCGTCTTTGATAACCTTAAGCATCTTAATTGGACTTGCAAGTAATTCTTTAAGTTCAGCAATAATGATTAGAATATTTGCTAATTCATCTTCAATCTTTTTTCTTTCAAGACCTGCAAGCTTTTGCAAACGCATTTCAAGAATAGCTGAAGCCTGTATTTCACTAAAATCAAACTTCTTCATTAAGTTAACTTTAGCGTCATGAGTATCTTTTGATTTTTTAATGATGGCGATTACTTCATCAATATGATCAAGAGCTTTGTTCAATCCCTCAAGGATATGTGCTCGTGCTTCTGCCTTTGCAAGATCAAATTCAGTACGACGTTTTACTACGACTTGTCTGTGTTCGATAAAATATTCAAGAATATCTTTTAGTCCTAATGTTTGTGGTACTCCGTCAACCAAAGCAACCATATTGAAGTTAAACTTTTGTTCTAAATCGGTATGTTTGTAGATATAGTTAAGAACCCTTTGTGGTTGTGCGCTACCTCGTAAATCAATTGCAATTCTAATATCTTTAGTTGACTCATCACGTAATCCAGAAATACCCTTGATTTTCTTGTCACGAACAAGATCAGCAATCTTCATGATGAGGTTTTGCTTATTCACCCTAAAAGGAATAGAGGTGATAATAATTTGAGTTGTTCCCTGCTTTCCTTCAACGATTTCAGCTTCCCCTCTACATACTACTCCTCCACGACCTGTCATGTATGCAGAAAGAATATCTTGATTGTTGTACACCAAACCTCCTAAAGGAAAATCAGGTCCCTTGATGTGTTCCATAAGGTCTTCTGCAGCTGTTTTTGGATTATCAATCAATGCAACCGTTGCATCTATCACCTCCCCTAGATTATGAGGAGGAATATTCGTTGCCATACCAACAGCAATTCCCAATCCTCCATTCAACAGAAGTGTTGGTACAGCGGTAGGTAGTACCGTAGGTTCCTGTTGTGAATCGTCGTAGTTTGGGACGAAATCAACAGTATCTTTTTCAATGTCACGCAACATTTCAGCAGTAACTTTTTGCATTTTTGCTTCGGTATACCTCATTGCTGCAGGTGAATCTCCATCAATTGATCCAAAGTTTCCTTGTCCCCATACCATTGGATATCGAGTAGAAAAATCCTGTGCTAAGTTTACCATTGCATCATATACAGAAGTGTCTCCATGAGGGTGGTATTTTCCAAGAACCTCTCCAACTACCGTTGCAGATTTTCTAAATTTTGAACTTGATTGTAGTCCTAAACCATTCATAGCAAAAAGAATACGTCGGTGAACAGGCTTTAACCCATCTCGTACATCAGGAAGCGCACGTGAAGTAATAACACTCATTGCATATGCAATGAATGATTCTTTCATTTCATCAGTAATATTGATGGGAACTATTCGATTATTATTTTCATTTTCCATAATTATTCATTAGTTTCTGTTATCACTTCTTCTTCCAATTCTTGGATTTGCTCTTGATTGAAAAAAGTTGGTGCTTCATTAAGAGACTCTGATATTGTATTTACCTGAGATCGTGTTTCTTGAAAAAATTCTTCAATGTTTGGTGTGGTATCTTGTATTTGAATTGCTGTTTCTTCCTGTGGTATAAGTGAGGTGAGAAGTAGCCAAATAGCTACAACAGCAAGTGTTGAAACACTAGCAAGAATCACAACAACTCTATGAGTATATTTTTCTCCTCTTTGTTTTACTTTTGCAATGTATTTTTTCATCTTACTGTTCTTTTAACACAACAAGCGTTCCTGTCATTTTTTCTAAATCACTTTTTTTGAAAACAAATTTTTCTTCAGCTTCTTTTGAAGAACCCATTTCTTTCATGAATGTTGCAAGACTTCCCTCGTCTCTTCCTGTTCCATAGTCTACAGGGATAATTGCAGCTGGAGAGAATATTTTAGTAACTTTTGCTGCTTGAGATGCTGACAAGGTACCATTTGAACCAATAGGAACAACAAGTACATCAACAACATCAGTAAATTCTTTGATTTGCTGATCAAGGGTTGGGTCTTCAAGATCCCCAATAAAACAGTAAGAGATGTCATCAATGGTTACGAAGTAAACGGTATTGATATATGAAGTATCTTCAATAAGTGCATTGGTACCGAAACCAGTAACCGTAACTCCTGAAATTTCATAACTTCCAGGACCATGAATGATGAAAGGTTCTGCATCTCCAAATTGTGCATTTTCTACTCCATTGTAATTTGGGTGCCTTACACTTACCAAACAAATATTTGATCCAAAACGTGTAGGTTTAATTCCAAGTGTATTATCTTTTGATATTGGGTTATATGCGAGTGTAAAATCACCTTGCTGTAACTTTAAAAATTGCTTTCCGTGGTACGTAATTATCATACAAGAAGTATATCACATTAGCTCTTAATCGCTAAGAATTATTTCATATTTCTTGCATTTTTAAGGAAAATAACTACTATTTAAATCATCCTGAATATTAAAAGCGGTTTGTAGGTAACCCTCTTGTTTGTAATACGAAAGAACACAGATATCAAGAGAACCATATGAACAACAGGACCGCGCTTTTTAGTGCGGATTTATATTTATATGTCACATATATTAGAACAGTTACTCATCAAAGATGAGACAAAAGCTCTTGAAGTTGGTCAATTAATTGAAGGTACCGTAATCAGCATTCAAGGAACAAAAGTGTTTGTTAATCTTGCTCCATATGGAACAGGAATTGTGTATGGAAAAGAATACCTTGCAGCACGAGATATCATCCGAAACCTTAACTCAGGTGATAGCGTAAGCGCAAAGGTAGTAGATCTAGAAAACAACGAAGGATATATTGAACTATCTATCCGAGAAGCAAAACAAGCACTTGTATGGTCAGAAGCTCAACAAGCAATGGAAGCTAAAACTAAACTAGAACTTGTAGTAAAAGAAGCTAACAAGGGAGGATTAATGCTAAATTGGCAAGGAGTTTCTGGATTCCTTCCTGCATCACAACTCAATGCTGAACACTATCCAAATGTAAAAGATGGAAGTAAGGATGCAATTGTAAATGAACTTAAAAAATTAGTTGGACAAAAGCTAAGCGTTTCAATCCTTTCAGTAAATCCTAAAGAAGGAAAACTTATCTTCTCTGAAACAGGTGAGAAATCCAACAACCACCAGAAAGCTATTCCTTCACAATACAAAGTTGGAGACATCATCGAATGTGAAGTTACTGGAATCGTTGACTTTGGTATCTTCCTTAAACTAGAAGATGGTGTTGAAGGTCTTGTACACATTTCAGAAATGGCATGGAGCCTTGTTGAGAATCCTAGAACCCTCTACAAAGTTGGGGATATGGTAAAAGCTAAAATTATTGAAATTAAAGATGGAAAAATTTCATTTTCAATTAAAACACTTAGCGCAAACCCTTGGACTACTGTTGCTGGAAAGTATGAAGTAGGTCAAGACGTAAGCGGAGTGGTAATTAAGCACAACAAGCACGGAGCTCTTGTTTCAATCGAACAAGGTGTTGCTGGTCTTGTTCACATCTCTGAATTTGAATCAGAAAAAGATCTAAAATCTAGCCTACAACTAGGACAATCATATTCATTTAGTATTACACTATTTGAACCACAAGATGAAAAGCTAACTCTTGGTTTCAAGAAAGAAGCGTAAATAAAAAGCCTTATTTAAGGCTTTTTATTATATTCATTCATTGTTTTTTCGATTCCAAAAGTACAAAGAGAATGAATAATATCTTGAACTCTAGGAACGAGAGTAATGATATGTTCATATTCTTTTTGTTCAAAGTTCCCTAAAACTGGTGGCTTTCTTTGAATTCCATCTATTAATTGTGCGATACCAATTCTGACACGAACAAACTCTGGAGTACCAAGGTGTTTAATAATAGAGGAAACTCCATTATGTCCTCCAGTCCCCCTGTTATATGAGATTCTAATTGTTCCTAATGGTAAATCAATATCATCATAGAGAACGATAAGTTGGGTATGATTAAAGGAAACATCTCTTTTTACAATACCATCGATACATAGACCTGAATTATTCATATATGTATCAGGAAGAATAATTGCGAGTTTTCCATCGACACTAATTCTCCCCTTTACATACTTGTCGTATTCCCAAGTACTATATATTTTTTCTAATAGTATCCACGCAACATTATGTCTCGTATGTGCATACTTCTCAGTAGGATTTCCAAGTCCAATAAGATAATAGTTCATGATAATAGTATACATAAAAAACAGAGCTTAGCTCTGTTTTAATATATCAGCCATTCTTCGATATGTTGAAGGACCAGCTAGACCATCTGCTTCAAGACCCTCTTTCTCTTGGAATTCTTTTACTCGTTTAAGAGTTCCTGGACCATACTGATTATCAACTCCTGCTTGCTCATCAAGATAGATGTTTAGGAATTTTTGTACGGTTCCAACACGTGTTCCACGACTTCCTTCTTTCATGAAGATGTTATCAACGATTAAGTCTTCAAGTTCTTCAAGGGTCTTTTGGTCTTCAGCAGATAATGGTGTTTGAGTATTAACCGCTGGTTCTGTAGTTTCAGCAGGAGTTTCATTTGATACTGGTTCTACGATTTCAATAGGTTCAGTATTTTCAATATCTACGACAGCAACCGTCTCTTCACTTTGATAAGTAATTCCACGGTCAAGTGTAGCAAAGGCCCAATATCCTCCAAATGCAAGGAATGCAACAAGTGCAAAAGTGGTAAGTTGAAATTTTAATTCGTTCATATACCAAGTAGTATAGCAAAATCTTTGGGTTCGTTACAAGTCTTTTACATGATTGTCTTTTTAATACACTTTGGTAGTATAAAACCTATGACATTAATTAGTATTTTACCAACATTACTTGTTATCGTTTCAGTACTCCTTATCATCGCTATTCTCGCTCAGCAATCAGAAGAATCACTAGGTGGTGCATTTGGAGGAAGTGATAATATTGATACCGTTACCAAAACAAGAAGAGGTTCTGAAAAGTTCCTATTTAACGCAACCATTATACTTGCGATATTATTCACTGCTATCTCAATCGCTCTATTGCTTGTCTAGGAGCGTTTTTTATTTACCATATATGTATATGAAAAAAATTTTCAATAAACAGAATTTAAGCATTCTTTTGATTGTTGCAGCCCTATTGCTAGTTATTGGCCTATACAACAAAGTATTTACCACTGAAGTAAGAAGTTTTGGTGGAACCTTTACTGAAGGAATGGTTGGGACCCCTCGATTTATCAATCCAGTTCTTGCTCTTTCAAATGGCGATAGAGACCTAACAGAACTTACCTTCTCATCATTAATAGATATTGATCAAGAAGGAACTATTTCATATGAACTTGCAAGTAGTCTTGAAATTTCGTCAAACCAGAAACAATATACATTGAGCATTCACCCACAGGCAAGATTTAGTGACGGAACACCTGTCACTGCTGATGATATTGTATTCACGATTCAAAAGATACAAAGTCCTTTTATCAAAAGTCCTCTGTTTAACAAATGGTCAGGAGTTGAGGTTGAAGCAATAGATGTAAAGGAAGTTCGATTTACTCTTAGTCAACCATATGCTGATTTTATCTACAATCTAAATATTGGGGTTCTCCCAAAGCATCTCTGGAAAGATGTTTCAGATGAGGAGTTTAGTTTCAATACCTTAAATATTAATCCTGTTAGTTCAGGATACTATCACGTACAAAAAGTACTATTCAAAGGAAATGGTGTTCCTTCTGAATTTCAACTTACCAGTAATCAGTATAGCCACCAAAAACCATATATTTCAGATATTATCGTCAAACTATATGAAAACCCAGATGATCTTCTTAAGGCATACAAGCAAGGAGCGATTCAAGGAGCATATGGATTAAGCATTCCAGATCTTGATAGGGTAAGAGAAAAAAATATCCAAACAGGAACTCTTCCGCGAACTTTTGGAATATTTTTCAATACAGAGAATAATAAATCTTTGTTAGATACCCAAACAAGAATTGCTCTTTCTTCAGCAATTAATAGAGAGATGATTGTTAATGAAGTCTTTTCAGGATATGCAAAATCAGTTGATAATCCTTTAGGATTAGATTCAACAACAGAATATAGTAAGGAAAAAGCTCAAGAGTTACTTGAAAAAGCTGGATGGAAAAAAAATACTGAAGGGCAATATATAAAATCAATTGCAGGAAATAATACTCCTTTAACTTTTTCATTAGCTGTTCCTGATATCAAAGAAGTACAGGATGTTGCTCGTATTATTATTGAAAACTTAAGTGAAATAGGTGTTTGGGTAAATATTATTACCTATGAAGAAGCTGAATTAAATAATGAAGTAATTAGATCACGATCATATGACGCTCTTCTTTTTGGATATGTCCTTGAAAAACCTTCAGATACTTTTGCTTTCTGGCATTCTTCACAACAAAATGATCCGGGTCTTAACATCAGTATGTATAGTGATATTAACGTTGATTCACGTCTCATTAATATCCGTACCAAGCAAGATCGTGAAGAAGACATTAAGAAGTTTAATGAACTATGGCTTGAAGATATGCCTGCAATATTCCTGTACACCCCATTGTATGTATATCTAGCACCAGACCATTTCACCCTACCTGCAAACCTTGCACACCGATCTGAAAGATTCAATGAGGTTAATGAGTGGTATCTAAAAACACGTCATGTTTGGAATTTCCTCATCAAAGACTAATATGCATGAACTACGTATTGAAAAACATTTAGGTGATATGGGTCTTCTCTCACGAAGAGAAGCAAAAGCACAGCTTGCTTCTGGAAATATATTAGTTAATGGAAGACAAGCTGAACCAGGTCAAAAAATTAATCCACAAAAAGATGTAGTAAGTTTTACCAAAGCAGTGGTAAAAAAGCAGGAAGAAAAAAATACGGTTGCGGTATACAAACCTCGTGGAGTAATATCATCACATGATACTGATAGAGGAAAAAATATCTTCGATGTATTTCCTCAGTACAAGCATCTTCACACGGTTGGAAGATTAGATAAAGACAGTGAAGGACTTATCCTTCTTTCTAATGATGGATTAATCACCAGAGCTGTTACTAATAATCAGCATCTTATCGAAAAAGAATATACGGTAACCGTAAGAGAGCGTGTTCTTCCTTGGATGACCCAGAAAATGTCAGAAGGTATGGAATTAGACGATGGGTGGACACTACCTGCACAAGCATGGAAAACAGGTACTCATTCTTTCAATATTATCTTAAAAGAAGGAAAAAAACACCAAATACGAAGAATGGCTAATGAGTGTAAACTCACCATTGAATCGTTAAACAGAATTCGCGTTCATACTATTTCAAGCATAGGGATGATGCCTGGTAATGTAAAAAAAATAGCACCAGAGCTACTTGAGGAAATTAAAAGAATAGGAACAAAAAAAAGCGCGTAGCGCTTTTTTATTTGTCTGATGCTGTTTCAAAATCTAAACTATTTTCTTGTTCGATTTCAAATGATTTCACCATTCCATTTATATCAACGTTATATGTTCCTGCAGGTAACGATGTTACATTCAAAGTAATATTACGCTCATAAGGAACCAATGCTTCGGTACATACTTCCCCTTCTGTATACGTAGTTAGGCTCACATAGAAATCCTTTCCTTCTCGAAGAATAACTGGCTGATTAAGATAGGTACATCCATTTATTAATTCACCTGAAACTCGTAAGGTTACTTGTACTGGAAAACCTTCAGATACAATTACGTCAGCAGCTGAAATAGGTGCATTAGGTCCTAAGATAGGCATTCCCCTATCATCATAAGTAACATCTTCAGATAGTTCTCCTGAAACCTCAAGTACTCGAGTACTATCAAGGTCATCAACAATATTTGAATTACTTGATCCCCAAATAAACCAAGCAGCCAAACCGAGAACAATTACTCCAACGATTATCCAAAGCAATGATCCATTTCCCTTTTCACTTTCTGGCTTGAATACTTCTCGCTGATTATCAAATGAATTCATATTATTATTTTCATTCATATTATAGTTATTAGTTAATCTTATAATACACATATTATACCACAAAATTATTCAAAATATTAACTATTGAAAATATCTCTTGAATATACTAGTATACTCATGTCGCCATCGTAGCTCAGTCGGTAGAGCGCATCCATGGTAAGGATGAGGTCCGCGGTTCAATCCCGCGCGTTGGCTCAATTTTTAATCTCAAAATAGCAGAATTTTCACGTGGATATTGAAACTCAAAAGATTAAGAAATCATTATCCAAGAAACTTACCATTGAGTTGTTTCTGATATACTTATAAGCATGGAAGAACACAATGTATATGTATTTATTGATGCTTCAAATATATGGAATACCCAAAAAGCAAAAGGTATGTCTTTTGATTATCAAAAATTAACTGCATATCTAAAGAATGAACATCAAGCAAGTACAATAAAAATGTTCTATTTTACCGCCTATCCTAAAAATGAAACTCGATCTTATGATGTGAGTGGGAAACATGCATTTTATACTTATCTCAAAAAAGCACTTGGCTTTACTGTCCGAAAGAAACCTCTTAAGCAAATAAAAATAACAACAGAAGAAGGAGATGGAATTAAGGAGAAAGGAGATATGGATGTTGAACTGACACTCGATGTTATGCATAACAAAGACAACTTTAATACAGTATTACTGTTTACTGGAGATTCAGACTATATGGCTCTTATAAACTACCTAAGAAATGGTGGCAAAAAAGTATATGTCTATTCTTCTAAAAACAATGTTTCTAATGAACTGCGTACAGGTAGTGATGGATATAAAGATGTCCTGCATATACAAGAAGATATTTGGGGTAAAAAATTAAATTTCCGAAATCAAAAAGCAAAATAAAATCACCCCCTAACGGAGGTGATTCTAAGATGTAGTACCCTAACAGTGTAACAACCGCTAGATACATACATCATAATCTATTTATAGTAGTATGCAAGTAATTTTCAAGAAGATTCAACAAACTTACATATTCTAAAAAAATTAAATAATTATAATATAATATCAATATAACAAGCCAATTAGTCGGCACGATACGTTTTTTTTTAACAGGTCTTATCTACAGTAGGTAAAATACTAATAGGTCTTGTTGCATTAGTCGTCTCGGTATATGCGCCACTTGAATCAATGCAGACCCATATTCCACTATTTAAATAGATAGAGGCTGCCCAGCCATTTCCAGCACTATCAAGACCTGTTGCGTTAGGAGTCCATGTACCGGTACCTCCCGGTGTATTAGTGTAGTATCCATTCATGTCATAGCAGAAGTGACTAAACCCTGACAAGGTTCCACCTTTTTGTAGTGCAGATTCAAAAATAGCTAAGGTTGTTGATCCGTTATCGCAAATAGTATTCCAACTAGAGGTGCTAACATAATCAACTTCTGCCTGTGTTCGCATAGCATTCATTGAGGCTCTAATGGATGCATCTTTTGCTCTCGTTCGTGCGTTACCTAAAGATGCCAATACCACCGTTGCTAGTATTCCGATGATTGCTACAACTACCAGTAGTTCAATTAAGGTAAATCCTTTATCTTTCATATCTGAAATTATATCATACGCATAATAAAAAATACTTGTATTTTAAGAACATCATGATAAAATACTCCTCGTTGCACCGGTAGCTCAATCGGTTAGAGCACCCGCCTGTCACGCGGGAGGTTGCGAGTTCGAGTCTCGTCCGGTGCGCCATGAAAAATAGTATTGAATATGTTTTCAATACTATTTTTTTAATATCATATTGCCTGACTTATCAAATGTGATATCCTATAACACATTGTCGGGGTAGCTCAGACGGTTAGAGCGTAGGACTCATAAACCTAAGGTCGTGGGTTCAATTCCCACCCTCGACACACAAAAAAAACTGCATTTAAATGCAGTTTTTTTGTTACTTGTTGCGGGAGCTCGATTCGAACGAGCGTCTTCAGGTTATGAGCCTGATGAGATACCATTACTCCATCCCGCTTCATTTTGTATAGTAACGAAATAAAGCCTAAAGTCAAGAAAGGTACCCTGTTTCATACAAAATACCCTCATAAATTTTGTAAGCTTGGTATGCTTCTCTATGAGTTAAGGTGTATCGGGATCCCTCATGTGCTAAGGTATTTCTTAGATAGTGAACTTTCCATGCAGCATCAATCCATGGTGTTGATTGAGGAACCGTTTTAAGAACTTCTCCAAAACTTTGCCCTGTATACCCAAGACCACGTATCATATCTTCAAGCAGTGTATCTGCATCAATAATAGCTAGACGCCATAGCTGATTTTGATCTGACATAATAGCAGTAGTAATTTCCTTCCAATGTTTCATTCTTGAATTATCTACCGTTTTTTTACCCTGAGACACTACATGATTTTCAAAAACTTTTTCTTGCTCTTCTTTTATATTAGACAAAGCAGATGCACAAACAATAATTCCTGCTAAAAAGAGAACAGTAAGTATGTACCCAACAACTTGAGAAATTTGAAGTACATCAAAAAAACCAGAACTTACCTGATTAAATATTAACGATAATTGTTCTAGAGGTGATTCCATTATGCTTTAATTATAGCACGTTCAAATTCTTCAGAAATATCTAATAGTTTTTCTTCACAAAAAAGTGGTGCTACAAAATGCATACCAAAAGGTAGCCCTTCGTCATTCTTCCCTGAAGGAATTGATATGGCAGGATTTCCAGAAAGATTATACGGAACAGTGAAAATATCAGCCATGTACATTGATAGAGGGTCTTTCTTACTTCCGAATGAAAAGGCTACGGTTGGAGCTGTTGGTGTAGCAATAACATCAACCGTGTTAAATACTGCTGAAATATTTTTAGTAATTTCCAAACGGAGCGCTTGTGCTTTGTAATAGTATTCGTCATGGTATCCAGATGATAGTACATGAGTACCAAGCATTATTCTTCTTTTTACTTCATCCCCAAAGCCTTCACCTTTTGTTTGCTTATACAAATCAAGAAGATCACTTCCCTCTTTGCGTAATCCATATCGTATACCATCGAAACGAGCTAAATTTGATGAGGCTTCTGCTGGTTGAATAATATAATATACAGCAAGTGAATGTTCAATATTAGGGATATCAATATCAACGATTTCATACCCTAATGATTTCATAACTTCCAAAGATTCATTAAAGTTATCAATCACCTCCTGATCAACACCAGGTTGTTCTACAAGAAGTCGTGGTACACCAATTCGTTTGGTATTTTTTTTGTATTTCTCTGCATGTTCCATTCTGATAGGTAATGGAACACAAGTACTATCTAATTCGTCATAACCGCTGATTGCGGCATAAACAACACGTGCATCATCTACTGTTTTAGTAAGAGGTCCAATAACATCAAGAGAAGATGCTAGGGCCATAAGTCCATTTCTCGATACTGATCCATAGCTTGGCTTTAAACCAACAATTCCACAATATGATGCAGGTTGACGAATAGAACCACCAGTATCACTTCCAAGAGCATACACAGCCATATGACCGCTCACAGCTGCTGCTGAGCCCCCTGAAGAACCTCCAGGGACACGAGACACATCAAGAGGATTCTTTGTCTGTTGGTAGGCTGAGGTTTCTGTTGAAGAGCCCATAGCGAATTCATCCATATTTACCCTTCCTAAAATTACAGCTCCTTGATTTTGTAATTCCTTTGTTACAAAAGAATCATATACGGCTGTATATCCTTCAAGAATCTTAGAAGATGCTGATGCATGCTTACCCTTAATGAGAATATTATCTTTCATTGCCATAGGGATTCCAGATAACATTGAATTACTGTTACTTACCTTTTGTTCTGCATCAAAAAGCTCAAGATATGCTTGAATTTCGCCATCTTTTTCTGCTATGTTATTTCGATACTCTTTAGTGAGCTCATCTACTGTTATCCTTCCCTCCCTAAGTGCAGTATGGAGTTCTCGTATTGTCATGCTGTATATGTTCATAGTTACAAAATTTTAGGTACCTTTAAATATCCATCTTTAGAATCAGGTGCTTCTTTCAAAAGAAGATCAGTAAATTCTCCTGGTTCGTACGCTAGCTCATCTTCACGTACAACATTCGAAAGAACATAACTATCTTGACCACCTAAGGTTACATCAACCTGTGACAAGGTATCAATATATGACAGTACCCCATTGAAATCTTGAGCGTATGCCTCACATTCATCTGAAGATACTTCTAATCGAGCTAGCTCTGCTAATACCTGAATATCTTTATTAGTAATCATAATAATTAGTATATAGATAAGAAGTAAAAATAAAAGAGCTCAAATGAGCTCTTTACCTAATACTATCCCAAGTATTTCTGAACATTACCTCGTTGCAGGACAATCTCCCAAAGAACATGGTTGTCATATTTTCTTGCAAATTGAATAGCTTTACTTGCACTGAATTTTGTTATGTATAAATATACATCATCTCTGAATAATATTCTTTGCCATATCTTTAGGCAATCAATATCATTTGCATAATCAAGTGCTTTTTGGATAGACAATGATTTTAAAAGAACTTCAACATTGTCTCTTTTAAAGACAATGTTCCAAACATCATCACTATCTACTTCTTTTGCATTTTGAATAACTCTCTGTGGACTAATATCTTCTCTCATTAAAACTGCTTCCCAAGTGATAATATCATTAAGATATCTTGCACAAGATACAGCTTCGGCCAAGGAACAGAATTTAGCATTTCCTAAATACTTTCTTGCTAGCTCAACGGTAATTTTCATATTTTCTAATTTAATTGTTATATTTATTTTATTTATAATATAAATAAAATAGTATGTCAATATACTATGAGAGCATACTAAGGAATTGATCTATATCAATAATGCTTACATCAAGATCTTGTGCTTTTTGCTTTTTTGAACCTGCCTTTTCTCCTGCAAGGAGGTAGTTCGTTTGAGAAGAAACTGAACTCAACACGGATCCACCATTTTTCCTAATCATTTCTGAGAGCTCATCTCGTGAATATTCTTCAAAGGTACCAGTGATTACAAAAGAAATGTTAGCTAAAGAAGTCTGGGTCACTTTAACATATTGAATGTCTAAGATGGATAGTAATGAAAAATATTCAGTTATGTTTTCTTTCTGTGAAAACCACACCACAGTAGATTCTGCTGTTTTTCTACCTATTCCATGAAAACTCATCAACTCTTCAAGTGACATCTTTGGAAGGTCATTTGCTGAATCAATATGTTTAGCATAAATACGTGCCATTTCTTTTCCAACGAAACGTATCCCTAAAGAAAAGATGAAGGCATCGAAATCAACTTTCTTAGATTGTTCAATGGCTTCAAGCAAATTCATGCTTGCTTTCTCTTTGAATAAAGGAAGTTTAATAAGTTGTTCGTACTTAAGTGAATAAATGTCAGAAGCCTTTTTAATATAACTATGGGTATATAGTAATCGTACTAATTCTGAACCCATACCATCAATATTCATAGCTTGCTTTGAACAAAAGTGAATAAGGTTTTGGATTTTAACTTCATCATTATCTTCTCCATCAATTCTCCAAGTGAAAACACCAGATTGAGAAATCTCTTTCTTTGCATGTATACTATTTTTTCTAAGATACTCCTTTACGTTAAAGGGTTCAGTATTGTTTGGTCTGAGGTTTAATATAACCTTCTTAATTTTTGGGATAATATCACCTGATTTCTCAACAATCACGGTATCTCCAATTCGAGCATCTAAACGAATTATCTCACTTTCATTATGTAGTGTTGCTCTTGAAACTACAGAGCCGTCAATTAAAACTGGAGCTAATTCAGCAACAGGGGTAAGAATCCCTGTTCTTCCTATCTGAAGAACAATATCATTAATAGTTGTTGTCACTTCCACTGCTGGAAATTTGTAAGCAATAGCAAAGCGTGGTGCCTTTGCAGTAAAACCAAGTACCTTCACAGCTTTTTTTTCATTTACCTTTATCACCAAACCATCTATTCCAAATGCCTGGTGCTGACGTAATAGAACCCACTTCAAGTACCATGTTTGTATTTCTTCAAGGTCAGCAGTTACAAGGTATTCTTCGTTTACCTGAAATCCTTGATTCTTTAAGAACAGTAGTTCTTCTTCATGAGTTTCAAAATGTATACTTTCTGAGTCAAAGTCATAGCTAAACGACTGAAGCTTTCTTGAAGCAACTACACTTGTATCAAGTTGACGTAGCGTTCCTGCAGCTAAATTTCTTGGATTTGCGTAGGTAATTAATCCATTCTCTTCTTGTTGTTTATTAATGTGTTTGAAATCCTCCTTGCTAATCCATATTTCAGCAACTACAGAAAATGATGATTTTTCTGTGACGGTTAATGGAATACTTGGTATTGTTTTAATCTGTTCTGTTACTAATTCACCAACAGTACCATCACCACGTGTTGCAGCTGAAACTAACTTACCGTTGTCATAATCTAAAATTACCTTAAGACCATCGATTTTAAGTTCTGCAACATAAGTTATCGCTTTGTCTTCTTCTTTTTTAATCAAAGCATTATGAACTTTTGTTTCCCATTTTTGAAGTTCATCGTATCCAAATACATTATCAAAAGACCACTGTGAAAAGCGGTGTCTTTTTTTCTCAAAACCATCAAGGAGCATTCCCCCTACTCGAACGGTAGGTGAAAGCGGGTCTTTGTATTGAGGATATTGATTTTCTAGTGACAAGAGTTGTTGGTACAGCGTGTCATATGCTTCATCACTAATTTCACTCACATCTTGTCGATAATATAAATCAGCATGATACCGTAGCTCTTCTACTAGTTTTTTCATCTTCTGTTGTACCTCAATATCTTTCATGACTATAGCGCGGTATATTGCACGGTAAGACGACGTTCAAGTAAGGTGGGATCATCTATATCAGGAATATTTCCGTTACATGCATTGTAACCAACTGCCGTTACTCGAGTTTCAACAGTACTTAAAGAAGTTTCAGGATTTGCTGGATCTAAAAGAACCGGATTGTTTTTTTCAACAAAGACAAAGGAACAACCAGCATCAGCATCTAGATTTGCATAACGAAATCCAAAGGCATGAGCATATTGACCTCCCACAACTCCATACTTTGTAGAAGATATTGTCTGGGAATCACCTGAAGCATCAGTACCACAATTGAAATTAGTTACCGTTCCATCAACATCATATACCCTGAATTTAGTTTCACTAATTTGCCGACTAATATCCCAATACAATGCACACTCAAGACCACTATCAGCTGCATAAAATGCAACTTGTGATTCTCTTGAATATGAAGAGAGGACTGATTCTTTTTGAGCAATGCGGAAAATACCTGCTGACATAAGAAGAATAATGGTTGAAACAAGAATTGAGAAAAGGATAACAAAACCTTGCTGTTTTTTATTTGTGTTATTTATCGTCATAGTATTATCCCCAAAGAAGGAGGTTATCTTCTAATTCTACTAATTGATTATCCCATTCAACTGTTACTCGCACACGGATTTCATCAGTACTTAATTGATTAATATATACCTTTCGAACAAAAGGAGTAGCTAAACTTCCAGGGGCACGACTTGGTGAATCATTCTCATATCCTTCATTATCTGAAAAAAACACCGCACATGAAATACAACCAATAAGTGTTGGATTTACTCCGTTATAGTAAACGGCACATGTTTTGTTTTGATCTGCGTCACCTAGTTTGTTAAAACAACCCTCTGCAGAAAATATATTTGTACCTCCAAAAACTCCAATCCAACTATTGTCAGATCGCCCGGTAATTAATGCAGTATCTCTCATGTTTCTAATAGCTTCAAGAGATTCAATAGCTAAAAATTCTGCTGTTACCCTATCTGAGGACTGGTTTGAAGATTGTATTCCTCTTCCTGCCATCAATGTTAGTGCAGCCATCGCTACGGTAAAAATAAATACTGCGATAAGCATTTCAATAAGAGTAAATCCGCTATGTTTTTTTAGTGAAGGTTTCATATATATGTTTAAATATCTAAGTTACGTTGTGATACGAAAGTTTGAATAACAAAAGGGATTTGATTTTCGGTATCTTCACCACGAATATAGATAAATACTGAAGGTTGTTTATCATCATTTGGATTTGATCCAATAACTCGAAATAGTGCATTAGTAATACGTATTCCACCAACACTATTTACCATGGGTACAGTTTGGGTTACCCCATTAACACGCTGACTTCTACTTAAAAAACTTGTTGCATTTGAAGCGGTGTTAAACTGATAACGAATATTTCCTCTTCCAGGAGCTCCTTTTATGTTAAGAATTAAATCTCCAGAAGATGAAGTACTGTCTCTATAACTTTCTGTATTCGTCTCCCAAGAAGCCAGGTTACCTGCATAGTATGTATCTCCTAAACGTATATCACGAACCATACTTTCAATGGCAAAATGTAGATTTGAAATTACCGCACTCCTATTCTTTGAAACTTGGTATGAACGAGTAATTTGCAACAATGCTCCCATACCAGTGGTGATGATAATAGCAAAAATACTAATGGAAACCATTATTTCAATTAAGGTAAATCCTTTATTCTTTTGTTGTTTTGTTGTCATAATTAATCAATTAATGTTGGTTCAGTGACTTGAATAAGACCAATACTATCTACATAAATATAACTTGCCTCTTCTGCAGTTCCTCCAGGAATTCCAACAACAATAATCATAATATTTGGAGATACAAGAGATAAATCATTCCCATATACCAAGGCATCCGGGTATGGACGCCTAAAGGTCACGCCAACAATTTCATCATCATCAATCTCGTCTCCATTAGAAGGATTTACAAAACTACAGGTAGCATTGCTTCTTCGTATTCGAGGAACATTTCCATCATTCACAACACAAACTCTAAGAATCCTATTCTGCCCTGTTACGGTTAGAACATCAATAAGAGTATCAGAAGAACTGGTATATATGTTGCTACTATTATCTCCTTTTTGATATTGAGTTATGGTTTGTTGGCTGAAGTTAATTTCAACACCATAACGGGCATCAGTAGCTGTTAGGTTTGATGCTAAAGCTTCGTTAATTTGTGAGTTTGAAAATCCTGCACTTCCAATACCTTGATCAGACGCAGAAATACCAAACACCTGCATTTTCCTGAAAGCTAGTGCTACATCAGTAGCCAAGTTATTCCTATCAATTTGTCGACTGAAACCATTGAAATCGAAGAAAACAACACTACTCATAATTCCAAAAATGGAAATAATCACGATGAATTCAACTACTGAGAATCCTTTCTTCATTTGTTTTTTTTGAAAAATCATATAATTAAAATAAGCTGATATTGCTCAATATGGTAAACAGAGTTCCAGCAACAAGAAAAGGACCGAAGGGAATTTCTTGTTTCATTATACCTTCTTTAGCCTTACCTAACAATTTTATTTTCACTATCTTTTCGATAACAAGGAATGAGATAATTATAAGAGTACCCAACCAAAAAGAAACAAGTACTGCGGTAAATCCTTTAGCAAGACCAAGAAGAAATCCAATTCCAACCATAAGCTTTGGATCACCTAAGCCCATCATATTACCCTTTGAAAGTAGCCAAATAAGGAAAAAAGGAAGTGGTACCAGTACCCCAGCTAACACATCAATGAGTATTGGATATGAAAAACCAGTAAATATATAAATACCGTTATTAAAACCAAAATAAAACATTGAGAAGAAACTCAAAATTCCAAAAAGAAAAGATAATGAATCTGGTATTATCTTGTGCTTTAAATCATATATAAAAATAATACTGAGGATAGAAAAAAGAATCATTAAGAGTAATGTTCCTAATAAATATTCAGAGGTAAATGGAATAGCATACCCTGCAAAAAATGATCGAAGTGATATCACAAGAAAAACTAATCCCATAGATGCTTCAACAAGAAATGTTTCTTTAGGAATACGACTTGAACATCCTTTACACTTACCCTGCTGTGAAATGTATGACAGTAGAGGAACAAGTTCGTGCCATGATAATTTTTTTCCACAAGAAAAACATTGTGATCTTCCCTTTAGGGATTTTCCTGTATTGTACCTTAAAGATACAACGAGAATAAAGCTACCAACAATTGCTCCTAGTATGAGCGAGAAAAAGCTAATGAAGGTCAACATACTTAGCAGTTTTTAGCACTTCTAAAGTCATACACACCGTGACTTGAATCATTAGATCCATCAAAATCAACCTGTGAACCAGTACACGTATGTGCATACTTTCCTTCTTCATGAGCACAATCATGATCTTCACTGAGTAATGAATTGATAGTATACGATGAACCATTATAATTACCTTCAAGTGGTACTCCAACATGATATTCATAACAAGGGCCACCTGATCGAGTACTTAATCCAGCATAATAGTAACCATTAAAGGCACTTGAAATTGAATTTCCTAGATGGAAAGGAGGAACCGATGAATAGTACGGATTAACAGGGATTGCCTTCAGTACATTTCCAAGTGAAAATCCTGCGGGACAACCATTATTTGCTGAGAGAAGAAGAGTATTTGGATATTCACCACAACGAACCTTATACTCTTCTAAAGCAATTCGTATTTCTTGAACATGTGACGAGCGAACAGTATCTCTATTCGTTGCACGACTATCATCAATATTTACAATAACTAGGGTAAGAAATATCGCCATTACAGTAATAACAACCATAAGCTCTATTAAGGTAAATCCTTTTATATGTTTCATATTCATAAGTATATCAGGAAATTAAAAAAACTCTTAGAAAGAGTTTTTTTAATTAAGAACAAGTAGTATTAGTTGCTCCTTTTGCTGCAGACATAGGTCCACTGAATCCTGTTGAGTCAACACAGAATCCTGTAGCCCCAGTAACAGCTCCTGTTGGAAATCCTGCGTAATATGCATAAGCAGTAGCGCTCGCATCACAGTCAGGTGCTGTTCCTCCATTGTTTGTTACAGTAGCGTTAATAGCTGTAAGAGCTCCAACACAGGTACCAGCGGTTGCTCCCATGTAAGTATTTCCTTCTAAATACTTAATTTCCATCTCATTTTTTGCTTGTACTGCTGCAGCTTGAATAGCTGAAACTCTAGCTCGTGTTCTAGCGGTACCAAGTGAAGCTAGTACAACAGTAGCCAAAATACCGATGATTGCTACAACTACCAAAAGCTCAATTAAGGTAAATCCTTTTTCTTTCATAAAATAATAAAATAATTACGTAAAATGTATAATACGCTTAGCTAGAAATAAATCTCAAATAAGCTTTACCTATTATACCAGAAGTTGAAAAAAATAAAAGTAGTCAAACAAAAACTCTCCTAGGAGAGTTTTTATTTTCGTTACTATAGACAAGTAACATCAGATCCAGCAACCAAAGCTGCTGTAACTGGTCCAGAATATCCTGTTGAGTCAGCACAGAAACCTACTGCTGTTCCTACTGCTGCTTGGTATGGTGCGTAGTAAGCAAAACCGTTTACTGTTCCATTACATACTGGTGTTCCTCCATTTGAAGTAGCTGACGCATTGATTGAAGTCAATGTAGCACCACAAACGTTAGCTGTTGCACCTTGGTAAGTATTACCATTTAGGTAAAAAATTTCCATCTGTGTTTTAGCTTGTTGAACCGCTGCTTGAACTGCTGCGTTTCGTGCTCGTGATCGAGCTGATCCTAGTGAAGCTAGTACTACTGTTGCCAGAATACCAATAATCGCTACTACTACAAGCAACTCAATCAATGTAAATCCGTTCTTTTTCATGTATTAATATATATCAATTAAGTAAATAAATTAGGTAAACCTAAAATCGATTAATTTGTAACCGACAAGCAAACTCTTGTGAAGCAAGATAAGCTTGCCAATAGTATAACAAATAAAATAACAAAAAGCATCAACTATTGGATTCCTCCCGCAACGTTATAAATAGGGATCATAACTGACATTAGCAGTCCCCCTACCCCAACTCCAAGAAGTACAATCATTGCTGGTTCAATCAATCCAATTAAGGTATCTACTGCCCCTACTACTTCCCTACTGTAGAACTTAGCTAGAGTTTTAAGGATAGTACCAACTGATCCTGTTTCTTCTCCAACCTTAATCATTTGAACCATAATTTGGGGAATTTCTTGATGCTTATTAAACGCACTTGAGATGCTATTTCCTCCTTTTACTTCTTCTACAGCATCTCTTAAAATATCTCGATACACGCTATTACCAACGACATCACCTGAAATTTCTAAGGTACGTACCACAGGAATCCCAGAACTTAACATCGTATTCACGTTATCAGCAATACGTGCCAGATATATTTTCTTGAAAAGACCACCAAATCCTGGAATCTGAAGTTTTAGCTGATCAAAACGTGAACGACCACTTTCTGATTGCAATGCTCGCCAAATAAAGAAAGCAGCAATTACGATAAATACAAGAAGGAATAATCCATAATTAACAAAGAAATCTGAAAGAGCAATAACTATTTTAGTATAGAATGGAATTGCTTGACCTGATTCCTCGATAATACTTACCATCTGTGGAATAACTTTTGTAAGCATTAATATCATTACTGTAATAAACGTAAGAATAATGAATGAAGGATATACTAAAGCATTTTTTGTTTTAGAAGAAAGAGCATAACTTCTCTCCAAATATTCTGCAAGAAAAGTAAATGTTTCTGTTAGTTTTCCTGATTCTTCTCCAGCTCGTACCATGTTTACATAGAAATTAGAAAATACATGTGGTTGTTGTGCCATTGCTCCAGAAATAGAAGTTCCTCCTCGAATAGCTTCAGTAACTTGTGCAAGTGACCGCTGAATACTTCTATTTTCAGCATTTTGTCCAAGAAGTTCAAACGTTTTCACTGCAGAAACTCTTGCTTCAAACAATGTTGAGGCTTGCTTTGACATAAGCACAACATGCTTTTGAGGAACTCGATTGAAAAAAGGAAGATCATTTATGGCCTTCATAAATCCTTCACCTCCATCTTCAGCAATTGATACAACTATGTACTCACGTCGCTGAAGACTAGCAATTGCAATTTCACGACTTGCAGCTTCAATTTGACCTTTTTTCTCAGCTCCTAATTTGTCTACGGCTTTGTAATTAAATAACATAAAAATATTATAGCATTGAATCTAATAATTTAGGATTTAATGAATTTTGATAAGCATCATCAATACTGATATGCCCTGTTTGAACAAGTTCAATAAGGGATTTATTCATATCAACCATTCCATTTTCTTGACCTGTTTCAATAATCGTATCAATCTCATGAGTTCTTCCTTCTCTAATAAGGTTTGCAGTAGCCTTGTTGTTAATCATAAGTTCATAAGCTGGTACTAAACCACCTTTAGTATCAGGAATAAGTCGTTGAGAGAAAATAGCGATAAGTGAATTTGCTAACTGTGCTCGTACCTGTCCTTGTTGAGTTTCTGGAAAAGAATCAACAATTCGATCAATAGTTTGTGAAGCATTGTTTGTATGCAGGGTTGAAAGAACCAAGTGACCAGTTTCCGCAGCCGTTACCACTGTTGCAATTGTTTCTGGATTTCGCATTTCTCCTACCATGATTACATTTACATCTTGTCGAAAGATTGAGGAAAGTCCTGCTTCGAAGCTTTTTGTATCAAGACCAACTGTTCGTTGATGAATTATTGATTTTTTATCATGAAAAATATATTCGATAGGGTCTTCAATGGTTACAATATGCTCTTTACGTTCCTCATTAATTTGATTAATAATACTTGCAATAGTTGTTGATTTACCTTGTCCAACCGGACCAACTACAAGAATAAGTCCTTGTTCTCTTCGAGCTAACTCTTTCAATGATTCAGGAAGGTGTAATTCATCAATTGTTTTTACCTCTTGAATTACTCTGAAGGTTATACAAATTTTTCCTTGTTGAATGAATGCTGTTGATCGAAGACGGTGTTTTTCATAGGTATATGCAAAGTCAATTTCTTCTTTGTCCATAACTCTTTGCATATCTTTTTCTGAAACAATTGCCTTTAGAATTCCAAAGGTATCCTCATCAGATAATATATTCTTACTTTCAAGTGTGATAAGTTCTCCATTTACTCGCATTACAGGTTTTCTTCCAGCTGAGAGATGCAGATCAGAAGCATTTTCTCTAACAACAGTCATAAATAGTTGTTGTAGTAAATTTAAATATGTATTCATGGGTATATTATAAAACGTATAGTAGTTTAATACCAGCATAAGAATAAAAGAGCTTGAAAGCTCTTTTATAATTCATTGATTTCACTAAATGGTGTAAGTCCTTCAAGACCTTTAAGAATAGCTGCTTCTTTCAAGGTAATCATACCCTTCCTTCGAGCTGCTTCATAAATTTTTCGTTCAGTTGGATCAGTAAGGATAATTTCTTCAATTTCTTTATCCACCTTAAACATTTCAAGAACAGCTAGACGCCCCTTCATTCCTGAAGGATTATTAGTTGTAGGTTGAACATCATACAAATCTCCACTTAAATCATATTGACTTCTATATTCCTCAGGAAGATCAGCAAATTGCTTTTGAATCATCTGCTGTATACTTGCCTTATTCTCAATAGGAACTGCTGCACCGTCTGCAATTTGACGAACAAGACGCTGTGCCATTCCAAGAATTAAAGTTGGAGCAATAAGGTATGGATCAACTCCCATTTCAACCAAACGAGGAATAATACCAAATGATGAATTCGTGTGTAAAGTTGCAAATACCAAGTGCCCAGTAAGTGCAGCTTGAATTGCAAGGTTTGCTGTTTCACTATCTCGAATCTCCCCAACCATGATTACGTCAGGGTCTTGTCGAACAATTGAACGCAAACCAGTAGCGAAGGTATATCCAATTTCAGAATGAACTTGAGATTGGTTTACACCAGGGAATTGATACTCAACTGGATCTTCAAGAGATACTACGTTTTTAGTTTCTCGATCAACTTCTCCCATCATTGAATACAAAGTTGTTGTCTTTCCTGATCCAGTTGGTCCAGTGATAAGAATAAGACCATGAGGTCGAGCAATAGCCTCTCTGATAAGTCGATCATGTTCTTCTGAAAGACCTAATTCTGAGAGCTTCTTAATTCCCTTCTTTGAATCAAGAATACGAATTACCACCTTTTCACCAAAGAATGTTGGCATAATAGAAACACGGAAGTCAATCTTTCTCCCATCAATAGATGCAGGAAAACGACCGTCTTGTGGTTTTCGACGTTCGTCTAACTTCATTGTTTTAGTCATGATTTTAATACGCGCAATGACCGCACTGTGAATATTTTTAGGAACCTCAAGATATGTAGTTAATTGTCCATCTATTCTAAAACGAACACGTACTGCATCTCCTGTATGTTCAATATGAATATCTGAAGCACCTTTTTGTACAGCATGTTTAATAATAGCAGCAACCATCTTGGTTACAGGAGCATCTTCTGTAATCTTATTTGGATCATGCTTTTCTCCGTCGTCCTCATCACTCTCAGCATCTGATTCTACTTGGGCTACCGCATCAGCAACGTTTACATAATTATCCAATGCTTTTCCAATTTCACCGGTTAATCCAGAGAACTTTCCAAGTAGTTGATCAAAACCATACTCAGTTAGTACGTAAGTTTTAAATGCTGTCCCCTCTTCTGCAGTAATAAATTGAAGAACATTTTGAGCCTCAATGTTTCGTGGGTCAATCATTCCAATCATCAAAACACCATCTTGTTCACCAAAAGGAACCATTTGATATTGCCGAGCAACATCTTCTTGAAGTCTTTTTACATATTCTTCTGGTACCTTTTCGTAATCAATGTCATATTTCTCTACACCGTAATATGCACTTTTAGCTGCTAAGATATTTGCATCTGAAACACCGATATCCATGAGTACGCTTTCAATAGATTTTTCCTCTTTGGTTGAACGCTCCACAATCTCATCTATTTGATATCGATTGATAACCTCTCTATTAACAAGTAATTCTAGAAAATCCATAATATATCTATATCATACCAAAAAAAATAATTTAACGATATGTTCAATAATAAAACACCAAATCACATTGGTGTTTTATACTTCTAATCCTGCTTCAAAAAATTCTTCTACAATAGGATCTTCTACGATTATTTCTTCTACAACAGGCTCAATATCTTGAACTTCCTGAATGCTTACATCGTCAAATCCAATTGGTAGGAATGGGTTTGGTCGTCCAATACTTGTAGGTCGAGGAATAGTGAAACGAGTATCACGCAAATCTCTAAAAACTGGATTTTTAAAGATATCCTCTTTTAATTCAATATTTTGAATATTTGAAAGAATCCTAAGAATTTCTTGGTTTGCTAATTGTATTTCACCATCATCAACACTTCCTGTTTCTTCAAAAATAGAAAGTAACTGTCCAGCACTAACATCTTCTCCTGCTTCCTCGTTTATAAGAGAATATCCAACAAGAAGTGCAACTGCAACTAATAATCCGATAAGGATATTTTGAATTGTTTTTTTACTAGACATAATATTAAATGTTATCTTTTAGCCAATAAGTATCCAAGGAAAGATCAAATGAATACTCTCCGTTATCACTTGACGAGAAACCTACGCTCTTAATGTCAGTAATTCGAAGATTTCTCTCAAGATCTCTAAGAAAAGCAAAGAAATCATTGTATCCTCCAGTAAGATTAAAGTTTAGCGAAATGATTCCATAATCTCTTGAATCAACATCAACAAAACTTCCTGCTTCTGATGCTTCTCCTCCTTCTGAAGTAGTACCATCAGCTCCTTCCTGACCTTCCTTATCAGCACTTGCTGTTTGAATTTCAAGATTATATTGATCAGCAATTCCTTGAAGTTCTAAGATCAGTTTTACGTTATCAACACTTTCAGGAACCATTTTTTCAAGACGAGCCAAATCAGATTTAACTAGACTATCTCTTTTATCTAATAATTCATCTCTTATTGATTGAAGTTTTCGTGCATTAACCAAAACTCCTTCTAGTTCCACAGCCTTTGCCTGTAAATTTTTTATTTCTTTATACTGAGGTTGAACAACTAAAACAAAAGCTGCTATTGAACCCAGAATAATTATAATTGAAAGAATATTTCTCATAATACTATTGGTTAAACTCTACGTCACGGCCAGTTGGTAATACAGTGCTTTGATCTTCGATGATAGCGCTTTCAGTATCGATGGCCTCTACCTGCCCCTCTTGAGGTACTGGTTGAATATCTTGAAGTGATCGACCATATACCAATAATTCAGGATTAATACTAAAGGTTAGTGAAAATGAAATTCGATCAACATCTGTTCTACTAAAGTCAGAGAAGATTGGGTTTTGTATATACCTATTCTCTTCAAGAATATCTGATTGCTGTGCAATCGCTAAGTATCCTCGTGCAAGACCATCAGTAGTTACCGTTGGAACATCCTGTGAGAAATCAATATCAATACCTGAATATTGAATATCAGGAAGTGTTGTTTCAGCAAACGATTCAAAGAAATCAACAACGGCAACGTGATTTTCAAGCAGTTCTGTTGCAGCACGAAGTCTAATATCTAATTTCTTTAATTCAACAATAGTATTAGGTTCGAAAGCTTTCTCTGCTCTGTTTATCGATTCAATCTGATCTTTTACAACCGTTTCTAACCTAAGTTTATAGAGGAAAACCCCTATTACTGAAACAGCGGTGGTAATAAATAGTAAAACAGCAATAAGACCAACAAGTCCAGTTGCTTTACGATTTCTTACTGCAGAACCAATCTGGCTTGGAGTAGCTAAATTCTTTTTCGGAATAAATGTAGTTTTAAATTCTTTATCCATACAATGATTATACGTGAAATTAATATCTATGACTACTCAAGACCTTGTAGAGCCAATCCGACAGCCACAGCAAATTCAGGACCAGCTTGATTTAGTACGTCTTCTAAAAACTCAGGCGAAGTTGCCTTATCAAAAGAATCAGCAAATTCAGTTGGAATTCCATATCTTGATTCCATAGACTCTCGATAGTATGAAAGAAGTGATCCTCCTCCCACGAGCATTATTTTTCTAATTGGCTTGTGATAATCTCTTTCATAATCAGTGATAACATTTTGAATTTCTGAGAAAATGTAATTAACTCCAGCACTGATGATTTCATACACTTCTTTGTTATCTGATTCAGAATTTAACCCAACCTTTCTCTTTAAATCTTCAGCTGATTTAAAATCAATTTCTAGTGATTTTGCAATAGAATTGGAAAGATATGCTCCCCCGCGATTAACTACATAAAATTTTCTGATAATTCCATGCTCAATTACAGCGATTCTTGTACCTGAAGCTCCTGAATCTATTAAGAGAACTGGTGCTAATTCACGCTTAAATGAAGCTCTAATAGAACTAAACGTTTCAATTTCAAACACATTTGAATCAAATCGAGTAAGACCACGTACAACATTATTATATTTTTCAACAATTTCATTTCTTACTGCAGCAACAAGAACGTCCATTTTTCCAAGTTCTTCTGACTTGTCATCTCCATATACTTCTTGACCTGGGATAACCCACCAATCAAGACTTACTTCAGTCAATGGGATAGGGATATATTTTCGAGCTTCACTTTGAATTACTGAAGGTAGGTTTTTCTTTCCAATGTTATTAGGTAATTTAAGGATGAAAATTAAAGAAGTTGAAGAAGAAATAGCCATAACAGCATCTTTTGCGGTTACGCTTGCCTGTTCTAATAGATTATTAAGTGCTTCACTTAATTTTTCTGGAGGAAGATTTGTTAATTCTCCTGCAAAGACTTCTGCGTATGGACCAAGAGCCACTTCTCCATAGGTCTCTAAAACAATACGTCCTGCTGTTTTACGTAATTGTGCGATCTTAATATAAGATGATCCAATGTCGATACCGACGTAAGTAGTTGGGGCACTCTTAAATAAATTTCCAAACAAGTTTTTCATATTTTTTATTATATCATAATTATATTAGATAGTATGTTAATTTACCAAATACTATCAGCAATATTTCCTCAACGATACAATGAAGAATATATTAACCTCTGTACTCCATGTATCGGTGTTAAAAAATCAACTGTTATTCTTTTTTCTTACACAGACAAGAAGGTAAGAAATCTCATTTTTTCTATGAAAAGATTTCAAGATATGAAACGAGATAAGGTTATAGCAAAAAAGATAATTGAATGCCTTATTCCCTTAATACATATATATGAAGATATTATTATCATACCTGTTCCCATTTCAAATAAAACATTAAGAACAAGAGGTTTCAACCAAGTAAATGGTATTGCACTTGAAATGTGCAAGCTTAACAATGCCTTTTCCTTAGGTATAAATGTTGTAGTAAAGAAAAACACAATGAAACAATCGACATTAATAAAAGAGGATAGATTAAAGAATACAATCAATGCCTTTTATCTCAAAAGGTATCCCTCTGAACATACCATTATCATTCTTGACGATGTTATTACTACAGGATCTACCATGCGAAGTATTGAAAAACTATTTCAAGGAAAAAATAAAAATATTATAAAAGTTGCTGTTGCTGGGTAGAAAAAGGTATACTCAGATATATGTATTCTATCTTTAAGGATATTAGTGAAGAAAATAAATCAGAGGCTATTGATACATTGATCAAGGAATCAACTGGAAAATCATCATTTTATTTTCTGGTTATTTTATCAGTATTAATGGCAACTTATGGTCTTATATTAAATAACACTTCGGTAATTATTGGTTCGATGCTTATTGCTCCTATTTTATCACCAATACTTTCTGCGGCACTTGGGATAAGTCTTTCAGATGGAAAACTTATCCAAAGATCTTCT
The DNA here is from genome assembly GCA_964592365.1 of uncultured Candidatus Saccharibacteria bacterium. Classification (GTDB taxonomy): domain Bacteria; phylum Patescibacteriota; class Minisyncoccia; order Phycocordibacterales; family UBA1006; genus UBA1006. The sequence continues at coordinate 8,800 of CAZQDL010000005.1, read as the reverse complement.
TTTACTCTTTTGCGATCAATGATTTATTCTATTGGTATTGCAATGCTTGCAACCTTTCTCATGTGGAACACGACAGGAACTGATACTTTTCAAACTTTCTATAACCCTGAAATTATTTCAAGAACAGAAGCCTCTTTCACCTACTTTATGATTGCTATCATATCAGGACTTGCAACAACTTTTGCTCGAGTGAAACCAAGTCTAAATGATGCTCTTCCAGGAACAGCAATTGCTGTTGCTTTAGTACCACCGCTTGCAACGATTGGTATAGGTATCGCAACATTAAATATAACGATAACTGTCGGTGCATTTCTTATGTTCTCCTTAAATACCTTGGGTATTATGGTTGCATCTTTATTTATGTTTAGCATTATGAAGATATACAAGAAGAAAGATATTGTAGAGAAAGCAATTGAAGAAGCTGATCTTTAATATAAATAAAAACAGTATGTATATACTGTTTTTATTTTGCTATAGGTAAGGTAATTATCACAGAAGTCCCTTGATCTTTTTCACTTGTAATAGCTATTGATCCTGAATGTTTCTGAATGATATTAGAAGCAATTGCTAAACCTAAACCACTTCCCTTTTTATTATTATCAGCCTGATACCAGCGAGTAAAGACATGTGGAAGTTGTTCTTTTTCAATTCCTATACCGTTATCGGAGATACAAATAGATAAAGAGGTTTGTTTCCTGGTTAGAGAAAAACTAACCTTATGCTTACTACTCTTTTTATATTTAAAAGCATTACTTACAATATTTGCAATTGCATCTCTTAAATACTTAACATCAATGTTTGCATGTATGTCATCTTCAATATGTACATCGAAAGATACTTTTTGAGAATCTGCAATCACTTCAAAATACTCACACATTTCAGATAAATAATCTGATATATTTATTTTTTTGAGAGATAAAGTATCTTCCCTAATATCAGCTGCTTGCAATAACCTTGTAATAAATTGAGATAATCTATCCACACTTTTATTGAAATTCCTTAAATCCTTATTTTCAAATAGATTATTCATTTTTTCTAGATTATCGAGCTCCCCCTTTAAGATGGTAAGGGGTGTTTGTAGATTATGAGCAATGTCAGTAATCATTCTATTCTGATTTTTAGACATTTTCTCTTTCTCTTCTTCAGATTCATCCAAGGATTCTTTTAAATACTTTGAGTGTAATTTAAGTTCAGAAATTAATTGAACTTGTTTTAGTTTAGCTGAAACTTGATATGAGAGTAATGATAACAAACAGACATCTTGATAAGAAAAACTTTCACCTGACTTTTTGTAACCCAAATGAATAGTGGAAAGTAAATTATTTCTATCAAGAATTGGAATGTACATCTTTTTATTGTTTTGAGTGAAGACGTATTCAAAAGGAATTGGAGATATGTATTTATCAGCTATATTTAGACTTACCTCCTTAACTCTGAAGTAAAACTTTAATTCTTTTGATAGAAGAGTAATAAGCTCTTCAAGATTTTGTATATCAATTATTGACTTACTTATCCTTTTCAACAAAACATGTCCATCAACTTTTTCTCCAAATAGCCATGGGTCTGTTTTCTTTCTTAACCATTTATCGATTAACGGAATTGTTTTTATAGAAACAAAAATAACGAATATTGAAGCTAAGAGATGTGGTTTTGAATTAGTTATATGTCCAAAAATAACATTAAGAATTAGAAGATATGAAGTGGTGACTAATCCAAAAATAATTATATAAATAATTGATCTTTGTAGAACAATTTTTACGTCAACAAGTTTTTTAACAAGAATTGCATAGCATGAAAATATCAAAAATATTATAACTGAAATAGGTCCTAATAATTGAAATTTATTTATACCTAGCCATGGCAAAATCAAATTCGAAAACAATGATACGAATATCATTATCGAAATGCCTAATACAAAATAGAAAAGTTTGTTTCTTTGAACAGGATCTGCTCTTTTAAAAAGATTGTAGGTATCCTTTATCGAATGGATAATGAAGAAAAGTATGGTAAGAGCATATAGAGGATATGCAGGCCCTCTGACTGGAACTATTACCTTATCTACGATCGATATGTCTTGGATTATGAGATTCAAAATAGAAAACAGTGATAAAAATAAAATTAAAAGAAGATTTTTTATATTAAAAATTTTTCTGTTCAAAAAAGCACTTATACTAAAAGCTGACATTAGTCCTCCTATTAAAACCAAATTATTTAAGTAAAAATTAGCAGTCTCTTTTAATAAATTTAAAGAAATTGACCAAGCTAAAATTCCAAGTAGAAACACCAAATAAATTTTCATTTCTCTTTGGAGTTTTAAAATAAATAAGATTAGGAATGCTATTATAATTTTTGAATAGAGTAGAATTATCATAAAAAGAGGGTGTTACCCTCTTTATCTTTTAATTATTTTTGAAAATAATTTAGTTGAATCAATTGTAATATAACTTGGGAAAAGAGGGGGATATTTAACTTTTCTATTAGTACCACTATACCTTAAAATAATAGTGATGAAAAAGTTACAAACTAAACCACATGAAAATACTGGATTTGTAGATAAAATCGAAGCATTATTTGTTAGTAGTATTTTTTCAATTACAAAACTCTCAATGGGCGTTCCGTCATTAAACTTTCCATATGTAGGTATATTAGGTACAAAAGCCTTAGTGATAAGTTCTAACATTTTTTTCTTTTCTGCTAAATCGATTTTCAGTTGTTTAAAATTTTCTTCGAATATAAAAGCATCTGCTTGGCTTAAATTTATGTAGCTTGATAATTTTTCTGAAAGAGAATTAAAATAAAAAAGGTTAGACTGAAACCCAACAGTATTACAGTTCAGAAAATCTACCTTATATTTATGACAAACATCGTGTAATAAAATTCGTGATCCAATTGCCCAGAATTCAATTTCGTCAAAAATGAAATCACAACCTAAAACAAATTTTTCTACACTTTCTTTTGTAATACCCATTGGGTATATGTGAATATTCAAATCTGTAGAAATTTTTCTTAGTTGAGATGCTGTTTCTATAGACTTAGATTTTCCTATGGTTTTAGCATTTGCTCCACTTTGTCTGTTTATGTTTGATATCTCGTAAGAATCATTGTCTGCTATTTTAATTGTTCCGACACCAAGCCTTAAAAGGGTTACGGCTATCAAACCACCCATTCCTCCACAGCCAGCAATTCCAACAGTAGTATTTCTTAACATGATTTGTTCTTCTTTTGATATCCATCCTATATTTCTAGAAACTCTTTCTAGGTATTTTTTCATATTAAATTTTGATTCATTTAATAAATAGATGTTCTTTGTATCCATTTTTTTTTCTATTTTTTTAATTTCGATTATATCCATAATATTATTTTTTGATTTATTAGAATTATGAAAAACAAATCTTAAGAAAAAATAAAAACCTTTTCAGGTTTTTATACATCAATCTCAGCTAGTTTTGCATTGTTTTGAATGAAAAGTTTTCTTGGTGCAACCTCACTTCCCATCAAGGTGTCAAAAATATTATCTGCTGCCATTGCATCATCAACGGTCACTTGCTTAAGAGTTCTTGTTTGTGGATCCATAGTTGTTTCCCAAAGCTCTTCAGCATTCATTTCTCCAAGTCCTTTGTACCGTTGTACATGAATTTTTGCATTTCGTTTTAGCTCAATTTCCTCTCCTTCTCCTTCTTCATCATCATCTTTATTAACCTCTTGAGGTTCCACTCCAAATTTTTTGAGAATCACGTCTCGCTGATCATCACTATATGCATATTCAAGCTGTTTTCCTTTTTTAATTTTATACAAAGGAGGTTGAGCAACATACAGAAAGCCTTGATCAATGAATTCTCTAAAATACCTAAAGAAAAAGGTCATGAGGAGAATTCTAATATGTGCTCCATCAACGTCCGCGTCAGTTGCAATGACAATTTTTTTGTAACGAATTTTTTCAATATCAAAAGTCTCACCAATTGAAGTTCCAAAAGCAATTACCATTGATTTTATTTCATTATTAGTAAGCATTCGATCTAGACGAACACGTTCAACGTTCAATGGTTTTCCTCTCAAAGGCAAAATAGCCTGTGTCTTTCTGTCTCTTCCCTGCTTTGCAGTACCTCCCGCTGAATCTCCCTCAACGATAAAGATTTCTGCTTCATCAGCATTTTTCGTCTGACAGTCAGTCAATTTTCCAGGTAAGGTAAATCCTTCCAACGCACCTTTTCTAAGAATTGATTCCTTAACTGCTTTAGCTGCTTTTCGTGCCTTAAGAGCAAGTGCTGCCTTTCTTAAAATAGCTTTTGCATCTTCAGGATTTTCCTCAAGGAATGAACTGAAACCGTCTCCAAAAGAAGATTCTACTGCACTTCTTGCTTCAGGTGACCCTAATTTATCCTTTGTTTGTCCTTCAAACTGAATTTCTTGCATCTTTACTGATACAACTACAGTAATTCCTTCAAGAACATCGTCACCAGTTAAGGGTCCATCCTTCTCAGTTAAAATCTTATTATTCTTGTTATATACATTCAACAACCGAGTAAGTGCTGTTTTAAATCCAGTAATATGCATTCCTCCTCCTGGAGTTGAAATATTATTAGCAAAACCAATAACTCGAGATGAAATATCATCAACATAGCGTAATGCTACTTCAACTTGAATACCGTCTTCGGTTTCATGTTCCATGTAAAAGATATTTTTATGTACCTTCTTTTGTTCTTTGTTTAAATATTTAACCATCGAAACAATTCCTCCTTCAAAATAGTAACTTTGTGATGGTGCATACAGATTTAAATCCTCAAGATAGTAAGTATCAAGATCAATAGTTCCCTTGTATTCACGAGCATCAATAAGGGTAACTCGTAGATTGCGAACTAGGTATGATTGTTCACGATAGTGCTTAAGGATTCGTTGCCAACTAAATTCTACTTCGCTGAAGATAGTTTCATCAGGGATAAAACTGATGATGGTACCTCGCTTATCTGATTTTCCAATTTTCTTTACCGGTGCCTTCTTATTCCCTATCTCATATTCTTGTACGTAACGATGTCCATCTCGATGAACTTCAGCTCTTGTATATGTTGAAAGAGCATTAACTACTGAAGCTCCAACTCCATGCAATCCTCCTGAAAATTTATATGACTCATTATCAAATTTACCTCCTGCATGGAGAGTGGTCATAATAACTTCAAGGGCACTTTGTCCTGTTTTAGGATGAGTATCAACTGGAATTCCACGCCCGTTATCAGCGACACGGACCATGTTTCCTGGGAGTAATGCAATTTCAATCCTATCTGCATGCCCACCCATTGCCTCATCACGTGAGTTATCAAAAATCTCACGGATAAGGTGATGAAGACCGTCAGGACCTGTTGATCCAATGTACATTCCAGGCCTTTTTCGTACTGGTTCTAGACCTTCTAGTACCGCAATATCTGATGCGTTATATCCTTTTTCGTTTTTTGCCATAATATACTCATAGTATACCAGATAGGTCATATATCCTAAAGAGAACATGATATAGTGAAGTTATGAAATTAGCTCTTACAGAACCATGGAAAAAATATCTTTCTTCATTTCTAACATCTCCTGAATACAAGCTATTAGAGAACAACGTTCTTCTTGCCTATGAAAAAAGTATTGTCTTTCCTCCACAAAAAGACATCTTTAATGCTCTAAATTTGTGTCCTCACGATGCCGTTAAGGTAATTATCATTGGCCAAGATCCATATCACAAAGAGGGGCAAGCCCATGGACTATCATTTTCTGTTTCTCATGATACAAAAACCCCACCATCATTGAAAAATATTCTGAAGGAACTGCAAGATGATATAGGAGAATCATCAACAGTGAATTCTCTTATGCATTGGGCAAAACAAGGTGTCTTATTACTTAACAGTATCCTTACCGTAGAAGAAGGAAAACCAGAAAGTCATAAAGATATTGGATGGGAGTTATGTACCGACTATATCATCAAAAAAATTTCAGATGATAAAAGGCATTGTGTATTTATTCTCTGGGGTTCTCATGCTCAAAAAAAATCTTCACTAATTGATAGTTCTCGTCATTTGATAATTAAAACTGTTCATCCCTCTCCTCTTTCAGCATATAGAGGTTTCTTCGGTAGCAAGCCTTTTTCAAAAACAAATGAATACCTAAAAAAGAATAATAAACAAGAAATTATTTGGTAAAAGATGATATGATATCTGTATGATTAATACGAAACAAAAAAAGACTAAAATCGTTGCGACTATCGGACCAGCATCTCGAAATAAAGAAACCTTAGAAAGAATGGTACATGCAGGTTTAAATGTAGTTCGAATGAACTTTAGTCATGGATCTCATGAAGATCATCTTGATACAATACATATCATTCGATCAGTTACTAAAAAAACAAAACAACCAATTGCCATTCTTCAAGATCTTTGTGGCCCTAAAATTCGCATTGGAAAAGTTGAGGAAAATGTTCAGATTAATAAAGGAGATATCTTTATCTTAACTACCAAGCCATGTCTTGGTAACCAAGAAAAAGTAAGTGTTTCATATAAAAAACTCCCGAAAGAAGTTTCAGTAGGTTCTGTTATTAAAATAGATGATGGAAAAATAAGTCTTGAGGTAACTCACATAACTGATACTGAGATTAGTTGTAAGGTACTTGTGGGAGGAATCATTCGATCAAATAAAGGTCTTAATCTTCCTCATACTACTCTAAGCATTTCTTCACTTACCGCTAAAGACAAGCAAGATGTTCTTTTTGGAATACAACATGAAGTGGATTTTGTAGCCCTATCATTTGTTCAAACAGCAAAAGATATTCATGACCTAAGAACTATTCTTAACAAACATGGAAGTAAAGCAATGATCATTGCGAAAATTGAAACCACCGCTGCACTTGAAAATCTTGATGCTATTCTACAAGCCTCAGATGGTGCTATGGTTGCACGTGGTGATATGGCAGTAGAAGTTGGTGTTGAACATGTTCCCCTTATCCAAAAACAAATTATTCAAAAATGTAATGTATTAGGAAAACCAGTTATCACAGCTACCCAGATGCTTGATTCAATGGAAAAATCACCTACCCCAACAAGAGCAGAAGTATCGGATGTCGCTAATGCAATCTTAGATGGAAGTGATGCTATTATGCTTTCATCTGAATCAGCAGTTGGTCTCTACCCAGTTGAATCAATTGAAACAATGACAGCTATTGCAAAGAGGACCGAACCACATGTGACGAATATGCATCTTGAATATATTAATGATTCAAGAAATATTGTAGATACCATGTCTATTTCTGTTGCACGTATAGCAAACAACGTTCGTGCACGATTGATTGTCACCTTAACTGAATCAGGATTAACCCCTCGAATGATTTCACGATTTAATCCGTACCACCCTATCATTGCAATTACACCTAACCAACTAACGGTGAATCAACTGCAATTAAGCTATGGATGTATCCCCGTACTCTCACATATGAAAGGTGATATTAAAAGTTTAAGTTCAGCTATTCAAAAATTAGTGAAACAACATAAACTCGCTTCTTCTGGTGAACACATTGTAGTTACAATGGGTTCAGCATTTGGTACCCCAGGATCAACAAATACTATCTTTGTGATTCAAGCAAAATAAATACCCAAACGGGTATTTATTTTTTAGGTCTAATAGCATAATGATCTTGGAGATGATTTAGCTCTTCAACCATTTCATCAAATACCACATTATCAATATGTTGTTCCTGATTTATTAAATGAAGTATTGTTGCAAGCGTTCCAAAATAATCTTGAGAGGCTACATGATGCTCTAACATTGCACGCTGTTCTTTGTCTAAATCATTTAGAATCCATTCATGAAAGTAGATTGATAGTTGATATTCTTTCACCATACTATACCTCAATACTTTGATATGAATCGTTTGCGATAACAAGGTGGTCAATTACTTCAATACCAAGTAATTTTCCAGCATCAACAATGACTTGTGTCATATAGATATCAGCATCACTAGGATCGCTATTTCCTGATGGATGGTTATGAGCAAGAATTACGGCAACCGCTCCGTACTCTATTGCAGGTCTAAATACTTCTCGTGGATGTACTAAACTTTCAGTAATGGTACCTACTGAAATCGTTTCTTCGTGAATCAATTTGTATCTACTATTAAGATACAATCCTCGTAAGTGTTCCTTAGGAAGATCTGACATGTCCTTTAAATATTTAAAAGCTTCTTTTGAATTCCTAATAGTCACTCCTCGCTGTTTTTTTAGTTCGAAGAGCCTTTTACCTAAACTAAAACAAGCCACAATCTGGGTTGCTTTTGAAAGAGGTATATCTAAGAAAGATGCCAATCGTTTAGGATCAGTTTCGTTCATTACATAGTTATCACCATATTCATCAATGACACGTGACGCCATTTCAAGTACTCCTTCTTTCTTCGTACCGGTATACAGTACTGAAGCTAAAAGTTCTCTGTTTGATAACTCAGAAGGTCCATATTCTTGTAACTTTTCATGAGGTCGTTGATCTTTTGGTAAATCTTTTACCCTATATACCTTGTAATCTTGTTGGATATTTAAATTACTAAGATATGAACTTTGAATATATTTTTTAATCTCAGATACCATGTTTTTATCTTACCATGAATATTCAATCTAAGAATTTATCTTTTTATATATATTTAATAAATTTGAAAGTTGCTATCTGAAAGTGATGTGATATTATCGTTTTTGTACTTAGGTACAAAACATTCCCCGGTAGCTCAGCGGTAGAGCACTCGGCTGTTAACCGATTGGTCGTAGGTTCGAATCCTACCCGGGGAGCATTT
>CAZQDL010000004.1:0-60297 GCA_964592365.1 uncultured Candidatus Saccharibacteria bacterium | reverse complement strand
TGATTGAGGGTTGATTTAATTCGTGCATCACGTGCACGATCTCGTGCGCTTCCAAGTGATGCTAACACTACCGTTGCTAGTATTCCAATGATAGCAACAACTACGAGTAATTCAATGAGGGTGAATCCTTTAGGCTTCATATTAATATGATATATGAGATTAAGTTGTTTACCAAGTGCAGGTTGATATATTGGTTACAGTTAATGAGTATCTATAATAGTCACCGCTAGTTGCATTTCCAATATTAACGTGATTACAAAGATAACTTTGATCACCAAAGACACTCTCTCTGAATCCTGCTCTTGAATAGAAGGAACTACTTGTACTAATAGGTCCATTTTCAATAGAAGCCCATGCAGACAAAATATATGCATCACCATCACTTGCATACATATAACATGCATTAGAAGGAGATATATTTCTTGCATAATCATACCCTGCACCACTTGGATTTTGTGGTAACGATGAAATATATCCACCTGATACTAGATTAGGAATCCAATTTGAAGTTTTTAAGTCTGGCGCTATTGCTGATGCACCAGTACAAGTAAGATCCATATATGTTGTATTCAAAGAACCAGTACTTGGATAACTTCCATTATCAAGGAAATATAATTCAAGTGCAGTTTGTATGTTTTTCATATCAGCCATTCTCCTTGCATCTCTCGCTCTACTTCGTGCACTTCCTAACGATGCCAATACCACAGTGGCTAGTATTCCAATGATGGCAACAACTACGAGTAATTCAATGAGGGTGAATCCTTTTGATTTCATAAATAGATTATATAAGAATATGAGTATCTATAAAAGCAATAACTAATCTCCGCATTTGAAATCATAATTTGTAGTAGCTCCACCTGAGCTAACCGTCCTACTTGATGAGATGATTGAGTTTCCAAGAGAATCTACACAGAACCACTGACCATCATTCATCTTTATAGTAGCAAACCACACACTTCCACTTGGATTTGAGGATAAAGAATCACCTAGAATCATAGTAGATGATAAAGCAACATTAGCTATACCTCTTCTATATTGATTAGTAGTTGTACACCAGCCACTATTTCCGCCATCAACACCTGAAGGGTCTGGTCCGTTCAAAAAAGCATCTTCATACATCTTCCCTGGCTTAGTTAAGGGATCACATAAACCATTGTAGCTGTTAGTCTCTAAATACACTATTTCAGCTGCTGTCTTCATCTGAGTAAGCGTAGCTTTAATTTTCGCATCTCTTGCTCTGCTTCGTGCGCTTCCTAATGATGCTAATACCACAGTGGCTAATATTCCAATAATAGCTACTACTACCAGTAATTCAATTAAGGTGAATCCTTTTGATTTCATAAACATTAGTATATCAAAAAAGCTGTACTCTTGTAATACAGCTTATATCCCCTCTATCACCACAGTAAGAATAGCTTTGTTTCCATGGTGTTCGAGCATAACAGAATGTTCACCAGCATGCTTTAGCTGAACTTTTATTGGAAAGTATTCATTAGATATATTAATCTTACATTGATCATATACTGCTTTAATAATTTCCTTTGCACCTAGCGCATGATACAAGGAACCAGAGAGATTAAGTTTCTCTTTTATGATCACCACTTCCCCATTAAGTTTTTTCAAATTTTCATAAGCTGTGATTTTTTCCTTTTTTTCTTTATCTTGCAAAGCTTTTTCTTTAGTCTGGAACTCATTGATAATCTTAGGAGTTGCAACGACTGCTTTCTTCTGTGGAATGAGTGAATTGGTTGCATACCCATCTGATACTTCAACAATCTCCCCTACTCTTCCTACCTTTTTTACATGTTGTGTTAATAAGACTTTCATAGACTAATTAATATTTCCTGTGGTTAAATAATTAATTGCTGCTTCAAATTGTAAATCTTGTTCAGTATTTACATCATGATTGATAGTATATTCAGGTATAATACCTACCCCATCAATATGCTTCCCTTTTGGTGTTAACCATTTAGCAATAGTAATTTTTAGTGATGTCTGATTTGGAAGTTTTATTAATTCCTGAACAGACCCTTTTCCAAAACTTGTTTCACCTATTAGCGTTGCAACTTCATGTTCACCTAAAGCAGCTGCTACAATCTCAGAAGCAGAAGCAGATCCTTCGTTGATTAAGACAACCATAGAAAATTCAATATCTGAAAGTAAGTTAAATCCTGAACTTCTATATTTTTGAGAGTCTCTTCCAGTATCACCAAAATCTTCAAGAACAATTACTTTCCCTTGGTCAAGGAAATAACTTGAGATATCAACTGCAGCATCAAGATACCCTCCTGGGTTATTCCTTAAATCAAGAATGAGTTTCTCTTTTCCAGAACGCTTGAAAGAAATTAATGCTTCCTTAAATTTGTCAGACGATGTTTCATTAAAATTATACAGACGAATAACAAAGATATTGTCTACTACTTCAGTATCTAATACAGGAACATCAACCACATCACGAACGACAGTGATTTTCATCTTATCTTCCTTTCCCTCTCTGAGTATAGTAAGGGTAACAGGGGTTCCCTTCTCCCCTCTAATGTTTGATATTGCTTCATTGAAAGTCATACCGATTACTTCAATGTCATCAACTTCAAGGATAATATCACCAGGGAGCAATCCTGCTTTTTGTGCTGGTGAGCCCTCAAGTGGTGCTATTACTATCAAAAGTCCTTTATGGACATTTAATTCAGCTCCAATACCTCCAAATTTTCCTGAGACAGTATCATTTAAAAACTTTGCCTCTTCTGGTTTCTGAAATGAGGTATAGTCATCACCATACGCTTTAGCTAAACCTTCAATAGCTCCATACATACGATTATCAACGCTTGGTGTATCAAATGCATATTTTTCATCTAAAATATTCCAAACTTGCCAAAACATATCAATATTGGCACGAGGAGTAGCATCTGATCCACGAGCTGCTTCAAGATATATTCTTCCAGAGGCAACACCTAAAAAAAATATTAAAACTGATGTTACTATCCTTATCGTCATTTTTGTTGATTTATTCATAATGATGTTCTTCATTTCTTAATCTCAAACTGTCAATTCTTCTATTTTCAGTTTCAGTATGTTCCACCTTGGTGTGATTCTGTGGTTTTCCTACCACCTTTCTTAGGTACCTTGAAAAGGTTCCATCAGGTTCTTCTGAAAACATATTTTTCTGTTTCATAATTCTAAGTGCGTTATATGTAATCAAAAATGCAGGAATAGTTACATATACGTACTCCCAAAATTCTGAAAGACCAATGAATGGGTATAGCAGAAGAATAACTCCTGAAATAATAATTGTTTTGATATTTTTTTTCATACCCCTAGTATATCAAAAAAACTCACTTTGTGAGTTTTTTTATCAACATGTTTTATCTGTAATACCTCCTGATATTCCTAATGGTCTTGATGTTGTAGTCGTAGTGTTACCAAGTGAATCAACACAGAACCAAGTGTTGTCACTTAAAGATATAGTTGCTGCCCACGTACTACCGTTTGGATCAGCAAGAAGGTGCGCAACATTTGTTTGCCTTATCATACTGGTTCCTGGTGGTTGACCAATATATTCATCATTCATGTCGTAGCATAGATTATTAATTCCATTTGCTGTTCCATTCTTAACAGCTGATAAGAATAATTCTGAAGCTTTCGAAGAAGTACTCGGAGCATTACCACAAACAGTGGTATAGTTTCCAACTTCAAGATAAAGAATTTCAGCTTGTACTTGCATTTGTTTTAGACTTGCCTTTACTGCTGCATCACGAGCTCTACTTCGTGCACTTCCTAAGGATGCAAGTACTACGGTCGCAAGTATCCCAATAATGGCAACAACTACCAGTAATTCAATGAGGGTGAATCCTTTTGATTTCATATATGGAAATTATATCATGTTAGGTACTTTTTTGAAATTCAAAAAACCTCTATTGAGGTTTTTTAAAATCCACAATAATTTTGTGATAAATTTACACACATTGAAAGTGCCCAGGTTCTTGCCCCTCCAACGTTGTCATCCCGCATTGGATCACTTGCTGTTACTGGTGCAGATAATATGTTATTAGGCTGATGAAGCATTACTTTGTACCCTCCTACTCCACCCATGTAATACCACGTTGAATCTGCTGTTGTACCACGATCCATTCTTAAGGCTGGGATATAATTTGGAGCTAAATTAGGTATCCAACCATTTGATCCTGAAGCTTGATTACAAGTAGGAGTGCTTGTGTGACCTGCAATACACCATGAACTAGTAACAGGATAGCTATTGTTATCCATGTAATACAATTCAAGCGCACTTCTCAGTTGAGCAAAATGAGATCTCATTGCTTGATCTCTTGCCTTATCACGTGCACTTCCTAATGATGCTAACACTACGGTCGCAAGTATCCCAATAATGGCAACAACTACCAGTAATTCAATTAGGGTGAATCCTTTTGATTTCATATCTATAAGTATATCAAATAGTATCTAAATTACTCTATCAACCACAAACACAAATTCTCCTTTCATTTTCTCAGGGTACTCTGTGAAATATTCCAATACCTCTTTTGGTGTTCCCTGTACCTTTTGTTCATACATTTTTGTAAGTTCACGAGCAACGCATAATTGACGTGTACTTAGTTTTAGATCAAGAGATAAATATTCAAGAGTCTTCATTGCCCTGTGTGGTGATTCATAAAATATGGCGATACTGGTATGATCTGCAATTTCTTGAAAAAATGTTTCTCTTCCCTTTTTGTGAGGAACAAAACCAAAGAATCTAAAATCATTACCAGAAAAACCAGTACATACCAATGCTGAGATAAGTGCTGTTGCTCCTGGAATTGGAACGATATTTAATGTACTACCAAAATGAGCACGTAAATCTGAAACTAACTTTACCCCTGGATCAGAGATCACTGGTGTCCCTGCATCTGAAACAAGTGCGAAGGTTTTCCCTTCTTCAATTCTTCTGATAATACTTAACGATGCAGTGTCAGAAGAATGTGCATGATAACTTTCACGAGGAGTATCAATACCATAGTGATCACATAATTTTCTTGTCACTCGTGTATCTTCACAAAGAATGGTATCTACCTGTTTTAATATATCAATAGCTCTAAAACTGATATCACCTAGGTTACCAATTGGGGTTGAAACAATATAAAATGGAGTGTCCATTATTATTCAACTTCAGTTGCAACCAATGATACCGTTATCGATACGGTGTCATCGATAATCGCATCTCCAAGGTTGTCAAAAATTGAACCTGATCCATATTCAATACCAAAATCAGTTCTATCAATATCAAAACTTGATTCAATAACTAGTGATTCATTAACTTCCATTAATTGTACTGGAACTTGAATTTCTTGAGTTACATCAAGAAGAGTAAGTTGTCCAAAGAGAACACCATTTTCAATAGTATTAATAACAAACTGAGCTTCTGGATATTCCTCTACTTTTAGGAAGTCATTACTCTTCAAGTGTTCATCAAGAACCTCTGAATCACTTGTTATTGAAGTCATATCAATTACTAGTGAACCTGATAAATCACTAAGGAGTTCTCCTTGAACAAGGGTAAGAAATCCAATATGTTCACCACCTGGTTTTGTACCTCTCCATGAGATCACTGACTCTTCAACACTAAAAACTAAATCACCATTAATTGATGAAAAATCTTGCTGTGTTGCTAATGGATCTGATGAATAATCCTGATTGCTAAGTCGTTCATTTCTTTCTACCACTGACGCTAAACCTACTACTAACAATAATAAAATAATAACTAAAAATATTTTTTTCATACGCGTATAGTATATAGATTTTATTTAACTTCCTCAACTTCAACTTCAATAATTTTTCCCTTCTTAAAACTCTCTGTTGTCTTATCAACTACCCTATCACTTATTGATCTCATTATCTTTCGTATTTTTATATAAAAGATGATTGAAATGATAAGAATGATGATTCCAAAGAAGAAAAATATTTGAAATAACCACCAACCAATAACAAAACCAAGGAAAAAATTAATAATCAATCCAATAACAACCAAAATAAACCAAGTAATTGCATACCCTTCAACAAAAGCTAAAGAAAGATTTCCAAAGAAACTTTTAGGATTTTCAAACCCCTCTTTTGCCTGTGAGGTAATGTCTATAATCTTAAATATTTGCATGTACCAAGTATACAATAATTTATTTTTTCTGTAGCTATGGTAATATTTCTTGCATGCCCAGATGGTGGAACTGGTATACACACATGGTTGAGGGCCATGGCTCCTAGAGCATGCGGGTTCGAACCCCGCTTTGGGCACAAAAAAAGAGCATATGCTCTTTTTATATTGTATTTAATTACCACCCGCACATAGTTCATTACCAGCATGCCACCATGCACCGCCCGTTCCTGTGTATTTATTCTTGCAATATACAGGAAGCTGTCCGACTTCATACCAATTACTATACCCACCATCATTTAAAGCAAGCGAAGTATTGTTTGAAGAAATAAGACCAATACCAATTCCATAAGTCTGATTATTATCTACTGTAGTAGAATTGTAGGCGAATATACCACCTGTTATAGCCTGACTCCATAGCCTATCATTAAAATCAATTTTCATATATGGAGCAAGTAAATTTTCTAAATTTCTAAGTTCTACTCTATCACTTGTTTGATACGTAGTAGTTCCCCATGATGTTGTCCCTTCCTCTGGATATCTACCATTATCGAGATAATACATTTCAAGAGCATTTTGTAATTCCTTAACTATAGCTAGACGCTTTGCATCTTCAGCACTTGTTCGTGCACTTCCTAATGATGCTAGTACCACCGTTGCAAGTATTCCAATGATGGCTACTACCACAAGTAGCTCAATTAAGGTGAATCCTTTTGATTTCATATGTGATAAGTATATCATAGCTAAAATATTTCTTGCATGCCCAGATGGTGGAACTGGTATATACACATGGTTAAGGGCCATGGCTCCTAGAGCATGCGGGTTCGAACCCCGCTTTGGGCAGAAAAAAAATCTCTATGATGAGCATTTTATATATACTAACAAGTCTTATCACTACCAGAAATGGTTGTTCCTGAACTAAGTTCAATTGCTGCTCCATTTCCATCAACACAGAACCATCCTCCCGCAAGAAGGGGTGCATTTGCTGCCCAAAAACTTCCATTTGAGTCAGAACCACTACTTGGATACAACAAGAAAGTAATTCCATCATTTGTCTGATCATGCTGAAATGAATCTACACAATATGAGCGCACATTCTTCCTCCCTAAAGCTATTGCTTCTCTCCACATAGTACCACCGGTGGTACCCGAATCACATAACGAATTTAGATTTTCATCTTGGATTGCAGCTTGAGTTCTTAATTGATTTAGCAAAGCTTTTATCTTTACATCTCGTGCCTTGTCACGTGCACTTCCTAACGATGCTAACACTACGGTCGCAAGTATTCCAATGATGGCAACTACTACAAGTAATTCAATTAGAGTGAATCCTTTTGATTTCATATGCGATAAGTATATCATAGCTAGAATATTTTTTTTACATACATTTCAGCTAATTCATCAGCATATTCTTGTGTTGTTGCTTCAGTATATATCCTGATAATTGGTTCAGTATTAGATGCTCTTAACTGTACCCACGAATCTTCAAAAGTGATTTTTACTCCATCTTGTGTATCTAAAACCCCTTCTTGAATATTATCTACTATTCTTTGATATGTTTCTTGTACATTTACTCCTTCAAGAGTTACGCTTTTCTTACTCATATAGTATGAAGGATATGTTTTTGAAAGCTCAAGTAAGGTGGTATCACGTTCTGCAAGTAAGGTAAGGACAAGTGCAATACCAACTAAGGCATCACGACCATAATGTAGCTCTGGATATATTACCCCTCCTGAACCTTCACCTCCGATAACAGCATGAACTTCTTTCATTTTTTCAACGACATTTTTCTCACCTACCTTGCTTTGAAAAATATTCATTCCATACCTTTTTGATATATCTGAACTTGCCTGTGATGATGACACATTAGTTACTACAGAACCTTTTGTATGCGAAAGAACTATATCAGCTGCAGAAACGAGGGTTCTTTCTTCTCCGAACATAGTTCCATCTTCACAAACAAGTACTAATCGATCTACATCTGGATCTACTGATATTCCAAATGATATATTATCTTTTGCAACCTCCTCTTTGAGCTGTGTAAGATTCTTCTCAAGTGGTTCAGGTGCATGGGCAAAATTTCCATCAGGAATATCATTGATACCACGATATGTTACCCCCAAAGCATCAAGCAATATTGGTACAGCAATAGCTCCTACTGAATTGATAGGATCAAATACTACTGAAAAATTCTTTGATGCAATGAGTTTTTGATTAACAATATCAAGTGCAAGTATTTTTTTTACATGAACATTAATAGCATCAGGATACGGTGACACTGAACCTAGGTGTTCAGTATCACAATATTCAATATTTCCTTCAGAAATATTTGAAAGTATTTCCTTTCCCTCTTCATCTGAAAGAAATTCACCTTCGTGATTCAACATCTTAATACCATTATATTCTTTCGGATTATGACTTGCTGTAATGATAATTCCTCCTTGTGCTTTCATATCAACCACGGCCATAGCTAAGGTAGGTGTTGGTACCAATCCAGCATTAATAACATTAATTCCCTGTGCACAAAGAGTATGCATGATTAGTTGAGAAATACCTTCTCCACTTTGTCGTGCATCTCTCCCTATCACAATCGTAGGATGTTGATATTTACTATTCACAAAAGAACCATAGCCTGACGCAAACTTTACTACATCAATAGGGGTTAAATTTTCTCCTGCCTTCCCTCCTATAGTTCCTCGAATTCCAGAAATTGAACTGATAATCATATTATTTTCGTATTAATGGAATTGATATTCCAAAGTATTCAAGAACAGAAAGAAGTATATAAAAAGCTAAGGCTTCATCAATGTGTCCGACAACAGGAAGAACATCGGGTAATATTTCAGCGAAACCAAAGCTAAAGTTAAGAAGATATGTGACTGATATAACTCCTAATACAATATATAACATTGTGCGTAATGATAACTTGTTTTTCATACAGTCATTATACTATGAACGAAGCTTATACGAAGCATTAGGATATATCTTTGTTAGATCATCATGAACCTCCTTTGCAAAAGCTGGAGCATGATATCGTCCATACAGTACCAAATAGTGATTCATATTTCCCCATTCCTTTTGTGGAACAATTTCCATTAAATCTCTTTCAATTGATGTTGGAGAATATGGAGGATCAACAAGATCGAACTTTTTACTTATACGAATAGCATGGGTATCAATAGCGATTCCCTCATGTATATTGTACAAGTTAGAAAGAATAACATTTGCAGTTTTTCTTCCAACTCCAGGGATAGTGATGAGTTCTTTCATACTCTTTGGTACTTCACCATTGAATTGAGTTAATACTACCTGTGCTGCTTTGATAATATTCTGTGCTTTGTTTCTATAAAAACCAGTAGAGAAAATATCTTGTTCAAAAATCTTTTGCTTTGCTTGTGCATAATCTTCAATATGCGGATATTTCTTAAATAGCTTTTGAGTTACAATATTCACCCTCTTATCAGTACACTGTGCAGAAAGAACAACAGCAACAAGAAATTCAAAATGGGTTGTATAGTTTAATTCTGATTTTGGATGTGGGAACATTTTCTTAAATACCTTTAGCATTTTTTTCATACGTTCTGTCCGTTCTCTTTTCTTCGCTTCTCTCATATACAAAGAGTAGCATATGTTTCTTTCAGGTAATATAAATAACTCATATGTATGAGTTATTTATATTACACCTGATGGTTATAATTAGTGATTAGACCATCTTCAAGATATATTACCCTGTCACAATATTTTGTGTATTCAGATTCATGAGTAACCATAACAATGGTTTGTCCTTGCTTATGCAAATCACGAAGCACTTCAATAACGGCTTCAGAAGAAGATGAATCAAGGTTTGCAGTAGGTTCATCTGCAAAGAGAATGGTAGGATTTTGAGCGACAGCACGAGCAATTGATACTCGTTGTTGTTCTCCTCCTGAAAGTTGATTTGGTCTGTTGTCATACTTCCCTTCCATTCCAATTTCAGTTAAAACTTCTCTTGCTCGTTTGTATGCTTTCTCTTCAGGTATTCCTTGCATAAGCATAGGAATTGCAATATTTTCAACTGAACTTAATTCTGGAACGAGCGCATAGTCTTGAAATACATAACCCAACTGGTTTAATCTAAAAGTTGTTCTTCCAGATTCAGTTAAGTTAAGAATATCAGTTCCATCAACAATAATTGATCCAGAGCTTGGAATATCAAGAAGACTTATTTGATACATGAAAGTAGATTTTCCAGCACCTGACTTTCCCATAATAGCTAAGAATTCACCTGAAGCTACATCAAGATCAATTCCTTTAAGAACGGGAGTTTCAACATTTCCATTTACATAGGTTTTAACTAATCCTCGCACCTTAATTATTGCATTTTGTAATTCTTTATTGGTGTTCATATTATCGTTGCAAAATACTATCAAGAGTATTTTTTCGTACTATTAATCGAGCAGGTAGGAATCCTGCAATCATGGTAACAAGTAACAAGATACTTGCTCGAACAAGTGTTGCAGGAACCTTAGCTACAAGGATTCCATCTGAAAATGGGAAATCAATTGGATTAGCAGCAAAGAACGGAACGAGCATTCCATACACTACAAGAAGACCAATACCAATACCAATTAAAGCATAGAATACTGCTTGGATAAGGTAGGCGGTTTCAATAGCCCCTTCTGAAATTCCAATTCCCTTTAAAATACCAATGAACTTTCTTCTCGTTAAGGCATTGATATAGATAACAATGAATATAGTAATAGATGAAACTACAATTCCGATAAAACCAATCATGTTTCCAAGGAGTCCGAAAGTTTGTTGAACATCACTTAGAAATTTAGGAATTGATTCTGTTGCTGTTCTAACTTTTGCATACCTATCAAATCCATACTGAAGAGCTATATTTTTAAATGCATCTTCAGTTACACTTCCATCATGCTTCACAGCAATTTCACTTGCTTGTAAACTTTTTTCACCACTAATTCTTCGATAATCTTGTTCTGTGATAAATATTGCAGATGATAGTTCACCTACTTTTGAATCTAGAATTCCTTTTACGATAAATTCTGTAGTTTGACCAGGATCAGTGTTTCCCTCAACGAGTGCCTGATCACGTCCGATACCTTCAAGAGGATTACCTTGTAGAGTAATCCTTACTGGTTTCCCTACCTCTACGTTAACAAGAGGTTCAAACAAATCAGCAAATCCAGAGTATTCAGCAAGAAGCGTTGATCCGATCAAGACATACCCTGATTCATCAGAAGAAAGCATATCTCCTTCGATAAGGAAGGTTGATATATTAGTTGTTTTCTCTTCATCTTCAGGATTAATAGCATACGCATTAATACTTAAACTTTCAGCAGCTTCAGTATAGTCATCTCTAAATACATAGCCTGCTTCAACCGTTGATCCAATAGAATATCGTACACTGTAACTTTCTACTTCCGGAATAGTATCCAAAACTCGAATAACATCTTGGGTATCAGTAATTTTTTCTTCATTTGGTAATGTTGTTAAATATAGATCTCCAGTGAAGTGTTCACGATTCTGTTCAAACGAACCTTCAGTAAGTCCTACAAGAATTCCAGGAATAACTACCAAAGAAAGGAATGTCAGAGTCATTATTGAAATAATAAGAAGAGTAATCCATATGTTTCCCCTTCTAATTTGACGCCTTGCAAGAAAAGAACCTACCTTTACAAAACGAAAATATTTTTCAAATGCTTTGTAGGCTTTCATATTAGATTGATGGTCGAATGATTACATCTCCCTCTTGCAAACCAGAAGTGATTTCAACTAAGCCATCATTTCCTTCAAAACCTAGTTCAACTAAAACTTCTGTAACTTCACTATCTTTTCTAAGCATTGCATATGACTTAGTTTCCTTTGAAATTATATAATGTTTAGGAATAGCAATAACTCCTTCCTTTTTCTCTGAAGTTATCTTTCCCTTCGCATTCATTCCAACACGAATCCGTGGATCCTGATCATTTAAAACAACCGTTGTTGCGTACACTGGTACACCATCAACAATAGTATCGATAATATCAATTTCTTTTACAGTTCCTTCAAAAGACTCATTAGGATATGCATCAAGCATTACCTCAACGGTGTCACCTTCTGCAATCTTGTTAATGTAGATTTCAGGGATATTTAAGTTAAGCTCTCGTACCTCACTACCAAACATGGTAACTACTCCTTGGTACGCAGAAACAATTTGCCCTACTTCAAGAGTATTTTTTGCAACAATACCATCAAAAGGTGCAACAATTTTTCCATCATTCAACTGAGCAGCTACTGCATTTACCTGTGCTCGTGCCTGTTGAATTTGTGCCTGACTTCGTGAAATATCAGAAGATCCTCCAGAAACTCTATTTAATTGATTTTGTGCAGAAGTAATTACCTGCGTACGGGTAGCAAGTGCATTTTCATAACTAGCTAATCTACTTACGTAGGTAGATGATCTTTTATTCGGTACAGGAACAATCCATGTAGTATTGTTGTAATTTGTATCTGGATCAAACTTGATGAATAATCCTTCATTACCAAGTAATCCAGGTTGGTACTCATATGCTTCATAGGTACCATTCTCTAAACCACTGAGTCTAAAAGAGTATCCAGATGCAGTACTTGAAGAATATACATTAAGGATATATTCACCTTCTCTGTTTCCAAAGAATGTTCCTGAAATTGTTGGACTTACCATATTCCTCTTATTTCCATCTTGAATATATGCTTGTAGATCTGATGAGAGATAAGTTTGGTATGCTCCCTCAACAAGTTCATCCTGTTGTGCTTTTATTGTTTCAAAATCACTCTGAGTATTCACTAACTCAGACCCTGTATCAACTTCAGTCACAATTTGACTAGCACGAGCTTGGATAAGGTTTGCTTGTAGTTGATTCTGATCAATTCGTGCAATTACTTGCCCTTTATTTATCTTTTCACCTTCTTTGAAAAAGATGTCAGATACCCTTCCTGATGTTGCAAAACCAAGTTCAACCCTTGAGTCAACGTCAATGGTTCCAGCTAGGATAATTGCATCAGCAACATCTTGTTTTACTACTGTATATGTAGTAATGTCCCCCTCCTTATTATTCCTAAGAAAAATAACGAGAATTAAAAATACTACTACAGCAATTGCATAGTATTTTTTCTTTATATTCTTTAATCTTTGTATCATAATTCTCGTATTATACCCCAAATAGCTCTAAGTACCATGCATCATATCGATTACATGCAGCTGAAGGTACTGGGTAGTCATATTCGATAAAATCAGTATTGGCATAGCGGTACACCCCATCTGAAGATAGCTCCATTGGACCAAAACCAAAGAGTAATCCAATATCTGTTAATCGCACAAAACGCTCTTCCGTACCCGTCTGTCCTTCAGCAAAAAAGGTATATTCACCGGTTATAATATCATCTTCAGGAAGAAGTGTTCCAACATAGCTTCCGGAACTTGCATCAACACCATATGGGAAATATCCTAGATACCCTTCAACACTCATATCACTGAAAATATCAAAACGTGCAAAAGAATATGAATAACCTAAATCACCTTCAAGAAGTTCTTTTTGTGCATAGCAACGAGTATCGATACGTTGTGGTCCAACTACCGAAACAGCTAATGGTTCTGATCTATTGGTAAGAATAAAAGCTCCTACGCTAATACCTAAGACAAGAATAACAATGAGAATATTTTTCATATAGCGACATTGTACCATGAGAAAAAAGCAGATTAATCTGCTTTTTGTAGTGCAATGCCAATCATTATTGGAACTTCGTTGCAAGGCTTTCCCTCTTGATGCCAATTATCACAAAAACTTAAGTACTGTAATTTAGGAACTGAATTTTCATGTAATATAGATATTTTTTCTTCAATATCATGGTGACAAAGAATAAAGAATAACTTTTCTTTCTCTATACTATTCCAAAGTAATGGAATCATCTTACATGAACCTGAACTTTTTTTACCCAAGAAAACAATTATTCTTTTGTACTGATGTTGGTTGTGTAATAGTTTTTGATATACCAGATCACTAAGCAATACTGATGATGGATCTTTGGGATTAAAAATATTATCAAAGCACGCAACATGCTTTTGTATCTTTTTTGGTACCCTTATTTTGTTATAAGAAACGAGTGCATTCATACGTATGTAATTTTAATTTTGTTCATGTTAGGACAAAAAAATAAATAAAAAATAAAAACCACAAAGTGGTTTTTATTTCCTCTGACCTCGCTTTCCGAGTCGAATTCTATTTAACTCTTTATTCATTAGTTTTTGGTAGTTAACTCCACCAAATACTTCTTTGTTTTCTTTTGCTTCTTCAGCTAGTGCCTGTGCTTTTTGATAAGCTTCTTCTGCTCGTTTTACATCAATAGCAAGGGCATCTTCAGAACGACTTGAAAGAACAACCACTTCGTTTTCCTGTTTTTTTTCAAGTACTCCTCCTGCAACAGTAAAATATGAAGGTTCACCTTTTACCCTGATCATAATTTCTCCAGTTGCTAGGGTTGTTACTAAAGGAATATGATTTTTAAGAATGGTAATTTCTCCTGATGTAGTAGTTGCGGTTACTTGATCTACTTCACCTGAAAATATTTCTCCAAGTGGAGTGAGAATGGTAAGTTTCAAACTCATAGGCCTATGCTTGTGCCTGTGCTTCTTCGTAGGCCTTAACTACTTCTTGGATAGAACCCTTAAGATAGAAAGAGTTTTCATCTATGTAGTCATACTTCCCTTCTAATATCTCTTTAAATGATTGAACGGTATCTGCAGCTTTTACATAAGTTCCTTGCATACCAGTAAATTGTTCTGCAACAAAGAAAGGTTGAGAAAGGAACTTTTGGATTTTTCGAGCACGTGCAACGGTCAACTTATCATCATCTGAAAGTTCATCCATTCCTAAAATAGCAATAATATCTTGAAGATCTTTGTATTTTTGAAGAACTCCCTGCACATCTCGTGCAACCTTGTAATGATCTTCTCCAACTACAAGTGGATCAAGAACGGTTGATGTTGATTCAAGGGGATCAACTGCAGGATAAATTCCAATTTCAGCAAGACTACGGTTTAATGAAACCGTAGAGTCCAAGTGCGTGAAGGTATTTGCTGGTGCAGGATCAGTAAAGTCATCAGCAGGTACATACACAGCCTGAACTGAAGTAATTGATCCTCTACTTGTTGAAGTAATTCGCTCTTGAAGAGCTCCCATTTCTGAAGCAAGAGTTGGTTGATACCCTACTGCTGATGGAATACGTCCAAGAAGTGCTGAAATTTCTGATCCAGCTTGAGTGAATCGGAAAATATTATCAACGAAGAGAAGAAGATCTTTCCCCTCTTTATCTCGAAAGTGCTCAGCCATAGTTAGGGCAGAAAGAGCAACTCGAGCTCGAGCTCCTGGTGGTTCATTCATTTGACCAAACACCAGTGCTGTCTTTTCTAATACTCCTGCTTCTTCCATTTCCTTGTACAAGTCGTTTCCTTCACGAGTTCGTTCTCCAACTCCAGCAAACATAGAGTAACCTCCATGTTCTTTTGCAATGTTGTTAATGAGCTCTTGGATGATAACGGTCTTTCCAACTCCAGCTCCTCCAAAAAGTCCAACCTTTCCTCCCTTCAAGAAAGGACAAATGAGGTCAATAACCTTAATTCCTGTTTCAAGAATTTCTGTTTCTGTTGATTGATCCTTAAATTCTGGTGAAGGACGGTGAATTGGTGAACGCTCTGCTTTAGGTGCTTCCTTATTATCAATTGGATCTCCGGTAACATTGAACATACGTCCAAGTACTGCATTTCCAACAGGTACTGATATAGGAGCTCCGGTATCAATAACTTCTTGTCCACGGGTAAGACCATCGGTACTGTCCATAGCGATGGTACGAACTTCTTTGGCACCAACGTGTTGTTGTACTTCTAGGGTAATATTCTTTCCATCTAGTACTACCGTTAACGCTTGGTAGATAGGAGGAAGTTCCCCACTGAAGTGTACGTCAATCACGGGTCCAATGATTTGTGTAATTGTTCCTGTTTGTTTACTCATAATATTAATTAGATACGGCGGATGATCCTCCTACTATTTCGGCGATCTCCTGGGTAATAGCTGCCTGTCGGGCACGGTTATAGTTAATCTTTAAATCTTCAAGAAGTTCTCCCGCATTATCAGAAGCATTCTTCATTGCTGTTACACGAGAACTATGTTCTGATGCAATTGAATCAAGAAGTACCTGATACACAATAGTCATAAGCATACGAGGTACCATAGAATCAAGAACTTCTTGTTCTGATGGTTCAAACTGATACTCAGCATATCTCGCAATTGATGACTCTTCATTGTTAAGGTGAAGTGCTTTTCTTGAATCTTCAAGTGACAGTGGAATCAATGAAAGAACTCTAGGATTGAAAGAAATAGATGAAAGAAACTGAGTATAGCAAGCTACCACTGATTCATACTGATTATCAACCTCAAATTGTTCGTAGATAGTGTGCATAATGGCACGTACCTCACTTGAGCTAAAATATTCTGAATGATTAGTGAAACTAGCTATTGTTTTTAAGTTATTTCTCCAAGCAATTTTTGATGCCTGTTTTCCCACAGCAATAACTTCTATTTCAACATCTGAATGTTCCTTAACATATAGACTTACCTGCTTAGAAACATTCATATTGTATCCTCCACAAAGCCCCTTATTTGAAGCAACAACAAGCATTAATACTTTTCTTGCTCCCTGTATTACTCTTTTTTCAAGGTAAGGATGACTCAAATTCCTATGCTTATGTAGATTCTCAAGAAGAGCAAGAGAATGATCTGCATAGGCATCTGATGCATTATGTTTTTCAACTGATTTCTTCATCTTTGATACTGAAATCATTTCCATCGCTTTTGTTATCTTCTCGATATTCTTCACCGACTGCATTTTCTGTTTAATTGTTTTGGTTTGAACTGCCATAACATTAGACAGTGAAAGTTTCGTTGTATTGCGTTACGGCATCAACGATACCTTTCTGGATGTCATCTGACCATCCTTTGTTAATTTCTTCTAGAAGTGATGATTTTGAAGATGAAAGGAATGAATATAATCCTTTTTCCCATGATCCAATATCATCAATACTAATACTTTCAAGCATCCTGTTATTCAATGCATAGATTGAAACTACCTGATGTGCCATTGAAATTGGTTGGTACTGTCCTTGCTTTAATAGTTCAGTTGACTTAGCACCATGATTCAAAATCTTCTTTGTTTGTGGATCAAGATCAGAATCAAACTGTGCGAATGATTCAAGCTCTCGATACTGAGCCAAAGCCAGCTTCATTGGTCCGGCTGTCTTTTTCATTGCCTTTGTTTGTGCAGCACCTCCAACTCGAGAAACAGAAAGTCCAACGTTAATAGCTGGTCTGATACCTTTATTGAATAATCCTGCTTCAAGGAAAATTTGTCCGTCAGTAATTGAAATTACGTTTGTTGGAATGTATGCGGATACATCTCCTCCTTGTGTTTCAATGATAGGGAGTGCTGTAATTGATCCTCCTCCATTTTCCGCATTTAGTCGACATGCTCGCTCAAGAAGTCGAGAGTGAAGATAAAATACATCTCCAGGATATGCTTCACGTCCTGGTGGTCGTCGTAGTAGAAGTGAAATTTCTCGATATGCTGCAGCGTGTTTGGTAAGGTCATCATATACCACAAGTACATCTTCCCCTTTATCCAAAAAGTATTCAGCAATAGCTACTCCTGAATATGGTGCGATGTATTGAAGTGCAGAACTGTCAGAAGCTCCAGCAAGTACTACGGTTGTATATTCCATAGCTCCTGCTTCTTGAAGCTTTTGTACTGCTCGCATAATTTTTGACTTTTTCTGTCCAATAGCTACATACACACATTTAATATTCTGTCCTTTTTGATTGATAATAGTATCAATAGCAACAGCTGTTTTTCCTGTTTGTCGATCACCAATGATAAGTTCTCGTTGTCCTCTTCCAACTGGAACAAGCGCATCGATTACTTTGATACCAGTTTGTAGAGGTACTGATACTGGTTCACGAGTCATTACTCCTGGAGCAACACGTTCGATAAGTTGATCTACATTAGTTTTGATATCACCTTTTCCATCAATAGGATTAGCTAGTGGATCAACCACTCTTCCAATAATAGCGTCACCTACAGGAACAGAAAGAATTTTTCCTGTTCGCTTTGCTGTATCCCCTTCTTTAATACCAAGGTAGTCTCCAAGGATAATTACCCCAACAGTATCTGCTTCTAGGTTCAAAGCAACTCCAATAGCGCCATCATTAAATGAGACCATTTCAGATGCCTGACACTGTGAAAGACCAGAGATACGAGCAACTCCGTCTGCAATTGATTGAACTGTTCCGAATTCAGTTATTTCTACCTGAGATTCAAATCCTTCAATTTGTTCTTGAATTTTTTTTACCAGTGTTTCTGTATTCATACGTAATTTATTGTGTTAATGCTCTTCTCATTGCTAGTACATCATGATCAAGTGATCCATCATAAAGTGATCCTTGGTATGAAGCTGTAAATGAACCAAGCATATGTTCATCTACTTTTTTTTCTAAAACAATTTCATCTGGTGCGCCTACTACCTCTTTGACATACCCAAGTTGTTCCTCTGAAAGTGGATATCGAGAAACGATACGCAGAGTATTGAAATTATCCTGCTGTTCTTTCCTTAAAACAACATGCTTTAAAATCTGAGGAAGTAAGGTGATAAGGTTTTTTTCTGATAAGTAAGTAAAAAATGAATCAACTTTTTTGTCAGCATGATCACCTTTTGCAAGTTGTTCCAGTACACGAGCTAAGTGTTCAGATGTTGCCATACTATTTCTGTACTGAGCTTACATTCTGCAAATGCTTTAATGCCCTATTCGTTAACTCTTGGTCACGTTTCTGATCAACCTCTTCCTTTAAGAGTTTAGTAACCCCCATTGAAACCAATGACGCCGTTTTAGAAATCAATGCTTGCTCCATGTCTTCTTGTTCTTTTTGTAATGCTTGTTTAGCACGGATATGCACTTCATGTGCTTCTTTTTCTGCTTGCTTTGTTGCGTTTGTGATAAGTTCATCACCACTATCTTTTGCTTTTGCAACAATGATATTAGCTTCCTGCTTTGAAGTTTTGATAATCGTATCAGCTTCTTCTTGAGCTTGGGTTAATACCGCTTCAGACTCTTTTGCCTTCTTAACTCCTTCTTCTATCGTTGATTTTCTTTGTTCCAGAATATCTGAAACAGGACCAAAAACCCATGTTTTGAGAATGAAGTAAATAAGGACAAAGCTAACAAAGTTAGAAAGTGCTACCTGCCAATCAAATCCAATATTGCTAAGGACTTCCATATACAGGTACGAAAAGATTAGATAAGGAAGAACGCTACCAATGCGTAAATCGCTGCAGACTCAACAAGAGCTACTCCAACAATCATACGAGTAAAGATAGTTCCTGCCATTTCTGGGTTTCGTCCCATTGCTTCTAATGCCTTTCCTACCAAGTATCCTTCTCCAATACTTGATCCAAACATTGAAAAGGTAGCTAAACCTTTTGCAATATATCGTGCTGCTTCTTCTGTCATATAAATAAATAGTTAAAATAAATAGTGATTAATGAGTTGAATTAATATCTGCTGATTCCTCAGCTTTTGGTTTTAGGGTAAGTGAGTAATATACAGAAACTAAAGCCGCGAAAACGAAACCTTGAAGTATTCCTGTGAAGTTACTCATAACAGCCCAAATAGTTGGGAGACCCCATGCAAATGCACCCATGATAATAATGGCAAGTACCTGCCCTGCATATACGTTTCCAAATAATCGAAATGAAAGTGAAACTACTTTTGCAATTTCTCCGATGATGTCTAACACCCCTACAAAGAATTCAATAAATCCAATGAATCCATCCATGAGGCTCTTTTTAAATCCATCAACGATTCCTTTAAAATTAAAGAACTTACCAAGATATCCTAATACCCCCCATTCTTGAATTGCTACCAAGTTCAGTACCACAACCGCTGCCAATGAAACACCAAAAGCGGTGTTGAAATCAGAGGTTGGGGTTCGAAAAACAGCAACTCCGTTATACGTAATATCAGTAAGTCCTGGAATGATTGCAATTACGTTAGCAACTGCAAAATATACAAGGATGGTTGTGATAAGGGGTAAAATACGTTGTGCATGGAAGCGATCATTAGTAATTTGCTGAATCAAATCGGTCATTGATTCATACACCATTTCAATCATTGATTGAAATTTACCAGGAACCAATGAAAATTTAGGTACCAATACTAATCCCACAAATGAAAAAAGAAGTGCGATAAGTAGTACCATGAGTGTTGAATTTGCAATACCAAAATCACCCATTGAAAATACGATTTCAGGTTGAATAGGTGTTAAATTTCTTGTGATGCTTGTGAATCCCATATATTAATTCTTTAATGCTTCTTGTTTTTTAAGTTCACGAATTTGTTCTTCTAATTCTCGTACCTTTTTATCCACCTTTCGATAGAGTCGGATAACA
Organism: uncultured Candidatus Saccharibacteria bacterium; assembly: GCA_964592365.1. Classification (GTDB taxonomy): domain Bacteria; phylum Patescibacteriota; class Minisyncoccia; order Phycocordibacterales; family UBA1006; genus UBA1006. Next base: position 39,647 of record CAZQDL010000004.1, on the reverse strand, counting down.
AAAAACCATGAAATGATAAAAGCGACAGGAATAGTATATACCAAAGGAACATCAAAAAGATGTCCAATTCCTATCGCTAGTGCTACTGGAATACCAAAAATTAAGGCAATAGTAATTGCTAATTTTCCAATTTTCTCAGCATATGCATCTCTTTCTTTTTCAAGTTCATGTAACTTCATACAAAGAAGATTTCTCTTTATGTAAAGAGAAGCACTGTAATACACAATGCCGAGGCTAGTGTAACATACCTATATCCCTCGGCAACAAGATATTATTATTTGAGCATAGAGAATAAGTAAATCAACTCATGATATAATTTGACGTTTTCTAATATTATTGTAATTTAGGTTTAAACACTAAAACAAAATATCACATGGAAAAACACTTATCTGAAGTTGATACCCTTCTTATCGAAACGTATCTCAACAATGGCATGGTACAGAAAGCAATTAGTCTGGGATATCAGCCAGATGAAAGAATTTTGAAAATACTAGAAGCAAAAGCTATAAATGACTTTGAGCTTTCTGACTGTAATTTAAATACCTACTTTCAGTCTTTTTTTAATGTTGCTGAAAAGCAACAGAAATATTTTCAAAATTTAAAATCATATCTTCAAAAAGAAAGACTTTATGAATATTTTTTTCTTGATGAGATTAACAAGCATCTGAATGAAAAAGAAGCTCTTGCTATCAAGAAAAGTATATCCAAACGTATTAGAGCCTCTTATAATTCAGCTGAATCATTAATTCAAGAAATTGCAGAAGTAGCTAATTCCGGAAAAACACTAGATATTGATTTTATAAAAAAATATGAAAATATTCTTAATCCAAGAGATTATGCATTCTCCTTACTTATCTTAGGTAACTATGCTGAATCAGAAATTTTTTATCAAATTTCAGGATCAAAGACTGTCCCTATGAGTGAAGTTGATTCAGCTATAAAATTATTGTATGAATATTATGATTTTGAGACTGCACGAAAAATAATATTTGCATCAGGAAGTATGTCTCGTCTTAAATTTTTACTTTCTAAAGTAATTGTTGAGAGTAATCAAGTTGCTGATATTGAACGTACTATTGCGAGCAATATTATTGAACTTGAAAATAGAATATAAAAAAACTCCTTTTTAAAGGAGTTTTTATTTTTAGCAGGTTTTATCAGCCCCAGCTGAAGAATGCCCTAATAGCGGACCAGGTGTAATAACTAAGGTACCTGTTGAATCTATACATATATGTTCGGTTGTGTTTAATGCAATAGAAACAGCCCAAGGAGACCCGTTCGAATCACTACCTGCAAATCCATTTGCAGGTGTTATATTCAAGCTACTATTATCTGTATATCTAAACGTTGAACTATCGTAACACCTACTTCTTAAGCTTCCTCCTATAGTAACCAGCGAATTCTGTACTGCTGATTCAAACATTTTTCCAAATTGACCACTATTACAGATCCCATCGTAGTCACCATCATACTGAAGTTCAGCTTGTGCACGCATCTGAGAGACAATCTGCTTTATCGCTGCATCTTTAGATTGCGTGCGTGCACTTCCAAGTGATGCTAATACCACTGTTGCAAGTATTCCAATAATGGCTACCACTACCAATAATTCAATTAAGGTAAATCCTTTAGATTTCATATAGTTATTGTAACAAGAAAGCATGTATTCAACAAAAAAATATCTACTGCATAGATATTTTTTTGTTGAAGACTATTCTGTTGAGCTATTTGCAATTTGATAATATAGCTCAGTACCACCAAGCCACATGATTTTTCCGCAACCATTCCTATCACCTTGTGGGTTAGTCCCATCAAAAGCGGTATCAAGAAAATCACGACCTTTTGTTGCCTCAGTCACATTAGGAAACACAATACGGAGTTGAACACCTGCTGTCCGAACGCCACTTTGTACACATCCTTCTGGTTTAACTTGACCACTATTGTTATATACAATAGAAACTCCAGGGACTCCTGTATCAAGGGATGCTAATTTTGTTGCAAGTGATGATGGTAAGTTGGCTGTTGTCCACCAACTTAAAACTGATGCCTGTTCTATATATAAATCTGTTTCAGCTGATTTTATAGTCGAAAGTAGTTTTGTGTATTGTGCACGTTCACGAGCTGAACCTAAGCTAGCTAATACCACTGTTGCAAGTATTCCAATAATGGCAACCACTACCAATAATTCAATTAAGGTAAATCCTTTAGATTTCATATTTTGCATTGTAGCAAAGAAAAAAGCCTTATAAAAGGCTTTAGTAGTGCGCATGCTAGGACTTGAACCTAGGACCTCGTCATTATCAGTGACGCGCTCTAACCACCTGAGCTACACGCGCAATACCAAGGAGTATATCAAAAGGAAATGAATGTGCAATATATTTATACTAAAACAGACAAGCTACTCTTCATTTTCTAGTTCACTCTGTTTTTGTAAAATTACATCAACAATTTTTTCAAATCCACCAGCTAAAATACCCTCAATATTTGACCAGGATTCTTTTATCCTGTGATCAGTAATTCGGTCTTGGGGAAAGTTATATGTTCTAATCTTTTCAGAACGATCTCCAGTTCCAATTTGTTTACGTTTCTTTTCAGCATAGTTTGCTTGTTCTTCTTCATCCTTCATTTGCTGAAGTTTTGATTTAAGAATAGATAATGCATTTTCTTTGTTCTTCAGCTGAGTTCTTTGAGCTGTTGAACGTACATCAATTCCTGTTGGTTTGTGAATTACTCGTACAGCTGTTTCTACCTTGTTTACATTTTGACCTCCAGCTCCACCTGAACGAGAAGTTTCAAATTCAAGATCTGCATCGTTAAGTTCGATGGTTGTTCGCTTAAACAATGGCATAACAGCAATTTGTATTGTCGAAGTATGGATTCTTCCCTGTTTTTCAGTAGCTGGAATTCTCTGAACTCTATGTACTCCAGTTTCCCATTGTAACTTTTGATATACATCAGGTCCCTTTACCTCAAATGAAGCTTCTTTGTATCCACCAATTGAATTAACAGAGGTATCAACAATCTCCCATGCCCATCCTTTAATTTCAGCATATTTTTCATACATAAGAGCCATTTCACCTGCAAACAGTGCGGCTTCATCACCCCCTGCTCCTGCTCGTATTTCAAGAATTACTTCTGTTGGTGATTCCTTTTCTGCATTCTCTTCTTTGGTGATAATTTCTAGGGCTTGTGTAAGATATGAATCAATTTGAAATTCAAGAGTTTTAATTTCCTCTTGAGCAAGATCCATCATTTCAGGATCTTCTGCCATACTCTTAGTTTCTTCAAGTTTTCTTGAAAGCTCAACAATCTGTGTAGCAAAAAACATGGTTGTTGGATTTGATTTTACTTTTTCTAGTTGTTCTTCAAAAGTCATATAGGTATACCGTATCATATATGAAAAATACCGCTTGGTGAAGACAAAGCGGTATCTATTTAATACATTGCTACCACCTTTTGATTTGGTAGCTTTAAAACTGAAGTGAAATATTTTAGTACTATTTCAATTTTCTTAATGTGCTGTGATAAGGTATCCCAATCATCTACCTTATATGCAATATATTTCCCTGGATTTTCTATCCAAAAGAATGGTTTTCCATGAAGAAGCATAAAATGTGCGTAATATTCTTTAACAAAAAATCCATTGTTCTCAAGAACATACTCTTCGATATAGTACATATTTAAGCGTTGCTTTGATTGAAAGAAAAGAATCTTATCAAGCCCTCCTTCAGTAATTCTTTGAAATCCAGAATTGTTTGAGGTATTGAAAAACAATGTTTTACTTTTTAATATTGAATCTGCTTTAATATATTGATCAAAGCGATCAAGTTGATATTCAAAGCTAGCTGAAGCAAGCTTATCTCCTATTTTATGAACTTGAGCAAACAGTACATATGGGAAAAAGACAAAGAGTGTGAGTAATTTATTCATAGTATTTAGTTTTAGTGTTATTCAATATAACTATTATCTATTTATGAAAAAATGTAAATAAAAAACACCATGCGGTGTTTTTTATGAAGCAGCTTCTGCTCGCTTTCGGAACTTTTCAGCTCGTCCTGCAGTATCTAATCGCTTCTCAGCTCCTGTGTAGAATGGGTGTGATGCTGAAGAAATTTCTACCTGTATTACTGGGTATTCTTTTCCATCTTCCCATTTTTTTGTTTCCTCTGAAGGCATTGTTGAAGAAATAAGAAAATCTTCTCCGCTTGCGTTATCGTGGAAAATAACTTTTCTGTAATCTTGTGGGTGAATATCGCTTTTCATAATGATTGTTATACTATCACACCATTATCAGATTGCAATAACTAATCTCTTTCAAGAATATCAATAGATGTTTGAATGGTAGCTGCCTTCTTCATTACGTTATCTCCATATGCATATACGGAACATGATCCATAGTATCTACATGCTGCATTGTGTTCAGCAGAGTATGTTTGAGCAGCACCTCCCAAATCACGTACGAATACAGCTGTTGCCATAACTGCGTGTTGTGGATTCCAAGGGTTTGCAACAGTAGCTCCAAGATATGAACGAACTCGTGCTTCAACGCTCATCCATGTATTAGGGATAAATTGGGTGTATCCCATAGCACCTCCATATCCATATGGAGCACCGTTGATGATAGCAACACAAGAAATTGGTGTTGTTTGCCAATCACGACCCAATGAACCTGTAATTTTCTTGAAGTTTTCAAAGTTACCAGGAACCATATTTCTCACTGATGGATTTCCTGTACTAATATATACCCCCTCTCCAGTTTCACCATTTCGAAGATTACATCCTCCAACATTTCTTCCAAATCCAGTTTCTTGCTGCATGATAGCCATAATAAATGCAGTACGTACCCCTGTTTTTTCAGAAGCAAATTTTGCATAATCATACGCCTCTCCAAATGAGATTGAACGTTGATTAATACCAGATCCTTGGAATGAAATTAAGCGATCTCTAATTGCCTTTGCTTCTTGTTCACGTTGTTGTTTTAGTGTTGCAAAGTTTGCTTCCTTTTGCTGGCTTATCGTTAAAGCAACATCTCTGTCTTTCTTCTGAACAGCAATCTTGTTGCGTTCTAGTTCAAGAGAGTACTTCTCATTATCCTCTTGTTCTTTTTTCTTTTCTAAGGATGATTTCTCGTTGTATATACTTACCTTAAGGTCATCAATGATATTAAATGAATCAGAGAGTGATCGTTGTACATTACTATATCGAGGAAGGTCCTCATAGAAATCAGAAATATTACGTGAACTTAAAATCACTTCAAACAAGGTTGCATCATCAATCTCAACTCTTCTTCTCATGATTCTTTCAAGTGATTGTTTTTCACGTTCTAGACGTTCATTTAATGCGTTAAGGCTTTTTTCCTTTCTTGTAATATCAGAACGAATTTCAGAAATAAGTGAATTCTTTTTATTAATCTCAGTTGCTGTTTTATTTATCTCAGTACTTAATTTTGAAATTTCCCCAGAAATAGTTTGTTGGGTTTTAGTTTCTTCATTAATATTGCTATTAATTCTTTTAATTTCCTCGTCAATTCTCTTCAATTCAGCTTGGCATTCTGCTTCTGTTTTACATTGTGCGAAAACATCAGAAGGAATTCCTGAGGTCAAGAAAAGAATACTTACGAATATTATAGCGACTTTTGTTATTGTATTTTGCATGGTCACTAGTATACCAAATCTTTGCATGAGTTAAAATGGTTGCATTATCAGGTTAAGTCGTTATAATCTCGATATTATGACTGAACTAAATGTAAGTAAAAGAGATGCTCAAATGAGCCTCAAGGCTCTACGAGCTGAAGGAAGAACTCCAGGTATTTGTTATGGAGCTGGTTTTGAAAATACTCCAGTATCATTCGACCAAGGTGAATTCCGAAAGGTATATAAGAAGGCAGGTACTTCATCAGTAGTTGAACTCACTGGTGACCTTAAAGGACAACAGTGTTTTATCCAAGATATGCAAGTACATGTAGTTTCTGGAGAAGTTCTGCATGTTGATTTCAAAATTGTTGCTCAAGGAGAAACTACTGAAGTTACTGTACCAATTGAAACAGTAGGAGAAGCTGAAGCAGTAACTAAGAAACAAGGAATTCTAAATCAATCAATTCATGAAGTACAATTGGAAGCTATTCCATCTAAGGTACCTTCAGTTATTACGGTAAATGTTGAATCACTTAACGTAGGAGACAGTATTAGAATTTCAGATTTAGTTATTCCTGAAGGAGTTACTATCTTAGAAGATGCTGATGCTGTGGTGGTAAGTATTTCTGGTCTTTCAGAAGAATCAGAAGAATCAAACGGGCCAACTCTTGAAGAAGTTCTTGCTGACCCAAAGGCAGTTAAAGAATAACAAAAAAACAACCATATTATGGTTGTTTTTTTGTTATCGCACCTCCCAGTGCATATTTAGCATTGCATCATATATTCGTTGCATTGCTTCATCAATATCAACATCTTCAAGAGTACGTTCATGTGATTGAAATACTATTGAATATGCATACGATGTCTTTTCATCTTTTGTAAAAGTATCAAAAAGGAAATGCTTAATTGCATATGAAGAGGACGCTTGGGTAATTACCCTCAATACCTCATCTGATGAAACAGAGCTTGGTACCCATACTGATATATCTCTTGTACTGTATGGAAATACAGAAATTTCGAAGAATCTTGCATTATCTTGATAACTTTCAAAATCAAAAACATTTCCATATTCTTGAATATCTAAAGCTGAACTAAGTTTAGAAAGTGAGAATGAAAGTGTGGAATCCTGAATGTTTGCATGAATATCCATACCCAGCTCCTTTTCCATTTCAGACACAATATCTTGTAGCTGCTGTTTTACTGATCCATATTTTTTTGTTGCCTTCTTGTCTACATTTTCAATGCAAATTGAAAGGCGAGTATCTTCACCTTGCTTTGTATATACTTTTCCAATTTCAAATACAGCTATTCTATTTTGATTGAAGTATGAAGCATTTTTGGCATTCTTTTCTGTTGCTTCACGGAGTTTTGTTTCAATATCAACTCTCAGTGCTTGTTTATCCTTCCCTATTGGATTCTTTACCTTAAGTTCACCTTCAGGAACAAAGGTGTAGGTGTATAGTTCTGAAAATCCACGTTCGATAAGGATATTTCTTAAAGTATGTGCAAGATATGTTAATGGATGAATACGTGGCTCAGTCACAATACTATCAATTGATTTACTTTGAATATTATAATACCCATACCATCTTCCAATTTCTTCGATCAAATCTTCTTTAGTATTTAGATCAAGTCGGTATACATGAGGAGTAACTAATATCTCTGAATCTCTTAGTTGATATGATAGGTTGAATCGATCAAACAAGGTAAGAATCTCATCTTTTGAAATGTTCAATCCAAGAACTTTTTCAACATCAGATGGTAAAAGAACTATTTCTTTCACGTGATCTTCAAATGAACATACTTTTTGAATACTACTGAATGTGGTTTCATCATTTCCTGCAATCTCATTAAGAAGAGTTGTGACGTTAGGTAGTACTTCATCGATAAGGTTTGGATGAATCTCATTTTCAAATCGTTTTGATGAATCGGTATATATCTTATGACGACGAGCACTTATTCTTGTTGATACTGGATTGAAATTTGCTACTTCAACAAGAATATCCTTTGTATCAAAAGTTACTTCAGCTCTTGCTCCACCTTTTACTCCTGCAAGTGCAAGTACTCCAACCTCATCTGCAATGACTAAATCATCTTCAGTGAGCTCAAGTTCTTCTTGTGACAAGGTAATCATCTTTTCACCAGGTTCTGCATTACGAACGACAATTGAACCTACAACCTTATGAGCATCAAAAGCATGAAGTGGTTGCCCTAAATCAAACATTATATAGTTTGTAGCATCAACAATATTATTAATACTTCTTTGCCCAATTGATTCAAGGTAATCTTTCAACCATTGTGGTGATTCTTTTACCGTCACACCTTTTACTAACATCAACGTATAGGCTCTACAATTAATACTATTCTCTACGTTTAATAAAGGAGACTCTTCGGTTCGTACTAAGATATCTTCTTGGTATCTGTGTTCGCGTGCTTCTAAGTTTAATAACCCTATTAACTCATAAGCTATACCCCTATGAGACAAACAGTCATGTGCTCTGTTGGGCAGAACATCAATATCAAGAACATCGTCATTGAGTATTTCCTCAATTTCAAAAGCATGCAGCATTAAGGTATCTGCAAGTTGATGAATATCAGGTAATGGAGTTGTTGTGTAGCTTTGTAGCCAAGTTCGTGAGAATTTCATATTAATTTATTGAATCGTGAAGTTTAAGGTCTCCTTGGTACATAAGGCGAATATCTTGTATTCCATACTTCATCATAGTTAGACGATCAATACCAACACCAAAGGCAAAACCTGTGTATTTAGATGAATCAATACCAACATTTTCTAGAACTTGCGGATGAACCATTCCAGCACCTAACACCTCCATCCACGTATCTGAAAATTTAAGATCAATTTCGATACCCGGTTCAACAAAAGGAAAATATCCAGGCCTGAATCTAAATTCAATGTCTCTTCCATAGAATTCTTTTAAGAAGGTTTCAAGGGTACCTTTAAGGTGTGCAAGTGAGACTCCCTCACCTACTACTAACCCTTCAACTTGATGAAACTGCGTCTCATGAGTCCTATCAGTTGCTTCCTGTCTAAATACTTTTCCTGGTGCTATCACTTTAAGAGGAAGTGCTCTTCCCTCTTTAACAAATTGTTCCATGTAACGAATCTGTACACTTGAGGTATGGGTACGCAGTACCCTTTGTGAATCATCATCAATAAAAAAAGTATCTTGCATATCACGAGCAGGATGATCTTTCGGAACATTTAAAGCATCGAAGTTGTACCACTGATCTTCGACATGTGGCCCGTTTGCAATTTCAAAACCCATATCAACAAAAATCTTGTTGATCTTTCGAATGGTTTGAGTAAGTGGATGTAGTTTTCCTTTGTTTTCCATGATATGGAGTGTACCTGAAAATTGTCTGTTGATAAATAGATTGACATATTTATAAAATGTATTCATAATATATATGAACCTTTAAAACTAAAAGTTATGAATTCAACAGTAGCTTACAAAAAAGATCTTTTCGTTGGAATGTTATTCCTTATCGCAGGAATATATTTCATGCTTTCAATGGCAACTCGTATGATTACCTCATATGAACCCGAAGAAATAACATTAACGGGAAATATATTTCCCTCACTGCTTGTCTCATTATTTTCAATTTTGCTTATAATATTTGGACTTAAAAATATTACTAACCAAAGAAAATATATTGTCTTTGCATCAATTTTTATATATTTAGTATATCTAGGATTGTGCTACGTATAGAATTAATTACACAAAAAACTCTTTCATTGAAAGAGTTTTTTTATATCATTTCCTTGAACAATTCAGCGAGAACCTGAGGGTTCCCTGATCCTCTGGTTTCCTTCATAGCCTGCCCTACAAAGAATTTCATAAGGGTATCCTTTCCTTCTTTGAAATCTTGAGCTTGCTTCTGATTTTCATCAATGATTTTTTGTACTACTTGTTTTAATGAATCAATATCGTTATCTTGTTTCAATCCCATTGTTTCTGCAATTTCCTCTGGATTTCCGCCTTCATTGATAAGAATTGGAAGAATATCCTTTGCTCCTCTTGAATTGATATCACCTTTTGAAATCATAGATATTAATGAAGAAAATGATTCTGGATTTAAGGTAGTAAATACATCTTCTTTTCCTTGTTTCATAATCCCAGCTATATCTGAGGTAATGTAATTTGAAGCAATTGGTACTTGATCCTTCGGTAACATGTTTGAAACTTTTTCAAAAAACAATGAGGCATTCATGTCGTTGATATAAAACTCAATATCCTCATCTTTAATACCAAATTCATTCGCATACCTTTCTCTTTTTTCTTTAGGTAGTTCAGGAAGACCTTTTTTAATATCTTCAAGATTAAACAAACTATGTAAATAGAGTTTTGGTAAATCTGGTTCAGGAAAATACCGATAGTCTTTTGCATTTTCTTTAGAACGTTGAGAAAAAGTTGATTGATTTTGATCGTTCCAACCTCGTGTCTCTTGAACAAGGGTTCCTCCACTTTCTAGTACTTCGATTTGTCGTTGTATTTCGTAGCTTGCTGCTTTTGCTGCAGCAGAAATTGAACCTATATTCTTTACCTCTACCTTTGTTCCTAGTTCTTCTGTTTTTGAAACAGAAAGATTCACTTCAACTCTCATTTGACCCTTTTCAATATTAGCATCACTTGCTCCTAGATATCGAAGTAACAATTGGAGTTCACGAGCAAAGACAACAATATCTTCAGGGGTATGAAGTACTGGCTCAGTTACCAATTCCATAAGAGGGGCACCAGCTCGATTGTAGTCCACAAGTGACATAGTATCGAAATGTTTTGAAGTTGCCGTGTCTTCTTCTAGGTGAATGCGAGTTAGCGCGAAACCTGCAACAGAACCACCTGAAACAATTGGATATTTATATTGTGAGATTTGATATCCTTTTGGAATATCAGGATAGAAGTAATTCTTCCTATCAAACTCAGTAAAATCAGCGATGTTTCCACCTACTGCAAGACCAATTCGTACCATATGTTCAAGTGCTTTTTTGTTAATGGTAGGTAGTGTTCCTGGGTGAGCAAGGTCAACTGGGGAAATATAAATATTTGGTTGTGCAGTATCTGAAATATCAACCGTATTTAGCGATCGTGAAAACATCTTTGTTTTCGTCTTCAAGTGAACGTGAATTTCAAGCCCTATTGTTGCTCTGTATCCTTTGGTATCCATGCTGGTGATTGTATCGCTATTAGTAAATTCTGTCACGAAAAAACAACCCTTAGGCTGTTTCTTTTTCTAGAATATTCAATAGCTTTTCCTTAAATACCTTTATCGAATCATCATCGTATGCACTGATGGTATATATATCTCCTTGATATACTGAAGATAGCTTTTGTATAGCTTCTTGTACCATATCCGAATCAACCAAGTCAGTTTTACTCAACAGAAGTATTTCTTTTTTTGAAGCTAAGTTAGCATCATATGCTTCAAGTTCATTTCTAATTTCTTGATACGCAGAAACAACATCCTCAGTATCAAGACCGATAACATGAACAAGAATATTGGTACGTGAAAGATGTTTAAGGAATTTGTATCCCAAACCTTTTCCTTCTGAGGCTCCTTTGATAAGTCCAGGAATATCAGCAAGGATATATGATCCTAATGCACCTAAGTGCGGTTCTAAGGTAGTGAAGTGATATGCCCCAACCTTTGATTTTGCATTCGTAAGTGAATTAAGTAAGGTTGACTTACCTGCAGAAGGAAGACCGACAAAACCAGCATCTGCAAACAATCTTAATTCAGCATGAAAGGTTCCACCTTCCCCTAAAGTACCTGGAGTCCATTCATATGGTGTGGTATTTGTAGATGATTTAAAATGTTCATTCCCTAATCCATTGCGACCACCTTTAAGGATAAGTATTTTTTCTTCAGTATCAACAATTTCAAATTGTTCACCAGTATCTTTGTTGGTAAGGACTGTTCCACGTGGAAATCTAAGCGTAAGGCTTTCACCATTTGCTCCTTCTTTTCCTAGGTTTCCTCCTGGTTCACCATGCTGTGCCTGGAATTTTTTAGTAAATCGATAGTACTCAAGATAAGCTAAGTCATCTATGGCCTGTGCATAGACATCTCCCCCTCTTCCACCATCTCCCCCACCAGGACCTGCCATTGGTTTAAATTTTTCTTGTCTCCATCGAACAACACCATCTCCCCCATTTCCTGCGTTGATTTCTAATTGTACTTCATCTATAAATGCCATATATCTCTACTGTAACAAAAAAGAGCAAGTTAGGAAGCTTTTTCTATCGTACTGCTTGCTCTGCAAGTTTCCAAGCTCCTTCTTTGCTCTTTGCAACGGCCATGAATAGCGCATTGTGACAAAATAGTGCATCATCAACACCTGATATTTCTTGTAATTCTTCATTTCTCTTTCCAGCCCATGCTTCTGGAAGTGAAGTTCTATTTTCAAATGAACAAGCCTCTTTTCGTAAAGCCAATGCCTTCCAATTAGTATTACTCTTACAAATTACAAACTGAACTTCCTTATGTGATTCTAAAACCTGCATCAGCGATCCAATAGTTACATGGTATGGAACCTCAAGAATATCTTTCCTTTGTGCTTTGGTATATATATCTTCGATAAGTTCAACCATTTCAAGACGATGATGGGCTTTCTCAATTTCACGTTTCAAGACATCACTAAAAAAAGAAACGAGGTCCATAAAATTACGGTACTGTTTTTCTGTTTCCCCTGCTTCCTTCCAGGTACACTGGTAGGCAGATACAATACCGTGAATACCGTAGTCATACAATCCACATTCAGTTGATTCAGAAATTGATACTCCGTTATCAATAGCGTCAATTGGTTGTACTAATCGCCTATCAATATCATCAACAATCTCTTGATTACCACATAAATCAAAACCATAGGTCATCCATACCAAACCAAACGATGCATATGGAATACCATTTTCTCTTTTTCCAGCTCCTTTGCTTTGGTGATGATCAAAACGTTTTGTTTCAATATCATACACACCTCCAACATCTACTACAATATCAGCACCATCAATGTCAGACTGATCACGTGTTCGAATAATGCGAACCTTCTTTCCTTGTTGTTTAAAATACAGTAACAGCGTTACACATGCAAAAATATCATCAGCATGAAATGAACCATTGTGTGTTGCTATTGTTATCGGTCGAGAAAAAAACATATATACAGTATATCAAATGAATGAACTATGTAAAAAATCACCTCAATTAGGTGATTTTTTCGATAAGCCAATTAGCAAAGGTCATGATAACTGCTCCGATAAGTGCAGCAGTAAAGCTTGCTACACTGAAGCCATCGATAACTGAGGCAACGAACCAAAACAGAAACACATTTACTAATAAACCAAAAAGGCCAAAGCTAATAAGGTTTAATGGAAGTGTGATAATTCGTAGTATTGGTTTTACCGCAATGTTAATAAATGAGAAGAGAACAGCTGCAATAATTGCTGATCGAAATCCTCCAATGCTAATACCTGAAACTAATTCAGGGAGCAGATAATATACAACAAGTGATAATCCAATAAGTTGTAAAATAAATTTCTTCATACTATTTAAGTAGCTCAGAAACAATAGCATTCACCATTGATCCATCTGCCTTTCCTTTCAGCTCTGTCATCAATGCTCCAATGAGTTTTCCTTTTTCTGAAGCATCAGTAATTCCAAGTTCTTCTATCTTTACTGTAATAACAGCTCGAACTTCATCTTCTGGCATTAGTTCAGGTAAAAACTTTTCAAGAATTGCTAATTCCTCTTTTTCGTCTGATGCAAGCTCCTCTCTTCCTGCTTCTTCGAACTGTGCAATTGAATCTTTTCTTCTCTTTGCTTCTCTTGTGATAACAACAAGTGCTTGATCATCTGTTAGCATATCTGTTGGCATCTTCCCTGAAGCAACTAATTCATTAGTAAACGCAGACATTAATCCTCGTAAGGTCATAACTGCAGTTGTTTCTTTTGCACGCATCGCGTCTTTCATTTGTTCTTTAATTTGTTCTTGTAGTGTCATATGCTTTAAAGTGTATAGTGCTTTCCTATTCATTTCAAGTAGCTCCTGTTGACTTTGTGGTAATAAAATAATTAAATTAAAAAAACTAAAATACTATACGCATGAAAAGAATATTTCCTCTTACCTGTTTTATTCTCTTATTACTATCTTGTAATAAAGATACCAAGAGAAGCTTTAGCTATTCAGAAGATAATTATAACTCTGATAGAAAGATGATTATCAATGATGCATGTTTACCACCTTCGTTAAAAAACATGTATATCAATTTGATTGATTCAGTGTTCTGGGAGAACAGAGCATATCAATCAAGAAAAATTGATATTCCAACATTGCATAGCGATGTATATCAAAAGCACAAAGAGAAATGGTCCAAATCTTCTATTGAACTTATCCTAGAAGATATAGACTATTCAAATGATATACTCATACTTTCATTTGAAAGCGAAGATATTTACATTAATCTTTCATCTGAAGATAGAGCATGTGGTGAAATTGAAAAAATTCTCTTACACCGTTACATTCTTTATGAGATTTTTAAAGAAAGAAACAATTCTTTAAAAAAAATATTTAAACATAGCAATGATCTATATCTTCTGATATAGATCATTTTTTGGTACACTTTAGATATGAACCATACCCTTATTTTCATAGATACTGAAACAACCGGTGCAGGAAAAGATGATACCCTTATCCAAGTAGCGTACAGAACAACTGATGGAGTTGATGTTAATGAACTCTACAAACCAAATATGAAGATTAGCATTTCTGCAATGGCGGTACATCATATTACCGAAGCAATGGTTGCAGGAAAACCAATGTTCAAAGGAAGTAAAGAAGCAATTGATCTACAGAAACGTTTTTCATCAGGACAGATATTTGTTGCACACAATGCTCCTTTTGATGTCAACATGATTGAGAAAGAGGGTCTTAAGGTAGGAAAAGTAATTGATACTTTGAAAGTTGCACGACATCTTGATCCTAAAGGAAGTATCGAATCATATTCTCTTCAGTATCTTCGTTACCTTCTTGGTATTGATGTTGAAGCAACTGCCCATGATGCGTGGGGGGATATTTTAGTACTTGAACAACTCTTTTTCAGAATGTTAAAAAAGATGGTAGAAGATACCAACTGCTCAAGTGAAGAAGCAATTGAAAAGATGATACGTATTTCAGAGGAACCAATACTCTATCGAAGCTTTAATTTTGGAAAATATCGAGGTGAAAATCTAGAAAACATTGCAAAAAATGATCCAGGATATCTCAAGTGGCTGCTTACTCAAAAAGAACAGGATCCTGATGGTCCAGATGAGGATTGGATTCATACCCTAAAACACTACCTTCACCTGTAGTGTTTTTTTACGGTATACTATACCCATGGAAATCATATTACTTATTATTGGTATTGGAATTATCATACTCCTTACTTGGCTTATTTTAGAAATGAAAAAGCATCAGAAGCCAAAAGAAAATAGCGAAGCTATGGGTCTTTTGCTACAACAGATGAATCAACTTCGTGACAGTCTTGATGAACAAGTGTCTCGATCGAGTAAAAATATGTCACAGGTGGTACAAGATCAGTTCAACCAATCACAAAAATTGGTACAACAGATTAATACCCAAGTTAATCAGCAGTTACAAAATGTAACAAAAGAAGTTGCAGAAACTAAAGAGACAAACAAGCAGGTTTTTGAACTAGCAGGTCAGCTCAAAGATCTTGAGAAGGTGTTAAAAAATCAAAAGAATCGTGGAACCTTAGGAGAAATGGGTCTTGAACTAATTCTTTCAAATATTCTCTCTCCTACAAACTATCAACTACAGTATGGATTTAATGATGGGAAGATTGTTGATGCAGTTATCTATACTGAACAGGATAAGTTTATCCCTGTTGATGCAAAGTTTTCAATGGACAATTACAGAAGATTAATGGATGAAACTGATGAACAAAGAAAAATTGAACTTGAAAGAGATTTCAAAAATGATTTGAAGAAGCGTATTGATGAAACAGCACAGTACATTAGGCCAAGTGAAGGAACTCTTCCTTTTGCCTTTATGTTCATTCCAGCAGAAGGTATTTACTATGACTTATTAATCAACCAAGTGGGTTCAGTAAAGGCAAATACACGAAACCTTATTGACTACGCATACAATGACAAAAAGGTAATTATCGTATCACCTACTACCTTCAGTGCTTACCTTCAATCAGTACTCTATGGATTCAAAGCATTTCAAATTGAAAAATCAGCAGTAGAGATTCAAAAAAATGTTGAGAAATTAGGGAGACACCTAAAAGCATATCAAGAACTCTATGAGAAAATTGGTAATACCTTAGGAAGTACGGTGAATCACTACAACAAAGCATCAAGTGAACTTAAAAAAATTGATAAGGATGTAACAAAAATAACAGGAAGTTCACCTGAATTAGAAAATGATATCCTTTCTCTTCCGTTTAGAGAAAGCTAGTTTATACTAGCTTTTTTTGTTATGTGTTGTATGATAAACAGTAAATTTAAAAACATAACAGATGAAAAAATTAATAATTATTATCATGAGTTTAGGTACAATGTACCTTCATGGTCAGCAAACAAGATATTACAAGAAAAATGGCAAGATTTACTTGAATCAACATTATCGTAAACAAGTACAGGTGCACGTTAATGTTAATGTTGTCTCTCCGGTAAGAAGAGTTTCTTACTCTCAGTATCATAGAGGTGCTGATTTTTCTAACCCATTGAATGCCAGTATTGCATTCAATGGAGGTTCACAGTATTTCTTTGACCCACCTGTTCGTATATTTAGACGTAACATATCATATTACGGAGCTGATTTTTCTAACCCATGGAATGCCACATTGGCATTTAACGGGGGATCGCAGTATTTCTTTCATTCACCCCTTCCCTACAGAATATTTAGAAGGAGGTATTAATATCAAAAAGCATGAATTCATTCATGCTTTTTTTAATTGAAAAGATTACATAATATTATATGATACTCACATTGGCCCCATCGTCTAACGGTTAGGACATCAGGTTCTCATCCTGGAAATCGGAGTTCGATTCTCCGTGGGGTCACAAACAAGATACCGAGAAGCATCTTACCTGCAGGATGGTTTGAAAAAGGGTGGTTGGCAAACTTCAAATCTCGAATAACATACTTGTCGAGCATATCGATTATCTCTCCTGCTTCGAGCATGTTACGGCTCAATCTGTCAGGGTGCCATGCGATAATTCCATCAAGTTCATCATCGCTAATTCTCTGCAACATCTTTCTGAAAAGAGGGCGAATACCTGAGACTTTTGTCGATCCGCTTTTCCTGATGATGTTTTCCTCTAAAAAAACAATGCGGTGTTTCTGTGCAGTGAGCTTACATTCAGCTAGTTGATCATCAATAGATTGAACTTGTTTTGTGTCTTCTTCTGTAGACTTTCTAACATAAATTGCATACCTCAGATTTGCAGGTTCAATATCAGCAATCGGCTTGTTTTGTTGCTGTAGGATCGCTGTTGGTTGCTGTACGGTTGTTATTTGATCTAAGAGGTTCACATATACATTTTAACTTTTTTGGCCCAACTTTTAATAGCTTTACAGGTATCTACAGCATCAAACTGTTGACAACAACTTGTAGCAAGAATATACTAATTTAGTCCTTGATGAAGTATTGGTATCTTTTGATATCGATCACAGACACTGAATACAAATCTCCCAAATTGTATTTTAATCTGCAACACCCCACCAAGGGTGTTTATTAATTTTTTGGTATCTAGTCGGATATCGAAAATAAGTAGAATAAAAATTATATGTCAATTAAAAATCACCCGAATGCAGGGAAGCTCCTCTCTTCTTTGCGAAACACGGGTTATGATAGCAATTACACTGCTATTGAGGATATCATCGATAACTCTATCGATGCAGGTGCTAGAAACGTAAACGTAGCGATTAATACAGTCGATAAAGACGTTCGTATCATCATTGCTGATAATGGATCAGGAATGCCTGAAGATGTGCTTGACCAAGCTCTAAAACTTGGTTCAGCAACTCAAAAAGATGAAATGTCTGATCTTGGTAAGTACGGTATGGGACTCTGTACCGCATCAATATCAATGGCGAAAAGTTTGCAAGTTATTACAAAGCAAGCAAACGGCGACTATCTTTATAGTTCCCAAGACCTCGATGAAGTTGTAGAAACAGACGAGTTTATCAAAGAACTACGAAAGGCTAACAAAGAAGAAATTGCCTTGTTCAAAGATCATGTAAACGATGATCACGGTACTGTGGTCGTGTTGAGTAAAACAGACCGTCTAACAAATACAAATCCAACAATCTTTGCAAACAACCTTGCTAAAGATATGGGGCGTATCTACAGAAAGTTTATTGAGGTAGGAATTGTAATATCAGTAAACAATAAGAAAGTACCAGCTACTGATCCACTGATGACTGATGTTGAAGGTACTCAGATTTATTCTGATGAAGAATACGAGGTACCTTCTCGAAACGGTAAGGAAAAGATCAGAGTGAAGTTGGCAATTCTTCCTGATGTAAATGAAACACTTGAAAGTGAAATGAAGATGAACATTCGCTCACAGGGGTTTTATGTTATTAGAAACAATCGAGAAATAGCGAACGGAGAAACCCTAGACGTGTTTAAGAAGCACAACGACTTTAACCGTCTTAGAATTGAGCTGTCTTTTACTTCAAACCTAGATAATGAAATGGGAGTTCGATTTACAAAGAACGGTGTCTACCCAAATCAAGCCATAGGCGACTTCTTGAAGCAAGAAATCGGTGGACAGATAACATCAATAAGAAAGATGTTTATCAAATCACAGAAGGCTGATAAGTCCCAAGAGATAGATCACAGCGAGTCTGCAGAAGTAATTGCAAAAAAATCAAAGCTTCTTATTACTCCTGAAAAAGTGATCGAGAGACGTGAACCAAGAACCAACACTTCAGATCGACCAGTTAAGCCTGAAAATGACGAGCCTAGAACAAGAAACCCTAAAGAGACGAAACTATCTCCCGCAGGACTAGGTGCAAGGTTTGAAACCCTTTCAATGGGGCGAGAAGGCTCTATGTACGATTGTTACCAAGAAGGTAAGGTTATCGTCATACAGTGGAATGTAGATCACCCTTTCTACGAGAAAATAGTTCTTGTGAATAAGGATCGAAAAGACATTACTGCAGGTATAGACTTTTTGATCTATGCTCTTGCTTCCGCTGAGCTGAAGACTACAAACGATGACAATAGTGAGCTTATTAGCACTATTAAATCTATTATGTCTTCAAATCTGAGAGCTTTGCTTTCTTAAAGTAATTATTAAAATTGGGAGTAAAAATCCCCTACTTTGTGAGGCAGTTTTTTATTATCTAGTTCCTATTTCCTGAATATACTTTGAGTCTATTTCACTTCGCCAAATAATAGAAACCCCTGAGTACATTTTTGAGATATTTGGTGTTTTATTTGAAAGAAGTATTTGAACTTCCTGAGCGTGCGGAACACCAATAGCTTTAGCAAGACCCTCAGCATAGGTTTTTGACTTAGCCAGAAGGACAAACCGAGGTAAATGAAAACTAAGTAGACTCGAAGGTCTCCAATGAGAAGAAGCATCTGTAGAATTAATAACTTTTGACTCACCCTTCAGAAAAAGAAAGATGCTTTGCCGAGCTATAATCTTTGCTCACATCTAGTTCTCATACCACGCTTTACGTTAATACTTTTGTTGTCATTTTCGAGTTTTGCCTGACTACAAAGGATCATTAGCAGAAACTTATCACTGGGTGAATTGGTAAAAGTCTGACCGAATGTTTTGATCTGAATTAGCTTCTTTTGGTCCATTCTATCTACCAGTTTTCCAAGATCTCCTGCATTACGAGAAAGCCTATCTGGTGCCCATGTAATGATTCCATTAAACAGCCCGGTATCAATATCTTTTACAATTTCTTCAAATACAGGTCGTTGGCTTGATTCCATTGCAGAATGAGACTCTTTACGTATCTCGGTGATAGTAAGTTTCTCTCGTTCGGCAATCTGAAGCATTTCTTTAATCTGTGAATCAATAGACAGTGCTTGCTTTTCATCACCTTCGGTGGATTTTCTAGCATATAAAAAATATTTTAATGGTATTTCTTCCATGTATATATTAATGCCAGAGATTACTAGGTTTGCTAAGCATAATTATGATATACTGTCATTACTTTCATCGAGAGTGTAGCGAGAGATGTAACTCTATGACCTACCAGCAACCTATGACTTGTCACAAGGTGCTCCATTTACAGCTGATGACCCAAAACTCAGAGATATCGATGAAAGTATATTATTCAATTAATATACTTTTATTTTTTATGAAAACAAAACTTAACTATGAAAATTACGAAACGCTATTAGATTACTGGAAAGACACCCAAGGAAAAGTGCCTCTAGCGATGATACATAGCATTCAACAACTTCAAAAGAAACATAATCTGGATTTCCAAGCAGCTTACAAAATATTACGAGAGAACAAAGTAATCATTGAAATCAACTAATATGAGCACCCAAATATACAAGCCTTCATACACCGCGGAATACGTATCACCAAAACATCCAGACAAGATGTGTGATCGTATATCAGATGCAATATTAGAAAAATTTATTGCTCAGGATTCACATAGTCGTGTTGCAGTCGAGACACTCGGTGGTCATGGCAAGGTATTCATTGTTGGTGAAGTCACTAGCACGGGAACTATTACACAATTGCAATACGAACAAATAGTCGCAGATATCACAGGCTTTGATACCTATGATGTCATAGTACACATTGTTCAGCAATCACCTGAAATAGCACATGGTGTAGACACAGGGGGTGCAGGAGATCAAGGAATTGTTATAGGATATGCTTGTAATCATAATGAGGAAATGATTCCTCAAGAATTTTATCTTGCAAAATCATTATGTAATTACTTATATGAGAAATATCCAGTAGATGGAAAAACTCAAGTTACCATTAACCATAAGCACGAGATCACACATATTGTTGCGAGTTTTCAGGGAACGCAAACACAACAGCTCACGGAAGATATTATCCAGTGGTTAACAGATAAGAAATCATTAGTTGATGATATTAAATTATTAGTTAATCCAGCTGGAGAATGGAATATTGGTGGTTTCGAAGCTGACGCAGGACTGACAGGTCGTAAGATTGTTATTGATCAATATGGCCCACGAGTACCTGTTGGTGGCGGTGCATTCTCCGGTAAAGACTGGACTAAGGTTGACCGTAGTGGATCCAAATATGCACAGCATATCGCTCAACAATTACTACAAAAACACAATGCAAACGAAGTTCGCATAGAGCTCGCCTACGCTATAGGAATTCCAGAACCAGTTCAGAAAATTGCTTATGTAAATTTAGTTCCACATGAAATTAAAGATTATAATTGTGATATGAAAGATATTTATGAGTTTATTAAGATCTACTGATATACTATCAGTGTTACATGGTAATTTATTAGTTAATTATTATAAAAATATGAACAATTTAACCAACAAAACAGTACTAGCATTATCACTTATTGCTTCAATAATTTTGAGTCATGTACGTACGCAACCATTTATACAGGGAACCTCTTTTGTATACGCAACTCCGCAAATTATTATAACTACGGCACTTGCAATACTAGGTTTAACTCTTTTTCTAAATTATCTCCTTATTGATTTCGTTAAAGGTAAAAAAATTCTTCCTTTTGTGGTACCTATTGTCATTCTAGTAATTATTTCACTCTTTGCCACACAATTCTTCTGGTATTACCCAACATACTTTTCTGCTAATATGGTTTTTTTTCCAGAAGAATTTGCTGGTTCACTTATACTTGTGGCGAGTTTAGTATTGATAATATTCAGTGTATATAAGACAAGCCTGAGTCTCAAAGTTTCAAATAAAAAAACAGTCTAGGGTGTTTTTTTATTTTTTAATTTTATTTAAAGTTATACTTTTCAAGTTCAGACATTACTTCTTCCTGTATTTCTAACTGTTCTTTTAAATAGTTAATAAGCTGTTTTTGTATTTCTATTTTATTAATACAAGATGACTCTACACAACTCAAACAAAGATTTCACGGGGATCTTATTGATTTTACCAAAGATTTGTTTAAAGAGGTTGAGTTCGATGTTTTTCATGAGAATGTATTAAGAGGTTTTAACTACCATGAGTATGATTTTGACGTAAATCTAAAAGCAAGTACATTCAAAGAGTTAGCTGAACTTGTTCAGGTTTTGATGATAGTTCCTGATGAGTTATATTACTCAAAAATTGATCAGGTAATTCAACTTCTTGAAAAGAAACTTGGAAAGCCAGAATTCCCTATACAGCAAAAAATGTTGATTATAGAAAAGAAAATTAATTAGATAACAACCCTCAACCGTAAGTTTGAGGGTTTTTTATTTAAGAAAATTATTCTTAATTCCAATAAGATTGGCCTTTTGTTATTAGAGCTTAAGAGGGGTTATCCATTATTACAGAACAATCGGCATACTGCATATATCTAATATGATAAAATATAAATATATGGAAAATTACTTTAAAAATGAAAACAATAGCGCTATTAGAATGAAAGTTGAATTGCAAAAAAAAATTACTTTTGCAAAAGAACATGCTTTATCTCAAGAAGAATATGAACAAGGTATGAAAAATAAGTTTGAACTTAGAGATATTGAAAATAAACAAGACTTAACAACTGATGAAATCAAGTACCTTGTTTCACTTCAACATAAAATAAACGAAGCCACTGTAGAAGCTGAAAATCTATTTGAGTTTAGGCATGCAATGGAAATACTAGGGTTTAAACATGAGACCATCATTTATGCTCTCAGCCATGAAAATGCTCACGGAAACAAAGCAGAGCAATTAGGAGCAACACACATTGGTTATCGATTTATTTTGGTCAATACACCGGAAGGATTAGGGGTACAGCCGCAAACAAGCATTTATATTCCTGATGAGTTGGATGAAAAAGTTAAGAATAATACCTTGGTACAAATCATTAAGGCCCCAGAAGAATATGGGGGTGAGATGTCAGAAGGGGATCTGCGAGATTTAGATTATTTGAATAGTAACAAATAACTAATCTCACAAGAGGGCTAGAATTTTCAAATCAAAGTTTTTTTGTCTATCTTTATATATGCTTAGGTATATACTTGGTATATTACTAATACATCATAATATATACATGAATACAAAAACATCACTCATTATCCTTGGACTTATTGCAGCATCAGTTGTTGCCTTTCTTATTCTTGATCCTGAAAACCAAACAATAGATCCAACAATTGATAATTCAGATACGGTAGGTGAAGAAATAGAAGTTGAAGTACCTGAAGACAATCAATATGCTGAACCAGAAGAAGGAGATGAGGAGACCTCTGATCCAATTCCTGAAGATCCAGCATTCCCTACAACAGGATTTGAACCAACTAATTAATATTATAAAAACCACTAACGTAGTGGTTTTTATAATATTAAAAATTATATTTTTGTTGAAAACACCACCAATCTCAATTCATGTGATTCTATTATTGGATTCCAAGAACCACCACATGTAATGAGATTTAAATGTGCTAACCCATCATCCGATGAAAACACTTCCTCCGTGTCTGCATCTAAAGGATATCGCTTAATATTGTGTACCAAAAAAGAGATAGTTTCTTCATCACTGTTTTTAACTTCTATGGTATCTCCAATAGCTACATCCCTTAAGTTTGTAAACACAGCATGGGGATTATTTTCCCAATTAACATGACCTGCTAACACAGCGCTACCTACATCCCCTGGATGAGCTCCAAACTTATACCAACCAACATTTTCTGGAATCAGTGGAACACCCATTTCTTTATCTGAAACACCAACGAGTTCAATTTGTGCCCTTATTTCAATACTATCGATATGAAGTTCTACTGGGATAACAATGTCTTGTACATACAGTTCTTCTCGAATAACTGGCTCTACAAAAATTTCTACAGGATCAACGGGTTGTTCATTTGAAAAAATATTAGATGAAAATATGATAAATATACAAATACTACCGAGCATTAAAAAAAATATTAATTTTATAATATTATTCACGATTATATTGTTCGATCCGTTATTCCTGTATGCAAGATATTCTCGTTTCGATAAGTTTGAATCATTAACCAAGCATACGCTTAAGTAGAGAATATGATAGGTAAATACTGCTACGAGAATTTGATTAAAATATCTATTAAAAATACCACAACATATGTTGTGGTATTTATATATCCAGTTATCTCACCGTAATACCAGGAATAAGTTTTGCTTCCTGTGTTACCGTGAATTCAAATGGTAATTTGTGATTAATCAAAAGATGACTTTCTGCCAATAAATGAGCAAAGGAACTCTGTGTCATTTCAACAAGACTTCCCTCTCTTGGCGTAAATTCAATAGTTCCAGATTCTGTAAGATTGATTAATGAACATGAACAATCACAGTTATGATCAAGTATCCTTCCTGTATGTTTAGAAAATACTGATTGAATGTACATCATCATTTTATAGCATTTGGGAATAGCGTGTAATACACTATCAACGATACCATAATGATGTGGTAGTGAATCAGCTTCTTTTAAGATACTTCGACTTGCTTCTGGATCTTCACGCACCGCAAGGTGTGCAAATGAATTCCATACAAGATTAGGTACCCTATCACCAAAATAATCTGAACATTCCTGCAATGCAGTAAGTGCATTTACCTTAAGTTCATAAAAATCATCTTCTTCATCAATGTAAAAACGTTTTGAAGAAAATGGAGTCATGAACCCCTTTGCAAGAGCTGATAAAAAGGCTCTTCCATTATTTATCCAAAGCTCATTTTTGGTTCTAAAGAGCCAAGCCTTGTATGACCAAGCTCTTTGAATTAAATCAGGATGTTCCCATCCGGTATTAAATAATTTTTTCCAACTAGCAATGGTTGATAAGTCATTTACCATTACCTCAATACTAGGAACTTCAAGATAGTGAAGTTCCATGGTTATTCCTGATAACTCACAATTTTTACACATATATATTATATTTTTAAAGAACTGACAGGAATATCCCTGCCTGTAGATTTTAGTGAGAACGACCGAAGAACTACTAAAATCTACAGCCAGGGACATTGCTATTTATTTTCAAATTCCCTATTTCGCCTAAACTTTTCCATAGTACGGTTAAGACGATTGTTGTTATTTACCTCCTGTGCCTTTGCAAGCACCTTCATTACTTCAGAAGACCATTGAGGAATGATACTTCCTGGATTTCTTTTTACCCCTGGAAAATCAGGTAAACAAGCGATTGGCTCTTCACCTAAGGTGTCGATTATAAAATCAATATCCTCTTGTGACTGAATTTTGTTTCCTACAAAAACATAAGGTGTTTGATAGAAATCCATCAACTTAGCAATTTGTTTTGCTGTCTTTATACTATGAAGTGCAGGTTCACACACAATAATTCCAACATCAATTCCGGTAACAATTCCAGTACTTACCCCATCAGCACCCGCCTTTTCATCAACTACCACATACTCATTTTCGCCTAACTCAAGCAAGGGCAGATAT
The DNA here is from genome assembly GCA_964592365.1 of uncultured Candidatus Saccharibacteria bacterium. Lineage (GTDB taxonomy): Bacteria > Patescibacteriota > Minisyncoccia > Phycocordibacterales > UBA1006 > UBA1006. The sequence goes on along the minus strand of CAZQDL010000004.1, from coordinate 14,426 downwards.
ATCTTAAGTGGGGTTGTGAGGCTATGACTACATGATTGCCCATACAATACGGTATCAGTCTGAGGTCCAGCAATCATGACTTTCATCCCATCATCCCGGTTAAAACAAAAGCCTTTAGTTATGTCATCCATTAACGATAGTGAAAAACGTTTAGGTATTTCTGCTTGGAATACCCTGTCATATTTTTCATCATCAGAAAGCCCAAGATACCTTGTAATTTCTTTCAAGCTAGACCCAAAATATTTAACATCGCTTGGGATTTCTCCATTAAATAAATTATAGCTAAGGTCCATATTGTGATCAGCATCAATGGCAAGTACCTTCATTTCTTTTTCAGAATGCAAATACAATGCAATCTGGGTTGCAACTGATGATTTACCACTTCCACCTTTTCCTAAGAAACCTAAAATCATACAAGTTTTGTATCAGAACAATCTCCACATAAGCCACGGACAAGCATATCTGAAATCATTATCCGACGATTATCAGTAAAAATAGGTACATCCAACTCTTGAACTACATCACAGTCATTACAGATAAAATGTCCGTGTCCATGTGAAGAAAGTTCATATCTAACGTTGTTTTTTCCCATGACAACCTTCTTCAATATCCCCTCATCGCACATAGCTTCAACATTTCTATAAATAGATGCAAAATGTGCTTCAGGAACTTTTGCATGGATTTCTGACAAATTCAAAAGGTGATTATTTCTCAGTACTTCAGTTATTATTTTCTTATACTCATTTCCTCTCATAAGTAACAATATACAGTAACTATTTCTTTTTGCAAACAGTTTGCAAAAAGAAATAGTTACTAATTAAAAAAACAATACTATCGTATTGTTTTTTTAATATCAGAAGCAAGTTGTGAAAGTTCATCTAAATTAGCATCTGGTCCTGGTCCTGAAGACATCCAACCCTCGAAGGTATCAAACCAAAAGGTTTTATCGGTATCATATGATCTCCATTGTTTTTTAAGTTCTGAAGTACCGTGCATAGGGAAAAGTTTTACATGAGCATGGTCTACCCCCAATCCTTCTGTAATAACCCCTACTCTTCCTACATCAGGAAAATAGTTTTTAAGTATTTTTGAAACTTCTTTTGAAGCAATCATTAATTCACTAAGATCATTATGTTCGAGTTCCATTACATCGCTTGAAAGATGTTGCTTTGGTAGTACCACAGTGAATCCTAAAGTATTTGGATTAATTGAAAGCATCGCAAGATGTGTTTCATTTTCCCAAAAAATTCCTGGGCTTGAAATGGTTTTATCTACAATCTTGCAAAAAATACAGGTGTTCATATGAATAAGTATACCACTATCTATCAGGTGGAATATTGTAGTAGTTAATGAGGTATTGTGAGATATCTCTAAATGGTTCAAGAAGTGTTTGAGATGCATACCTTACATTTTTAGGATGTACTGTATACAGGAACACTAAAAATCTTGGTTCATATGCAGGAAAATATCCAAAAAATGAATGCAAATTCCTATCAGTATAGTACCCACCATTTGGTGCTGGAATCTGGGCAGTACCTGTTTTTGCAGCAATAGCATAGTTTGGAATACCTGCCTTCCCATTGTTATAGCTATCAAAAGCATTTACCAGCATTCGTGAAATATCTTCTGTTGTTTGCTCTGTTAACACTTGATTTCCCTCTTTGACATCAATTTTCTTTGAAAGCCCACTTGGATATTTAATATGATCTACCACTTTAGGGGTTACTGTTTTCCCATTATTTGCAAGTGCTGTTAATGCCTTAGTTAATGTCATAGGTGACATAGCAATTCCCTGTCCAAAAGACATGTTTGCAAATTCAATATCACGATTACTCTTTAGGTTACTTGTTATTCCAGTTACATCATTTGGCAAATCAATTCCACTTGCTTCGGTAAGTCCATACTTCTGGAAATATGATCTGAAATCATCACGTGTTCCTTGTTTATATATATGTACCATTCCGGTATTTAAGGATTGTGAAAGTATCTCTTGAATATCAACTTGACCCCTTCCCTTTTTGTCAAAGTTATAAATAGTATGAGGGCCAACAACCACTGAACCTGTATCATTATATCTAGTACTTTCATTGATATCTCCTTCATTCCATACTTGTGCAATTACCAATGGTTTAATAACAGAACCCATTTCATATACGTTCTCAACTAATGGATTCCTGAAAAAGCTAGTTGAAGAATTTGAAAAATCATTTGGATCAAAACTAGGGGTTGCACCTAATGCATAAATATCACCAGTTTTTGGATCTATGATAATTCCACCAACAAGTTCTGATGACCATTTTTCACGAATATCAGAAAGCATGCTTTCAAGATAAATTTGTACCTGTGGTTCAATGGTGGTTACAATATCACCTTCAAGTACACTTCCAGTCGTTACAATATCTTGCACACCATGGAAAATACGTGCAAAGAAATTAGTATATAGATCCTTGTTATTTCGTACTAGAACCGACTCATATTCTCTTTCAAGACCATACCGTCCTCCATATTCATCCCCCTTGTATGCCAAAAGTCCAATCACATGAGAAGCAACCGTATTCAAAGGATATACACGCCACTTATCACTCCATAACTGAACTTTCTTTCCTAGTTTCTTTTTAAGTAGCTGTGATTCTTCTGAACTTAGTTTCCCTACTATTTCAGCATAGGTTCGTGAACTACTTGCAAGGGCGATAAATTCATCTCTCGTTTGTTCAATGTCAACGACACTAGTAATTTCAGTATAGAGAAATTCAGGGTCAGTTGTTTTTGAAGGATCTATGGTTAACTTATACCCTCTCTTCTGCCCTGCAGCTGTGGTTAAACCACCTTCTTTGTCTTGAAAGTATATATCCCCACGTTCAAAAGAGTTATAACTAGCAGAAACATATTGGTTATCCGCTTCTTCTCTGAAGGCACTTCCATGTACCACTTGAATAGAAAAAAGATTAGCGATAAGGATAAGGGAAACTAAAGGCATTGCTAAGTAAAATACCCATCGCATACGAACTAAAAAGATTTTGTCATGTATATTCATCGTAGCTACAGTATACCAAAAAAAACTAACCAAGATTGGTTAGTTTCTGTAGGCAACAAGAGTTGTTTGGTTCACATGTGCAAAACTTATTTCATTTGATTCGATGAATCCTTCTTCAATTGCATGGTTCAGTGAAAGTTCATTTACCATGGTGTAGTAGGTACTTTCAAGTGACGCTAGTTCTGTTCGTAGCTCCTGAACATTTTGATTTTTAATCTTTGCATCTGAAACATTTACCGTAGTGCTTGCAATTGCAAAAAAATAGAGAACAAAAAGTATGGCAATACCAATAGTAAGTGAGCGCACTATTTTCCTTGGATTGTAGATGTAGGTTTTCATATTTTTTCAATAATTCTTAATTTGGCACTACGTGAACGCCTATTTGCTAATAATTCATCTTGACCTGCAATGATTGGTTTTTTTGTTACCAAGATTGCTTCTCCCTTATTCTTTAAGTCTCTAAAATACAGTTTTACAATTCGATCCTCGATACTGTGAAATGAAATAACTGCCATTCTTCCACCTTTGTTTAATTTCTTGAAAGATTCAGCAAGACCAATTTTCAATACTTCCATCTCGTTATTAACGGTAATTCGAAGCGCCTGAAAACTTTTAGTCGCTGGGTGAATTCTTCCATTTCGATATGAAGCAGGAACAGCTTCGCTTATGATATGTGCTAATTGTTTTGTACTTACAATAGCTTCAACTTCTCTTGCTTCTACAATCTTCTGAGCAATTCTCCTTGCATACTTTTCTTCACCATACCCAACAAGAATATCGATGATATGCTCCTCTTCCCATTCATTTACAATGTCATATGCAGTGAATGTAGCTTTGCTTGGATCATCAGATAAAGTCATTAAAAGTGGACCATCTTCATTAAATGAAAATCCTCGTTCTGCTTTTTCAAATTGATTACTTGACCATCCAAGATCAAATAGAATCTTATCAATGGAACGTAGTTCCATTTCATTAAGAACCTCAGCAATTTCATGAAAACTTCTATTCACTAAACTCACCTGGCACTTTGCATGTTTCAAACGTTCATTTGAAATATCTAATGCGGATTGATCTAAATCAAATCCGATAAATACTCCTGAGTCTGAAAGTTTTTCAATGATGTGTGAGGCATGTCCTCCACCATTAACGGTTGCATCAACTACGATATCTGAAGGTGAAAGATCAAGTCCTTCTAAAACTTCAGAGGTAAGAACTGAAAGATGAACTGACATAACTAAATCATTCCAATGTCACCAAGTTTTTCAGCTAAAGCATCTGCTTTCTTTTCAACTTGAGATTGATAATCAGTCCATACCGTTTCATCCCAAAGTTCACAACGATTACCAATTCCAGCAACAATAACTTTTGAAGATAGTGAAGCGAAGTCTTTAAGAAAATCAGGAACTAATATTCTTCCCGCATTATCGATATCAACCTCAACAGCACCTCCTAGGATAAAACGATTGAAAGCTCTCGTGTCTGCTTGTCCCATCGATAATTCTCCTAATTTTTCAGAAAAGTTTTTCCATTCTTTTAATGAATACACAAAAACACAGGTATCTAAACCTCGGGTAAGAATTACCTTCTTTCCTAACTCTTTACGAAATTTTGAAGGTAATGAAAGCCTTTTTTTCGTATCGAGAGTATGTGTGTGTTCACCGATAAGCATAAAAATATTTGAGTCGTTTCCAATAGATTGGATCGTATCTCTGATCAACAAGTGATCTCGCGAATTTGACTTCATTACTAACAACCAGTTCTCTACACCATAGAGCCATCTGTTAATAATGAATCCTTATGGTTTGAAATGATAGATAGCAGTGAAACAAGAGATTGTTACATGATATGCTTCACTGATATCTACCACTTCATCCCACTTTTATAGTACCTTATCCCACAATACTCTGCAATATACCAAGACTTTTCGTGTGGAAAACATAAAAGAGGTATACTTAGGCATATGAGCGTACCAAAAGTAATAGTAATCGGAGGACCAACAGCAACAGGAAAAACTGATATTGCTATAGAACTAGCTTTGCTTTTTAACGGAGAAATAATCAATGCAGATAGTCGTCAAGTGTATACAGGTCTTGATATTGGATCCGCAAAGGTAACAAAAGAAGAGATGAAAGGTGTGCCCCACCATCTCCTTGATATTGCAAACCCTGCAACAGAAGTGTTTTCAGTGGCAGAGTTTAAGAAAGAAGCACAGATTGTAATTGAAGATATTCTTCATAGAAAAAAGATTCCTATCATCTGTGGTGGTACAGGTTTTTATATAGATACACTTGTATACAATCAACACCTTCCAGAAATCAAAGCAAATGAAATACTTCGAAAAGAACTTGAAACATACAACACTGAGGAACTGTACAGAATGATTAATGATCGTGATCCAAGACGAGCACAAGATATTGATCCTCATAACAAAGTTCGCCTTATTCGTTCACTTGAAATTATTGATGCTCTAGGTGAGGTTCCAGAAACATCAACAGAATCAATATATGATCTGTTGTATGTTTGTCTTGAACTTGATAAGGAAACACATATCAAATATATAGAGAAAAGAATTAATAGCAGGATGGAACAAGGGATGCTCAATGAGGTAATTAGTCTTCATAAACAAGGAGTAAGTTACGAAACTCTTGAGCGATTTGGTTTAGAATATCGATACCTTGCATACATACTTCAGGGCAAGATGTCACCAAAAGATGCTTTGCATGAACTGTTTGTGAGAACAAAGAAATTTGTGAAAAGACAGTACACATGGTTCAGGAAGAATAAAGATATCCTTTGGTTTCATCCAATAGAACAAAAAGAAGAGCTGATAAACACTGTCCATTCTTTTTTGAATAAACAGTGATACAATCATATTTATATGGATATCATTAGTTTTTTTTCTGAATATAAATCAGTTATCGTTATTGGACATGCTATTTCAGCAGCTATTGGATTAGGGGCTGCCAGTGTTTCTGATGTTCTTTTCTTCAAGTTCCTTGAAGATGGAAACATTACCAAAACAGAAACACCTATCTTGGACATTATGACAAAAATCATGTGGGTTGCTATTTACCTATTAATTGCAACTGGAATTATGCTCTTTTTAAGTGATCCTCAAGGATATCTACAATCATCAAAGTTTATTGTGAAGATGTTCATTGTATTAATCATTGCTGTTAACGGGACCATTATGACAAAGTATCTGCACAAGAATATGCAAAAGATTACCTTCACTACAGCCTCTCACAGAAGAGTAAAAAGGATTGCCTTTGCTACAGGAGCTATTTCAATTGCTTCTTGGTATCTCTCATTTGTTCTAGGATCAGTACGCTCTATTCCTTTCACGGTATCAACAGGATTACTCTTATATGGACTAGTACTCTTCTTTGGAATTATTATTTCTCAATTAATATATTTCAGAGTTCAAAAGAGGTTTTTGAGAAAATAACATCCCGTTAGGGATGTTATTTTATATTCATAAGTATCACTTACTCTTTCAATAATCGATATCCTTCAAACAGAGAGTCATATATGAAAGATGTAAGAGGAATATTGTTTCCTTTAACTTGTGACTCTTCTAAATAATTATAATAAGCGATTTTCTTTTCCTTTTGGATTAAAACTGGAGCAAGATTGTTCCTTAGTGCTAATATTAACATCAATAATCTACCTACCCTCCCATTTCCATCAGAAAACGGATGGATTTGCTCGAATTGTGCATGAGTCTGTGCAATATGATATACAAGATCTTCTGATGATGAATTATATATTTTTATAAAGTCTTTCATATTGTCTTCAATTTTTAGAGGATTTGAAGTAGCTACATGTGAGCCTGCAATACGTACCTTGTGCGTTCTGTACTGACCTGCATTATGCAAAATTCCATTCATTAAAATTTCATGAATTTTCTTAACAAATCCTTCGGTAATTTTTCCATCCTCATCTCGTATCCATCTCATCACAAAACCAAGTGCTCCTTGGTGATTTTTTGCTTCTTGATGTTCACGAACTGTCTTGTTTGGAATTGTTACATCGTCAAACAAAACTGCTTTTACCTCCGGTTCATTAAAGGTACTCCCCTCAATACTGTTAGTGTGGTAGGTCATCTCTAACAAAAATGAATCATATATGTCTTTGCGGGACATAATAAATCTAAAAGGATTGGTGTATTCTTTTTGTAAAACATCCAGTCTCTTCTTCTTAAGAATTAAAGATGAAGAGTTGATATCTAAATCTCCTACATATTCAATATACAAACTATCAATTTTTTTAAGAGCTTTCACTCTTGGTTCACTTTTATTGTTCAGCCAGCTATTTAAAGTAGGAAAAGAAACATCAAGCATCTGTGCAAGTTGAGTTTGTGTAACCTCTGCATACTTCTGAATGAATTGTAGTTTTTCTTGGAAATTCATAATAATACTATTATATCATAACTTTATAAAGTTTTGCAAACTTTATAAAGTTAGTCACACCTTGTTTTAGTAAAGATATATTTTCTCTATTGCAATACAAAAGAAAAAGTCCTCACAAATGAGGACTTTTAATATAGTGCGCCGAGAGGGATTCGAACCCCCGTAGACGATTGTCGCAGGATTTACAGTCCCGTGCATTTGACCGCTCTGCCATCGACGCATTGTTCGTTATGAACGGTTAGGAGTATATCACAGCTTTCTGATTTTCCTAGACCTACAAACTATTGATTTTTTTCTATTTGTGGGTAAGATACTGGGTATTATGTCACAAGATAATCTAATTACTCTATACAGCAAGGAAGCAAATGAGCATGTAACTACACGTATCAATAAAAAGAAATTTGCTAATGCTGAAAAGCTTTCATTGATGAAGTTTAGTAAGAAATTAAGAAAAAGAGTTTCTTTTATTCAAACAAAGAAATTATTCAAGAAAAAATAAAAAACGACATTTTGTCGTTTTTTATTTTTTGTGTATCATTGTACGACAGGGCGATTAGTTAAATGGTATAACTTCGGTCTCCAAAACCGACATTGGGAGTTCGATCCTCTCATCGCCCGCACAAAAAAACCTCTTAAGAGGTTTTTTTTGATGTCTTTCTCTTCATTGTTCGTGAAGGAATTACTTTTTTAATAACAATAGCAGAATCTTTTATATCTAAAGCTATTGCATCTCCCATTTTTATATTCTGCTTTACCATCTCAAGGGCGATAACATTCAGGATTTCATTTTGAATGATTCGTTTCAATGGTCGCGCACCATATTGTGGATCAAATCCTTTTTCAGCAAGATATGAAAGAACTTTTTTAGAATATTTAAAATCAAGTTCTTTTGCAGCAATCCGTTCTTCAACAATTGATAATTGTGAGGTTACGATATCAGTGATTACCTCTTTTGAAAGCGTATCAAAGACGATAATCTCATCTAGTCTATTAAGAAATTCTGGTCTAAAGAAATCCTTAAGCGATTCCATTACTTTCTTCTTTGTATTTACGTAGTTATCTTCACGTGAGTCATCGGTAAATCCAATTGATTGCATCTTTTGAATATGATTTGAACCAAGGTTTGATGTCATGATGATAATAGTGTTTTTGAAATCAACAACTCTTCCTTTTGCGTCAGTTAAACGACCATCATCAAGCACTTGGAGAAGGATATTAAATACTTCAGGGTGTGCTTTTTCAATCTCATCAAAAAGAACAACTGAATATGGCCTATGTCTTATTGATTCAGTAAATGTCCCTGATTCATTATGGCCAACATATCCAGGAGGCGATCCGATAAGTTTTGAAACTGAATGTTTCTCCATGAACTCAGACATATCCACACGAATTAATGCTTTTTCATCATCAAACATGAATTCAGTTAAGGCTTTAGTAAGCTCTGTTTTTCCAACTCCTGTTGGACCAAGGAAAATAAATGAACCAATAGGTCGTTTTGGATCTCCAATACCAACACGTGATCTTCGAATAGCATGTGAAATTTTTTCAATTGCTTCATCTTGACCTTTTACACGCTCCTTCAAATCTTCTTCCATGCGTGCCAGCTTTGAAGTTTCTTGTTCAAGCATTCGTGTTACCGGTACTCCCGTCCATTTTGCAACAACACTTGCAATATCTTCATCATTTACCTCTTCTCTTAAAATTCGATTATTCTTCTGGATACGTAATAATTTCTTATTCTCCTTTTGCATCTCCTTTTCGTTTACCGGTATCTTTCCGTAAATAATCTCTGCAACCTTTCCAAGATCCCCATCAAGTTGAGATTGTTCTGCTTCAAGTTTTAATGATTCTCGCTCCTCTTTTAATCGAGCAATGGTGGTCAAGATATGCTTTTCATTCATCCATTTCATTTCAAGCTCTCTTGTTCCCTCTTGAAGATCAGCAATTTCTTGATTGATTGAATTGATTCTTTCCTCTGCTTTTGTAATTCCCTTTTCAACATCTTTTGCAAGAGATTCTTTTTCAACTTCAAGTCGAGTAATCTTTCTATGTGCCTGTTCTAAAGGTTCTGGCTTATTCTCAAGTGATATTTTTAATGCAGATGCTGCTTCATCGATAAGATCAACTGCCTTATCTGGTAGATATCTATTGGTAATATATCGTGACGACAAAGTAACAGCTGAAACCAAAGCATCATCGGTAATTTGAACACCATGATATAACTCATACTTATGCTTCAACCCTCTTAAAATAGCAATAGCATCATCAATACTTGGTTCATTTACATATACTGGTTGGAAACGTCGTACAAGTGCTGGATCTTTTTCAAAATGTTTCTGGTATTCTCCTAAGGTAGTTGCACCGATAGCTCTGAATTCTCCTCGAGCAAGTGCTGGTTTAAGCATATTAGCAGCATCCATTGAACCTTCAGATGATCCTGCACCAATGATGGTGTGAATTTCATCAATGAACATTACAACCTTTCCTTCTGAAGCTTCAACTTCTTTCATAATTTTTTTAAGCCTATCTTCAAATTCCCCACGGTACTTTGTTCCTGCAAGGAGTAACCCAAGATCAAGTAACACAAGTTCCTTGTTCTTTAATGATTCAGGCACATCTCCTTTTGCCATACGTTGAGCAAGACCTTCCACAACTGCTGTTTTCCCTGTTCCTGGTTCACCGATAAGGATAGGGTTATTCTTTGTCCTTCGTGAAAGGATTTCGATAATACGCATAATTTCTTTATCCCTTCCAATTACAGGATCTAACTTATCCGCCTTTGCAAGTTCAGTTAGATTACGTGAAAACTTAGCAAGTGATCTAAATTGCTTGTTAAAACTTGAATCAATTTGCTTTTCCTCATCACGAACTTCTTCAAGTACCCTAAGTACTTTCTTTTTGTTTAGTGAAGCATCTTCTAAGATAGATTGTGTTGCATTTTCAACATCAAAGAGTGCTAAAAAAAGATGCTCAGTTGAAATAACTTCATCTTTCATTTCTTTTGATACTTTCATAGAACGTTCAAGAATCTGAGCTAGATCAGGAGTAACAAACATTTGAACAGATGCATTGAGTGTATCTTCGGTCATTTCACCTTCGATCTCATCTAATTCATCAAGTACGTGATTGGTGAAAATACTTGTGTCTATTTCTAGACGCTCAAGCAGTGAAATGATTAAACTATCATCTTGTACGATAAGTGCGGCAAGTAAGTGAATTGCATTTACATGATTTTGTCCTCTCTCGAGTGCAAGTTCATGAGCATGCTTAATTACTTGTTTCGCTTTTTTTGTAAAGTTATGAAATGGAGGCATGTATACAGTATATATCTAAGTTATGATTTTACAAGTTTTTCATTTTAGTGAAAAACTTGTAAAAAATTAAGAATACTTTGTTTGTGTTTCTGTCATTGAAGCAATGATGTCGTTAAGTGCAGTATGAAGGTCTTCAATATCTTCAAGGGTATTTCCCTTCCCTAGTGAAAAACGAATTGATCCTGTGTGTTCATCTCGAAGTGCTAATATCACATGTGAATCAGTATCCTCTCCTGAAGCACATGCTGATTTTACTGAGCATTCAATTCCTCTTGCATTCAATCGAAGAACAATTTCTTCACTTGATAGGTTTTTGAAACTTACATTCACAATATGCGGAAGTGATTCGTCTAATGGAGTATTAATAATAACATCAAAAGACTTTAATTTTTGTAAAAGAATATCTTTCAGTTTTTGTAAGCGTGTGAATTCTTGGGTATCGATATATGATATTGCTGTTTCTAAGCCAACAATGTACGGAACATTTTCAGTACCCGGATTCATTCCAAATTCTTGATCTCCTCCAAAAAATATTGGAGATATATCAACTCCACTTTTTATATACAAAGCTGCTATTTTTTTAGGTCCATATATTTTTGATCCTGAAATAGTTAGAGCATCAATACCTAATTGAGGAACTCCCATAGGAAGAAAATAGCAAGCCTGTACAGCATCAGTATGAACATATGGATATACCGTATCATTATGTTTCCTATGATGACGAACTGCTTTTGTAATACCTTTAATATCTTCAATACTTCCAATTTCTCCGTTTGCGTATGATATTGATACCAATATCGTTCTTTTACAAATTGCTTCTCTAAGTTCCTTTAATGATATTCTTCCATTCTGATCAACAGGAAGAAACACAATTTCAGCTTCAATATTATTCATTTGCTTGTAGATAGAACTATGTTCAATTGAAGAAGTAATTATCTTAGGAACACTTTCGGGATTCTTCTTTTTGTACGCTTTGATAATTCCATGAAGAACTAGATTGTTTGCCAAGGTAGCACCATCAAGAAAATATACTTCGCGTGGCCGTGCCTGAAGAAATGAAGCAACCGTATTTCTTGCTTGTTCAATGGCTTCTTTTGCCTTGTTAGCAGAAGAATATAATCCACCCGGATTATGAAATACTGAAGAGAAATATGGCATCATTGCGTCAGTTACTGAAGATAGCATCGGTGTTGTTGCAGCATGATCAAGATATATTTGTTTCATGTATCAAATAGTATCAATGAATATAGCAATATCAAGCATCTGCTTGAAAAATAAGTGGTATCAGATAGTATTGAGCTCATGGAAACACTACTACATTACAACCCAATGGTATTCTTTGGTATAACCTTAGTTCTTTTGGGATGGGTAGTGAAACTTAATCTGACCATAAAAAAATTAGTGAGAGGACGTACTGGTGAGTCTCTAGAATCAATAATTCTTGAAAATAACAAGGCTATTACTTCTATGATGAACACTCAAGAAAATCACAAGAAGTACATTATCGATCTACAACAAAATATTTTAAATACCATTCAAAATGTTGGTATTGTCAGATTCAAGGCATTAAATACTGGAGGAAATCAAAGTTTTGCAATCGCCTTAACAAACAAACACAAAGATGGTCTTGTACTATCTTCTCTGTATACCACCCAACATGTACAAGTGTTTGCAAAGCCAATTACTAATGGAACCTCGAACTTCACTTTAAGTGAAGAAGAGCAACAAGCATTAAACCAAGCACATCAATAATATGAGTACTCAATCAACAATCGAACGATCCCCTGTAGTTGCCGTTATGGGACACGTAGACCATGGAAAGTCTACCCTTCTTGATACCATCAGAAAAACTAATGTTGTTGATGGAGAAGCAGGAGGTATTACCCAACATCTATCTACCTATGAAGTAGAGGTGGGTGAGGATAAGAAAAGAATAACCTTCATAGATACTCCTGGTCATGCTGCATTTGATGAAATGCGACATCGTGGTGGAACGGTTGCTGATATCGCTATCCTTATCGTATCTGCTGAAGATGGTGTGAAAACTCAAACAAAGCATGCTATTGAAGTAATCAAAAAGAATAACATTCCTTTTATCGTTGCAATTAACAAGATTGATAAACCAAATGCACAACCAGAGAAGATTAAAACTGAACTATTAGAACATAGTATCTTTGTTGAAGGATATGGTGGTGATACACCTGTATGTATGATCTCTGCAAAGAAAGGTGATGGTATTGATGCACTTCTTGAAACATTACTTTTGGTAGCTGAAATAGAAGAAATGAAAGGAGATAAGGAAAAGCTTGCAACTGGATTTGTTATCGAAGCACACCGAGATCCGAAACAAGGAATTTCAGCAACTCTAGTTATTAAAAATGGATCTATTAAAAGAGGTCAGTATGTGGTTGTTGATGATACCATCACCCCTACTCGTATGCTTAGAGATTTTAAGGGTAATGACATTGAAGATGCATATTTTTCATCACCAATTCAATTGGTAGGTTTTGATAATCTACCTCCAATTGGAAGTACCTTTGCAACCTTTGAATCAAAAAAAGATGCTGAACAAGCGATTACTGAATTTTCAGAAATCAAACGTGAATTTGAAGAGGCTAAAGGAGTTATTCATGTTCCTGAAGGAGTTGCCCTTATCCCTATTGTTCTAAAAACTGATGTTTCTGGAACTGCAGAAGCTATCTGCGGTGAAATCAACAAGCTAACAAGTGAGGATGTAATATTCAAGGTAATCAAATCAGGAAGCGGAGATATTAATGAATCAGATGTAAAACTAGCCTTATCAGATGAGAGTACGGTTATTATTGGATTTCATGTGAACGAAGATCCAAAGATAAAAGGTCTCAATGAATATGAGGCTCTTCAAATAAAACACTTTGATATTATCTACAAACTTACCGAATATTTAGTGGAACTCCATGAAACAAGAAGGATAAAGAAAGAGGTAAAGACTGAGCAAGGACAAGTTCGTGTTCTTAAAGTTTTCTCTCATCAAAAAAATGTACAAGTAATTGGTGGAAAAGTAGTTTCAGGTGAAATTAAATTAGGTCACGATTTCATGATTACAAGAAAGCATGAAGACATAGGAAGAGGAATTATCACTGCACTACAAGAAGGAAAAATAGAAAAGCAACTAATTTCTTCTGGTAATGAATGTGGAATCATGATTACCTCGAAGGTTGAAATTAACGAGGGTGATACTTTAATTACCTTCATCAAAGAAATAAAATAATATGGCAACTCAACGACAAGAAAAAATGAATAAGGAGTTAGGTAAAATATTTGCTACCTTTATTGAACGAGAATCAAATAAGACATCACTCATTACGGTAACTCGTTGTGACATTGCTCCTAACTTCAAAAATATCATTGTATATCTTTCTGTACTACCAGTTGATAAGGAAGAACAGGTAATCTCTTTCATGAACCGAAGGAAATGGGATGCTCGTGATTATGTAAAAAAATCTCTTTCAATGAGAATTATCCCTTTTGTTGAATTCAGAATTGATTACGGAGAAAAGAATAGACAACGAATTGACCAGCTATTAAAAGACGTATAAGCTAGCAACAAGGTACCACATGTGGTACCCATTGGCGTGGTGGCGAAGTGGTAACGCTGCGGTCTGCAAAACCGCCATGCGCGGGTTC
>CAZQDL010000003.1:0-67750 GCA_964592365.1 uncultured Candidatus Saccharibacteria bacterium | reverse complement strand
ATTGTGCGACGTTATTATACTTTATAAATAACATCACCTTCGTGATGTTATTTATGTATTAACTTTATGTGCGCGCTTAACAACGACCTAAATCTTGATTTAATATATCGCGTCGCCATGGTGCACCACGTGGTGCATTAATAGATCCAGATCCCATTGAACTATAGAGCCAATCACTAGCACAATAGTTCGAACCACCTACTCCTTCGTTAGGGTCAATTGCATATGGTAGACCCCAAGGATCAGTATATAACCCTGAAGGAGCCCCAGTCTCCCCTGCAGCAACTGCAACTGCATTAATGATTGTCTCCCATTGAGTTCTGCAACCAGCATCTCCCATCCCATTTGTTCCGCAATAACAAGCATTTCCACAAGTTCCCAAAGTAGGTACGAGATTGTAAATACTTTGATCAGTATTTATTTTAGCAACTGTGATTAATTTACCAATTTCTCTAAGATTAGATTGATTCTTTGCTTCTCTTGCCTTGTCTCGTGCAGATCCTAGTGATGCTAATACCACTGTTGCAAGTATTCCGATGATTGCCACTACTACAAGTAGTTCGATAAGAGTGAATCCTTTTGATTTCATATTAATATATTGTATCACAGAAAAGTTCTGTAAAAATAAGCTAGTTGGTTTCTGTTTAATAATCCCCTTTCATTTAAAAAGAAAATTGAAAAATATTAAATACTGTCAGAAGACTTTTGGTTTTTCAATAACATTAATTATGGATTATCTTTGTAAAATTTAGCAAGAATCTATTTAATATTAAAAAAAACAAGGACTAACCCTTGTTTTTTCTACTCACAAGATTTCCTAGTTTCACTTGCAGGATTAGTTGAATATTCACGAGCTACTCCAAGTGAATCAACACAAAACCATTTATTTCCACTAATACCAACTGATGCTGACCATTGATTTACCGAAGTATTAAGGCCACCTGTGGTGATACTACTAATTCCACTAGCGTTAGCATATGCACGCGAATTGCTATCAACACAAAAACTTGATCTTGTACTATTCGTGAGAGCTTGTAAAAATATTTTGAAACTCACACTTCCATCATTACAGATAGTATTGTAATCAGTAGTATACTCTAGCTCTGCTTGAACCTGCATGTTCTTCAATGCCGCTTTTACTGCTGCATCTTTTGCTTTAGTACGTGCAGATCCTAGCGACGCTAAAACCACCGTTGCCAATATTCCAATGATTGCTACTACTACCAGTAGTTCTATAAGAGTGAATCCTTTTGATTGCATATATGAATATTATATTACAACCACATAAAAAAGACAACCAAAATGTATGTTGATCGTCTGTATTCACCTATGTGGTGAGTAATTCTTTTGTTGAGATACTGTTTTCTTTTAAGTATGAATAGTTCCCTGCTATAGCCTTCATTAGAGATTCAAACTCAGGATATGGATTATCTTTGTAAAATTCAGCATACTTAATTTTTATTATCCTCGTGAGCACTCCATAGTGTTGATGAGTGATATTAGGAAAAATATGATGAGCTTTTTGATAATTTAAACCACCAGAAAATTCAGTAAGAAATCTATTTTTTATACCATAATCGATGCTTGTTCTTAGTTGATGCATTTTAGTACTTAAATCAGAACTATTTTTAAATTCCAACGCATACTCATTAATATGAGCTGGTTGAAATATATGGGCCAAAATAGTTCCCATAACTAAATGCATAAAAAAGAAAGAAACAATTGTTATCTTAACTGGTATACCAACCAAAATAGGAATAGCAATCCAAATTGTAAGTGCTATTAATTTATACAAAATAACTAAGCTCCCCGCTGTATATTTATTTGTATAATATCCTCTAATTAAACCAGTTTTCTGATACGCCAGATATCTTTTTGTTTGCACAATATCAGTTGCGAAAAACCAATTTAGTGTAAGCAAACTATATATCATAAAAATATATACCGGATACTTTTGGAATCGATGCAAAAACTTCATCTCAATGTACTTAGTGAATCTAAGTACCGCATTTCCAGACGATATATCATCGTCTACACCAACAATATTGGTGAAGGGGTGATGTAACATGTTATGTTCAACATCCCAATTTTTTGGATTACCTCCTACGATAAATATATTTGATGAAGCAGCTAGTTTATTCAACCACTTGTTACTTGAAAAGGTTCTATGACTTCCCTCGTGCATAACGTTCATGCTGTAGGAAGTAAGAAATATTCCAAGAAAAAAATAAAGGAAAATAACACTGAATCCCATTGCCTCTCCGTAATTGACAATTGATAAATAAAGAGTTGATATAAATAATAATAAAATGAAGGCTTTGATTTTAATCCATACGCCTCCTACTTTCTTTCGTTTTTTGAAATACCTATTAACAATCATGTCTATAGATTCCCAAAAAACCTTTTCTTTCATGTTTCTTCTTTGAAACTTAGGTTTTTGTATCATATTATGTAGTTTTAAAAAGATTATTGTTTTTACCTATACTACTTTCTTTTTATCAACCTGAAAAGAAAAAACAGAAGTTATACTTCTGTTTTTCCAATAGGTGGGTTTGTTATGTTCCCTGTTGATGAAACACCTGGAGCATTGTTTTCAAAGTCAGTAGGTTGTCCATCTTTGATTCGTTCCATATTTGCAATGAAACTTCCCCAGATAAGATCAACAAATACATCATTCCAAAGATAGATGGCTGCATCATTAAGATTTTTATCCCAAAAACTTTCTGCGTTTGATGTGATGTATTCAATGTTTTCCTGTGTTGTTTCGTCTTCAACTGCCTCTTTCACACTAAAATCGTAAAAATATGACACGAGTACTAAAACAACAAAACCAATAATAATCCACTTGATAAATCCAGCTTGTTTTCGGATATATTTCATATGTATAGTATCACTTGAAATACACTAGCTTGCAAGTGATGGATGTTTGAACATTGATGCTGTTGCAGGTGGTAGGTAGTCAATTGGATCAAGGTATGCTGCGGTAGGTGCAAGTGGCATACGGTAACTTTTACCAGAACAAGCAGCACTTGGTCTGTCTGTAATACGAACCCCTTCTTCCCCGTTAACACCTGATGTTGCATAAATTGTTAGGTGAAGATGTGGTGCTGTACTTCGACCAGTATTTCCAGTGTATCCGATAACATCACCAGCTTTAACCTTTTGACCTTCAACCGCTACAATCTTCGAAAGATGGCCTGACGTACTTGAAAGTCCAATACCTTTGTGTTCGATGAATACCCATTTTCCAAAAGATGCCTTAGGACAAGTAAGATCAGTGTCTCCAACTCCTCGTACTATTCCAGCTGCAGTTGCATACACAGGAGTACCAACAGATGCTCTGAAGTCCATACCGCTGTGTGATCCTGAAACATACAAACGTTCTGAAGAAACTGTTTTTCCAAAACGCTGAGTGATGAGTACATAATCAAGAGGCCATCGTAGAACAGAAGAACCTTTCTTTGGAAGTTTTGATGAATCAAGTAAAAAAGAAATAGTTGATTCAAAATTTCTAACTTCTTGATCAAGTTGACTGATCATTTGAAGTGTCTTTTGTAGTGTTGTTTGAACTCCCTGTTCTTTGTTTTTAACCTGATTAAGTATTTGATCTTTCTCTATTTCCTTTACCACAACAATCTCTTTTTGATCACCTAAAATATTCTGCTCAACTGCTAAATTTTCCTCTTGTGAACGTAGTTGCTGTGTTGACTCATATGCAAGAACTCTATTGAACTCAAGTTCAGATGTTGTCTCAATGATTGGTCGTTGTAGACGAATATATGCATCTCTTTTCATTAGGATGTCAGACAGCTTTTGTGATGAAAGAAAAAGTTCAAAATCTGATTGCAAATTAGAAGATGCAAAAGAACGAATCAATGCTCCTAATGTTGACGTATTATTACTAATTTTTTGTGAGTAAGTACGAATCAATGATTCAGATCTCTTTGCTTCAAGCTTTATCTTTTCAATCTCATTCTGTGTCTGAGCTATTTCATTTTCAAGTGATTTTCTTTCTGCTGCAATTTGAGAAAGTTCCTTGGATACTAAACTTTTTTCATTTCCAACATTTTCAAGCTGTCTTCTGAGTTCAAGTGCCTGCGCCTCAAGTTTCTTTTTTTCTTGATTTCGTTCTTCAATTCGTTGTTCGATTTGAGAAATTTCAGTTTGCTGAGCAAATACTGGGGTTACCAAAAGGAAAGATAATATTACAAAATAGCGAAGATGTTTCATCTTCGCTATTGTATCACTGTGTGTACTGTTATATCAAATTGACTACTACTTCTGTATTACCTTAAGTATTCTTTGCAATGATTCTTCCTTTCCTAGTATTTCAAGAAGAGTAAATGGATCAGGTGACTTCTCTTTCCCACACAGTGTGTATCTCAGAGGCCATAAAACGCTCCCCTTTCCCTGTTCTTCAGCATATGGGAACAATAGCTCTTTGAGTGTTTCTTTGTCCCAGGTACCCTCAAAAGAATCTAAATCATGGTGAACCTTTTTGAGATGTCTCATTGCATCTTCAAGACTCTCTTGTTTCCATACGAGCGATTCATTTTGAATGAGTGGAGTATTGAAATAGTATTCAAGGTCACCTTGTTTAATCATTTCGTGAATATCTTTATATGCTTCAATACGCTCTCTTATCACAGGGGTAACTCTTGAAAATATTTCTGTATTATATCCCTTAAGTTGTTCTATATCTTCCTTAACCGGTTCAAGATAGTTAACAAACTCTTCATCAGAAAGCATATTCAAGTATTGTTTGTTCATCCAATATAGTTTTTCAATATTGAATACCCCTCCACTTTTTTGTACCTTATCCAAACTAAATGCTTTGAGGATTTCTTCTGGTTTCATAATTTCTACATCATCACCTGGATTCCATCCGATATATGAAAGAAAATTAATGAATGCATCTTTCAGAATTCCTTGATCCTTGTACTCTAAGGTAGGAATAACTTCAGGATCACGTTTAGATAGTTTTCCTCCACGAGGTGACATGATAAGTGGAATATGTGCATAGTTTGGTCTTGTGAATCCCATAGCCTCAAGAATCAATATCTGTCTAGCTGTGTTGTTAATATGTTCCTGACCTCTAATAACATGACTTACGTTCATCAAAGCATCATCAACAACAACAGTTAGGTGATAAATAGGAGTAGTGATATTTCGTGCAATAACAAAATCACCAAGTTCAGTAGTATCAAAACTAATATCTCCTAAAATTATATCGTTGAAGGTGATGATGGTATTTGGGTTTTTAAATCTAATCACCTTTAATTCAGGATTTTCATTAGATTCTTCCGCTTCATATGCATTTCCAGAATCAATAAGTATTTTAATGTGATCTTGATATATTTCGGTACGTTCAGATTGGCGATAGAAGGCATCAAAATCAATCTCTAACCACTTAAGAACATCAAGCATATTTTGCTCATATTCTGGTTTAGAACGCTCCTTGTCAGTGTCTTCACTTCTAATAATAAAAGTACCTCCATGCTGTTTTGCATAAAAGTAATTGAAGAGAGCTGTTCTTACTCCACCAATGTGAAAATTACCTGTTGGTGAAGGAGCCATCCTTGTTGTTATCATTGAGTTATTCATGCGAAAAGTGTAGCAAAAAAAAAGACTGCATACCATAGCAATCTTTTAGTACTCTTCTTCGTGGGTAAGTCCAATGCTCGCAATCTCTTCTGCAATTTTTTTTGCAGCATCAGGGATATCAAAAGCAATAGCTCCAGCAATCATTTTTTCCTTTACCTCTTGATTGTCATATATTCTATTAATTTCGAATATCAATTGATCATCAGAAAGATTATTTTCTTCGATAACCGTACAAGCACCCTCTCTTGAGTAATTGTATGCATTTTTCAACTGATGATTTTTATGTGCTGAACCTAATGGAATGATAATCGAAGGGATTCTCCAGTTGGCAATTTCAAAGATAGTTGATCCTGCTCGTGAGATAACAATATCAGAAACTCCAGCGGCCATTTTCATTGAAAGATAATTTAAGTGAGGATATATCTTATACCTATTCTTGTACAATTCATCCTCTAAAGTAGCTTCAGTTAACAGTTTGATAGTATCGTAATTATTTTCACCCGTTTGATGAATGATTTGATACTTAGGTAGTAGCTGTTTTAAGGTGCTACTTACAACACTGTTAATCGTTTGTGAACCTTGTGAACCTCCTAGAATCCAAATGGTTGGAATATCAGGAGACAGCTCAAGAAAAGAATGAGCTCCTTCAGTAATTTTGCTCTCAAAATCAGCTCGAATAGGTTGCCCTGTATGCACTACCTTCTTTGCATCAAAATAATCAACATCTTGCTTGTATGAGATAGCAATTCTTTTTGCAAACTTGGACGACCAAATATTAACTCTTCCTGGCACTGAATCAGATTCATGAATAATTACAGGAATTTTTAATATCTTTGCTGCAACCATCGTTGGAAAAGCAACATAGCCACCTTTTGAAAAGATAACATCAGGAAAGATTGAGAATAAGGCAAAGAATGCTTCAATAATTCCAATACCTGTTGATATTGCATCGGCAATATTTTCCATTGAAAAATATGTGCGTAACTTCCCTGCTCGTATTTTCACGAACTTCAAACTATTTTCTTTCAAAAGTTCAGGGTCAAAAGGTTTGTCGGCAAAATAATAAAGCTCAACATCAGCAATGTTTTCCTTATCAATTATGTCGTTTAATTGTTCAGCAACTGCGATAATAGGATAGAAATGACCTCCAGTTCCTCCTCCAGTAAATACAACTTTCATACTCGTATAGTATACACTATTTCACCACCTTACGTGGAGTTTTAATATACCGAGAGACGTTAAGAACAATACCAAGTTGAGCAAGGCTGATAAATAATGCTGAACCGCCATGACTCATAAAGATAAGGGGTAAACCAGATAACGGTACTAAACCTGAAATAGCAGCAATATTGAAAAATACTTGAATGGTAATTAAGAATATAATTCCAATGGTAATATTTTGTCCAAAACTTGTTGGTGCAAGGCGTGCAATTCTTACCCCAAAGAAAGTAAATATCGAGTAAAGTACTACTAGTAAAGAAGTTCCCAAAAAACCAAATTCTTCTGCAAATACTGCAAAGATAGAGTCAGAATTTGATTCAGGAAGATATGGTCCAAATTTATGTACACTCTGTCCTAAACCTCTTCCATACAGCTTCCCTGAACCAATAGCAATTTTAGATTGCTGTACTTGGTATGATGCTCCATATGGATCTCTTGAAGGATTAGCAAAGGTTTCAATTCTATCAATAACGTGTGGATTTACCGCTGCATATGCACCTGCAAAAACAAAAAAACAAAAAATAACAACTCCAATATGCTTCCATGAAGCTCCTCGCATGAAATATAAAAGAAAACAAACAAGACCAATAAGTGCCATTGTTCCTGTGTCTGGTTGTGGAATAAGGGTAGCAAAAGCAATACCAACTATTCCAAGAAATGGTAGTAAACCAAACTTAAATGTTGATATACGGTCTTTGTGTTTTGCTAGCCATGCACTAAAGAAAAGAATCGTTCCTAACTTCAAAAACTCTGCAGGTTGCAGTGTAATGAATCCTAAACTCAACCAACGTGTTGCTCCACCATGAGAGAATCCAAGCCCTGGAATAAATACTAAAGCAGTTGCAAGAACTGATAGGATGAATACATGAAGTGAATATTTTTTCCAGTGACTATAGTCAATGTGACTGGTTACATACATCGCAATACCTCCACCAATAACTCCTAAACCAACATGCCTAATGATCAAGGACCAAAATTGATCCTTGTCCTCGGTAAAGATTGAGAGTGACGTTGAAATATAGGTGATAAGACCAATTGCAAGTAACAGAAATATAATGGTTAGAAGTTTTATATCAACCTTTTTTTTTCTAAGTTTTTTCATAATTTATCCAATGATAACAACAATAATTCCAATTGCAGAACAGATGATTGAAAACACCCAATACCTCATAGTAATCTTAGGTCGACCCCATCCAATTGCTTCAAAGTGGTGGTGAAGAGGTGCTAGTTTAAATACCCTTTTGTTAAAATACCTTCGAGCAACTATCTGAATAATTGAAGAAAGTGAAGTAATGATTAGTGGCAGACCAATAATAATAAATTCAACTAGGGTATTGGTTAGGAATATAATTACTGCAAGAG
Organism: uncultured Candidatus Saccharibacteria bacterium; assembly: GCA_964592365.1. Taxonomy (GTDB): domain Bacteria; phylum Patescibacteriota; class Minisyncoccia; order Phycocordibacterales; family UBA1006; genus UBA1006. The sequence continues at coordinate 59,563 of CAZQDL010000003.1, read as the reverse complement.
GAAGTGTAAGTGAGAGTATTCCTGTTTCTCCTAAATAAAATCGAGCCGGAGGTATGTTAAACCATAAAAATGCAAGAAGCGCTCCTGCAACAACAAAACAAAAGATTGCAATACTGTATTGATATTGAATAACACCAATAAATCCATAGGTGGTAAAAATAGTACCTAATACACCAGCTGCTAAACCATCCAATCCATCAATAATAGAACTTGAAAACAGTCCAAGAGTAGTAATCATAAATAAAGGTACAAAGAATACTCCCAGTTCAAGAATACCAAGATCAAAAGGTATAGTGATATATGAATAACCAAGTTTTTCAAAAAACCACATACCTTGAAGAATTCCTAAGCTTGCAACTAAAGCAATTCTAATCTTTCTAGGTATACCAATGGCAAGTTGCTTTTTATTACCAAAAATTTGTAAAAGATCATCAATGAGACCAATAACAGCACCAACTATCAAGGAAGCAAATGCAATAAGTGTTTGATTTCTTGTAATAAAGTTTAAATCAAGTGCTTCTGGAATGAATAGATAAAGAAGATATCCAATTAATGCAACAAGACTTACTGAAGTCCATACAATTACTCCTCCAATACGTGGAACTTTAGTTTCTTCCTTGTTATGTATTTTTTCCATGACTTCCCCTGCTTGCTTGAGCATGTCAGGATTTACTTGTGTATCTATTCGAGAACTTCTTTTCCATAACTTATACTTATAAAAAATATGTGTGAATAGAGGTGTTGTAGTAATCCCAATAATGAAGGCACTAACTGTAGGGATGAGAATCCGTATGATAATAAGTTGTGTTTCCATAATGTATATTACTCTTCACTAAGAGTGAGCTGTTCTTGTAAAAAATCTTCTTGCAAGGCTTCTAATTTTTTTGTATGCATTTCATATTCAGGTAGTTCAGATACTTGTGCAATCCCTAAATACGAAAGAAGATCTAAGGTTGGTCTGTACTTTGGTGATCGCTTGTCATCAGCGTTCTGTTTCTTTTCAATAAGACCTCTTATGGTGAGATTTCTAAGAATATATACAGAGTTTACTCCTCGTATAAAATCAATTTCTGCCTTGGTTATTCCCTGCTTGTATACAATAATAGCTAAAGTTTCAAGAGCTTGCTTAGAAAGCTCTTTCACTTGTTCTTGTTCTTCTAACTCAAGAAGTTTTTTTTGTTGAGAACGATGAGTTACCAAGGAAACCATGTCGTCGTGTACAAGAATTTCAATTCCTCTGTTCTCATAGTATTTCATTAATCCTTCAACTTCTTCTTTTGTATTTACAATACTAATACCAAGATGACGTGAAAGCCATGCAAAACTTACCGGTTGATTTTCATAGAAAAGCAGTGATTCAATTGTTTGTTGATACGTGTTCATAAATGCTATTGATATATATTAATATCTGAAAAAAGATGTTCTTGTGATACCGCAAGGCCGTGGTTACGCACTACCTCAAGAAGAGCAAGGAATCCAACCACAGCAACCACCTTTTGTTCCTTTGGTTGAGTATACCCTAATTGTTTTTGTTTTAAGAAAGTTTGAAAGTTTATACTTGCTTGAGCCTTAACTCTTTCGATAAGTGAATCCATAAGCTCTTCTATGTGAACAGCAATTTTTACATATCCCTCTTGCTTTGTTTTAGGTTTTTCTGGAATTTCTGAATATAGATTCTTAAGTAATTCCGTCATATTTATTGGTGTAATATCAACATGAGGTGAAAAGACAATAGCTTTTTTCTTTGGCTTAGGATAAAAGAAAGAAGGTATCATTTTAAATTTAGTTCCAAGAACTAAACCTAATTCCTGGTATTGCTGATATAACACAAGACGATGTTTAAGTTGTTCAACGTCACTTTCTTCTGATTCTGTTAGTTCAAGTGAAGGAAGAAGAGATTTTGATTTAATAAGGGTAAGTGTAGATGCAATGTATACAAAGTGAATTCTTTGTGAAATGGGAATATGTGAATCAAGACTAGATATATAGTTTAAATACTCTTCTGTAATCTCAGCAAGGGATACATCATTAATGGGAAGCTTTCTTTTTTCTATAAGATTAAGGAGAGCCTCAATAGGTCCAGTAAATTCAGGAATAGTTAACTCAAAACTCATAGCTGTATTGTAGCATGCAAAAGTTGTCTGTAACTAGAATATTAAAAAGCAGTATATTACATACTGCTTTTTAATATCTCGTCATATATTTTCCTATCAGCTAATAGTTTTGGTACCTTGTGCTGCCCACCTAATTTCCCTTTTGAAGCAAGCCATTTCATGAAAGTACCTTTGGGAACTACTTGAAGTTCAAGTAATCCTAAAGCAAGGTTTCCAGTTCTTTTTGCATCATAGTCCGAGTTCAATGATCTTAATTTTATATCAAGGGCAGTTCTAAATTCATCGATATTCAATATCTCTTCCGTTTCTATAATCCACTGATGATGTCCAATAGTACTGTTTCCAGATTCTAGTGCTGTTACCGTATAGTCTTCAATATTAACACCAAAAGATTTAGAAAGTTCTTGAAGAGCCATGTCAGTATTCCCTTCCATAAGTTCTTCCCCACAAAGATTCAAACAAGTCTTTGTACGTCCAACAATACGTATTCTATATGGTTTTAATGAGGTAAATTCAATGACATCCCCAAGATCATACCGCCATAGACCTGCATTTGTAGATATAATGAGTGCATACGGAACACCTATTTCAACAGAGTTAAGCCATATAGCATCTCTTGTTCCCTTTTGATATTCATGGAAATTGATGAATTCATAAAAAACACCATGATCGGTAAGAAGGAGCATCTCTCCTTTCTTTGTTTCAGTATCTTGTATCGCAAAAAAACCTTCAGATGCGTTATATACTTCGATGTACTTCATATCGTCAAAAGGTAGTAACTTATGAAAACGTTCCTCATATGGTTTAAAAGAAACAGCACCATGAATAAATAGCTGTAAATTAGGCCATATATCTCGTAGGGTTTGATATGGATGTTGTTTCTGAAGCTCATTGAAAAGAGGGATAAACCAGGTGGGAACACCAGAAAGATGTGTAATATTTAAAGAAACACACTCATCTATTATTGCTTGGATTTTTTCATCCCAGTTTTTCATAAGCGCAACTTCAAGAGAAGGTTTTCTTCTTTCTTGAAACATAGATGGAAGTTCAGAGGCAATGATTGCTGAAACATCACCTACCTTCATACCATCTTCTCGTTCCTCAAAGCTCCCTGTAATTCCAAGAACTGACCCTTCATCACTAAAGATGGTTAACTCTGGATAGATGGTGCTAATGATTGCATATAAGTCTCTTCCCGCCTTATAGTTATTCTCATGTAATGATTCCCTACTTACCGGTATGTATTTACTTACTGAACTTGTAGTTCCTGAAGATTTTGAAAACATAGTAACGGTTCCAGGCCAAAGGATATCCTTCTTACCTTGCATCATATCTTCAATGTACGGAAGAAGCTCAGTGTGATTCCTAACAGGTACCAGTTTCTGGTATGTTGCAATTGAATCAATATTTACAAATGCATGTTCCTTTCCAAATTGAGTAGAAAGAGCCTCAGATATTAGTTCTTGAATGATAAATTCTTGAGTATCCACCTGACTGTGTAGCCACCCTTTTACTCTAAATTTTCTCAACTCGAAATATTTTTTTATTGAAATTTCAATTAGCTTATCCATATACAGAATCTCTTGTTACCCTACAATGAAATGATTGTATATGATATAGGGCAAGAAAAAAAGCTCTATGAGCTTTGAATCTTACTCAATGAGATATGTAGTTCATTGAGTTGCTGTGCTGATATTGATGAAGGAGCTTCCATCATAGGATCTCTTCCTTCCCCATTTTTTGGGAATGCAATAACTTCACGGATAGTCTTTTCGTTTTGCAGAATCATCATTAATCTGTCAAATCCCCATGCAATTCCGCCGTGTGGAGGGGTTCCTGATCCAAGTGCTTGAAGCATATGACCAAAATTTTCTTCAATGTTTTTAGTTTCATGACCAAGAATTTCAAGAATTGACCTTAAAATTTCAGGGTTATGAGCTCGAATTGAACCACCTCCAATCTCAAATCCATTAAGAACAATGTCATATTGTGCCGCGATAATATCTGCAATATTTTTCTTCGCTCTTAGATTTTCAACATGTTCTGGTACAGCTAATGAAAATGGGTTGTGGGTAAATGTCCATTCTCCTTGCGCTTGTGGATCATCTGAGGTAGCCGTTTTTTCAAAGAAAGGAAAATCTACAACCCAACAAAATGCTAAAAGATTTTCATCAGTGGTGTCTTCTCTGATATCAGGCCGGTCGTTTCCATAGGTATCCATTGCTTCTTTGTAACTAATTCTAGGAAAAGGAATCTGTTGAATTCTTTTTTCTGGATAGAGTTTCTCCACAATGTGGATGAGCAACTGTTCATTGATATTCATAATATCTTCTTGGCTTGCAAAAGAAATTTCCATATCCAGTTGCGTGAACTCAGGCTGTCTATCGCCACGTAAATCTTCATCTCTCATACATCGAGCAAATTGGAAATATCTCTCTACTCCAGATGACATAAGTAATTGCTTATACTGCTGAGGAGATTGTGGGAGTGCATAGAATTGATGAGGTGATAGTCGAGATGGAACTACGTAATCACGAGCACCCTCAGGTGTTGATTTAGTAAGTATAGGTGTTTCAATCTCTAGAAAACCAAGTGAATCTAAGTGATCTCTACAAAGTTTTGCAACTTTGTGACGCATCGTTAAATTCTTGTTCATTCGTGATGTACGTAAATCCAAATACCTATTCTTCAACCTTACTTCTTCATTGATATCTTGGGTTGATTCTGTAATTTCAAAGGCTGGTGTTTCTGCCTTATTTAGAATTTCAATATTAGTTATTTCAATTTCAATATCACCATTAAGTACATCTTGCTTTATCATATTCTCAGGACGTGGATTGATCATACCTTGTATTGAAACAACCCACTCAGGTCTAAGTGTTTTTGCAATTTCAAGTACTTCTGGTTTTCCAAAAACTACCCCTTGAACAGTTCCTGTTACATCTCTGAAATCAAAAAAAGCCATTTTCCCTTGATCTCTTCGTACAGCTACCCATGCATTAATCTGCACTTCTTCATTTTTGTGACTACTTAGGTCACGTATTAATGTTCTTTTCATATATGTAAAATCGGTTAACTCAGGGACGATATATTACCGCGGTGCCACCCTGATTCTTAGTGAATAAGCGCTCGTATTGTTGAATGTACCTCAGCATTGTCAGTGCTTCACTGGTATGAATATCCTACCATAAAAAAAGACCTGAGAAACCAGATCTTTATCCTAATGCCCTTTTTCTAAAAGACAAAAGCAGTATTCCACCAACTACAAGAAATGAGATTCCATCAACAATATCTCTCTTCTTATCCTCCTTAAATCTTTCAGTTTCTTGTTCTCTTCTTTCTTCCATACATTTTTCAATTTCTTGTACAGGAAGTTCAACTTCTTTTTGAAATTTACATTCTTCTTCAGATATATAACTATATCTATCTTGTTTGAAAAAACTTAGTTCAAGAGCTGAACTTAAGGTCATAATACCTCCAATTGAGCTAATGATGATACCTGCAGTAAATGCAAGAATCGGAACAACGTGTTTAATCCAGTTTGATTTCATATTAACTGATAGTTAACCCTACTTTTAATCTAACGTCTTTCATACGTTCCTTTGCAACTTTTTTCATTACACTTGCTCCTTCATCTAGAATTTGTCTAACAATACCAGGATTTTTTTCATAGTATTCTCTTTTCTCTCGCATATCAGAAATATATGCAATGTAGTTATCAAGAAGCATTTTCTTAGAGTCACCGTATCCTAAACCACCCTTCTCATATTTTTCTCGTATTTCAGATAGCTGTGGTTCAGGTGTGATAAGTTTATGGAGTGCAAAAACATTACATGATTCTGGATCTTTGATGTCTTCTGGGTTTTTACTATCAGTTACAATTCCCATAATTGCTTTCTTTATCTCAGCATCAGTTCCAAATAGAGGAATAGTATTCTTATATGATTTAGACATCTTTTGTCCATCAGTACCTACAACAGTCTCAACCCCTTCCTTTACAAGTTCTTGTGGTTCTTTGAATAAATCACCAAATTCACTATTGAATTTTCTTGCTATTTCTCGTGCCATTTCAACATGCTGAATCTGATCTTTTCCAACAGGAACAATATCAGCATTAGGAAGAAGAATATCAGCAGCCATAAGGATTGGATAGGTAAAAAGTCCTACATTTGCTTCAAGACCTTTTGCTGTCTTATCCTTATACGCATGCGCTCTCTCCAACCAAGGAATGGTTACTAAGGTTGAAAAAATCCATGCAAGTTCAGTGAGTTCAGGTACATCAACCTGTCGATAGATAACTACCTTCTCAGGATCAAGACCAATTGCAAGATAGTCAAGAATCAGGTTATTAATTTGATGCTGTAATACTGATGCATCATGTACTGTTGTTAGTGCATGATAATCAGCAATGAAGATATATAATTGATATTTATTTTGTAAATCAACAAATTGCTTCATTGCTCCAAAGTAATTTCCAATATGAGGCCTACCTGTAGGCTGTACTCCAGATAATGCTACTTTTTTTTCTTGGTTAATCATTATTTTTTCTTCGTTACTTTTCTTTTAAGAACTTTCTTAGGTACTTCATCAGTAATATTATGAACGATTCGAGTTGGATATGGAATATCAATGTTGTTTTTTTCAAAAGCTTGCTTTAAGCGTTTTCTTAATTCTCCGGCAACAAGAAACTGATGCTTTGGATATACTTTTCCAAGTATACGAACAGTAACTGAGTAATCAGATAAGTCATCAATTCGTAGAAATTGTGGGGGCTCAATAATATGATCTTTGAAGTTTTCATCTAAACTTAGTGTCAAACCAACGTCATTGATTACCTGTTCAAGAAAATCAATTTCGGTGTTATATCCTACGTGAACCTTAAGATCTACCATTGAATAATCTTTTGACTTATTCGATGCGATTTTAATTTCTCCATTAGGTACGAAGTGAATCGTTCCGTCTAGTTGACGTAATCTTGTAACACGAAGAGTCATTCCTTCTACTGTTCCTGTGTATCCACCCAAATCAACCACATCTCCTATTCTGAATTGGTTTTCCGCGATGATAAATATACCAGCGATAATATCACGTACTAAAGACTGTGAACCAAATCCAAGAGCGACTCCCACAATACCAGCTCCTGTAACTAGAGGTGCAATAGGTACTCCAAACTTATATAGGATGTATACAAACGCTGCTACCCAAATAAATATACTTAAGAATCCTTGAATGATTGAGATAAGAGTATTTTCCCTCTTTTCTTCTTCCGATGGTAAATGAAAACTATCACCAGGTACCAATCTACGTACCGCTTTACTCACCAATACATGAAGTACTTTTGAGATAAGCCAAGTAATAAGAAGAATGCTAAAGACATGGATTCCATCCTCTTGTAGCCAAATAATTGATATGTTTAAAATATTTTGTGCCTGTTCTATCATATCAATAGTATATCATATCTATATTATTGATTCTGTCGTTTCCATTCAAAAAGTACTGCTGCTGTAGCAACTGATACGTTTAGTGATTCAACATCATTTGAAAGTGGTAAGCCAACGGTAAAATCACATATTTCTTTAGTTCTTTCAGAAACACCCTTTCCTTCAGAACCTACTACAAAGGCCATAGGTGTATTGAAACTATGTTCCCAGATAATATCTTTTTTAGATTCAGGCATATCAACAGCTGCAACCCAAAACTTGTTTTCTTGTAAACGTTTAATACTTTGATTTATATTTGATACTTGAATTACTGGAATTTTTGTTGCTGCTCCTGCTGATGTTTTAAATACTGTTGCATTCAATGGAGCTTGTCTATCTTTGGCTACAATTACCCCTGTTACTCCTACAGCTGATGCTGTTCTTAGAATAGCGCCAAAGTTATGAGTATCTTCAATATGATCAAGAACAAGTACTGCTTGATTCTTTCCGATCTCAAGAGCATCTAACCATTCTTGAAGATCTTTATAATTTGGTTTCTTAAGTAGTGCAATAATACCTTGATCATTTACATCACCTACATGGCTTGCAATTTTTTTCAAAGAAACTGTGTTAAAAGGAATTCTCTTTTGTTTAGAAAATGCTTTTATCTGATTAATGTCTTCCTCGTTTGCATGTACCTTATCCGAAATAAAGATACGAAGTATATTTTCATGATTATGCAATAACTGCTCTTCAATTGGTTTTCTTCCGTAGATATAGAATGTTTGATCTTTCATAGTTATGAGTGTACTTATTATTTAGAAAAATAAAAGACAATCTTGCATATTTTATTGAGTTGTTTATAATGCTCGCAGTTGTTCTTTAGAGAATCAGTTAGTTTAATTAATTAATTCTTTAAACTAACGATCTGGGCCCGTAGCTCATCTGGCTAGAGCGCCTCACTTGCACTGAGGAGGTGGCAGGTTCGAGTCCTGTCGGGTCCACAAAAAAAGTCTGGTTATTACCAGACTTTTTCTTCTAACCATTAATCGAGAATATTATTCACTCCAGTAGTGATTCTTGAACCTCCAGTATAATTAAATGGTGAGGTCGGAGCATCACATCTCTTTACTCCTGGACTTACAGGGTTAGGATCACTTTCAAGCTTGTATACCAACATATACCATTGTCCGTCACACCCGAATCCTGCACCATAGTATGAATAGGTAAATCCAGTTGAAGCTCCTCCATTTGCAGGTGCTCCCGTATTAACCGGATCAACAGGTGCAGAAATGCCAAGAGCATTGCTAAACGATGTCCATTCCGCTTGACTACTACTGCTTCTCCATCCAAAAGTAGGATATCTTCCGTTGTCGAGATAGTAGAGTTCAAGTTGATTTTTTATCGTTCTAATATCAGCATGTCGTTTCGCATCACGAGCTTTCTCTCGTGCACTTCCTAATGATGCTAATACCACGGTTGCCAATATTCCAATGATTGCAACAACTACGAGTAATTCAATTAAGGTAAATCCTTTTGATCTCATATGTGGGTATTATAACCTACACATAGCTAAACAAAAAGGACGGCAATATAAATTAATGCTGTCCTTTCATAAAATCTTTTGGGTCATCGTTATACAAATCATCCAATTCCTCTTTTGTTAAACCAAAAGGATTGTTACTCTCTTCTTGTTTTTTTGGTGCTTGTTCCATAACTTTGTTTTTTATTATTATAACTTTAAGTTGATGCAATCTCAAGAATCATATGAGCTTTCAACTCATTCATTATATTTCAAATTCTTAATTTCTCAATCATATAAAAAACAATACTTCATAGTATTGTTTTTTATATATTACACCTTTAAATATTTTTTTATCGACAATGCACTTGCAAGCATTCCTAAAAGAACAGCAACAGCAAGAAGGATAAAGAATATTTGGAAAATATTTGTCATAAAATATGAAGAAATATCCATTCCACCAAAGAAACTTTCTGTGTATTTTCCAATCCATGAGGTGATTGGAAACAAGGCAAGTAAGGTTAGGATTGAACCAATGATCCCATATATTGCACCTTGCACAAGAAAAGGTCCTCTAATGTATCTATGTTCAGCACCAACTAATCTTTTAACCACGATATCATTTCTTGATGAGAAAATAGCAATTCTAATGGTGCTGATAATTACCAACACAGCAATTCCTGCAACAAACATGGTAATAGCATAAGCAACAGTTTGAGCAATTGAACTGAATTCATTGAGACGTTCGATAAGTCCTTTGTTATCGTAATAGTTAATTCTTTCTACGAAATTCGCATTTGCAACAACTGGCTGTGATTCAATACTTTTTACAATAGATTCATAGGTTGTTGAGTCAAAGGCACGAACATTCAATGATGCCCCTAAAGGATTTCCACCTAGCTCATCAAGTGATCGCTGGATAAGAGGGTCACTTGCATGACGTAATTGGAAGTTTTCAAAAGCTTCATCTCTTGAAATATAAGTTACATCACGTACTTCAGGAAGTTCTTCAATAGAACCTGCAAGAGTTATTATTTCTTCTTCTGGTGTATCAGGATAGAAATAAATATTCACATCTACTCGTTCTTCGAGTTGATTTAGTGAAAATCCAAGAATTGCATTAAGGAAAAGTACTCCACTTAACACAAGCATAGACATGGTCATCACAACAACCGATGCAAATGAAACAATGTTATTTCGTTTAAATGAAACCCATCCTTCATGCAATATTCTTTTTATATCAATAGTTATAGACATATTATTTTTTGTTTTTAAGGGTATCTTTAAGGATACGACCATGTTCTAAAATGACAATACGATCATCAAGCTGCTTAACCACATCTGGGTTGTGAGTAGCTAAGATAACAGTTGTTCCTAATTCATTAATCTTTTTTAGTATTTGAACTACTGCTTTTACATTTTCAACATCAAGTGAGTCAGTTGGTTCGTCAGCGATTAATAAATCAGGTTGATTAATAATTGCTCGTGCAATAGCAAGTCTTTGTTGTTCACCACCTGATAGTTCATCAGGAAATGAATCTTCTTTGTCAGCTAAGCCTACTAGCTCAAGAGCATTTGGAACATCTTTTGCGATAGATTCATCATCTTTCCCTATCATTTCCATTGCAAAAGCTATGTTTTCAAATACGGTTTTATTTTTCAAAAGTTTGTAATCTTGAAACACAACACCAATTCTTTGACGATATCTCGGAATATCTCTTTGTTTTAGAGAAAATATATCAATACCATCAAAGAATATACTTCCTGATGAAGGTGTTTCTTCACCAAGAAGTAGTTTTGTTAGAGTAGTTTTTCCAGCACCTGAGTGCCCAACTAAGGTAACAAATTCCCCTTCCTTTATTGATAAGTTGATATCGTGAAGCGATGCCTTTTCAGAACGATACGTCTTCGATAAATTTTTAAAGTCAATCATATGTTTGTTATTTTATCACAAATTAAAATTAGCTTACAAATATTTCTAAATCCCCTTGTAATACAGCATCTACCTTGTTCGTTTCTACATCTTTCTTGTGATCTTTTACCATTTGATAGGGATCAAATACGTAAGATCTCATTTGTTGACCCCACTCAATGCTTACTTTGTCTCCGATACTTAGACCTTTACTCTTCTTTTCTTCATCTTCAAGGTGTTTTGAAAACAGCTTTGCTCGCATAATATCAAGTGCACGTCTTCTATTTGACTCTTGTGTCCTACCCTCTGAAATAAATACAGAGATACCTGTTTGTGGATGTACCATTCTTACAGCAGTTTCTCGCTTATTTACATTTTGCCCTCCAGCTCCTCCTGAACGTGCAAAAGAGACTTCAAGGGATGATTCTTCTAAATTGAAATCAGTAGGACTTACTTCAGGTAGTACCTCAACAAGAGCAAACGATGTTTGACGCTTTCCTTTGTTGTTAAAAGGTGACTTTCTTACCAATCGATGTACCCCTGACTCATCTTTAAGGAGTGCATATGAGTTTTTCCCAAGTATTTCAAAAGATATACTTCTAAATCCATTAATCGTGTTTGGTGAACTATCAAGAATATTAAGAATTAAATTTTTCTTGGTAATGAAAGATTGATACATTTCAAATAGTATTCGAACAAAATCTTCAGCATCATCCCCTCCTGCACCTGCATAGATGTTAATGATAGCGTTACCTTTATCGTATTTCTTATCCCCTTCGATTTCATTTTTAAGTTCACTTATTCTTTTTATAATACGCTGAGCCTCTTCCTTGTTATCCCAAAAATCACTATGAAGCATCATAGCTTCATAGTTTTCGATTTCTTTTTGTAATTCATTAAGATTAGACATAGTTGGTATTACAAACTTGAGGATCAGTTATTTTCTTTAGTAAGAGAAAACAAGAAAATCCAATACTTATCAAAGCAAGAAATGCAATGATTTGTGAGTTATTTGATATAAAAAGGCCTGTTGAAACTCCAAAAATACTTATCAAAGGAGCAATGAATATAACGCTACATGACAGACATCCTGTGGTGAATACTGCTGCAATGAGACCGAAAGCACTTAGTCCAGTAGATTGAACATTTAACAATTTACGATACACCTGAATATATTTAATAAGGAGAATAATATTTAGACTTAACAATATACTTGTTCCTATAAAAATAATTTGTGCAAGAGCATTCATGGAAAGAAATGCAGTCTTTAAAAAATACCATAAGGATGAAAGCATTTCAGTTGAGAAAAAATCAAAAAGTGAAAGTGTTCGTACAATCACCTGCCATTGAGGAACGAGTAATAATACTACTGCTGATATTAGAAAAATTAAAATCAAAGAGAATTTCTTCTGTTTCATTAGTGAATAAAGATAGTTAAGCATATGTATAGAATATCATGATATGTCATAAGAAAAAGCCTAAAGATATTCAGGCTTTATCGTGAAATAATAAATTTAGGAGAAGAACTATGTACGATCCTCGGAATAATGAGAATCTCATTTTCCTGTAAAGTAATAGATGTATCTATATTGTTTTCAATATACAGAACTTCATGCCCTAAAAGAATAGTGTAACCTTCCTTACCCACTGATCTAACCTTTCGAAAGAAAGATGCGTTATCACTAATGAACCTATTTTTATCAGAAACAGTGTAGTCAGAAGTATTAGGGTACACTTTTGCTATAGCTCTATTACAGTAATGAAATATATTAATCAATATATCAAGCTCACTTATAAATGCTAACTGTAACTCTCTATTCATTTGGATAGTTGCATATCTAACCATCTGAGTTGTACTTTCAATACATGGAAGTTGTATTCCACATGACATACTTTCGTAGTTTTTCATTTTTTCATACTCCCATGAATTAATGAATAGTGTTTTTGAACTCATTCTTTGTTTTTTATTTATTCTACTGAGTATTTTAGATACTGACAATGTACTGATTACTGTGATGTTGATAGAATAGCAAGTATATGAAGATAACAAATAACCAAAAAATTAATATTGCCTTGGCACTTGGTGCTATTGGAACCGTACTATCAGTATTTCTGATTGCTTCAGGAGCACATAAGCAACCAGAAGCAACAGGGCCTGATGCTTTCTACTTAGCACAAGCAAAAGAATATGGAATTAGAAAGAATACTTTTAATACTTGTTTTGAATCAGAAGAAGTTGCTAATCGTGTTCAAGAAGAAGTTGCAGAAGCTGGACGATTAGGTGGACAAGGAACACCTTTCAATGTTATTCAAACTGAAGATGGAACTCTTGTTTCCCTACCAGGAGCATATCCATTTGAAGCCTTTGCAGATATCCTTACCAGAGCAACTTCAGGTGACTTACGACAAGATGAAATTGATGCTGTTCCACAAGGTGCTGATATAAGACCATTTGATGCAGAAAGAGATTTCTTTAAAGGTGATGCAAATGCACCTATAACTATCTTTGAATATTCTGATTTTGAATGTCCATTCTGTGCTCGAGTTCACCCAGAACTTGAAAAGGTGGTTGCTGAATTCCCAAATGTGAAATGGGTATATCGACACTTACCACTTGATTTCCATCCTCAGGCAGAACCTGCTGCTCGTGCTTCTATCTGTATAGGGCAAGAGGCTGGTAATGAGGCATTTTGGAACTTTGCAGATGCAGTGTTTGCTGATCCAGAAGTTCTAAAGGGATAATAAAAAAACACCATACGGTGTTTTTTTATTTACTGTGACAATCTCGACAGCTAACTGAAGATGGGTCACGAGGTTCAAATGGTAGTTCGTTGATGTCAGAACCACAGTCCTTACATTCCCAATCACCTCTGAACATTCTTCGTTCTGGTCGTGCTGGTCGTGCAGGTTTGTTTTTCATATGACAATCTCTACAAGTAACATTGCTATCATCTTCAGGAGTAAATGGAAGTTGTGTGATTGATGTTCCACAATCTTTACATCCCCAGTTTCCTTCGATCATTACACGTTCTGGTCGAGTAGAACGCATACACTTGTTACATTTTAGACCATCCCCACTTTTTGGTTGGAATGGTAGTTCATTAATATCTGCAGAACATTCTGCACATGTCCAATTTCCTCGGAACATTTGTCGGTCATTCATTATATTTCTTATATTATTTCGTTTAACGATCCTTCAACTCAAATACCCAAAAAAATACTCTTTACGGCTCTTGTCTCAAAATCTAATTAGAGAATATCATGAAAAGGAATAAAAAGATATATGAATTACATACTTGTGGATATCTTTTATATATGGTTTAATTTATTTAAGAAACTTTAAAAAAATATTATTTATGGAGCTAAGTAAAGAAATCACCGCACTCTTTGAAGATTTGAAAGCAGAGAAGATATTGACTGCATCAGTCTTAATATACCTGTCAGTACTATTCTTTGGAATCTTTCTCATCTCATTAGTAGATGAGTTGAACTCAGGTAAACTTGTTAGTCTGGTAGTTACTCTGTTGTTTTATATTTCTATCTTTGGCATCGTTGCTATTGTTATTATTTATCAGATTTCACTAAGAAAATGGGAGGAATCAGCTATTGATTTCTACAGAAAGAACAAGGAGGAGATTGAAAATGAAAAAACAAGATGTGATCAATATTTAAAAGATCGTATCGAGAAAATTGAAAATCTATACAACGAAGAAGTCTGGAAAAAGAAGACATCGTTATTGTAAAAAAGCATGCTTTCTGCATGCTTTTTATTTTTCAAGATCAAATATCTCATCAATCCTTACTGATTCCATAAATTCTTCATCGTGGGAGATGATGATCATACCTCCTTCATATGCATCAAGAGCGTCTGCGATAACAGGTAGGTGTCTAAAGTTAATGTGATTGGTTGGCTCATCAAGTACCAATAGTCCAGGTTCAAGTAAAACAAGTTGAGCAAATGCAACAAGACCTTTTTGACCTTCAGAAAGAGTACCAATAGTGTTGTTTATCAACTCACTTCCTATTAGAAAGCCAGAGGCTACTGATCTAAGTTTTTGTTCATCGAGTCTAGGCATGACTGATGCAAGTTCACTGTACACTGTTTTATTCATATCAAGACCTCTAAAATCTTGTCGGTAGTAGCCAATTTTTACCTTTTCGTGAAGTGTGATTCCTTGATCTTCAGCACGTGCAATTTTCTCTAATAAAGTAGTTTTCCCTATTCCATTTGGTCCGATGATTCTTAAGTGATGATTCTTTTTGATATCAATGGAAGCATCTTTTCGTTCTTCTTTACCTTTGTTCATACGTGTGTATGAACTTATACGCATGAGAGTTCCTGTTACTTCTTGTTGGTTTGGTATATGAAATTTACGAATGGTTTTATCTTCCTTACGTACATCAACCTTGTTATCCTCAAACTCCTCAACATCCTCTCTCATCTGTTTTGCTAAAGCACGTAATCTTCCTCCCTTGTTTGCAAAGAAGTTCGCCTTATCCTTCTTCTGCTGAATTGTTTTTTCAAGCTGTGCATTTTTTCTTTTCTCTTTGAGTACTCGTGCTCCTATTTGTTCAACTACATCAAAATAGTTTCCGACATATAGTTCAATTTTTTTGGTGAAAATATCTAAATACAAAACACCTGTTGAAAATTCATTAAGGAAATCAGCATCGTGTGAAATCACGATTACCGTCTTGTCATAGTTAACTAGAAAATCAGTAAGATGAGTAATCCCACTATGATCTAGATTGTTAGTTGGCTCATCAAGAAGAAGAATATCAGGTTTCTTAATCAACGCAGACGCAAGAAGTATTCGTGCTTGTTGGCCTCCAGAAAAAGATGATATTAATGACTCTTTATCTGCTTTCAGGTTTACTGTTTCTAATACCTCATCAATCTTTGGATCAATGTTGTAAATTGTTTCATCAAATTGAGCTTGGAAGAAATCTCGAAGCGTAAGTGAAAGCTGTTCCTTTGGAATTACCTGTCTTGCAATAGCAATAGTACTTCCATGTGCAATATGAATGCTTCCCTCATTAACTTCTCTTTCTCCCATGATCATACTAAAGAGCGATGATTTTCCAGCACCGTTTTGTCCCATAAGGGTAATCTTTGATCCACGTTTAATAGAGAAATTCACCTCATCTAAAATAGTGTGTATTTCACTATATTTAAAGGTTACATTTTCAAATCGTAATACCGTTTTATTTTCCATGGTTCGCATTGTACCTTTTTTTTCAAATAAAAAAACGGTTGAACCGCATTTTATCTTCCTCTTAGGATACTTGCCTCTGCAATACGAGATATTGCAAGATCAATTGCAGCTTCACGAAGGGTTAGTGTATTCTTAATTGAATACGCAAGTACCCTATTTGTTGCTTTTGTCATGATTTCTTTGAGTTCTTCATGTACCCTATCTATTTTCCAATAGTATTGCTGTCTATTTTGAACCCATTCGAAGTAACTTACACTAACACCACCTGCATTTGCTAAGAAATCTGGAATTACTACTACACCCCTCTCCTTCAAGATAGCATCAGCTTCTTTGGTTGTTGGGTTGTTTGCAAGTTCAAGAATATGACTTGCCTTAATGGTACCTGCATTCTTTTCGGTGATAACTCCTTCTAAAGCAGCTGGAATAAGGATGTCACATGTTTGAATGAGCAATTCATCATTAGATATGTATATAATTCCTTCTTGATCTTGCGCCCAGTTTTCAAGAGATTCCTTGTTTTCTTTTACCTTTAAAATTGCATAAGGATCAATTCCCTGTTCACAATACAGTGCGCCTGAACTATCTGATATACCTACGATACTAAATCCTAGATCATGAAGCATTGTTGCAGCAAAGGAACCTACATTTCCAAAACCTTGAACTATTACCTTTCGAGTAGTTTCTTTTAATGGAAGCATTTCAAGTGTTGCAAGAAGTACATGAACACCTCCTTGAGAGGTTGCAGTAACTCTTCCTTCTGAACCACCTAAGGAAAGTGGTTTTCCTGTAATCATACCTGGCTCTGACCTTTGATTAATGACTTCGTATTCATCAAGCATCCAAGCCATAATCTGACCATTTGTATTCACATCAGGAGCAGGAATGTCCTTATCTACCCCAAGATATGTATGCATTGATTGTATCCATGCACGAGATACTGATTCTAATTGCACTTGCGAAAGTTTTTTTGCATCTATTGAAGCCCCTCCTTTTGCCCCACCTAAAGGAATACCTACAAGTGAGCATTTAAGCATCATGGTGATAGAAAGAGCTTTTACCTCATCTATATTTACCTCTGGGTGAAATCGAATTCCACCTTTGTATGGACCCAATACATTGTTAAATTGAACCCTATAAATATCAACGTCTCCAATACTAGGAACATTAACCGTATCCTCGATTATCTTATGTGGAGTGGTTATTTGCTTAATGATACGTTCATCTAGTGATAGTCGTTTTCCTGCTTCAAGAATTGATTCTTGTATGTTTTCAAATATTGTTTTCATATGTTTGTATAGTCGCTATTTTTTTGACTATGATTATTGATAACAAAAACAGTATACCACCCTATGAATCTAAAAATCTTTTATTCCTTTTTCTTTTGTGTGCATTGATGGCAAAACGATGTGATTCAGCATGTATATTCAAAATCTCATACTGATACTTTTCAATAATTTTACGTTGTCCTAAGATACCCTTTGCTTTATGACGATCATCTTTTACAACAGAAACAACAGGGATACTTAGGTCATGTTCTTTAAGTACCTTTTCAATGGAACGTTTTTGAATATTCCCCCCATCTACAACGATGAGTGAAGGATATGGCCAATTGGTATGAGCGAGTCTTCGAGTGAGTACTTCACGTAAAGCAAGAGGATCATTTGAACTACTTACCGAACGTACAGAAAAAATACGATGATCTTGATTACTAATTTCTCTTCCGTTATGTACCACCATCACCCCAACCATATCTTGCCCTTGCATGTGGGCAATGTCATATGCCTCTATTCTCGTCATTGAAATATCAGTTCCTAGTTCAAAATCTCTTTTCATAAGAGCAATATCATGAATATGTTCAAGAGCATATATTTGCTTCTTAATTGTTTGCGCTTGTTCAAAAGCAAGTTTCTTTGCATGCTCCATCATTTTCTTTTTCAAGGTACTAATTATTTGTGCCTTCTTTCCTTGAAAGAATAGTGCAAGCAATGCAATGTTTTCCTGATATGCTTCCTTCAATGTTGAAGTTCCGTCAGGCTCAAGACCTAGTTGTTCATAGAATTCGTGAGAATAACTACCAACACCTTTCTTTCCATAAAATGGAAATATTTTTCTAAGTATTTGTAATGCGGTTCTTAAAACATTTCCTTGGGGAAATGGACCAAAGACATGAAGAAGTTCCTGCTTTCTTCCAATGAGAATATCTAATTCTCTTTTTCTTACAGGATAAACACGAGGAAGGTCTTCTTTTGTTATAACTACATAGTTATAACTTTTGTCATCCTTTTCCTTTGAATTGTAAGCGGGTTGGTGTTTCTTAATTAAATATGATTCAAGGAGAAGTGCTTCTAGTACAGAGTCGGTTACTGTATGAGTTATACTAGTTGCTTCTTCTACCATTTTCACAATGATTGGTCCCCTTGTTTCCATGAGAGTTGGATTAAAATAGCTTCTTGTTCTTTGCTTTAAATTAGTAGCCTTTCCAATGTATAGAACTTCATCATTTTTCATGAAAAAATACACCCCTGGTGAAGTGGGTATATTTAGTGATTCATGTGTAAGTACATTCATATCTACAGATTAACCTCTTGTAGTATTTTGCCAAGATGCATTCCATTTGATCCTTTAATAAGTATCAAACTGTTTGTTATTATTTGATCTTGTAGTGCTTTAATACAATCCTCAGTACTTAAATATTTTTCAGCTGTGATTGGAACTTTATAAAAATCTTTTCCGATAAGGATAAGTCTGTCTGGTTGTACACTCATTGCGTGCCTCGCTACTATTTGATGTTCTTCTTCTGAGAATTCTCCTAGCTCAAACATATCAGCAAGAATAAGGATAAGTACTTGGTTTTCCTTTTTTATATGCGCTGCGTTTGATATCGCAACATTCATACTGCTTGAATTCGCATTATAAAAATCTTTTATAATAGTATTTCCAAATGGTGTTTCGGTAATTTCTGAGCGATTGTTATGTGGGTGATATGATTCAATACCTTCTTTGATTAGATCATTCCGTACGTTGAAATACATAGCAACGGCAATAGCACATGCAATATTTTCAACGTTATACTCACCAGTTAGCTGTGTTTTGATTTCTTGATTATACCCCCAAGACACTGAAACATATGGGACTGTTTCTTTTGAAATCACCCTAAACTCATTGTGAACCTTTGGTCCATAAAGAGTCTTTTCAAGTGCTCCTGCGTATTTCAACAAAAGATCATCTGATGCATTTACAAATATATGACCATCACGTTCTTGTAGAAAACGGTACATCTCTGTTTTTGCTTCAATAACACCTCCAATACCACCAAAATATCCCAAGTGTGCTTTACCAATATTAGTAATGATACCTGCGGTAGGTTCTGCAATTTCACATAACTCTTTAATATCCCCTATCTTATTCGCACCCATCTCAATAACTGCAATGTCAGTATCTGAGGTAATTCGCAACAAAGTAAGAGGAACACCAATATGATTATTCAAATTTCCTATCGTTGCGATTACTTTTTTTTGTTTTGATAACGCTGCACAAATAAGTTCCTTTGTTGTTGTTTTTCCATTACTTCCAGTTATACCAATTACAGGAATATTTACCGTCCTTCGATGGTAGCGTGCAAGTTCAGTAAGGAAAGAAAGAACATCACTAACTAAAATACAACGTTCATGCTGAATAAGTGGGTCATCAACAACCGCTGCAATACAGCCATTTGAAAGAGCTTGCACGGCAAAATCATTTCCATTAAATGAGTCACCTCTTAGAGCAAAAAATACAGAACCTGGTTCTACATTTCTTGAATCAGTACATACTTTCAATCCATGTTCATTAATATATTTGTTGTGGAAATCAATAACGTTCATATGTCATGTAGTATATCAAAAAAAAGTATTCTTGTTTTTTTGATACGAAAACAGTACACTTTATTTTATGAAAAAAGCGCAGTATCAAGAATACTTCCAAGGAAAAAAAATAACCGCAATGGGAATTGGTTTACTTGGGCGCGGAGTTGGAGATATTGCTTTCATGGCATCATGTGGTGCAGATATCATTGCAACTGATCTTCGTACGAAACAAACACTTAGCCCTTCTATTAAAAACCTTAAGGTATATAAGAATATTTCATATACCTTGGAAAAACATAAGGTAGCTGATTTTAGAAATCGTGACCTTGTGTTACATGCAGCTGGAATTCCAAAAGATAATAAATACTTAAAAGCTGCTCAATTAGATGGAGTACCTACATTTATGTCATTTGCACTCTTAGTGAAGATACTAAAGGAATTGAAATTTGATAAGGTACAAGTTATTGGAATTACCGGTACTAAAGGAAAATCAACAACAACCGCAATGGTTGAATCAATCCTTAAGGCAGCTGGTTTAAGATACCACCTAGCTGGAAATATACGTGGTGTTGCAAATCTCCCTATCCTCAAAAAAATTAAAGATGGTGATATTATCCTTGCTGAACTTGATTCATGGCAGTTACAAGGACTGCATACTATTGGATATTCACCAGACATTGCTATTTTCACCAGTTTCTTTGAGGATCATATGAACTATTACAATGGTTCAATGCAAGAGTACTTTAATGACAAGGCTGCTATTTTCCAATACCAAGATAGCAATGGAAAACTTGTCTACTCTCAGAATGCAAAAGATGCTATCACAAAATATTATTCTAATGAGATTAAGTCTGAAGAACATTTAGCAGATTTAGATAATCTTCCGAAATCATGGGAATACATGATTTTTGGAAGCCATAACATGAAAAACATTTCTTTATCCTTTGAAGTAGGACGATGTCTTGGTATTTCTTCTCGGTATATTAAAGAAGGACTTACCCTGTTTTCAGGTGTTAGTGGAAGATTTGAATTTTTAGGCACAAGTAAAAAACGAGGGTTACTATTCTTTAATGATAACAATTCAACTACACCTGATTCAACCATTGAATCTCTGCGTTCTTTGAAGGACCAGTATCCTGATAAAAAGATAATTCTAATAGCTGGTGGATCTGATAAGGAATTTCATTACACTCAGTTTGCAGAATATATAGCGAAACATGTAAGTTACGTGTTTCTTTTCCCTGGAAAAGCAACAGATAAAATCTGTGATGCATTACCTACTTCATACACCTCATATACAAGAGCATTGAGTATGAGTACAGCATGCAATCTTGCTTTAAGGCAGGCTAATGATGGTGATATTATCATCCTCTCACCAGCAGCTGCATCTTTTGGTTTATTTAAGAATGAATACGAAAGAAATGATCAATTTGTTCAGAAGGTAAAACAATATCTAAAAAACTACTAATCTTTGGTATACTGTTTTGTATGAACGAAAGAATTCAAGTAAAGCATGTACACCTAGTTGGTGCAGGAGGGGTTGGTGTATCTTCACTGGCTCAGTACTATCTTGCACACGGTACTCAAGTTTCAGGTTCTGATTTACAAGCATCCAAACAAACAGCACTCTTAATTGATAAGGGGGCTCTTGTATACATTGGAAGTAACCCGTCATTAATATCAAAGGATATTGATTTACTTATCTACAGCCCAGCTGTTTCTGAAAATGATCCTGAACGGCTAAAAGCTCGTAGTCTTGATATTAAAGAACTTAGCTATCCAGAAGCACTTGGTATGGTAAGTAAATCGGTTCCATTTTCAATTGCTGTTTCAGGTACCAATGGAAAAACAACCACTACAACTATGATTTCTGAATTACTAGAACATCATGATCTTCATCCAACAGCAATTATTGGAGAGGTATCACAGAAGTTTTCAAGTAATTTTCTTCAAGGGAATGATACAATTCTTGTTACCGAAGCTTGTGAATACAAAGATTCATTTCTTAACATTCACCATAATATTCTGGTAGTTACTAATATTACTGAAGATCATCTAGACTATTTTTCAGATTTAGCTGATATCCAAGATTCATTTATTTCCTTTGTGCGTAATACAAAGGGTAATGGAATTCTTGTATGTAATGTTAATGATCCAAACCTATCTTCTGTTATTCAAGAAGCAAAGAGCTTAGGTATGAAAATCATTGACTATACAAAATACTTAGATGGTATTACGGTTTCAGTTCCAGGAGAGCATAACAAATATAACGCATGTGCAGCTCTTTCAATAATGGAGGCTCTTTCCCTTGATATTGAAGAATCAAAGAGATATCTTTCACATTCATTTAAAGGCGCATTTAGAAGATTTCAATATCTAGGAGTTACTAAAAATGGTGCTGTTGTATATGATGATTATGCTCATAACCCAGAAGGTCTTCACCTTCTGTGTGATGCGTTAAGAGAGATGTTTCCTGAAAAGCATATTGTAATGCTCTTTGAACCACATCTTTACTCACGTACAAGAGATTTAAAAGAAGGTTTTGTTAGTGCGCTATCACAAGTTAATCATTTGTATCTTCTTGAAACATACAGAGCAAGAGAAGAGTATTTGAAAGATGAAGCGTTTCTTCTTTTTGATGATTTACTTAAAGCTGGAATTAGTGTTGAACAAGTAACGCAACCAGAGCATCTCGTTTCGAAGATTATAAAAAAATACAATGAACATTATGTTATTGTATCTGCAGGTGCTGGTGATGTATATCAATACACTCATCAACTTATCGAGGTATAAATACCAGTTTAAAATCTTTCTGGTATTTTTTTATATACTCATCAATATGCGAAGTTAAAAAATATTCAACATTGAATTTATCTTTCTGTATGTCAGGGATTAATTCGCAAACAATTTCATCTTGCCTGATGATATGTATATCAGGGTATTTTTCCTTAAGATCATCGCACAACCAAAGATAGTGCGTACAGCCAAGAAAAAGATTAGCTATCTCATGATGATGTGCAAGAACATCATCACACATATGCATAGCAGTTTCTTTTTGTGAATTTTCGATAAGTTCAACTAATCCAGGCATAGCAATCACCTCTTTACTAAAAGAGCTGTACCTACCTGACTCCTTAGTTTGTATGGTTGATATGGTAAGTACCTCTTCACTATCAATATTTCTTAGGTATGAAAGTGTAGGTATATCAATACCAATAACCATATCACGGTACTGTGGATATTTTTCTTGGAACTGTTTTACAGCTCGGACACTAATGGTATTACAAGCAATGATAACAAGGTCACATTGTTGATGTTCAAGAAGAAAGGTAATACATGGAAATGAATATTCAATTATTTCTTCAGTTGATCGTGGTCCATATGGAAGATACTTCGTATCACCTAAAAAAACATACTCATGATGGGGCTTTTGTTTAATACAATGTTCCATTACCAAAAGACCACCAAGTCCCGAATCAAAAAAACCTATTCTCATGATAGTAGTGATTGTAGAATTTCTTTATCATTAAAAGGAAATCTACTTGTCCCTATTATCTGATAATTTTCATGTCCTTTTCCTGCAATAAGGATAACATCACCTTCTTGTGCAATTTGAACACCTCGCTTGATAGCTTCATTTCTTTCGGTAATAACTGCGTGCTCTGTTGCTGATTTTGTGAATCCCTTTTCAATATCACTGAAAATTTGATTCTGATCTTCAGTTCTCGGATTATCACTTGTTACGATCACAATATCGCTCAGTTCTTCTGCAATTCTTGCCATCTGAGGTCTTTTTTCCCTTTCTCTGTCACCACCACAACCAAATATGGTAATAATCTTTCTATGTGGAACAAGTGAAATTGTTTCTAAGACTTTTTTCAAGGCATCAGGAGTGTGTGCATAATCAACAATTCCAGTAATACCTTTTTCAGCTGAACTTACCATCTCCATTCGTCCAGGTATACCTGGTATCATTGAAAGAGTTTTATCTGCATCTTCAAATCCAAGAGTATCAAGTACTGCATATACACAGGTCTGATTATATACATTGAATAATCCAATATGCTTACTCACAACGCGAGTATCTTGAATCATCCATGATGATTGTGTCATTTCTAACTCAGGAGATGATATACGATATTCCCCATTGGTCATTCCGTAGTACTTAATCGATGCCTTGGTTTCTTCAACCATATACTCTGCATATGAGTCATCAGCATTCACAATCGCAACTGAAGAGGGTTTAAGCATATCGAAAAATTTCTTTTTTGCCTTGGCATATGCTTCCATCGTATGGTGATAGTCAAGATGGTCTTGTGTTAGGTTGGTGTACAAGGCAATATCGAAATCAACACCCTGTACTCTTCCCTGCTCCAATGCATGTGAAGAAACTTCCATACAAACGAATTTTGCCCCACCATCTGCTACTTGCCTCATATGTCTTTGTAGAGAAATAGCATCTTCTGTGGTGTGTCCCGCTTGAAACACCTCTCCATTGAGAATATTTGAGATGGTAGAAAAAAGAGCTACTTCTTTCTTTTGTAAAAGAAGTGCGTGATATAAAGAGTACGCAATACTTGTTTTTCCATTGGTACCAGTAACACCAATTACGGTTAGTTCTTGAGTTGGATTTCCAAAGAAGGTAGATGCCATTATCCCTACCACCGATGACGTATGTGATACTTGAATATAGCAAACAGAAGGAGTTAGTTGTTCAGGAAGTACTTCACACACAATAGCTAAAGCACCTTGTTGTATTGCTTGCTGAATATATGTATGCCCATCTACTTCAGTTCCAGGTATTGCAAAAAAAAGGTTACCCTGTGTAATATTTCTTGAATCAATACTTAATTCAGAAATGAACATATCTGTACTTCCAATAACCTGAAGTGTCTCAATATTATGTAAGATTTCCCTTAGTTTCATGTTGGAATTGTAACATGATGTGGGTAATATAAAACAAGCATTTCTGCTTGTTTTATATCAGTACAAAAATATCTTTAATGGTTATGACAATCATAAACAGGATAAGGATAATGAATCCAATCGCATTCACCCAGTTTACTGCTTGAACAGGAAGTGGTTTTTTAAGTACTGATTCAATACCAATAACTACAATTTTTCCACCATCTAGTGCTGGAAATGGAAAGGCATTGAGTACCGCAAGATTAAGTGACAATAGCGCCGTGAATCCAAGTAGATAAGTAAGTCCAAGAGAGCTAGCCTGACCAACCTGACTTACAATTCCAACAGGACCAGAAACAGCATCAAGTGGAACTGAACCAGAAATTAAACTAATGAATCCTTCAGTGATTGCCCCAAGGAACACAAAGGTATTGATAAGTCCGTGATACAGAGCATTAAAAAATCCGAGTCGAACTTCACCAATTTGATCTATCCCTACACCAATTCCAAATCGATTTTCAATAATTCCCTCTTCTGGAATAAGTGAGATTTTTTCAATACGTTCATCTCTCAGTACTGCAATATCAACACTGTGACCCTTAGATCCAGCTTCATTGATGAAGTTACTAAATACTTCTGTTCCTTCATCTTCTACAAAAACCTGTGTATCAGGACTTTGATATTCAAGAACAGCATCACCTGGTAACAATCCAGCAAGTGAGGCTGGAGATTCTGGTGACACAGAAGTCACCGTCAATGCTGTGTTTTCAAACACATAACCATCGGGTGCAGAATCTACTGAACTTTGAATTCCAAGCATATAGCTTGAGGAAAGTAATATCCAAGCGAATATAATGTTGAAGATAATACCTCCTGCCATTACGAGAAATTGCTTTGGCTTAGATTTTGAAACAAGTGAATCATGTGATTCTTTTCCATCACCATCTTCACCATGAATTCTTACAAACCCTCCGAAAGGAATCCAGTTAAGTGTAATTTTTGTTTCTTTAAAGTAACCGAGTGTAAGTGCTTTAGGTGGATATCCAAATCCAAACTCATCAACTCGTATGTTAAAAAGTTTTGCAAAGAGAAAGTGTCCTAGTTCATGAACAAATATGAGTGTTCCTAAAACTATAATAAATATTAGGATATTCATACTACACTTTCATTATATCAGCTTCTTTCTTCTCAAAAACTTCTTCTAAATTCTTATTCGCTTCATCTGTATGCTTCTGAAGTATTTCCTTATTCCTCTTCTTTTCATCTTCACTTGATTCTGAAGCATCAATTTCTTTCATTGTTTCTTGCCGAGCGTTTCGTACTTTTACTCGTGCGTCTTCGAGTTTTTCCTTTACCAATTTAACTAAAGACTTCTTTGATTCTTCAGTAAGTTGTGGAATATGAACTCTAATTCCAGAATCAGCAACTGATATTGAAAAAGGAAGATGAGATTCATGAAGTGCCTTTTCAATAGTTTGAATTTGATTCTTTTCCCACGGAGTTACTTTAAGAGTACGTGCATCTTCAAGGGTGATAGATGCAATGTTTTTAATTGGCTGCCTTGTTCCATATGTCTCGATATAGATACCATCAAGAAGACTAGGATTAGCTCTCCCTGTTGATATTTGTAAGTATTCTTGTTTAAGATATTCAATAGCCTGATTAAGAGCTCGTTGTGTGTTGTTAAAGTCAAAATTCATATGTTTCAAGTATACATTACGAACAATATACAGCAACCATATCAAGAATCATTTTAAGCGATGCACTACTTGAAAGAAGCATGGTACGAGCTTCATATACTGTCTTAAGTCCTTGATAGTTTTTTGTACTACTGAAGTGTTGTTCAAGATGATAGCAAAGATGAAGTACATCTTTCTTTTGTAATAATGGCTCATGTTTCTTGTCAGTGATTTCTTTGATGTAACTAAAACGTTCATCAAGAGACATTGCGATAAATGCTGAGGGTTCAATAATTCCATCTTCAGATTGAATCTGTGTATATTCAAGCACCTCAAGACGTGACTGTAAGGTTATCAATAGCTGTTCAATTTGAGGGTAGATTAAATAGAAATAGGTATGAGAACTTGGTTCTTCTAAAATCTTCAACAGTGCATTTTGAGCTTCATGGGTAATATGAGTACAGGAAATAATAAAAACTGAAACGCCGTCAGTTCGTTCACTTTGTAAATTACGTATTCTTCGTACCTCATCTATTTTACAAGTGTCTTGATCTGATTCATAACAATAATCAATATCCTGAGGAAGCATCTTTCTTAAATCAGCACTCTTTAGAAAAGTACTTGATATTCCATAGCTATGGTGATTTGGTTTCCATTTTTCTACATGCTTTGATAGATTCATATCTTTAGTGTATCAAAAATAGCAAGGTTTGACCTTGCTATTTACTGATGATTGCTTTCTTGTAAGTATCGAGGTGTTCAAGAGCAATTCCTGTTCCTCGAGCAACACAAAACAGTGGATCATCAACTAGAAATGCTTGAACTCCTGTTCTTCTGTATATAAGTTCATCAAGATTTCTCAGTTGTGATGTTCCTCCAGTTAGGGTAATTCCGTTATCAATGATATCTGAAGCTAATTCAGGGGGAACTTCTGCAAGAACATCCTTGATTGCTTGAATCATTGTTTTTAACTCAGAATCAATAGCTTTTGTTATCTCATTAGTTGAAATTTTAACTGATCGAGGTAATCCTGTAATGTAATCTCTTCCCTTTACCACAACTTCAAGTTCATCATCAAGTGGTAACGCAGATCCAATCTTTATCTTTATCTTCTCAGCTGTCCTATCACCAATAGCTAAGTTGTACGATTTCTTCATGAAGTCGATAATTGAATCATCAATTTTTCTTCCTGCACACTTTACAGAATTTGAGGCAACAATTCCTCCAAGTGAGATAACAGCAACATCAATGGTACCTCCTCCAATATCGATAATCATGTAACCGTTTGGTTGTTGGATAGTAATTCCAGCTCCAATAGCAGCAAGAATTGGCTCTTTCACTACATATGCATTCCTTGCTCCTGCTTTCATTGCTGCTTCAATAACTGCCCTTCTCTCTGTTGAGGTAATTCCAGCTGGAACAGAAAGTAATACATCAGGTTTGATGAAGTTCCATGGTCCAAGTGCTTTTTGAAAATAGTAACGGAGCATTTTTTCAGTTACTCGGTAGTCAGCGATAACTCCATCTTTCATTGGTCGATATGCAACAATATCATCAGGAGTACGTCCGATCATTTGCTTTGCTTCAGAACCAATGGCAAGTACCCTGTTATCTTGTATTGAAACAGCAACCACTGATGGTTCGTCTAAGATAACTCCTTTTCCTGGTACATATACCAAGATATTTGTTGTTCCAAGATCAATTCCTAGTTTTTTTGAAAACATTCCCATATACCAAAATACTATCACGAAGCCTGAAAAGAACAACGAGCATTTTGAACACTTTTTTGATATATACAGCTTATCTACATATATAATTTGACTTTAATATACTAAAAGATATATCATATACGCTATATTTGATAACAAATACTTAGCTATGAATACTGAAACAATAAACAGACAACAAAAAGAGATTGGTGATTTCATTAAGTTGCTTCGAAAGGAAAAGGGCCTTACGCAAGCACAGTTTGCAGAAATTCTAGAAACGACACAAAGTGCTGTTGCACGAATGGAAAAAGGTGGCTTGAATTTTTCAACACAAGAACTTATTAAAATTGGTGATGCTCTTGATCACCAACTCATTAAACTTCGAAGAGAAGAACGAGACGATTTTATCATCAACGGTGGGAAGAAGCTTTCAGGAACTATCGCTACAAACACATCAAAGAACGGTGCTATGGGGATGATGAGTGCTAGCTTGTTGAACAAAGGAGTGACTACCTTACATGGTATTCCTCGAATTCAAGAGGTATTTCGATTCATTGAAATATTTGAAAGTATGGGAGTTGATGTGGAATGGATTGCAAAGAATTCAATTAGAATAACACCACCAAAGAGATATAACTTTGATAAGCTAAACAAGAAGTCTGCACAAACCGTACGTTCGTTCCTTATGTGTATTGGTTCACTTGTTCACCACATGAAGTCATTTAAAATCCCTACTGCAGGAGGTTGTAAAATGGGAGAACGAACTATTGCTGCACATAAACATGGTCTTGAGTCACTTGGTATGAATATCACCACACAATCTACTGGATACCTTGTTGAAAGATTGAAGTTAAAGCCTGCAGAAATTGTCATGTACGAAGCTTCAGATACGGCTACAGAAAATATTGTAATTGCAGCTGCTGGAATTCCAGGACCTACGACAATTCATTTTGCACAACAAAATTACATGGTTCAGGATGTTTGTTTTCTACTTCAAAAAATGGGAGTGAAAATTGAAGGAATTGGTACCTTGAAACTCATCGTTCATGGGGTAAAAGATATTAATGTAAATATTGAACATCATAATAGTGAAGATCCTATTGAATCAATGATGTTTATCTCAGCTGCTATTGCAACTAATTCAAAACTTACCATCGAACGATGCCCTATTGATTTCCTTAAACTTGAATTACTTAAGTTGGAAAAAATGGGAGTA
Organism: uncultured Candidatus Saccharibacteria bacterium; assembly: GCA_964592365.1. Taxonomy (GTDB): domain Bacteria; phylum Patescibacteriota; class Minisyncoccia; order Phycocordibacterales; family UBA1006; genus UBA1006. The sequence continues at coordinate 30,025 of CAZQDL010000003.1, read as the reverse complement.
AATATTAATCAATCAATACGTTACAAATCAAAGAACAAGAAGACAGAACTTGTTGATATTACCGTATTACCACCTCACAGTATGCATGCACTTACCGACAAGATTCATGCAACTCCATATCCTGGAATAAATACTGACAACCTTCCCTTCTTCGTTCCTGTGGCACTGAAAGCAAAAGGAACTACTCTTATCCATGATTGGATGTGGGAGAATAGAGCTATCTATTTCACACAGTTAAATAGACTTGGTGCTCAAATACGACTTGCTGATCAACACCGTGTATTTATTGAAGGAGGCTTTAACCTTTCACCAGGTGAAGTTATTTGTCCTCCAGCACTTCGCCCTTCAACCATGATCATGGTAACTATGCTTGGTATTGAGGGACGTTCTATTCTAAGGAACGTATACTCAATTAAACGTGGTTATGAAAATATTGTAGAACGACTTAATTCAATTGGAGCAGATATTGAAGTGATAAAGGAAATTTAAAACACCGTAAAAGGTGTTTTAATATTGCGATATTTGATAATAGCTCGTACACTTGTATCCATGTATATTCTTGATGTTATTCCCCTGTCACAACTATTGCCCCAAGATCACCTCAGCTATTTTTCTGCAAAGGATGTAGCTTTAGGTTCTTTAGTTTCAGTACCTCTTCGTAACAAAGAGGTACCTGCTTTAGTTGTTGCAAAGAGATCTGCAATGGAGATGAAATCATTACTTCGTAACTCTTCGTTTCAGATAAGGAATATATCGAAAATTCATCGAACACAAATATTTTCAGAAGCATTTCTTTCAATGGCGAGTGAAATTTCAGATCTATATCTATGTAGTATGAGTTCTCTTATACAATCGCTATGTCCAAAAGCAATGATTAAGAATTTTTCTGAAATTTCTATACCAAAGCAAGATTTTTCTTCAAAAGAGGTAGTTCCTGAATTATATATACTTCAGCAGAAAAATGATGACAGGATGCGGTATTACAAAACTAAGGCTCGTGAAGCACTTGGAAAAAAACAATCCCTTATCATCATATGCCCAACCGTTATTGAAGCTCAGAAGGTGTTTTCATTGGTAACAAAAGGTATTGAAGAACGATCGTACCTTGTTCATGGAAAATTGCGATCAAGTGCACTTATGACTCTCATTAATACTCTGTACTCATCAGATGAAGGTTCAATTGTTATTGGAACCTATTCAGCTCTTGCATTGTTTCCTAAAAATATTAGTGAGTACATAATTCACCAAAGTAGCTCTCCATATTACCAACGTGATGTTGCACAACCATATGTAGATATTCGTAAAGTTGTTGAACGCCTTGCTTACCACATGCACAGTAACTGTACCTATGCTGATAGCATGGTAGATCTCAAAAGTTGGTCTAGAGAACAGAAAGGTGAAATGCATGCCATTGATCCTTGTTCTCAAAAGATGTTTGATACTAAAAAGATTTCACTTCTTAGATATTCAATTGGACCATCGAAGCAAACTGAATCAGAGAGAATTAAAGAATTACGTCATGTAAAGCAAGGATTTCATCCACTTCACCATGAAAGCTATACCGCTATTAAAGAGGCAGTTTCGCATCAAAAAAAAGTTTTTGTGTATGCACCTAAAAAAGGTCAAGCACCCCACATGGTATGTAGTGAATGTGGTAATCTTGCAGTATCACCACAATCAGGTAAACCATATAGTCTATTCATACAAAAAAACCAAGTAACACAGAAGCAAGAACCGGTATATGTTTGTGTAAAGACAGGTGAGAAGATTCAAGCCTTTGATACCTGTCAGTTTTGTAAAGGTGTCTCACTTGTACGCATGGGTATAGGAACATCACAGCTAGCTGATTTATTAGCTATTGATTTTCCGCATGCACAAGTTATTTGCTATGACGCAATGGAAATGAAGACTACCAAAGATAGGAATGAATACATCAAACACTATCAAGGTAATGCACCTTTGATTATCGTTGGAACATCTAAAGCGGTATTTGAGATTGATGAGGTTGATATTTCAGTTGTTACAAGTTTTGCATCACTACTCTCGAGTGTGAGCTATGATACCGAAGAACAACTGATATATCTTCTTACAACTATTGCTGAAAAAACAAAGGAAACCACCTATATCCAAGATAGAAAGGATCTCTTAACTCATGTTGATATTATTGAAACAGGAATGCTTCAAGACTTTGTTAAAAGAGAACTCAAAGAGAGAAAGAAATACAACCTACCACCATTTCAAACCCTTGTTGAAATATCAATTCCTATTAAAAAAAATACTCTTAAAAGATCATTTTTTCAGTATGAGAAATTGTTTAATGTATTTGATCCAAGTATTTCAGTAGGTCCAGGAACAACAAAACAAGAAGCACTCATTACCATATACATTAAATTTGAACCTAAGCATTGGGGATCAAGTAAGCAATACCTTATGTTAAGAGAGGTGGTTTCTGAACTTGGTGCACAGAAGAAGGTTCATATTCACGTATAGTGACTTGCTCGTATATCAAGCCTGTGATAATATCCCGGTACATATGGCAACTAATGTAGATATTAAAAAGTCAAAAAATGACAACGCACTTGGATTACTTCGAAAATTTTCTCGAAAGATAAAAATTTCTGGAGTACTAAGAAAAAAACGCTCACTTCGATATTTTGAACGTGCAGATTCTGATTTCAAAAAGAAGCAAAATGCACTAAACAAGATTGAAAAGCGAAATGAGTACGAGCTCAAAGAAAAAATGGGACTTGTTACTGATAAGCGTTCACGACGATAATATATGGAGATCAAGGAGTTTAAAAACTTCACGATCACCAGAATGACAAAAGGCGGGATTCCAAACCTGCCTTTTCTTGCTATAAAAAACGATATTCTCGGAAAAGAGTACCTACTGTCTCTTACCTTCCCTACTATACATGATTCAATTCAGCTTCATAAAGACTGGAAGAAAAAAGATGATCCAGTGAATGTTTTAGCTTTTCCTTTAGAGGAGCAAGAAGGAGAAATTATTATTACCCTCTTAAAGGCTCGGTCTGAAGCAAAAAAATACGGACATCATTACCATCAACATGTTATGTTTCTATTCATTCATGCATGCTTGCATTTGAAAGGAATGGAACACAGTGATAAAATGGATGAGCAAGAGCAATATTACCTAAACAAGGTAACATTTAGCTAGTCTTCCCTATGAACAACACTTACCAAACTTCTATTGATATCGGAACAGGTCACATCGCAATCGTTGGATGTGAGATTTTTGAGGGAAAGGATATTTCTATCAGTCATACATCTCTTACACCTTCCTTTGGTATTGATAGAGGATATATACGTGATATTGCTCAATGTACTGAGGCATTAAAGGTAGCTGTCAAAGAATTTGAAAGAAAATCAAAGAGAAAACTTGAGTCTGCTTCTTTTTCCATTGGTGGTATTGGTTTGGCATCACAATATGTCCGAACAAATATTATTCTTAAGAAAAAAGAATCTGAGCTTTCATCACAAGATCTTAGTGATGTTGTTGGAAAAGCTGAGACACTTTTTTCTGATAAGTATCCGAATAAGAAGATTCTCCATGTTATCCCTATTAGTTATAAAGTAGATGGAAGAGATGTACTTGGAAGTCCTGTTGGTATGTTTGGATCAAGCATTGAAGCTAAAATAATTTTAGTAACAATTCCTGAACACCATTTTGATTCACTTGTCTCGGTGATCGAAGCTGTTGGTATTAATATTGAGGATATTGTTGCTGCTCCACTTGCAGATGCATCCTATTCTCTTAATAATGATCAGCGAAAACAAGGTGCTGTACTTATCAATATTGGTTCAGAAACTACCCAGGTAAGTACCTATGAACATGGCATCCTTACCTCTCTTAAAGTTATTCCACTAGGATCAAATGATATTACCAATGATCTTGCTCTTGGATTGCAAATTCCAATTGAAGAGGCTCGTTCTGTGAAGCATGGTGAAAATAACAACCACCCTAAGAAGAGAGTTGAGGAAATTAGAAATGCTCGTATTATCGATATTGTAGAGTCAGTTGAACAGCATCTTAAAAGCATTCGGAAGAATAGGTTACTACCAGCTGGAGCATTTTGGACAGGTAGTGGCTCACTGGCAGAAGGTATTGCTGAGCTTGGACGTTCAATGCTTCGTATTCCTTCTACCTTGGTTCGTATCGAGGTACAAGATTCCCAGAAGAAACAAAAGAAGTTTATCAGCCCTAAATTTTCAATAGCCTACGGTTTGTGTTCTCTTGATGGGCCAGATGAAATATCAGAATCCATTTTTTCACTTGCTTCTTTGAAAAAGAAAGTACGTTATTTTATCTCCCAACTAAGACCATAAATTGTCAATTAACCGTGTAGCTCTTGCTACTGTCCATTGGTTTGGTACAATACCAAACATATTACATAAGAAAAATATACTATGCCTAAACTAAACCCTGAAATTGAAACCTTCGCACGAATTAAAGTTATCGGAGCTGGAGGAAGTGGTGGAAATGCCATCAATCACATGATCTCATCAAAAATTAATGGTGTTGAATTCATTGCGGTAAATACCGATACCCAAGATTTACATCATTCAAATGCTGATAGAAAAATCCATATTGGAAAGAACCTAACAAAGGGTCTTGGATCAGGAATGAATCCTGAAGTAGGACAATCCGCTGCTGAAGAAACTAAAGCTGAAATCCAAGAAGCAATCAAAGGTGCTGATATGGTTTTCATTGCTGCAGGTATGGGAGGAGGAACCGGAACTGGTGCTTCTCCTGTTATTGCACGTATAGCAAAGGAAGAAGGAATTCTTACCGTTGGAGTAGTCACAAAACCTTTTGGATTTGAAGGTGAACAACGAAGAAGAATTGCAGAAGCTGGTATTGAAGCATTAGAAAAAGAAGTTGATGCACTTATCACTATTCCAAATGACAAGCTACTAGCTATTGCAGGAAAAGAAATGAGCTTCAAAGAAGCATTCACTATTTCTGACAACATCCTTAAACAGGCAGTTGAAAGTATTTCTGAGCTAATTACAACTCCTGGAATTATCAACATTGATTATGCTGATATTCAAACCATTCTACGTGATGCTGGATCAGCATTTATGGGAATTGGTAAAGCTTCAGGTGAAAACAGAGCTGCTGAGGCTGCAAATATGGCTATTAATTCACCTCTACTAGATATTGAAGTTGATGGTGCTAAGGGAGTACTCTTTGCAATATCTGGTGGTGATGATGTAACAATGAGTGAGGTAAATGACATCGCAACAACTATTACTGAATCAATTGATTCAAATGCACGTGTAATCTTCGGAACTATTCATGATGATAGTTTGAAGAAAGGTGAAATCAAAGTTACTGTTATTGCAACTGGATTTGATGGGATTATTCAGAAGAAACAAGTTTCTTCTCCAGCTCCACAAGTGAGACGTGAAGAGCCACGTGAACAACCAATAGTAAGAGCTGAGGCTCGAAAAGAAATTGAAGAAATTGAGGAAATCGAAGAAATTGATGATGTAGATGACTGGTCGGCAGTTCCTGCATTTCTAAGAAGAGGAAAGAAATAGAAAAAAGCTGTATTAAACAGCTTTTTTTATTTTCTCAAGGAGAATGTTTCCTCCTTGAGGTGGTACTATCTGTATGAACTTTTCTTTTTGAGGAATGACAAAGTCATCATAAACAAGTCTTAAAATAGGTAGATTCTTTTCATCAGGTACATCTACGAAAAAGTGAATACTATCGTGTAAGCACGTTTCGATGATTACTAATTCACCGGTAAGAAATGTATTTTCCTTTAATGATTTAAGAGTTTTCTTTCTACCGTAGATAAATATGTTGATATAATTCTTTTTACTTACTCTAAAGCGAGTATGTAAAGCGGTATAGCACCTTCCCTTTTGTGCCAAGGTGAAATTAACAGGTAGCTTTTTATACAAAATATTTTCTCTTGTATTACTAAGGTTTGGTTTAAACAGAACCTTTTTTCTACTTAGAATTATTTTATTTTTCTTCATGTCTATTGTTTTTTTTAGTATATCTACTTTTTAGGAAAAATAAAAGGCAGCTGTATATCTACAACTGCCTTATTGTTACTTTTTGTTCAATTTTAGAATTCCTAACACTTTGTTTACAGATATAACCGTTGGCTCTATATCTGTTCTCGTTCTAGAACCGTTAAAGATACCACCAGTTTTTTTGTCATAAAACCACCAGGGTACTTCATCAAGTATACCTTCTGAATAAAGTAGCCAGTACCTATCATCTTGAATACTAATTCCTCGCTTAAGCATTTCTGCTTTTCGAATTGACTTTACAATACCCGGAACATTGAATCTTCTTTTGGCCTCATCTTTGAATAAGATGACCATATTCCCTCTTAGATTCTTTGCGATAACAACGTCACATTGAAATCCATTTTTTGCAAAAGCAGTGTTTACCATTTCAACTTCATTGTATGAATGAACGGTAAGCACCTTCATTCCATTAACCTTTGCAAAATAAGCCTTTTTTTCTTTTAGAAGTTTTCCAAGCTCATTTTTTGCCGCAATGAAATGTTGTTGCTTTTTGATATAGAGATCGATAATGCGGCTACCCCATTTGTAGGTGTCCCATAACCCTAGAAATAGATTTTCATTTGTTTGAAGCTGTCTTCGAATATACATCGAAGCAAATTCATATTGATGATAGCCATTTCTTAAATTTACAGATCGCAAATATTCCATCAGTACATAAAATTTGTTATAGAAATCATGTTTGATGTTACAAACTTGTAACATTTTTTCTGCTGGAAATGTTGAGAATTCACCATTACCAAAACCGATTGCTAATTCACCTTTTCGTACACGATAGTTTTTTGTATCGATGAATTTAATCTTAGTATTTTTGGAAATGCCAAGATCTTTTCCGTATGCTTTTGCAATTCGTACAGCCACAAGAGTGTTGAAACTATGTAATGTTGGGATAACAATTGAATCATATCGATTCTTATGTTCACGCTTCACATCTGCTCTGAATTGAGCGTCATATTCTCTAGCGCTGATGCGTAAAGAATTTTCTGATGTTAGGTACAAGCTTTTCAATTCATCTTCCGTATATGAACGAAGAATTTGAAGATCTTTGTCCATGTAATCAAAGAACCAATTAACGGTAACCTTATCAACTTCTGAGTTCTTAAAGAACTCTTTGACAATGTTTCCTAGTTCCAAAAGAATCGTTGATCCTTTAGTGTCATTAATTTTTGCATAATGCATAATGCCACCAAACTCTCTGGTTTCTATTAGTACTCCAAATTTTTTAGCAAACAGCTCTATTGAACTTTCTGCTTCTTTTTTCTTTCCATTTCTTGGATGCTCATCAAATTCTGAATCACCCATACCAAGAACAATTGCATTTGGAAATTGCTTCAACATACCTGGCAATTCAGATTCATTGATAAACTTGTATTGAATTGTCAGGTTATATTCACCCTCCAATTCTCTGATAACGTAAAGCTCAGTAAGCTCTTCAATGTGTGGCTTTTTGTGGCACAGTACTAAACACATAATATTTATTTTTTAAATATTCTCTAGTTATGGTCAGAGATATAACCTTTCAAATATATTATATGTATAATATACGTATATGTCAACAATCTAGTAAATATCATGAGTTACGATATACTCGAAGCATACGAAAGTATAATTATCAGTACGTAACAACAATATTATATGTACGACCTTATCATTATCGGAGCTGGCCCTGCTGGAACTGCAGCAGGAGTATATGCGGCTCGAAAAAAATTAATCACCCTTATCATCGCAGAAGATTTTGGAGGTCAATCTGTTGTATCTGAAACCATTTACAACTGGATTGGTACTCCTGAAATATCAGGAAGTGATCTTGCAAAATCATTTGAAGATCACCTTAAATACTATGAGGACAATCAATCACTTACCTTAAAAAAAGGACTAAAAGTAGCTAGTGTACAGAAGAAAGAAAATGAAGATTTTTATGTAGTAATAGATTCTGAAGGAAATGAACATACGACAAAAACAGTTCTTGTGGTATCTGGAAGCTCAAGAAGAAAAATTGATGCTCATGGAGCTGACCGTCTTGAACATAAAGGACTTACCTACTGTGCTTCATGTGATGGACCTTTGTTTTCAGGTATGGATGTTGCTGTTATCGGTGGAGGAAATGCAGGATTTGAATCTGCAGCACAGCTTCTTGCGTACTGTAAGTCAGTAACACTTCTTCAACAGTCAGAGGTATTTAAAGCAGACCCTATCACCGTACAAAAAGTACTAAGTCATGAAAACATGAAAGGTATAGTGAATGCACAAACTATTGAAGTAACTGGTGAGAAATTCGTTGATGGACTGAAGTATGTAGATTTGAAAACAAACGAAGAGCATACGTTAGCTGTTTCAGGAATTTTTGTTGAAATTGGACAAATACCAAATTCACATATTGTTGCTGATTTAGTTGAACTAAACAAATACAATCAGATAGTTGCTGATCCATATACCCAAAGAACCTCACAACTAGGTATCTGGGCTGCGGGTGATGTAACTGATGTACGATATCATCAAAACAACATATCAGCTGGTGATGCCGTAAAGGCACTTGAAGATATTTACAAATATCTCAAGGCATAATAAAAAGCACTTCCGTGCTTTTTATCGTTCCATGTATTCTTCCATTACTCTTAGTTGTTCTTGAGTATTTGCACCTAATGCTTCCTTCTCACTCATTTGAACTGAATGAATTGGAATGTTTTCTAAGAAAGCTACTTTTACAAGATCAGTGAGATAATACTCATCTTGTGCGTTATCATTCTTCAACTGTGATAGATGATTAAAGGCCCAATCTTTTTCAAAAGCCATGAACCCTACGTTTACCTCTTTAATATCAAGCTCCTCTTCTGTTGCATCCTTTGCTTCAACAATTGCGGTAATATTTCCGTTAGCATCTCTTACAATTCTTCCAAAACGAGAAAATTGTTTTTCAAATAGATCAGGGTCCTGAATCACAGCTGTTGCGATTACAATCTTTGCATTATCTTTAAGTGACTCTGCAAGATCATTTAATGTTTCTGATTTTACAAAAGGTTGATCCCCATATACCACAACAACACGTTTTGTTGATTCCATAAGGAAATCTTTTACTTGAAGTACAGCATGCCCTGTTCCCTTTTGTTCCTCTTGATGAACATACAGATATTCAAAACCACAGTAGTCTTTTATCTGTTGAGCTTCGTATCCAACAACAATTAGTGGCTTTGTGGCTCCTGTGGTACGTACAGCATCAAGAACGTATGAGATCATAGGGGTTCCGTTGAGTTCTACAAGAACCTTTGGAACATCTGCATTCATGCGAGTTCCCTTTCCTGCTGCTAATATGATTATTTCTGTATTGTCCATATAATAAATAAAGCCTTGGTAAGCAGGCTTATATATTTAATATGATATCACAGCAAGGTGAGAAAGTCATTAGATATTGCATACCAAAGAGCATATGGTATACTCTCATTCGTTATCCAAACGGATACACTGGCCCCATCGTCTAACGGTTAGGACATCAGGTTTTCATCCTGGAAATCGGAGTTCGATTCTCCGTGGGGTCACCAAGATAAATAAACAAAAACTGCCAATAGGCAGTTTTTGTTTGCTAAATTGTTGATTCTAAAAATCAATCCGTCTCATATCACCACCATCTGATTTAATATTCTGTGCTTTTCCATTTTGTATATCCTTGAATATAATATGTTCCCCAGCATCACCAAAACCAGCACCCTCTCCATTTATATAAGTATGTTCTTTTTTCTTTGTGTACATTGTACAGGTATCAACGGGACTGTTTTCAGAGGCAGAAAATCCAATTAAACTGTCACCTATTAATATATGTACCCAATCAACCCATCTGTTTCTATATATTCCTGAGTATGGATCATCTTTGATATATCTTGTAGCGTCCATTCCTTTAAGGGTATAGATAAGTTTCAATATGCTAGAGCTCACAACCCCTGCTGTTCTAGATTGAGTATTTGTTAATACGATAACCTGCATGTTATCCTTCTTGTGAGTAATGGCTTTAGTCACGTAACCTGCAAACCCTCCTCCGTGTCCATATGTCTGTTGCCCTGAAATGTTTTCAAGACTAAGACCTAATCCATACATCTGATTGTTATCGATAATACTTTGAACCTGTTGCATTGTTTTTCTTGATTCTCTACCTAACACACTCTTTTTTGCATCTGGATGTAATGAAGACAGGAATAGAGCTAAATCTTTTGCGGTAGAGATAAAACCTGTTGCAGAAGCGTAGCTATTTGCCTTAATATTTGGCTCTAACTCACGAATAATAAGGTCAGGAGTCCAACGCTTATACCCCCTTGCAAGTTCCTTTGGTATTTCATTTGGTAAATCAGGTAAGGTATTTTTGAGTTTAAGTGGCGTGATAATTTCTTCAGTAACATATTTCTCGTAACTGGTACCTGAAACCTTTTCGATAATCAGACCTAAAAGAGCATAACCATAATTAGAATATTTCATGGTTGTTCCGTTATCAAATACGATAGTTTTTGGAGAAACAGCCTTATCCAATTTCATTGGAAACATATCATCTACCCACTGCTGTTCTGCACCATCACGAAAAATCCCAGAACTATGTGAGAGCAATTGTCGAATTGTCACATTTGATAAGTCTGTTTTCATATTCTTTCCCTTAAACCAAGAGATATATTCAATAACCATATCATCAAGACGTAACTTCCCTTTCTCTTGAAGTTGTAAGATAGCAACTGCAGTAAACATCTTTGACATTGAAGCAATGCGAAACTGAGCATTTACATTCATTTCAATTTTCTTTTCGGTATCAGAAAAACCAAAAGACTTGAGATATTTTGCTGTACCATTAACTGCTATACACACAACAGTACCAGGTGTATGGTCATACTGAATTTTTAATGGAAGCCAATTGTTAATTATTTTACCTGTAACTTCTATTGATTGTATTAATTCTTTGTTCATACATAGAGTATATCAAATAGCACTCTGTTTGATATACCTAGAAACAAGTTTCATTAACAACAAGAAGTTAAACTATAATTTTTTAGCCATTAAGTACCAGAATTGAAATTTGTAGAATACTTGCAAAACTTACCCAAAGCACATATGGAATATTAAGATAACTCACCCAAGGAACATATGGATAAATAACCACTACTGCCCATATTAAGGTTGCAAGAACAAGGATAATATCAATACTCGCTAGCCATAAATTACCTAAGCTAAACTGAAAATAACTAAACATGAAGTTTGTTAATAGGTTCAGTATAAAAGGTAATGCAACCATAAATCCTATTTTCCCTTGATACCAAAGGTAAGCAACGTATCCATATGAAATAGCAATGAGAATATATAAAACAGCCCATACGGGTCCAAAGATCCATGAAGGTGGTGCAAATGATGGTTTAATCCAATTTACATATTGTTCTGGTGCATTCATAGGTATAGTGTAACACTCTTTCACTAAGAAGTATGATATCTATCACTAATTTTAAAAGACCTATTTCAAATATAGGTCTTTAATTTACCGAACTGGATTTCTGTTCAAATTCTTGTAATTTTTACTAATTTTACCTGTTGAGCTAAGTACCCCAATTTCTTTGAAAAAAGTTAATGCTGTTTCTCTTGATTCGTTAATAGCTTTTGCTCTTTTCCTAAATTCTCTTAGGTATTCTTCTCTAGTTAATGTTTTTGCCATAGTATTAATTTCATTGATTTATGTCACTATACATAATATTAAAAATGTTTGCATTAAAAACCATGACATCTATGATATTAATATGATTTACCTTGCTATTGAAACAAGTTGTGACGAAACAGCGATAAGTATTGTTGAAACAAAAAACTCAGCCACTGAGTTATATATTCATAGTAATCTTGTAATCTCTCAAATAAATATTCATCAAGCATATGGAGGAGTATTCCCTGCTATGGCAAAACGTGAACATTCAAGAAATCTCGTACCGCTATTAATACAAGCACTTAAAGAAGCTAACCTTGAAGAAAAAGCAAAGCTTACAACTAATCTTTCAGATATAGAGATAATACTTGAACGTGAACCTGAACTTTTTGAAATGTTTAAAAACTTCTTGAAAGAAAGTTCTATTCCAAATATAGATGCCATTGTTGTGACTCAAGGTCCTGGTCTTGCTCCTGCTCTTTGGGTTGGAGTTAATTTTGCACGTGCTTTGAGTATAGTATGGAACATACCTTTGATTCCGGTAAATCATATGGAAGGTCACGTATCATCTGTTGTGTTAAAAAGTCATCTTCCAGGTACAGAAAATGCAATGGTGAATATAGCTGATATTCAGTTTCCAATCCTTTCTCTGTTAATATCAGGTGGGCACACACAATTAATTGTTTCAGAACAATGGGGGGCATATGACATTATTGGTGACACTTTAGATGATGCTGTTGGTGAAGCCTTCGACAAGGTTGCTCGAATGCTTGGTCTTCCCTATCCAGGTGGACCTGAACTTTCTCGTTTAGCAAGTATTGGTAAAGAGCACGAACGAGTAACGTTACCTCGCCCTATGCTACATAGTGACAATTACTCTTTTTCTTTTTCTGGATTAAAAACTGCCTGCAGATACCTTATCGAAAAACTCTCTGAAGAGAATCTTTTGGATAATGATATGAAAGCATCGATCGCACGTGAATTTCAGCACGCAGTTACAGAGGTACTTGTACAGAAAACAAAAAAAGCATTACTTCAATACCATGCTCATACCCTTATCATTGCAGGTGGTGTATCTGCAAATACCTACATTCGTGAATCTTTTGAACACCTCATATCAAATGAATGCAGTGATGTTCAGTTAAAGGTTCCTTCTCTTGAACTTTGTGGTGATAACAGTCTTATGATTGCAAGTGTTGCGGTATTACAAGAGTACACAAAAACACAGAAATATATCAACGCATCTGATCTAAAAGCAATTGCAAACCTTAAAATATCAGACTAAACAAAGTAGATACTACGTGATACTATCAATGACATGCATGAGAAGTTTCTTTCACCATATGATCCTAAGTTAACTGAACCAAAGATACGAGAACTTTGGGATACATATAATTATTCTAATCCGGATACAATGATTCATGATGGCTTGATTAATGAACAAGCTGAATCATTTTCAATTGTCCTTCCTCCTCCTAACGTAACAGGTACTTTGCATACAGGACACGCTTCAATGCTTGCTATTGAAGACACTATGGTGCGTTTTCAACGTATGCTTGGTAAGAAGACTTTGTGGATACCAGGTACTGATCATGCGGCTATTGCAACACAATCTAAGGTTGAAAAAATACTTGCAAAAGACAAGATACGTAAACATGATCTTGGTCGTGATGAATTCTTAAAACAAGTTGAAGCATTCGCTCTTGATTCCCAGAAAACAATTATCAATCAAATTAAAAATATGGGAGCAAGTATTGATTGGTCACGCGAAGCATTTACTTTAGATGAACAACGTCAACATGCGGTATATACAGCATTTACTAATATGTACAACGATGGCCTTATCTACCGTGACTATCGAATAGTTAACTGGGATCCAAAAGGTCAAACGGTAATATCAGATGATGAGGTAGTACACATTCAACGAACTTCAACACTGTACACATTTGCATATGCAAAAGAGTGTCCGATTAGTATTTCAACCACACGACCTGAAACAAAGGTTGGTGATACAGCAATAGCAGTTCACCCAGATGATGAAAGATATCAATCATATATTGGAAATGAATATCTTGTTGATTTTTGTGGATCAAAACTTACATTAAAGGTGGTTGCTGATGATCAAGTTGATCCTGAATTCGGAACAGGTGCTTTAGGGGTAACTCCAGCACACTCACAAGCTGACTGGGACATAGCACAGAGGAACAGCCTTCCCTACAAGCAAGTAATCAATGAATTTGCAAAGATGGAAAATTGCGGTGATCTTCTAGATGATCTAAAAGTTGAAGAAGCACGTGAAAAAGTAGTTGCATGGTTGAAGGAAAATAATTTACTTCAAGAAGAGGTTGAAACTATTCAAAACGTTTCAACAGCTGAGAGAACCGGAGGGATTATTGAACCACTTCCAAAACTTCAATGGTGGATTAATACAGAAAAACCTTTTGCATTTAAGACCAATAATATTCAAGGTATCTCACAAGGACAAATGGTTACCTTAAAGGAAGTAATGCTTCAGGTCGTACAGCAAGGATCTATTGATATCCTTCCTGAACGATTTGAACGTGTATATTACGATTGGATCAACAAGCTTCGACCGTGGAACATATCACGACAAATTTGGTATGGTCATCGTGTGCCTGTATGGTACAGAGGTGATGAAATGTTCGTTGGACCTAAGGCTCCTTTAGGTGAAGGATGGGTTCAAGATGAAGATACCTTAGACACTTGGTTTTCATCAGGATTGTGGACATTTTCAACCCTAGGTTGGCCAGAAAATACTCAAGACTTATCTACATATCACCCAACATCAGTTCTTGAAACAGGTCACGACATACTTTTCTTTTGGGTTGCACGTATGATTTTGATGAGTCTTTACCATCTTGGTGATGTTCCTTTCAAAACAGTATATTTACATGGATTAATTCGCGATGCTCAGGGAAGAAAAATGTCAAAATCATTAGGTAATATTATCGATCCCCTTGAGGTATCTGAACGTTTTGGAACAGATGCACTTCGTATGGGTATGATTGTTGGTAACGGTCCAGGAAATGATGTTAATTTGGATGACAACAAGGTAAAAGCATATTCTAAGTTTGCTAACAAGCTATGGAATGTTACTCGATATGTCCTATCTGAATGTGAGGGATATAGTTCTGCAAGTAGCTTAACAATGGCAGATGAAAAACTATTTACCGAACATCAAGATTTCTTTAAAGAAATAACTGAAGAGATGAAATTACATAAATATTATCTTGTAGGAGAAAAGCTATATGCATATGCATGGCATAGAATTGCAGATGAGATTCTCGAACAATCAAAAGATGTTTTCTCTGGTGGAACAGAGGAAGAACGTGCGTCACGTAAGAAACTACTTATGATTATTCTCAAAGATGTTCTTCGTGGACTACATCCATTCATGCCATTTATCACTGAAGAAGTTTGGCAATCAATTGATCATACTCAAGAAGAAAAAGTTCTTCTTATGGTAGAACAATGGCCACAATATTAATATGCCTGAGATCATTACTGGATTAACTAAAGAAGTTATTTGGGTTGCTTTGATTTCTGGTATTATACCTACCATTATCTGGCTCATGTTTTGGCTCAGAGAAGATAGGTTTCAACCAGAACCAAAAGGCCTTCTTGCACTTACTTTCTTTGCTGGAGTGCTTTCTGTGTTTTTGATACTACCATTTGGAAAATGGGTTGATGTGCTTGGTATCGTTGGAACAGAAAAAATATTTATCTTTGCACTATTTGAAGAACTTATTAAATTTAGTGTTGTATATCTCATTGATTTTAATTCATCATATTTAGATGAACCAATTGATTATGCAATTTATCTAATTACTGGTGCCCTAGGTTTTGCTATGATGGAAAATATTCTCTTTCTCCTTAATCCATCACTACAAAATGATATTTCATTTATCATTCAAACAGGTACTTTAAGGTTCTTGGGGGCATCAATACTTCACGCAGTACTTGCTGCAATCTTAGGTATTATTCTTGGATTTGTATTTTACAAAAAGAAAAGTGTACGTTTACTTTTTGTAGTTATGGGTCTCATTATCGTTACTATATTGCACACGATTTTCAACTACTTTATAATTAAGTATGTAGCAATTGACGGACTAGTCACCCTAGGAATTCTTTGGGTTATTACCATAGGAATCATTGCATTATTCGAACGTGTAAGAAACGTTAATCACTAACACCATGGGAAATAAAAAATCATTTTTTGAAAAATTAACAGGAAGTATAAAGTTTAACAACGAAGAAGAGTTTGATACTTTTGAAGATCAATATGAAGATATCGATGAAGTAGCACTTCATGATGAAGAAGAACAAGACAATGATTCAAGTAGTTACGAAGAAGAAGTTGGTGAACTATCAATTGATATGTATCAAACTTCATCAGCGATTGTGATAAAAACAATGGTAGCTGGAATCCAAAAATCTGAAATTGATATCACCTTAACACGTGATCAGGTAATTATCGAAGGTTCACGTCAAAGTGATGCGTCAGGTATTCAAGAAGTATACTTTGAAGAATTATACTGGGGTGCATTTGAGCGAGTTATCAGTCTTCCAGAAGAGGTTGATATTGAATTAGCAGAAGCTCATGAAGAGCATGGATTACTTACCCTTACCCTACCTTTAGTTGATCGAAATAGACAAGCTAGATTAAGGATAAAATAAAAAACACCATATGGTGTTTTTTGTTATGTGCTCAGGGGCAGACTCGAACTGCCGACACCTGGTGCTTCAAACCAGTGCTCTAACCAACTGAGCTACCTGAGCATAATATACTAATCAAACGGAAGTAATGTTTTCCAAAGACTATTTTTCTCTACCTTATCAATTTCAAAAATTGCTTGAGGGTTATTCAACAATGAGCTTGTTGAATTAACTTGAGAAACAAGATTCGTATAACTTTCATACATACTTTGAACATATGGGCGAAGTGCTACAAATGCTCCAAGAGTAACAAGTATGATAATTACACGATATACAATTTTTGCAATGAAATCACCTCGAATTATGCTATGAACTCTATCAATCTTTTTTTGATTTTCCTGTTCCCTTTCAACAAGCTCATGTAAAAGCCTGTTATTTTCTTTGATCATTGTTGTAAGATCTTGGTCCATGCACGATGAAGTATATCATACTAGTTACATGAATCAATATCTATCAACATATATTTGGTGACAAGTATATCCATATGGATGCTTTTGAAGATAGTCTTGGTGTTCTTCTTCTGCAAGATAGAAAATATGAAATGGTTCAAGTGTTGTAACTACCCTGTCTTTCCATTTACCAGAATCATTAACAATATTGATAACCTCATTAGCAATATTTTTCTGTTCTTCATTTTGTATAAATATCGTTGAACGATATGAACTCCCAGTATCATTTCCCTGCTTGTTAAGTGTTGTAGGGTTATGAATACTAAAGAAATATAATAAGAGCTCTTTGTAGCTAATAACACTTGGATCATAGCTAACACGCACAGTTTCAGCATGACCTGGATGAAATTCATATCTTGGATTGGTATTTGTACCACCACAGTATCCAACATCGGTATGTAATACCCCTTTTTGCTTTCTAAGGAGCTCCTGAAGCCCCCAAAAACAGCCTCCTGCGAGATGTACGGTTTCATTGTTCATATATCAACCATAATACCTCATATATATAAAAAACACCTTATAAAGGTGTTTTTGCTGTTACATTAATTCAGTAACACATAGAATAGTAAATTCATTATCCCAGAATCCTTCAAAGTATCCTACATCAAATTGATACATGTTATTCAAATCCCTTTCTGCATAGGGTACCCAAATAGAACCACTAATGTCCGTGTAAAGAGATTCTCTTCTATCAAAAGAAACAATAAATTTTCCTTTGATAAATATCTCTGGATGGTATTCAAACAGTATTGTTAAACCCTGCGCGCCAACAAGAAGAGCATTTTGTGAAAGAAGGAAATTAATACACGCTTCACTTATTACATCTTTTTTAATTTCTAAGATTTCGATTTTATAGCTTTTTTTAGGAATAAACCTATCACTTACTTTTAAAAAGTTCTTACTCTTCAAGTGTTCACTATAAAAGTAAGTAGTGGGTAGATTTTCTACTTTCTTCTGAAACAGATCTAATTGACTCTCATGATCAAATGAATCAGGTACCGTGAATACAATTTCTTTCTTAAGGAGATTAGCTCCTATTTCGCTAACTAAGGTAGTTTTCTCTTCAACCATATCTTTTTATTTAATTGTTATTTACAAGAAAGATACCTGTTTTTAGCGAAATAAACAATAGAGTAAATGACGACTAATATTGCATAGATATTGAATATGGTGTATAAAATAATTATGCCTATGGACGCAAGTCCCTCCCTAACTAATGAATTCTTAAGTTAGCAATAGGCATTTAAAAAATACTAAGACTTGTTCTTAGTATTTTTTTGTCTTTTTTCCTCCATGACACTTAAAAAATGGACTTCCTGTTTTTTTCTTTTTCGCAAATTACTAAAGTATTTTTATAACACAAAATAAAAATAATATTTTTTTTTCATCGTAATACAATGAAATTTATAATATTTTTATATCTTTACATCATATTAATCATTAATTTGATGTTTTAATTTAAAAACATCCTTTGAATTAAAGTTCATTGACATATTTGACTTAGGTTTTGGATCTGCAGATAGGACATTAAGTAAAGAAAAAGCGACTGGGAATACAGTCGCTTTAAATTATGATACAAACATGGAAATAGATTTCCAATGAATTTTTGCACGATATATAAATTAAATTTTAAAGTGCTCAAATTCATAATTATCATAACATACTTCAAAACTCCTGCAAGCTAAATAAATATTAATTAAATACATATATTATGATACAAAAAATAACAAGGTTCAAGTGATTTATATTTTTCTGACTGTGCATTAATATAATCCCTGTTCATTTTTTGAGTATAAATTATTTTATACAAAATAAAAATCTCAATTCTGTGAGACTTTATTATTTCTTTATTGTGTCCACACCGGGAATCGAACCTGGATCTGAAACTTAGGAGGTTTCCGTTCTATCCATTGAACTATGAGGACATACCTTGGGTATTATAATCAGCTAAGATAAATTTACAATGGAAAAACCCTCAACGTATGTTGAGGGTTTCGAATATATAGATTGCCCTATGAAGGGCCTGAATATTCAAAACGAGCAAGGAAAAGAAAAAGAAGAATGCGGTGTAGTAAACGAACTCCTTGCTCGAATATATATAAAATTAATATGTTCTAATGATGATAATAGCAATATATTCTAAATGGTCAACATAAAAAGCACCTATAAAGTGCTTTTTATGTTATGCATTTAATAATTCTTTTATCTTTGATTCATTAAATCCAATTACTATTTCACCTCCGATTTCAATAACAGGAACTCCCATTTGTCCTGTTCTCTCTACCATTTCAGCTCTTTTTTCTTGATCTTCAGCTACGTTATATTCAATATATTGAATACCTTCATCTGAAAAGAAATCTTTAGCCATGTGGCAGAAATGACAACTTGGTGTTGAATAAATTTTTACTTCTTTCATATTTTTTAAAGTATTAATCTTGTAATACTGTTAAGTATATCATATGACATTCACTTGGCTATTCTTCAATGATCCTAATTACTGATTCTCCTTCTCGTACAACATTGAATCGTTCTCGATATTCTTCCTCTCGACCCCTTTCTGTCTTTAAACGCTCAATATTTGCCTCAAGAGAGGTTTTTTTCTCTAAAAGGTATTCGTACTCATCTTGATATCTTTTTTGCTCCTCATTGGATATCTTTCGCTTTTGAAATGAGTGATATGTTGAACGTACAAGGAGGATAAGTACGAGAAACATAAAAAAATGGACCAAGGGATGATGCATTATTCTTTTATGCCTTTTTCGTACCATAGTAACTAAAGTATATTGCTTTTCAGAATTGAAGCAATATCGTATACTCATTTGGTATGAATATGTTTAGCAAAAAAGGAAGAAAAAGAATTAAAGGATTCATGATTGTTGTTGGAATCCTTGTTTCAGTGAGTATGGTCATGTTGTACTCATTCTTCACCTATTAAAAAACTTCCACAAGGAAGTTTTTTTACTCTAAAATTTCTTGAAGAACTAAATCTACCTTCACAAGAAAATCATCAAGATTAATGTTTTCAATTTGATAATCAGCCATTGCTACCACTTTTGGAAGATTCTGGATATCAGGATTCTCTGATATTGATTCTTTGTATTCAAGATCACTAAACTCATCAAAACTCACCATGTCTGTTGATGAACCACGCTTTACCACACGCATATACCTCTCTTCGATAGGAGCAGTTGTTGCGATAAGGATTCCACCTATTTCCTTTAAATGATGTACCTCATTCACTGTTCGTAATGATTCAATGACAATAGGTACATCACTTGAATCTGAAATTTCTTTCATCTGTTCAAAGAAATATCCAGAACCGTGCTTCATTCGTATTTCATTTGCAACACTTCTCATGTTTTCACGAATAGGAGGTAGTGATCTTTTTTCAAGTTCTTTGGTGATAAATGCTCTGAAACTCAAGTGAGTAAATCCTTTGTGATCTTTTAAATATTCAGCTAGGGTACTCTTCCCTGCTCCATTTAACCCGGTTATTCCAATAATAGCTTTCATATGGCATGAGTATACCACATACAAAAAAGAGGGTGGAAATCCTCTTTTTGCTATTTCTTCATCATCTTTAGAAACACATTATGTGGAATGGTAACTTTTCCAATTTCAGCCATTTTCTTTTTACCCTTCTTTTGTTTTTCTCGAAGCTTCATCTTTCTTGTGATGTCTCCACCATATAATTTAGCGGTAACATCTTTTCTCATTGCTTTGAGAGTTCGAGATGAAATAATCCTTCCTAAAGCTTTTGCTTGAATCTTCACTACGAACATTTGCTTAGGAAGTGATTCATATAGTTTTTCAACCGATTTCTCACCTTCCTCCTCAACTCTTCGCAAAGAAACGATTCTTGAAAATGCTGCAACAGGTTCTTCTGCAACAAGAATATCAAGACGGGTAACATCAGCACTTCGCATCTCCTTAATTTCATATGAAATTGATGCGAATCCTGAAGATACTGACTTCAAATTATCAAAGAAATTTCTCATAAGTTCACGAAGTGGCATCATAACTACCAACTGTGTTCTTTCATCTGAGAAAGTAATAGTCTCTAAGACCTCACCCTCATGTTCAAACAGAAGTTGCATAATATTACCTAAATATTCTCCAGGGCTAATGATTTTAATCTCAACCCATGGTTCTTCAACAAGAGCAACATCACCATAGTCTGGGAATAGTGCAGCTGAATACACGGTAACCATCTCTTCATTTTTCTTCATTACCTCATAGGTAACTGAAGGCATGGTGATAATTAATTCAAGATGAAACTCTCTTCGTAATCTCTCTGAAATAATTTCAAGGTGAAGCATTCCCAAAAAACCACATCTAAATCCTCTACCTAGACTTCCTGAAGTTTCCTCTTCAAAACTAAATGAAGAATCAGACAACTGTAGTTTTCCTAACGCAGACTTAAGTAATTCAAAATCATCTGTTTCTTCTGGATATACTGAAGCCCATACAACAGGGCTCGGCTCTTGGTATCCCAAGAGAGTATCAAGTGGTTTTTTGAATAAAGTAACGGTGTCCCCAACCTTTGCAACTCGTGCCTCCTTAATACCCGTTACGATGTATCCAATTTCCCCTGCTTTCAGCTCATCAGTTGGGTGTGCATTAGGTTTAAACACTCCTACCTCAAGTGCAAAGAATTTTCTTCCAGATACCTTGAAAAACATTTGATCCCCCTTCTTTACCACACCATCAGTCACTCTGATATATATAATTACCCCCTTATGATTTGAATATTCAAAATCAAATACCAAGGATCTAAAACTATCAGTATCAACTTCAATCTCTTTTGGCTCTGGGATAGTTTCAATTACATGATCCAAAAGACTTTTTACTCCCTCACCAGTTTTTCCAGAAACAAGTAAAATATCTTCCTTGTTACAACTCAACAGTTTCATTACTTCCTGACAAACTTCATCTACTCTTGCTAGTGGTGAATCAACTTTTGAAAGTGCAGGGATAATTTTAAGTCCTGCATTCTGTGCCATTTCAAGTGTGGTAAAAGTTTGAGCTTGAATACCCTGTGTTGCGTCAACCAAAAGAATTGAACCTTCAACAGCTTTTAATGCTCGTGATACCTCATATGAAAAATCAATGTGTCCTGGAGTATCAATCAGGTTTAAGATATAGGTATTTCCCATATATTCATGCTCCATGCGAACTGGTTGCATTTTGATGGTAATTCCCCGTTCTTGCTCTAACTCCATGGTATCAAGCATCTGATTTCGCATGTTACGTTCAGGAATAGTTTTGGTAATTTCAAGCATTCTATCTGCAAGAGTAGATTTACCATGATCAATATGGGCAATGATTGAAAAATTTCTAATATGAGAGAGGTTCATAGTCACTTGTATGTTACCAGAAAGTTATAAACTGCAAAGATTATAATCCAATATCACCTTGCCCTCTTAGATGAACAGTACCAAATTTTCTCTTCATAAGACCTACAAGTAGCATAATCTCTTGGTTCTTAATAAGAAGCAAATAGCAAATTCCAATAAGAACACCTAGTACCCCTGATATTCCGGCATGTCCCAATACATCCAATACCTTATCATCTCGAAAGAAAGGATCGAAAATCTGAAGTGAAAAATATGCTGATATACCTATCAACAAAGATGCTGTTAATGATTGACGTACCGTAGTTGAAATTTGATAGATAGGTTGATAATTAAAATCTTTCTTAAACGCAAGCCACAGGAACAAAAGGTTGATAAACATTCCAATTGAGAATGCAAAAGGTAGCATAATTACCACAGAACCAGGCACTCCTTGTACACGAAGAAGATATTCAAAGAACCATTGAAATAGTTCATTTT
Organism: uncultured Candidatus Saccharibacteria bacterium; assembly: GCA_964592365.1. Classification (GTDB taxonomy): domain Bacteria; phylum Patescibacteriota; class Minisyncoccia; order Phycocordibacterales; family UBA1006; genus UBA1006. The sequence goes on along the minus strand of CAZQDL010000003.1, from coordinate 7,280 downwards.
GTTGATAGAAACTTACCAAAGAATACGCACCTAACACAGAAAATACCGATGATGATATTGTTATCAACAAAGGTTTCCATGTTTTTCCTGCGGCATAGTATGCGCGTACAATTAATAAGGTAATGCTTTGAGCAACTACTGAAATGATAAACATAGCTAAGGCTGCTGCGGTTAATCTAGTGTCTGACCAATCAAAGTTCCCTGTTCCTAAGATTACTCTAACAATCTGTGCTCGAAGTACGATAAAAAGAGAAATTACCGGTAATGACCAAAAAATAATCTGACGAATTGGAATCATTACATGTTGCATAAATTCATGAAAATTTTCACTGTTATAATACTGAACAAGTGTTGGAAAAGCTGCTACTGAATAGGAAACCCCAATAAGTGCAAGGGGTACTGATTGCAAATTGTATGCAAGATTAAAAACAGAAATTGCACCTGTTGCTAGTCCTGAAGCAAGTGACACAAAAATCAAGAAAACAATTTTCGACATTGAAAGAGTAAGTGTTCGAGGAAGTGAATTTTTAAGTACTTGCCAGATATGGTTCCAATCAATTGATGAACTAAGTTTAGGGAGAAATCCTTGTGAAATAACCACAGGAACTTGTATTGCCATGTGTAGCAATGCTCCGATAACAACCCCATAAGCAAAACCTGGAATTCCAAATTCAGGATACAGCCATACAACTCCGATAATAATCCCAATATTATAAAACACTGGAGCTAAAGCATAGACAAAAAATTTCTTGTAAGCCTGAGTAATGGTTGCAAAGAGATTTGAAATACCAAGAAGTATTGGTGACAAGAGCATAATGCGTGAAAGATAAATAGTATCAGCAAGCATTACTTCATTGAACCCAGAGAATAATTCTGGAATTATATACGGCATAGCAATCCAAAGTAAGATTGCCAACACTACGATAAAACCAAAAAAACTTGTGAATACATCATTAATAAATGACCGAGCTTTTTCTTTTCCTATTTGAAGTTGGGTATCGAAAAATGGAAGTAAAATGGAAACTGATACAAGAGCAGCTCCTAAGGTAAAAAGTAAATCAGGAATTCTAAAAGCAGCATAATACACATCAAGAAGATCTCCTGGTCCTATTTGACCTGCAAGTAATCGATCTCTAACAATAGCAAGAATCTGAGAGAAAAAGGTAAAAGTTCCTAAGACAATTGCTGCCTCAGAGATTTTTGAAAATTCCTTATTAAATAATCTGAAAAATCGATCCATTATTGTGTCTAGTGTAACGCACCTTGTTAAATAAAAAAAGTGAGTGTATTCCACTCACTTTTTTTAATATATCTATACAACAATATTTGTAATTCGCCCTGGGATATAGATAAACTTTTGTATTACTTTCCCTGAAATCCATTTTTGAATATCAGGGTTACTCATAACCATTTCACGTAGTGTTTCTTCTGAAATATCAGATGGTACAGATAATATGGTACGTACCTTTCCATTTACCTGTATTGCCATATTTACAACATCATCAGTAAGCATTGCCTCATCATATGATGGCCATAAAGAAAGATGAACTGAATCAACCTTACCTAATGAAAACCATAATTCTTCAGCAAGGTGAGGTGCAAAAGGAGCAAGGAGTTGGACGAATATCAAATAATCCTGTTGTGATATATCTTCCTTTTCCGCTAGATTAACAAATACCATCAAAGCAGATATTGCTGTATTGTACTTTAATCTTGGAATGTCAGTACCCACCTTGTAAATCAATTTATGGAGTTCTGAATTTAAGGTAGATGAAGATTCTGTAGTAATCTTATCCTTCAATCGATATGAACGTTCAAGAAATCTCTTGATACCTACAACACCATTAGGATCCCATGGATAATTTCCTGGTTCATTAAAAGGACCAATAAATGCAAGATAACATCGCACAGTATCAGCTCCAACGTATGAAACAATTTCATCTGGATCTACTACGTTCCCTTTTGACTTAGACATTTTTGAACCATCAGGACCAAGAATTAATCCTCGATTATACCTGTTTACATATGGTTCAGATTCATGTACTAATCCAAGAAAATGGAGTGCTTTTGTCCAAAACCTACTATACAGAAGGTGCATGGTAGTATGTTCAGCCCCACCAAAATAGGTATCAACTGGTGTCCAAGCTTTCATTGCTTCTTTTGATGCAAATTGAATATCATTTTGTGGATCTAAATACCGATAGAAGTACCAAGATGAGTCCACAAAAGCATCCATTGTATCAACTTCAGGTACCCACCCCTTACCAAAAATACGCTCTGTTCTTTCTTTTAATTCCAAAGATCGAGAAAGTGGTGCCGTACCATCAGGAGTATGATCAACGTCAGTTGGAAGTTCCCATGGTAGATATTCATCAGGAATAGCATGTGCTTTTCCTTCAGGATCATAGACGATAGGGATAGGACATCCCCAATATCGCTGTCTTGAAATACCCCAATCTTTCAGACGATATGTTGTTGTTTTTGCTAACTGAAGTTTCTGTGCAATACGAAGCATTGCCTCTGAAGAAGAACTACCTGTATATTCACCTGAGTTAATAAGATTTCCCATTTCTGTATAGGGAAGGTTTTGGGAAGAATCAATAACAGGAATAATCTCAAGACTATATTTTTGAGCAAATTCATAATCTCTCTCATCATGAGCAGGAACTGCCATTACAATTCCTGTTCCAAAGTGAGCAAGAACGTAATCTGCAATCCATAATTGAATGCTTTCTTTAGTTAAAGGATGTACGGCATGTACTCCTTGTAACACCACTCCTGTTTTTTCCTTAGTTTGCTGTCTATCTAGATCAGATTTCTTTTGTACTTCTTGAATATATGAAAGTACTTCACTACCATTCTCAAGGTATGGTAATAATGTTTGAACAAGATTATGTTCAGGTGCACAAACAAGATATGAAACTCCATAAATGGTATCAATTCGTGTGGTAAAAGCAGGAGCATTACCTACCATTTCGTTCCCATGATTGATATCAAAGGAAACAGTATATCCTTCTTTTTTTCCAATCCATTCACGTTGTGATTGTTTTATCGCTTCATTCCAATCTAAATTATCTAAGTCACTAACAAGAGAATCAGCAAAGTTACTAATTCTAATCATCCACTGTGGCATGTCCTTTTGAACAACCACAGATCCACAACGTTCACAGTTACCATGAACTACCTGTTCATTTGCAAGAATCGTTTTATCCTTCTGACACCAATTTACTTTTGTAATATCTCGATATACTAAATCATTTTTGAAGAAGGTATTAAACATCCACTGTGTCCATTTGAAGTATGAAGGACTTGCTGTAACAATTTCTCGTGACCAATCAAAACTTGCACCCATGCTTTTTAGTTGCTTTCGCATTAGTTCCATGTGACTCCAGGTCCACTCTTTTGGATCCTTTCCTAATTTTATCGCAGCATTTTCTGCTGGAAGTCCAAAAGCATCAAACCCAGTTGGGTACAGAACATTGTATCCTTTCATTCTCATGTATCGTGCATACATGTCTGGTAATGCAAAAGAATACCAGTGACCAACATGGAGATTACCTGAAGGATATGAAAATTCACTCAGAATATATTTATTTTCTTTTTCTGGATGAACATTATTTACCTTATATATTTCATTATCCTCCCAGTACTTCTGCCATTTTTCTTCTATTTCTTTGGCATTAAAATGTGTAGATGACATACTTTTAGTATACGTAGCTTATCCTCAGAAGCAAGACATATGATATTTCTCATATATACTTCTGGTATGAAAGTAAGCAATCTCAGTATTGAAAAAATGAGTATACATGGTCACGGCATCGCACAACATGAAGGAGACGATATTCATATATTAGGAGCATATACCGGTGATGTTGTTGATGCTTCGATATACAAAAAGGCATATGGCATTTCATATGCAGAACTCAATCACATTCAAATAGCATCACCTCATCGTTCATATACACCAACTACCCCACCCTTTTATATCTCACATGCTCCTTGGCTCTATCTATCTTCAGAATCAGAGCAGATGATAAAAAGGGATTTAGTGAATGCATTGTTTCCACAAACAAAAGAAATTGAACCTCATCCGACATTAAGAACAAACTATCGAAACAAAGGATCATATTCTTTTACTACGACTAAAGGAATCCTTAATTTCGCTCATTACAAGCGAGGGAAAGATGGTGGCTCAACGTATGTTCAAGAAGAGAATATTCTTGTACATCCTAAAATTACCAAAGCAGCAAATGTTTTTCTTAACTTTTTTAGACAGCAAAAAATATCATCAATAGAAATTAATTATTTAATTATTCGCTATTCATATTTTTCTGATACTGTTTCGGTACAGATTTTAGTACCATCAACTACAAGAAAGCTAATACCTTGGAAAAAATCAGCGCTTGAAAATATATTTCTAAATCATTCCTTTATTTCAGGTATTCTTGTCTCACAGTCACCTGCTGATACCCGATCAACATTAAGCACACAAGACTACTATCACTTAGGTGAGATCAACATTACTGAAAAAATTGATTCAATGTTTTTTTCATATCACCCATCTTCTTTCTTTCAAATATATCCTGAAGCATTTGAAAGCATTACTTCAGATATTTATTCCATTCTTGATATGGAGGAAAATATGCCTGAAAGAACATTGATTGATCTCTTTTCAGGGGTTGGAGTTATTGGTCTTTCACTAGCTAATATAGTAGCTAGGGTTGTTGCTGTAGAGCATAGTAAATTAAGTAAGCTGTATAGCGAAGATAATGCACGTGCAAATGAAATTAAAAACTTTACCTGTCATGAATGTTCTGTTGATGACGCATTAGATGATATTAATACTGAAAGTGTAGTTGTTGTTGATCCTCCAAGAAGTGGATTAACCAAGAAGGTAATAGAAGTTCTTCAGAATAGGAAACCTAAATACATAGTATATATATCATGTAATCCACTAACGCAGTATGAAGATATTCAAAAAGTTAATGATGGATATACGCTTCTCTTTTCTAAGGCATACAACCTTTTCCCATCCACTCCTCATATTGAACACCTTGTTATACTAAGAAGGATATAACAAGGTGTTTTCTATTTATCTGAAACAAAAAAACAGATATACTATACATACCATGGAACCATCAGTATCATTACTAATCTCACGCTACAAAGGTTCATTAACTGAATCTGACAAGAAGCTTTTTGAACAAGCTTTTAAGAGATCAAAAGAAGCTCACGAGGGCCAGAATCGAGCTTCAGGTGAGCCATATTTCAATCATGTGTTTGCAACGGCAATGAATCTAGCTATTTGGGGAATGGACCCTGTTGTAGTTGCTGCAGGGTTACTTCACGATACCATAGAAGACACTCCTGTTACCGAAGAAGAAATACGTAAAGAATTTGGAGATGAAATTGTATTTCTTGTAAATGGAGTAACTAAACTTGGAAAGCTAAAATACAGAGGAAGAGAAAGGCATGTTGAATCGTTAAGAAAATTCTTTGTTGCTGTGGCTCAGGATATGCGTGTTGTAGTAATTAAGTTTGCTGACAGATTACATAATGTAAAAACTCTTTCACATATCAGAGAGGATAAGGCAAAAAGAATTGCTCTTGAAACCATTGAAATATATGCTCCCCTTGCATATCGATTAGGAATGGGACGTTTAGTTGGTGAACTTCAAGATACTGCCTTTCCTTTTGCATATCCAAAAGAATCTCAAATGGTTAATGATCTTTTAAGGCAAAAGAAACAGTTAAATGAACGGTACCTTGAAAAGATTTGGAGATCGCTTAAAACAACAATGGCAAAGGAAGGAATAAGAGATATTGAAACTCATCATCGAGTAAAAGGAAGATATAGTCTATGGAAGAAGCTACAAAGGAAGAATATGGATATAGAAGATATCCATGATATTGTTGCCCTTCGTATTATCGTCCCTGAACTTGAAGACTGTTATCACCTTTTAGGTATCATTCACAGTATGTGGCGACCTCTTCCAGGGCGTATTAAAGACTATATTGCACTTCCTAAGGTAAACGGATATCAAAGCTTGCACACAACTGTTTTCAGTGGAGATGGAGGTATTGCTGAAATTCAAATACGAACCCCACAAATGCATGATTTTGCTGAATATGGATTCGCAGCTCATCACGTGTACAAAACAAGAGGTTCAACCATTTCGGATAAGTATTCACTTCAATGGCTTAATGAACTAAAAGAACTTCAGGAAAATGAATCCGATCAACAGAATTTCATGAAGAATCTAAAGGAAGATTTCTTTGAAGAGAGAATCTTCGTCTTTACACCGCTTGGAGATGTTCTTGACCTCCCTGCTGGTTCATCTGCTATTGATTTTGCTTATGCGATTCACAGTGAAATTGGAAACACTGCTCAAGCAGCAACAATTAACGGAAAAAACTCAGCCCTTAAAACAATTCTCAACAGTGGAGATATTGTTGAAATTCAAACTAACAAAAAAGGAGTTCCTTCTTCCAAATGGCTTGCGTATGTAAAAACAACAATGGCGAGAAAACATATTGAAAAGTATGCGAAGGAACACAGTCTATGGAATAAAGTATTTCATAAATAAAAAAACAACATAATTGTTGTTTTTTTATTTATCCAAATATCTTTCCAAAGAAACCTTTTTTCTGTTCGTCTACAGGATAGCTTTCATTTGGTTGCTGATACTGTTGTTGATTTACATAGGTACCTGGTTGATATAGCGGTCTAGGTTGATAGCTATCTTGCTGATATGGTCTATCTACTGGTTGCTGTACCCCATAGGTAGGAATTTGCTCAACTATAGGAGCTTGAATATTTCCACTGAGAAATGGGCTCATTGTTGTTTTTTCAGGTTGAGGTACTTCATTCATGAATGCTTCCTGTTGAGCTTCAATACCTCGAGGGACAGATTCAATTTCAGGTTGCTGAACATGTTGATTAGCTACGTGAGGATAATTATAGCTAGGCATAGCAACTGGTTCTTTTGCTAAAGAATGTTGTAAGTCAACATCATCTGGAGTCAGTGCAATTCCACGAAGGTCAGTTTCTTTAATATCTTCTAGATATTGATCTGTATCAATGTGTGAACTATCAAATACAGTCTGGCTTTCTTCTTTAGGGATTGCTTCTTGAAACTCCTGATATGATTTTTTAAATTCTTGATCAAAATTTAGTGACGAAGAATCATTTTGAGTAGGATAGTATGGTTGAGGTACTTCATTAACTTCATTAACTTCATTAACTTCATTAACTTCATTAACTTCATTAACTTCATTAA
>CAZQDL010000002.1:30079-150332 GCA_964592365.1 uncultured Candidatus Saccharibacteria bacterium | reverse complement strand
TGCTGCCAGACTAGGATTCGAACCTAGATAGCCAGGACCAAAACCTGGAGTCCTACCATTAGACGATCTGGCAATAGTGACCTACGTAAGTAAGGTCACGGTCAATACTAAACGATTTATCAAAACATATCAACTATTCATCCATGTATTTCATGAGTGCTAGTTCAAGAGCTAGATACGGTGAGAAACTTACCTTCATATGTTGATATGAATTCAGGAGTTCTTCAAGAAGTTTTGAGTTAATATATTTTGCTTGTGATGCAAGATCAGTATAGAAAATATATTCACTTGGATCCATTTCATCTTTCAGTCTTCCCTTCTCTTGTTCTGAAAATCTCATGAATAGTATTTTTCGTACAGCATCGGTAAGCATCTGAAGAAAAATAAATGAATCAATATTTTGTTCATGAGCCTCAGATAAGATATCAAGTGATGTTGAAATATCTTTTTCATTGATTGCGGAAAGAAGATTAGAAATTAGCAAAGAAGAAGGAGCTCCAGTTACTAGTTCGACTTCTTCTTTGGTAATAGCTGTATCTTTGGTATATGAGATAAGTTTTTGTAATACTCCCTGAGTATCTCGAAATGATCCATTTCCTAACAAGGCAATGAGTTCAAGTGAAGGAGCATCAATGGTACAACCTTCCTTTTCTACCACCCCCTTGATCATTTCTTTTAGTACATTCTTACTTGGAGCTCTGAAAACAAAACTCATGCATCGAGAAACCACCGTTGGTAATACTTTGTGTAGTTCTGTAGTAGCAAGGATAAAGATAACATGTGAAGGTGGCTCCTCAAGTGTCTTTAAAAGTGCATTGAATGCTTCTTTGGTAAGCATATGTACTTCATCGATAATATACATCTTGTACGGTGAAGAAAATGGTAGTGAATGTATTCCCTCTCTCAATTGACGGATATCATCAATTCCACGATTAGAAGCAGCATCGATTTCAATAATATCGGTATCACTACATTGCAGTTCACGTGCCATGATACGTGCCATGGTAGTCTTCCCTGTTCCACGTGGACCAGAAAAGAGATATGCATGACCAATATTTCCTAACTCAAGTGAACCTTTAAGTACCTTCACAATATGTTCCTGTCCAAAAACTTCGCTAAATTTTTCAGGTCGATATTTTCTATATAATACGTGATGTTGTTCTGACATAGACCTAGTATATCAAACTACGGTATACTTGTAAGGAATACAAATTAAATACTATGATTACCATTACTACATTAGTTACTATTGATATATCACCACTTGTACACCCCGAAGAGTATGTACTTGAAAGCGGTACGAAAATATCAATAAAATCACATTCTTCTTCCACGATAATCAACACTCAAGGAAAAAAGAGGGTTAAACTAACCATACATCGAACCTTACATGAAGTGTATACATTTCTTGTTAATGAGAATCAAAAAGGAAAAGCTCTATTCTAATAGAGCTTTCTTTAACAAGGAATCATTACCTTTTTTACTTCTTCATGTTCTTCCAAGAAAGCATGTACATGTTCTACTATTTCTTCATAAGTATCTGATTCCATTAACTTCACACGAAGTTCTTTAGCACCATCAAAACCATTTACGTAGGCTTTGTAGTGTTTTTTCATTACTGCAAAATTCTTGTGGTCCTTGAGCTCTTCTAAGAAAATTTCTGTATGCTCAAGCATTACTTGCAATTTCTCTTCAACAGTCACTTGAGTTTTTTCTGCATCAAAGAACCAAGGATTTCCAAAGATTCCACGAGCAACCAATACCCCATCAACATGATATCGTTTAATATATTCTCGTCCCTGCTCCAAAGATACAATATCTCCATTTCCAATTATTTTTGTTGGTTTTCCAGAGGCTTTAACTATTTCAGAAGCACGTTGTATCCAATCCCAATTTGCAGGTATTTTGCTCATGACTTTACGGGTCCTTCCGTGAAGGATAATAGCAGCAACATTACATTCCAAAATTGCTGGTATCCATGTTTCAATCTCATTCTGGGTCCATCCAACGCGTGTTTTTACTGAAACTGGTATCTTTCCATTTGCACCCTTTATCGTTGCTCTAATGACCTCTTTTGCAAGCTCCTTGGTTTGAATAAGGGCAGAACCTGCTCCTTGTTTACATATATTTTTCTCAGGACACCCCATGTTTATATCAATACCGTCAAAACCAAGATCAACACATAGTGCCGCTGCTTGTTCCATATTTTTTGGATTATTAGAAAAAATTTGAGCCATGATAGGTCGCTCTTGTTCACTGAATACAAAGTTATGTAATAACTTTGGTCTTCCTTGCTGTGAGGCTAATCCATCTGCTGAAACGAATTCAGTATAAAAAGCATCGGGACCACCACCCTCTTGTCCGCATCGTGAGTATTTTGCAATTATTTTCCTAAAAGCTGAATCAGTAACATCAGCCATAGGGGCCATAATGATAGATCCATCTTTTGGTAAGGTATCCCAAAATCCCATTACTATTTTGTTATCTTCTTTAGTATTCATATTATCGGTATTGGTAAAATGCCCTATCATCAAATCGTAAATCAATGGAAACTAAACCTTGAGGATTCACACTAAACTTTTCAATAAAATCAGGTTGCTCCAAAACAACATTGATGTTTCTCTTTAACTGTACATATGAAGTATCCATATTCATTCGTATACTTGGTTTCTCTTGAAATACAGTATCTCCAATTCGATTGATATATAGCTCAAGATCACTGTGTTCAAGGAAAACCACTGATTGTAATGAAATATTTTTTTCTTTTTCAAGTTCATCTAAAAAAGAAAACAGTGATTCAAAAGCTTTTGGCTTAAGATATCGTTCACCTTGTTTTACTCGTTTTGGAACAAATATCTTTAGAAACACATTATCAGAAAAATATGGAGCACGAGCATACAGGAGACCTCGCTGATCAGAAAACATACAATCTTGGTTAAACTTAGAGGTATATTCTTTATTCGTACACCACAAAGAATGCGGTGTCCTCTCTTCTATACCAACTCGTAATGTATCAACATCAACATCAATATCTACTTTATATATTTTAGAGAATTCTTTTTTTAACCGTTCATCTAATTTACGAGGGATAACGAAGAGTATATTTCTTTTTGGTATTACCCAAAACCAATATTCATCTAGATATTCATTAATACTTTCTTCAAGATGTCGGGTAGTAATAGTTTGCTGTCCAACAACAGCAATACTTTTAACTTTGAAATATGGAATATTTACAAGATAGATCAAAGCAGAAAAAAGCACTATGAAAATACTAACAGAAAGAATGTTTCGCATTCTTTTTCTTTTAGTGTATTCAGGAGTGTTAAAATTCTTTCGTGACATATCTGTTATCTATCATATCAAAAGCCTGCAAATTATGTCAGGCTTTTGATATATTTTTTCCCTTGCATATATGGTTGCAGTACCTCAGGGATAGCGATACTTCCATCTGCTTGTTGAAAATTCTCAATAAGTGAAACTAAAATACGTGGAGTAGGAATTGCCGTACAATTCAATGAGTGAGCAAATCTCATAACACCATCGTTATCTTTATAACGAATATTTAATCGGCGTGTCTGAAAATCATTAAAGTATGATGCAGATGATATTTCCCTATATTTCTGTTCTCCAGGAACCCATAGTTCAATGTCGTATTTCTTTACCTGACCTTGCCCTAGATCACCACCACAATTCAATACGGTTTGATATGGAATATTCAGTGATTCGATAAATTCTTCTGTGTTTCTGTTTAACTCTTCATGGAAATCAACTGATTGCTGATGAGACGCTTCACACAAAACTACCTGTTCCCACTTTTGGAATTCATGCACACGAATCAACCCTTTGGTATCTTTTCCATGTGATCCTGCTTCTCGACGATAGCAAGGAGTGTATGCAAGATATTTGATAGGAAATTGTGATATTTCCAATACTTCATCAGCATGATATCCCATTACAGGAACTTCAGCGGTACCAGCTAGGTAATCTTGATCTTGAGTTATATAAACATCTTCTGCATCATTTGGAAGGTGTCCTGTTCCATATAGATATTCTTCTTTTACAATAGCTGGAGCTATCATTGGGTTAAACCCTTTTTGAGCGAAAAAATTAAGAGCATATTGCCATATAGCGAAAGAAAGAAGTACGGCATCATTCTTCAAATAATACCCTCTGAAACCATGAACTTTTGAACCACGTTTGAAATCAACTAAATCAAGTGCTTCCATAATATCAATATGGCTTTTTGCTTCGAAATCTAGTGTTGGCATGTTTCCCCATGTTTTTATCACTACATTGTCTTCGTCTGAAAAACCTTCAGGGACAGACATATCAGGGATATTAGGAATGGCATACATAAGTTTCTGCCAAGGAACAACAATATCTTTATAGGCATCTTCTTTTTTCTTCAACTCTTCTTTTATTTTAGAAACCTCTTCAATCCTTTGAACTTTTTCTACTTCACTTTGAGCTGATGCGATAAGATTTGATTCTTTGTTTTGTTCACTTCTTAGTGATTCAATCTCCCGAAGAAGAGAAAGTCGTTGTTCATCTAAGCTAAGCAGTAAATCAACATCAACATTCAAATGCTTTTTTCTTGCAGCATCTTTAACAAGCTGTGGGTGTTCTTTGATAAATTTAATATCTAACATACTCGTAAGTGTAGCCTTGTATGAAACCTTGTGCAAGCTTTATATTGTTTTAAAGAAACTCAGATATATACCTAATATATGCAGCAAATTCATATACCAAAATTACTTCAGGAAATACCTGATTTACCTAAAAAGATATATATAAATGGTACCTATCCTGATCAAGAACATCATCTTTTTCTTACTATTGTTGGGTCAAGAAATGCAACAAATTATGGCAAAGAGGTATGCCGTACTATTATCAAAGAATTAAAGGATTATCCTGTTGTTATTGTCTCTGGTTTAGCTGTAGGAATTGACACCTATGCACACACCTATGCACTTGAATATGGTCTTCCAACGATAGCTGTTTTAGGATCAGGACTTTCAGAAGAAGTACTGTACCCTCCTTCAAACAGGATGCTTGCTCAAAATATTGTAAAGAAAGGCGGATGCCTTATTTCCGAATATGATTATATGTTTACACCTAAACGTTGGAGTTTTCCAAAACGAAACAGAATCATGGCAGGTATATCACATGCAGTACTCGTGATAGAAGCAGAAGATAAATCAGGATCAAAAATTACAGCAGATCTTGCCTATGACTACAATCGCGAAGTACTTGCTGTTCCTGGATCCATCTTCAGCAAATATTCAGCAGGTTGTAACAAACTTATCACAGAAGGTGCTGTTGCAATATGTTCAGGCAAGGACATTATCAACTACTTCAATTTAAATTGACATATTCCTATTTTATTTTACTATTCATTTAAATTTAAAACCAAAAAAAATGAATATACATCTAGAATTATTTATTCGTGAGATAAAAAGAATTTATTCACGATATGGCACAAAAGAAAATTTTGAAGCTTTGTTTAATAATATTGAACAACCAAAAGAAATAAAAGAATTAGTAAAAGTTCTTAAGGTTGAAACTGTTGTTGGAGTTATTAGAAGCACTACAAACTTTCAAGATATATCTCCTGAAGATTTTGTAAAAAAGATAAAAATCTTTCAAGCAGAAAATATGATCATTCCCTTTTTAAAAAGAGTTAGTCATAATTTCAACGATCCAATTAAATTTGGGAAATTCCTAAAAGCAGAAATCAAAGAACGAATGTTCAACGATGAGAAGCTGAGAACTATTTATAGTTATATCAAATCAATGCCTTCTAAAACATTAGGAGAGATTGTTATTGAAAAACTTGCTGCCACTGAAAATAATTCAAGTGAAGAAAAATTTCTTGATGAGGTATTGATCCTCTTAGAAAAACAAGCAGCCTAATTGGGCCAAAAGAAGTAGCACCTTTGTTACTTCTTTTTTTATTTATTCTTCATTCATCATTTGCATAAAAATATGTTTTGTGAGAATAATGATGACAATGAAACTAGTTATCGTAGAGTCCCCTTCAAAGGCAAAGACCATTGAAAAATATCTTGGGAGTGAATATATAGTACGTTCATCTGTTGGACATATACGTGATCTTCCTAAATCAAACAATGATGCCATTGATATCAATGCAGGTTTTGTACCACGATATGTTGTATCACCTGGAAAACAAAAAGTTATCAATGAACTCGTTGAACTAGCCTCAAAAGCAGATGAAATAATTCTTGCTCCCGATCCTGACCGTGAAGGAGAAGCAATTGCTTGGCACCTAGAGGATACCCTCAAGCAAAAACTGAAAAACTCTCTTCCCCGTATTAAACGGGTTACTTTCAACGAAGTAACAAAAGATGCCGTTATTCTTGCTATTGAACATCCAAGGGATATCGATATGAATCTAAAGCAAGCTCAAGAAGCACGAAGAGTTCTTGATAGATTGGTTGGATATGAACTATCTGGACTTATCTGGAAAAAGGTTCGTTATGGGCTTTCAGCTGGACGAGTACAATCACCAGCCTTAAGGATTCTCATGGAGAAGGAACGTGAAATTAGAGCTTTTGTTCCTGAAGCATATTGGGTACTTGAAGGTATCTTTAGTTCAAAGGAAGAAACATTTCCTTTAACCTGTAGTAAAGAACTTACCAACAAAGAAGATGCTGATGAAATACTAAAGAAGGCAGAATCTCAAACATGGTCTGTTATTGATATTAAAGAATCAGAAACATCAAGAAGTCCTAAACCACCATTTAGAACTTCAACTCTACAACAAACTGCATCATCACGACTTGGTTTTTCACCTTCACGAAGCATGAGAGCAGCTCAAAAGTTATATGAAGCAGGATACATTACTTACATGCGTACTGATTCATTCACCCTATCAAAGCAAGCGCTAGCCCAAACAGCCAGTTTTGTAGAAAAACGATATGGTAGCGAATACTTAAAAGTTACTCAATATCAAACTACGAGCAAGAATGCACAAGAAGCGCATGAGGCAATTCGTCCAACAAATATTATGTTAGAAGAAGCAGGATCAACTGAGGATGAACGTAAGTTATATCAACTGATACGAAGGAGAACTATTAGTTCTCAAATGAAGCCAGCGTTAATGATACGAACAAAACTCTTTGCAAATATTGAAGACGGAAGTATTCCTTCTTTTGTAAGTAATGGAGTAAGGATAACCTTTGAAGGATGGTTGAAAGCAGACCCTCAAAGCAAAGGAGATGATGTAGAACTTCCTTCTGTAAACAAGGGAGATATTCTTAAAGTTCATAAGATTACAAGTACAGAAAAATATACCACTGCACCTAATCGATATTCAGAAGCAGGCCTTATCAAGGAATTAGAAAAACGTGGAATAGGAAGACCCTCAACCTATGCATCAATTATTAAAACCATTGTTGATCGAGGATATGTTGAAAAAGAAGGACGTACTCTTATCCCAACTGATACTGGAGATGTAGTTTCAAGTTTCCTTGAAGAACATTTTGATCAATATATTGGAGATGATTTTACCGCAACCATGGAAAATCAACTTGATGAAATTGCTCTAGGTTCTCGAGCCTATGTTGAAACCCTCAAGGATTTTTACTTTCCATTCTTGAAGGTAGTTGCATCAAAAGAAAATATTCCAAAATTAACAAATCTTGGAGATGCTCCTTCGGACTTTACTTGTCCTGAATGTAAAGCTCAAATGGTATATAAACTCGGACGTGCTGGAAAATTCATGTCATGTTCACAGTATCCAAGCTGTGAAGGAGCCCTTACCATTGATGGAAAAGCCTTAGGGGAAGAAGCACCACTTGGAATTCATCCTGAGACAAAAAAGAATATTTATATTTTGGATGGAAAATTTGGTCCCTATGTACAACTAGGAGAAACTCCAAAGATACCTAAAAAAACATCTTTCCCAAAGGACCACAAAAAGACAGCAGAAGAAAAAGAATTTCTCAAGAAAGAAAAAGAAATGATACGTTTGGCAAAAGAATTACCCAAACCAAAACGCGCAAGTCTGCCTAAAAACATACTTCCTGAAAACATTACATTAGAACAAGCAATTCATCTCTTGATTCTTCCTCGTGAATTAGGAATACATCCCGAATCAGGAGAAATGATTATAGCTAATGTTGGTAGATTCGGACCATATGTTGGACATGGAAGAGAGTTCAGATCAGTTAAAAAAAGTTCAGGTTATGATCCATATACCATCACCTTTCAAGAAGCTCTTGCGTTACTCAATGAAGCAAAAGCTCTCCCTAAAGGAGTTGAACTAGCGAAAGACTTAGGAAAACATCCGCAAACTAAAAAGGATATTAGAGTTCTTAAATCAAAATCTGGATACTATATCCAAAAAGGATTAAGACGTATATATCTTCCTGATAAAGTAGATATACAAGCATTCACTCTTGAAGATGCAATTAAATTGCTACCGTAAAGACCTCTCTACAAAGAGGTTTTTTACTTGCATTTCACCTATCTTGATTTATACTATTGGTATCTATTACACCTCCTTTTATTGCTTTTCTTTGGAGCAATCTCTTTCTTACGTTAATGATTAAAGAAGGATCGTAATATACATTATTATTTAATCACGGGTATATCAGCTTATGCTGACCCATTCTAGCCACCTTATCATTTATATATAAGGGACAAAAAAACTATGAATAACGAAACAACACCTGCTATACAAAAGACAGGACCAAAGCGATCACCAAATCGAAACAGAAAAAGAAACTTCGATAATCGCAAAGGAACAAATAAAATAAATCATGAGCCAAATGCTCATAAAAGAAACCCTCTACCTGAACTGAGTGATACTCATGTGCGAGTAATACCAATTGGTGGAGTTGAACAAATTGGTCAGAATATGACTATTGTTGAAACTAAGGATGACATCTTTGTTATCGATATTGGAATTCAATTTTCTTCTGAGGTTGATACTCCAGGAGTAGACTATATTATCCCTAACTTCAAATACCTTCTTGATAAAAAGCATAAGATTAGAGGAGTTTTTGTGACGCACGGTCACTTGGACCACATTGGAGCTTTTCCATACATCATCGATCAATTAGGATACCCACCAGTATACTGTGGACTTCTCACTAAGTGGATGGTTGATAAGAGAAATTCTGAATTTCCTCACCTAAAACCACTTGAATACATCGTAGTAGAACCAGGAGAACGAATTACCGTTGGAACCATGAAAGTTAAAATCTTTCATGTTACCCACTCTATTCCAGATGCTATCGGATTTTCATTTGAAACTAAATATGGAAATATCATTTTTGCAGGTGATACAAAATTAAGTCACAACAATGGAGTAGTTGATCAAATTGAGCAAGATGCATATGGTGGATTGACTACAGAGGGACAAAAAAATCTTCTGTTCCTTTCTGATTCTACAAGTGCTGAAAAACCAGGTTGGTCAAAAAATGAACCTGAAATTATTGATAACATTATCGAAATGATTGCAGAAGCAAATTCACGTGTTTTTATTGGAACCTTTGCTTCTCAAATTACTCGACTTACCGCTATCATTGATGGTGCTCATAAACAAGGAAAGAAAGTAGTTCTTGAAGGAAGATCAATTAAAACAAATATTGATATCTGTATTAAATCAGGCAGATACATTGCTCCTAAAGGAGTTATCATCAATGCTGATGAAGCAGTTAATGTTCCACCTGATAAGTTAATATATCTATTAACAGGTTCACAAGGAGAAGAGTTTGCTGCACTTATGCGAATCTCTGCTCGTAAGCATCCAAAAATTAGATTTACAGAACGAGATACCGTAATACTTTCTTCTTCAGTAATTCCTGGAAATGATGGTTCAGTGAGAAAACTTAAAGATAACTTATCACGCCATGGACTACGTCTGGTTGAATATCAAACAAATGAAATTCACGCCTCAGGTCATGGAAACCAAGATGAACTTCTTTGGATTCAGAAAACCATCAATGCACAGTACTTTATGCCGGTTCATGGATACCATTCAATGCTACGAGCACATGCCCTTGCGGTTATTGAAAGAAATAATTTCCCTAAAGAAAATATTATCATTCCTGACAATGGTTCAATTGTTGACCTTAATGACAAGGAATACATTGTTCACAAGGCTAAGGCTCCGAATAATATAACAACTGTTGAAGGATTCCGAGTTGGAGATATTCAAGATGTTGTAATTAGAGACCGAAAGACATTAACAAATGAAGGAATCTTTGTAATTATTGCAACTATCGATCCTCGAACTGGAAAAATGCGAAAGTCTCCAGATATTATTTCTCGAGGTTTTGTATATTTAAGAGATTCACGAGAACTCATTCAAAACACTCGAATGCTCGTAAGGAAAACAGTTACTCAAGCATCAGCTGGTAAAAATCCAATTGATTTTGATATCCTCAAAAAGAAGGTTACTGATGATGTATCACGGTACCTAGTTCAAAATACAGGAAAAAGACCTATTGTTATTCCAGTAATACTTGGAGTATAAGAAAATGACCTAAGCAAAAGCTTGGTCATTTTTTTTAAGTAAGAATAGTTATCGGATACCTACAGATAGCTTTTCTCCATACTCTTCATTACTTTCATTGCCAGAAATTGAATAGTCGACTTGGTCTAGTAAGCCTGCTTCCTCTAACGATACTGCATTTTTTATGGGATCTTTTTTGTTATCTTCTTCTGATAAACAAAGGCATACCATTACCAAATCAGTTAATTTTTTTGCTAGTTTTTTTTCTTGGTCGCTCATGATATTTATTTAATTTATGGTTCTTTAGAATTATACAACTAGCTAGGATTTGGTCAACAAATAAAAAAAGCGCTGAAGCAATGAATACAACAGCGCCATGTCAAAAAAAATCTAACAACCAAAAATAAATATTACGAACTAATCTTTTATTGGATACTACAACTTATTTAAAAAATAGTCAACTATATTTTGAATTCAATGATATCACCATCTTTCACTATGTACTCTTTTCCTTCAAGTCGTAATAACCCTCGTGATCGAGCTTCTGCATATGAACCACTATCGATAAGGTCTGTGTAGCTAACAACATCAGCTCGGATAAACCTATCCTGAAAATCAGAATGGATTGCCCTTCCAGCCTGAGGTGCAGTAGAACCTACCTTCACTGTCCATGCTCTACTTTCAGTTTCCCCTGTTGTGAAATAGGTCATAAGACCCAAAAGCTTGTATGATTGAACGATAAGTTCGTCAACACCGTCGTCAGTGTGTTCAATCTCTTCTTTCATCATAAGTTTCTCTTCACCCTCAAAAGCTGAAAGCTCATGTTCTGTTTTTGCATCAAGTACCACATATGAAGAACCTGTTTCAAGAACCTCTTCTACAACTTTTTTAAATTCATCAGGCTGAGTAACATCTAAGTTTCTTCCGCCTGTTTTTTTATTAAATCCATAAAGAACTGGTTTCATGGTAAGAAGGTGCCACCCCTTTGCAATTCCCTTTTCTTCCTCAGTTAGAATCATACGATTTGCCATTTTCTCATCTTCTAGAGCGGAAAGGATTTTTCTTGCAAGAGCATCTTCTTGTATTGCATCTTTATCTCCACGCTTAACATCACGAATTAGTTTTTCAATTCGATTTGATACGGTTTCCATATCAGCAAGAATAAGTTCCATATTGATAACTTTAATATCACGAAGAGGATCAATTGAACCATATACATGAGTTTGTTCTGTTGAAGTACTATCAACAATATCAAAAATACGAACCATGTGTAAAATAGCATCAACTTCACGGATATTTGCCAAAAACTTGTTACCCAATCCTTCACCTGTTGAAGCACCTTCAACAAGACCAGCAATATCAACGAACTCAATAGCAGCTGGGATGGTTTTTTGTGAATGTGAAAACTCAGATAGTTTCCATAGCCGTGCATCAGGTACAGCAACAATGCCCACTGAAGGATCAATAGTACAAAATGGATAGTTTTCAGCTGGTACTGATTTTTTAGTTAATGCGTTAAAAAGTGTTGACTTCCCCACATTAGGAAGACCTACAATTCCAATAGATAAGCTCATGTCAGATACTGTATCATAATTATATTCTTTTGGAATAATGCTTTAACACTGAGTATAGTCAAATTCAGGATCATAAAAATCACAAGGATGTTTACGAATTATCATACTATCTTGCTGATAGTGAACTGGCCAAATATCGTACCTAAGTAAATCTTCTTTTTGCTTAACTGAACGAATTACATGTACATTAAACTGATCTTCACCAGGTGATTCTATAATTTGATCACCACGTGCTAGTTGATCATCTGCAACAAATTCAACTACAGGTTTTCTGAAGTTATACTTATTTGAAACAGTTGATTCTACTATTCTTGCTGATTCCCCTCCTTTAATTATTTCAAAGTCAGTTCCTGAAGAAGCACGATGATCTCCAATCACCGAACGTCCATCATTTTCACCATAGATTCGAATAGTAATTGAGGTATCGGTATATGATGCATCTATATATATTCCATTCGGAGTATCATTACGAAATACATAATTAACATAGGGCCAATTAATGGTTGCTTCAATCCCAAGTGGATACCTTGAAAAATGTATTGTGTGTGTCTTGTGTTCAACAATTTGATATCCACCCCAATACACAGCATTATGTAAGGTTGTGATAAATTGTGAGATTCCACCACCAATAGTATCTTCTAATCTACCTTCAATAATGGTACCTGCTGATTTAAATCCTCTCTCTTCAGTCCGTTCACCTAAAAACTCATTCATCGCAAGAGTCTCTCCTGGTTTCAAAATCTTTCCATCAAGTATCTCAGCAACAAGATGAATGTTATCAACTCGTGGAGCACAGCAACTATGATGAGTAGTGAACGAGGAAACAAGATGTTTGATTCCTAATGATTCTGCTTCCTGGGTAGTAAATGTTGGAACAATATATTCAGTAAATTCAAAAGGCACCCTTCTTTGGGTAATATCAGCCTTCACTCTTAAAATATTCTCTGCTGTCTTATCTACATCAATATCAAAACCACTTTGGCTTGGAATAATATTCATTGTAAGTCCGTCTTCTGAGATTTCAAATTTGGCTTCTTTAGGATACAACGGTGAGAGTTTTTCAATGAGTACCTGTTCATCTATATCGATAATGATATATTCTTCTGGATTTTCTGGTAGAGAAATGCGGATCATAGATACAATATCTTCAATTCCTAGATCTAAAATATGCTCATCATATTTTTTTGAATAGAGCTGTATAGGTAATCCTATGATGCGATCAACCTCTCTTTGCATCTTATACAAATCATCAGTACTGCGAAGTGGTTCAACTGAGATAAAAGGTATTTCTACAAAAGCGCCCTCTTCTTTATAAATAAGGGTATACGTAGCAATATTTTTTAACGCCTCCCTATCAATCATATATCCTGGCTGTGGTAGACGAACTATTGATGAAACTCCTTCAATGGAAATATCACCTTCAAAAGGATTTTCCTCTTTAATATTCATTTTCCATTTTTCAATTGCTTCTTCTAATTTCTTTGAACTTGCCAAAGCTTTAGGTTCAATATGTTTATCCCTTGAAAAAGATTCCAACCAATATTTCATTTCCTCAAGAAGAGAGTCTCTTTTTTCATATTCGTAAAGTTGCTGCCAAAGAAGTTCTTCATCAAACCCAATACCTAAATCAACGGCACGAACTACAATGGGTACTTCAGCATTAAGATATACCTTTTTTTCTTGTAGATTATTCTCTATACCAGCAACTATTTGAGAGAACTCCTGCCTATTCATTTGAGCAACATCAATATCAAGAAAGGTAGTATTTCTGTAAATACGCTCTCTGTATTTAGGAGCATCAATGAAAAAATATAATAACAGACAACAAAACAACCCACCTATCACTAAGAGTATGTAGAAAAGTGATGTTGTGAGTTGTTGTGTTTTCATAATATTACTTCTTGTTAGAAGCGTGTTGTATCATAAGTTTTTGAATTTCAGCTTGGTTTTCTCTCATTACCTGCATCATCGCCAACTGTTCATTTTGACCTTGCTTCTTCTTTGTTTCAATTTGATCTTGAATCTTCTTAAAGAATTCAGGGTTTTCAGTTACCAATGCAATAATCATATCTTGCTGTTCTTTTGGTAAATGTTTTAACTTTGATTCAATAAGTTTTCTTGTTAAAAAGTTTTTAATTCCCATATAGATACATCGTATCAAAAAAATATACCTTTACCACCCTGTTCAAGCTTTTGGATAAGTGTAATAATATAAGGTATCAAACGTCATATACTATGAGAAATGACCATTTACAATCACATAACGAAGCATTCATGCATTATTATGAAAAATACAGTGATGATATTTTTCGTTTCTGCATGATAAAGACAAGGAACAGGGATACTTCATTGGATATTACACAAGAATCATTTATGAAATTCTGGTCGTATCTTGTTGATGGAAGAGAGATAGTAAATCATCGTGCACTCTTATATAGAATGGCGAATAACCTTATCATCGATGGGTATCGTAAGAAAAAAGATATTCAAATTGATAATTATACTGATGAACCAATCGAACAACATCTAGAAGATAACCCTCAAAAGCGGATGGAAGATGTCATTGATGGACAACTTGCCATGCAACTTCTTGGACAGCTACCTGAGGTAACTAGAGAAATTGTAACTCTTCGATTTCTTGAAGATTTTTCAGTTTCTGAAATTGCTGCAATCGTTAACCGTGATAGTAAAATTGTTTCTGTATACCTTCATCGAGGACTTAAAAAGCTCAATGAGCTCATTACGAACCATGGATAAATCTAAAATAAACAATCTCATAGATAATCTCATGTCAATTAAGATGAGTGATTCAGAAAAGGAAACCATACAGAAAAATCTGTTGGCTTTTACTCATACATATCAATCATCACAAAAAAGCCCATATGCTCCCTTGGTGTTTTCATTTCATAGAATCTTCAGTATTGCGGTAATCGCGGTATTAGTTGTGGGATCAATTTCACAACCAGCATCAGCAGGAGCACTTCCTGGAGAATTTCTCTACCCTGTTAAGATAATTCACGAAGAAATACGAGCGGTTACCAAGCAAAGTCCTGAAAAGAAAATCAGTTACGAAATAAAACGAGCAGAAAAGAGAATCCAAGAAGCTGCAGAACTTTCTTCTAGAGATAAACTTGATGACGCTGAGCAAGTAATCATTGCACAGAACATTCAAAAGCATACTGATAAAGCGCAAGAAACTATTCAAGAAATTAAAATACAAGATCCTCAAAAGGCACTTGAGCTAAATAATCAATTGATGGTATCTCTTGAAGAGAATGTACAAAAACTTAAAGATGTAACTAGTAAGGAAGAACATCTAGCAATAGCCCTTACATCAGTTGAAGAAGAGATTGTGTCTGCTGATGTAAGCGCTTTTAGTGCTACTATGGTTCCCGCTAGTGATGCTATCCCTGTAGCTAAAGCTGTCGCTGTTATTGAAGAAAAAAATATTCTTCTTGATGCTATCGAAGCAGATATTAAAGAAACTGAAATTGTTTCCCTCAACGTTCAAAAGGATATTGATACGAAAGAACAAACTGCTTCAAATACAGAAGAAAAACCTATCGTTAAAGAAATTGTTTCTGATGAAGATCTTAGATACCAACAGAATATTAGAATTCTTGAAAGTATTGTTCTTCTTGAGGACAAGATTGAGAAGATAAATATTGAGTTTAATAAATTATCAATAACTGAAGAACTTGCTCTTGAGTTCTCTACCCTTCGTAAAAACATTAGCTCACATGTCGCAGCTAGAGAATATTCACAAGCATTGGCAGCTCTTGAAATAATGCTTGAAAGAAAGTCAGATCTTGTTAACAAATCAAAAGAACAACAAGTTGTTGAAAAAGAACCTATCCAATAGGTTCTTTTTCAATATTTTTCTTGTAGTAACGTACACCTGCGATGATAAGAGTTGAGATAATAAAACCAACGATGAAGGGATATTGATTAGTATCTTCATCCTTAGCTTCAGGAAGAGTCACTTCTTCCCTTACAATTACTTCTTCGACTTTTTCAATTTTCTGGATTGGTTCTTGAACTTCTTCTTTAGCAACCACAGAGTAATTATCATGGTTCCATATATCAATGTCATGAATGATTTCACTTGTAACGTAAGCACCAAGGATATGATATGGAATTGAAATGGAAGCCTTTTGAGTAATGTAGCTATATGAAGGAAATTCAAAGGATCCAAGAGGGTGAGTAATCTTCCACCCTGAGACATCAAGTGGATGATTTTGCATATTAGCAATTTCCAATCCTCCAAATTCATTAGCTGATATTGATACATCTGGTTGATATACGGTGATCAATTGAGTATATATCAATGTTGGTTGTTCTTGCTGTTCATATCTGAAGGAACTTGAATAGAAAGCAAGACTTTGAATATATGTTCCAGGAGATTGATATATATGATCAAACTCCATACGTTCATCATATATATGTTGGGTACCATCACCCATATTTAATAAATACACACCTCTTATTTTTACATGAGATACTTCTCTTTCTTTATGATGATATACCAAGGGGCGTATTGTTGTCTGATTCCCAGCAAGGATAGTTTCGTCTACTTGTATATGTGCTTCATAGTATGGAATGAATTCTTTTTCCTGTGAACGTGTACTTGTTGTTTTTGATGTAGTTCCTGATTCTGTAGTATTTGTTTGTTCCTGTTGATTATTGATATCTTCAGAGGGGCTTGGAGATCTCGAAACAAAAGTTGTTCCATTATATTGAAGACTATTTCCATCCCCTGCTGCCCCACTATCTGAAGAATATAAATATTGTGTCACTAATTCTTTCTCTGGATTTCTTAGTGCAATTAACTCTCCTGTATTATTCAAAGAAAATGAACTTTTGAATAATTGGTGATTTGCACCAAATGCGGCTTCGAAGTTTTCTTGGTTTGAGATAATAATGGCATATTCTCCTGGTTGTATAAGTTCAGATCCAAATGATGTTAACCTATGATCCACTTCATTTTCTCTAAAGTACCACTTTGAAAAATCATGTTCCTGATTGGAAGTATTTTTCACCTCCACCCATTCATTTCCTGTATCTGTTCCCTCTGCATCATACATAATTTCTGTAATAGAAAATTGTGCATGTGCAAGTGTTGGTAGAAAAATAACTAAGAGAAAACAAAAACGAATGAAATACATATCATTCGTTTTTATCAATACAGCATTAAGCTAATTTAAAATATCTCTCAGTACATCTTCAGGAATCTCCTTTTTTTGATTTACATTAACATTTTCCTCTTTTTCTTGAGGGATGTTCACCTTAGGAATATTTTTCTCTACCTTCTGCTTATTTTCAGCTAATGCTCGAGCTAATGCGTCTTGTAAGGATGATTTTGTACTTTTGTCAGCTGCTCTATCACTTTTTTGTGTAGAAGTTGCATATGAATCATTCTTTTTAATATTCTTGATAACCTCAGGTATCTTTGTTGTTGTTCCAAGCACCTCCTTTTTTCCATCAAGTTTTTCAAGAAGAGTATTCAAACGTGGGGAAACTATTTTTTTCATTTCAAGCTCCGCTTCTTTTTCATCAAGTTCTTTCAATGCCTTTTTAAAAGGACCTGAAGTATCTCTTTCTTTTGCAACGATGAATGTTTTCTTCACAACTGGTTCAGCTGAGACTTGTGGCTTCTGTGTTCCTGTATTAGTACCATTAATACTTCTCTTTTCTGGTTTTGTTATTGGTTCATACCATTTAGCAATATCCTGTTCTACAAGAACTCTTGATTGTGCGTATTTAGCTCGTGATGCCTCTATTACCTCGCGTACCAAGCTCACTCTTGGCTTTTCGATAGGAGACATGGTTTCTGCAGAAAATGGTCGTGAACCAATTCCATCAATCATTAGTGAAAGATATATTTGAAACTTCCCAAGATTTACAATATCTTCTGCGGTAAATACTGGAGCGAATTGTTTTTCAAATAATTCAGCATCTTCTGCTCCAATCCTGAAAGTTATCATCGTTCCAACGTTACCCACCACTGCGTCTTTTACCTCTTCTTGCATCTGTGCAACATATTGGTGTGCAATAGTAAGGTTTAACTTATACTTTCTTGCTTCTGATAGAATGTCTGCGAAAGACTCTGTTGCGAAGTTCTGAAACTCGTCCACAAAGAAAAAGAAATTAGGTAGTTGAGAAAGATTAGAAGCTCCAACTTCAGCGCGACTCATTGCAGCTAAATATATTTTAGTAATAAGCATTCCTCCTAATAGTTTTGCATTTTGTTCTCCAATTCTTCCTTTAGAAAGATTTACTAACAATATTTTTCGTTCATCCATTACCTTTCGAATATCAAACGATGATTGTTCTTGTCCGATAATATTCCTAATTAATGGATTTGCTGTGAATTGTCCAATCTTGTTTTGAATTGCAGCCCCTGCCTCTTTTGCATATCGAGGATCCCATTTTCCATACTCATCAATCCAAAAAGATCGTACAGAAGCATCAGTCACATGCTTCACCACTTCATTTCTATACTCTTTTTCAGCAAGCATTCTGTTTACCCCAAGAAGGGTTGAACCAGGGTATTCAAGTAAAGCAAGTAAGGTGTTGGTAAGGATATACTCCATTCGCGCAGACCATGCGTCTTGCCATATTTTTTTAAATGAAGCCATAAGGCCATTTACCACCAAATGCCGTTTATCTACACCAACATCTTCCATTACGTTAAAGGTAATTGGGAAGTCGGTATCAAAGGGAGCAAAATATACTACATCGTTGATTCGATGTTCAGGAACATACTGTAGCAAAGTATCAATTGCAGAACCATGAGGATCAACAAAACACATTCCTTCTCCATTGAGAATGTCTTGTGCTGCCATGTTTTCAAGGAGAGTTGATTTTCCCATACCTGTCTTCCCTATCACATAGACATGACGAGATCGATCAATATTCTTGATTCCAAATTTTGTTCTATTATTCCTAAAATCAGTAACCCCGAAATAGGTAACTTTTTGATCAGATGACATGTAATTAGTATATCACATACCGTATTCCACATGACTATACACATAAGTTGTACACCTAACAAAAGCATAACATGGAGTATCGTGATAAGATTTGAGACATGCAAACGAACAAGAACTTACGAACACCTCCTCAGAACATTGATGCTGAAAAAGCTCTCTTAGGATCAATTATGCTTCGTCCTGTTGCCCTTCATGATATTATCGACACGATAGCTGAAGATGATTTCTATGTGCAGAAACACAAGGTTATCTTCAGAGCCATGATGGAACTATCACGTACTGGTGACCCTATTGATATAGTATCTGTTTCAGATACCCTCAGACGTCTAAATCTCCTTGAACAGGCAGGTGGTATGAGCTACCTTAACGATATTGCAAATATTGTTCCCTCCTCTACAAACATTGAATATTATGCAAAAAACGTTGCTACAAAATCATTATTACGAAAACTTATCATTGCTGGTGACTTCGTAAGTAATCTTGGTTTTGAAGAAAAAGAAGATGTAGAATCAATTCTTGATCAAGCTGAGAAAACAATTTTTGAAATTACTTCAAACCCAACAAATGCTCAAAAATTTACAAGTATTAAAGAGATTCTTCCTTTGGTATGGGAAAAACTTGAAAGATTAACGGTAGGAAATGAGTTACGAGGAGTTCCAACCGGATATGCTGGTTTGGATAATATTCTTTCAGGATTCCAAAAATCTGACTTGATTATTCTTGCAGCTCGGCCTTCTACAGGAAAAACAGCACTAGCACTTGATATAGCAAGGAAGGCTGCTGTACAACACAATATTCCTGTTGGATTCTTCTCTCTTGAGATGAGTGCTGACCAACTTACCGACAGAATGCTTTCAGCACAAGCACAGGTTGATGCATGGCGAATGCGTACAGGAAAAGGATTAACTGAGGATGATTTCACCAGGATTTCTCAAGGAATGGAGACTCTTTCAAAAGCTCCTATCTATATTGATGACAAGCCAGGAAACTCAATTCTTCAAATGAGATCAACAGCAAGAAGACTTAAGGCTGAACACGGACTTGGCCTTATCCTTGTTGATTACATGCAACTTATGACCACCAGCAAGAACTATGATTCTATGGTGAATCAAGTTACTGAAATTTCTCGATCACTTAAATCTCTGGCTCGAGAACTTGAGGTACCAGTAATTGCTCTTTCTCAGCTTTCACGTGCCGTTGAACAACGTGGGGGTAGACCTCGACTTTCTGACCTTAGAGATTCAGGTTCGATTGAACAAGATGCTGATGTTGTTATGTTCTTACATCGTGATCGTAACGAGGAAAATACAGGTCGTTCTGAAATTACAGAAGTACTCATTGAAAAACATCGAAATGGAGCAACAGGATATGCTCAACTTTACTTCGATACTGCACGAACAACATTTCTTGATTTGGATAAGAATCATGGAGAGATTGATCCTCACAGTCTTGATGCTGAATTCTAAAAATCACCCACAAAGGGTGATTTTTAGAATTACTTGTTAGTTAAGGTACCTGGTCCAATTAAATTTCCATTTCCATCCATACCAACAACAAGAGCATC
This sequence comes from uncultured Candidatus Saccharibacteria bacterium, assembly GCA_964592365.1. Classification (GTDB taxonomy): domain Bacteria; phylum Patescibacteriota; class Minisyncoccia; order Phycocordibacterales; family UBA1006; genus UBA1006. The sequence continues at coordinate 129,719 of CAZQDL010000002.1, read as the reverse complement.
ACCATATCCACGAGTTGTATCACATAAGTATACACCAGCAGAAGTATCTCTTTTAGTTTCAAGATTTACAACAAGCATATATGCTCTTCCTGAGCATTGTGCAGCCTGAGCATGTGCGTAATATCCATAGGTATACAAACCTGTGGTGACAGAAGAGGTACTCGTACTCGTTTGATTAGTAGGGTCTTTAGGTAAGGTGGTTCCTAATTGAGTTTCTAAAGCTGCCCAGGAGCTTGCAACGTTGCTACTTGCCCAACCTGGGGTAGGATATTGTCCTCCGTTATCAAGAGCATATAACTCAAGTGCTGTTTGAATGGTTTTAATATCAGCTAAACGTCGTGCATCTCGTGCTGATGCTCGACCAGAACTTAGACTAGCTAATACCACAGTTGCAAGTATTCCAATAATGGCAACTACTACCAATAGTTCAATGAGGGTGAATCCTTTTGATTTCATATACTTAGTATATTACTATACATGGCTGTCTATTTAAAGTGCTGATCAAGAAACAAGAAAAGAAATGATATACTATATCTACCATGTCACAACACATCGACCAACTAACTGAACTATTTCTTCAATTTCCAGGAATTGGAAGACGCCAAGCACAGCGTTTTGTGTATTCATTATTACACAAAGATAACGAATACATTAAGCGTTTAGTTGAGAATATTGTTCAGTTAAAACAAGAAATTAATCAATGTCGCTTATGCTTTAGATTCTATAAAAAAGATATTAACGATACCTGTTCTATTTGTATGCAAGCGAATCGTTCACAGCTTCTTATTATTGAAAAAGATGCTGATCTTGAAAACCTAAACAATACAAAGCTTTATGAAGGAGTATATTTCGTATTAGGGGGGTATATCTCAAGTCACGAGAAAAAACGCTCTTATGCACGAACAGAACAACTTATGGAACGTATCAAGAAAGATACTGAAGCAGGAATACTTATGGAAGTAATCTTTGGCTTATCAGTTTCGCCTGAAGCTGAACATACTCGATTTCGACTTCTTTCGATGCTTAAGGATTCATTTCCAAACTTAATATTCAGTACCCTAGGAAGAGGTCTTTCTACAGGTACAGAGCTTGAGTACTCTGATGTGGAAACCTTAAAGTATGCACTGTCTTCACGTATTACTCAGTAATGAGAAATTCATATATTAGTAAAAAACACTAAGGTGCATCCCTAGTGTTTTTTAATATCATACCAAGAGTAAAATAAATTTACTTTTTTGTTAAAGTAGGACCAATAAATTCTCCTCTGTCATTAACACCAACTACAATTGAGTTACCGTATCCAAAAGTAGCATTATTACAGAATCTTACCCCTGGAGAAGTATCAATTTTAGTTTCAAAGTTAGCAACAATCATATAAGCTCTTCCAAAGCAGAAGCCAGTGTCATTATTTGCAAAATATGCATACATGTAATCTCCTGCCGTAGCTGCATTTGATACGTTGTTTGTGTTCGTGTTTAGTGGGTCATCAGGTAAATTAACTCCTAAAATGTTTTCTAAGGTAGTCCAAGAAGGTTGATCTCCTACAGCCCAAGCTGTCGTAGGATATTTACCATTTTCGGTATTATATAACTCAAGTGCTGTCTGAATGGTTTTAATATCAGCTAAACGTCGTGCATCTCGTGCTGATGCTCGACCAGAACTTAGACTAGCTAATACCACAGTTGCAAGTATTCCAATAATGGCAACTACTACCAATAGTTCAATGAGGGTGAATCCTTTTGATTTCATATAGCTGAATTATATCAGAAAAAAAACCTCCTGGGAGGTTTTTTAATTATCCAATCTTTGTAACTTTTACCAATGTGAATGGTTGTCGATGTCCGTTCTTCTTAAAGTAACGTGACTTAGCTTTGTAACGGATAACGTTAACCTTTTTACCTCTACCTTCTTCAATATATTCAGCGGTAACGGTAGTATCAGCAAGAGTTGGAGTCCCAATGGTTGATGATGACCCATCGTCAATCATCAATACATTGTCGAAAACAATTTTATCTCCTTCGCTGTATGTTCCTTTCAATTTTTCAATGGTGATTATATCACCTTCTGAAACTCGGTATTGTTTACCACCGGTTTCAATAACTGCAAATGTACTCATAATAGCGTCCATTATACATAGCAAAATGGTATTGACAATAGACTGGCTCATTAAAAAAATAGTAAAGTGTTGTATACTGTATCTATGCCTACAAGACCCAAAATACTTATCCTTAATGCTGATGATTTCATGAGAGAAATTATTGGAAATCTACTTCATAAAAAAGGTTATTATATTATTAATGCTCGATGTATTAATGATGCAGTTAAACAAGCTTCCGGTATGGATATCAAGCATATTATAATGAGTACAAATTGTGATGAATTTAAAGGGAAACAAAGTATTAACTTCCTGAATGTTTCCTTTTCAAATCCAGATATATTTATCATCAATGAAAGCAAGGAGAATATCTCATACTTACCTAAACATGCACAAGTTGATATTGATAAGCTTTCAATTCAGAATATTATCAACTACATAACTGATCAAGAAAAAATATCGTTCACATAAAAAGCACATTTGTGCTTTTTAATTTCAAGTAGGGCGTAAATTAATATTTTTCTTTGAGTATTTGATATACTACATTTCAGTGAAGAATATTAATCTTGATACAAAAATATTTGAGACACTACGAACCCAAGAGACACAGAAGAGGGCTCTTTCGCGTTTAGGCATTGAAACGATAAAAGACCTTCTTTACTATTTCCCGACTCGATATAGTCATATGAGTACGGTAAGTAGCATTGCACAAAGCAATAGTGATGATGTAGTTACCATTTATGGAGTACTTTCAAAAATTAGTATCAAAAAGACATATCGTACTAACGTTCCTACTGCTCAAGCAACATTAACTGATCTTCAAAATAACACGGTGAAAATTATTTGGTTCAACCAAGCATTTATTGCAAAAACCCTCAATGAAGGCCAGATGGTTAAATTAACTGGGAAAATATCTGATGGAAAGTATGGTAAAACCTTAACAAATCCAGAATTTGAAAAACTTTCATCGTTCCCTATTGATACAGGAGATTCGTTATTCAACGAATCTCCTGAAGAAAAGGAGTTCGGTTACCCTATATATCGTGAATCAAAAGGGATTACTTCAAAATGGATATATCACAGTATCATTAAAATTCTTGGATCAGGAATTCTAGATAAATTAGAAGATCCTTTACCCTCTTTTATTCTTCAAAAATACAAGTTACCTACTCTACAAACAGCCTTGGTTTGGATTCATTCACCACAATCAAGTAATCACGCAAAAGCAGCACAGAAAAGATTTGCCTTTGAAGAAATATTCCTCATTCAATTAAAAAATCAACAGAGAAGATTGCAATACCAGAAGCATTTTTCATACAAACTCAATGTTGAGCAAAAAACAATTCAATCATTTATCGATCGCTTTCCTTTTACTCCAACAAAAGCACAACATGACGCGGTTAATGCGATTATCAATGATATGACATCGTCACATCCAATGTCACGACTTCTTGAGGGTGATGTTGGTTCCGGAAAGACATTCGTTGCAGCAACAGCTGCATATGCAACAGTTTCAAACCGTCCAGGAAATCAAAGCTATGGAAGACTACAGGTTGCATATATGGCACCAACAGAAGTTCTTGCAACACAACTTTTTGAAAATTTCGTTGAATATTTCAAAGGTCTTGGTATTCAAATTGGACTCTTAACAGGATCTGGATGTAGGAAATTTCCCTCCAAAGTTCCTGGAGAAGCGTGGACTAATATTTCACGATCTCAATTAACTAAATGGATTGCAAATGGTGAAATTCCGATTGTTATAGGAACACATACGCTAATACAAAAGAAAGTAGTATTTCAAGATCTTGCTCTTGCCATCATAGATGAACAGCATCGATTTGGTACGAAGCAGAGAATGAAACTTGGTTCCAAAGAAAAGAGAATTCCTCACTTTCTTTCCATGACAGCGACACCAATTCCAAGAACACTTGCTCTTACCATATACGGAGATCTTGATCTTTCTGTAATTGACACTATGCCTCAAGGAAGAAAACAGGTTATCACAGAGATTGTATCACCAGATATCAGTTCACGTTCAGAAGTATATGAATCAATCCGATCATCACTTAAAGAAGGTAGACAAGCCTATGTTATCTGCCCACGAATCGAGGAAGCAGATCAAAGTAAAGAACAATCTTTGCAATTAACTTCGGTAAAGGCAGAGGCACAAAGATTAAAGAATACAGTTTATAAGGAGTTTCGTATTGATATTATGCATAGCAAAATGACCAAGATACAAAAAGAAAAGGTCATGGAAAAATTCTATAATCATGAAATTGATATTCTTGTTTCTACTTCTGTAGTTGAGGTTGGAGTAAATGTTCCTAATGCTACCTCTATCATCATCGAAGGAGCTGAACGTTTTGGATTAGCTCAATTACATCAGCTTCGTGGTCGAGTAATACGTTCTAATCATCAGGCATATTGCTACTTATTTGCAGATGCTAAAAGTGAAAAAACAATTGAACGATTACAGGCCATTAAGCACGCGAAGAATGGATTTGAATTAGCAGAAATGGATATGATGCTACGAGGTATTGGAGATCTTGCAGGAGTAAAACAATGGGGTATATCAGACCTTGCTATGGAAGCCATCAAAAACATCAAAATGGTTGAATTTGCAAGAAATGAAGCTCAGGATATCATCAAACATGATCCAGTGTTGGATAATTTTCCAGAATTACGTGATATCATTTCAAAGGAAAATTACAATATCCACTTTGAATAACTTGAGCATATTCTACAATGCGATATGCTATATATCGTTCGGGTAACCGGATGATATGCGCCTATAACTCAATTGGCTAGAGTGCCGAGCTTATTCCTCGGAAGTTGGGGGTTCGAATCCCTCTGGGCGTACAAGAAAAAAACTACTCAATTGAGTAGTTTTTTATATATACCAAACCCACCACTGATACATTTCATTAATCAACCAGAATACAAGGATAAGTCCTAAAAGTCTGAAGAGAATATCAATGATTGTTCCCATACCTATGCCTTTGGTAATTCTTTAATTGGAATTCCATACTTTTGAATAATCTTGTTATACGCCTCCTGTTCCAATGTTTCAACTTCAAGTAATGTTTCAGCAATTTCAACAAAAGCATCTCTGTAATCATCAATAACCTTTTGTGCTCTTTGTTCAGCTTCAGTAATAATAGCTTTCACCTCAGCATCAATTGTTTTCATTATTTCCCCTGAAACATTCTTTGCGGGAACACTTCCTCCAAACATCGTTTGAGATGCTGCACCATCAACTACGATAGGGCCAATAACATCTGACATTCCATATTTAGTAACCATATTTCTTGCGGTAGCTGTAACTACTTTAAGATCATTTGAAGGTCCTGTAGTAATGTCACCAAAAATAGTTTTCTCTGCAACATAACCACCTAATCCCATTGCAATATCATCTTTAAATACTGATCTTGTTGGAAGTCGTCGTTCATCTAGTGGAAGCTTCATGGTAAATCCTCCTGCGCGACCTCGTGGAATAATTGTTACTTTATGAACAGGATCAGCATCAGGAAGAACAGAAGCTACAATAGCATGTCCAGCCTCATGGTATGCTGTAACCTTCTTCTCGTGCTCTGAAGCTAGGTGTGATTTTCTTTTTGGACCAACCATAACCTTCTCTAAAGCATCAATGAGATGTTCCTGAGTAATTTCTTTCATATCATGAAGTGTAGCAATAATTGCTCCTTCATTCATGAGTGATTCAAGATCAGCACCAGAAAATCCTGCAGTGCGTTCTGCAATTACTTGTAAATCAGCATCTTCTGCTAACGGTTTCTTTTTAGCGTGGACATCAAGAATTTTTTTTCTATCCCCACGATCAGGTAGTTCCAACGTAACCTGCCTATCAAAACGTCCAGGTCGTAACAACGCCTTATCCAACACATCTGCACGGTTGGTAGCTGCCATAACGATAACCTTTTCTTTTGGTTCAAAACCATCCATTTCAACAAGAATTTGGTTTAGTGTTTGTTCTCGTTCATCATTTCCACCTCCAATACCAACACCTCGTGACCTTCCTACCGCGTCAATTTCATCGATAAAGATAATTGACGGTGACATTCGCTTTGCAATCCTGAAAAGATCACGTACTCGAGATGCTCCAACTCCAACAAACATTTCAACAAAGTCTGAACCTGAAAGATAGAAAAATGGTACTTGTGCTTCCCCTGCTACCGCTCGAGCAAGCATTGTCTTCCCTGTTCCTGGTTCACCTGTCATCAGAACTCCTTTTGGAATGGTTGCACCCATATCAAGAAACTTTTTAGGATTTTTAAGAAACTCAACCATTTCAACAAGTTCTTGCTTAGCTTCTTGATTACCAGCTACGTCATCAAAAGTTACTCTTTTATCCTTATTCTTAGGATCAATCATCTGTGCCTTTGAATCACCAAATGAAAGTGCCTTCATATTATTTCCCTTCATCTGTCGTGCAAAAAACCAAATAATGAAAACTAACATTATCAACGGTAACAGAAATGGAAGTAACTGTGATAGCCAATATGCAAATCCTGAAGGATCTTCGATTTTAATTGAAATACCTGCAAGCTGTTCACTGGTAATTCCATAATTCACCAAAGTTTCAGACAGAGCTGTTCCAACTTCTTTCTTTACCTCCTTTGTTACTGATACTCCTGATTCATCAGGAATCAAGGCAACGTCAAGCATATCCCCCTTTACGATGATCTCCTGTACCTCTTGTAATTGAATAAGGTTTACCAATTCTGAAACAGGAAGTGGCTCTTCATTAGTACTCATCATTGCAATAATATCTGATGCAATAAGATAGATCATGATAATAAGAATCACGCTCCATAATTTCTTTATATTATCTTGATTCTTCTTTTTCATTTTTCCTTTTGGTTGTTTTGGTATATTGAACTTCATGCTGTTGAGTATACCTAGGCATATTGCCGTAAGCAAGCCTTCAGGTACACTAGATACATGAATTTAGTGGTAAATAAAACAGTAGGTTTAAACTATCACCTTCTTGAATCATATGAAGCAGGAATTAAACTTACCGGAGCTGAGGTGAAATCATTAAGGTCAAAAAATGGATCACTGAAAGAGGCATATATAAAGGTTGATGATCATGGAGCATATCTTACGAGTGCATACATTCCACCATACCAAGGAACTCAGCTAATGTATGAAACGTATGATCCATATCAAAAAAGAACACTCCTTCTTTCAACAAGGGAATTAGAACATATACGTAAGGCAATCAAACAAAAAGGACATACTGTAGTTCCTGTTCGTATTTACGCAACGAAACGATTTATCAAAGTAGAAATTGCCATTGCAAAAGGAAAGCATCAATATGATAAGCGAGAAGACTTGAAAAAACGGTCAATTAATATGGATATTGATCGAGAGTTAAGAGAAAAATAACAACCCTTTCGGGTTGTTATTTTTTTATTTATTCTTCTTTGCTTTCGCTGCCTTTTTTACAACTTTCTTTTCAGCTTTTGGTTTAGCGGTGATAACTTTTTTAACTTCCTTGTATTCTCCATGAGATAGAAGTGAAGAAAGCTGATCCCAATTTCCCATAAGTTCAGACTTTAAATCTTGAACTTCTTTTTTACTTACTTTCTTAAGTTCAGTATATTTCTTCATTACCTCATCAATTACTGAACCAAATTCCTCTTTCGTTGCTGCTTTTACTTTCTTTGCTTGTTTTACAATGTCAGTTTTTGCATCATACATCCAGTCTTGTAATTGTTTACGATTCTTTTTTCCCTGTGGTCCAAATAATAAATACCCTACTGCTCCTGCTGCGATAATTCCTGCTACTAATGCTGGTGATACTTTTTTATTTTCCATGTTATTTCTTTTTTGATGTTAATCTTTTAATCTTTGCAGCTGAGATAAATAATGCTCCGAATATCTCCTGCCAACTGGTTTGAACAATATGCTGTTCAATATGTTTTCTTCCATTTCCAATACTGCTAATTATTTCATGAACTTCTTCGGTTGCATCCTTGCGTACTCCTTGGAAGTCTTCAACTAGTTCACCAACTTCCTCTTCTACGGTGTCAACAAGTTGTGAAAACTTTTTCAAAATTTTAATTCCATAGTATGAAAATATTGAAAGAAGTATGGTTGAAATAATGACGCTAATACTAGTAATGAAGAAAAATATATCTGCCTTAATTATTTCCTCCATACTTAGATTATATTACATTTTGCAAATGAAAAACAGTACTAAGAAGTACTGTTTTTAATATTCACTTTTTTAAAAAATCGCCAACTGTTTTGTATACAACTGATTTTTGATTTAACCAGCGGTAGTTAGGACACGTTTCGATGCTTGCTCCATGATTGAGTAACCCTGAAAACTGTTGAACCAATTGATCATCAATTATATATATTGCTGATTGATAGAATCCTGAAGTTATATATTCAAGAATCTCACCAACACAAACAAGCACTGCATTTGGTTCTAACTGTACATCAACATATTTTTCTCTATTCCATATCTGAAATTCAGATTTCGGAGACAATATTGTTAACAAAGAAGCACATGATATAGGCTGTTCACTAAACCTGTATGTTAAATCATAATCACTCATTTTTTCAACAAAATGTGTAGGTTTTGAATCTAAGCTTTGTGCTAATAGCTTTAACAAAGCTATGTACATACTACGGAATTGTAAGAACAACGAATGCATTTGGTTACCAGGCATCGAGATTTCCGTGTAGTGTCCCCGAATATTATTCAAAAAACCATTTAAAAATTCTTGGTTTTCATTCATGTTATCCATGTTCACCGGATGATTGATAATTGCAACACACCCAATGTTGTGGAAAGCATCTCTGATCTCATCAATAAACTTTTTTTTGTTGGTTTTACTGAGGTTCCAATCCACTGTTTTTATTAGTTCTTTCATGTTATTTAGTTTTTAGTTTCTATATTTATACAACATTTTTTGTATTTTACAAGATATGTTGACAATTCAATATACGAAGGTAGCATATTTTATGAAACTAAAACATATACAACATTATGAATCTATTAAAAGTACTTACTCCTTTCAAAAGAAAGAAAAAACAAATGCAAACCTGCAAAAACTGCGGTGAAAAACATGAACCCGAAGATGATCAAGGTAATCCTTGGTTTGAATATAGTTGCATGAAAAAGGAAGTGAATACGATGATTGTAAGGAAACATTACTAAAAATAAAAAGGTTGATATATATCAACCTTTTTTCTTTTGGTGTTCTAAAGCATCTCTAATTTTTGCCGCGTAATTATAGTTTTCTTCTTCTAAGGCAGTTTTTGAAGTTCAGCTTGATTTAAATTCTGAAGGCTAACTGACATGGCATACTTTTCTTTGATGTTTTCATCAATATTAGCATTTTCATGTTCTTGAAGACTTTCTTTATCTAATTCATCTAAACTATCAATTTCATCTAAGAATATTGGAGGGTTCTTAAATACAATCCAATCTTTGCTCTTTGCATACTGCAAAAGCAGACTTTCTGGAAGTAATTCCCAATCTTCGATATCAAAATTTGGATCTTCAGTTAAATCAATTTCAAAAGAATCTGAACTGAAACCATCATCAAATTTATACACAGATACGTAGGTTCCATAATTTAATTCATACATGTCTTCCAATGAATAGAATACTTCAGTACAAAGAGGTATACATAAAAGATTTTTACCTAAGCGAAAATTTTCACAATATATGTATCCACAAGTGCCTCCTTGCATATTGCGCAAATTATTTTTAGGTATTTCAATTCTAAAAGTTCCTACTATTCCCATACAAATGTAGTTTTAAGTTTAGGAAACTATACCATGAATTTTTAGAAACAAAAGATAGAGAGATATGTTCTCTTTATATATAAAAAGACTCTACACAATAACGTTAGAGTCTTTGTAAGGAAATTAATTTCCTTTACTTCCAAGAAGAGCTTGTTTGATTGCATAAACTACCAGTCTTAAAGGACTTCGTGTCCATTGCTGATCAGATTTGGAATCAAAACCAATCTTCTTTATAGGTTTGTTTGAAATAATAAAACCAGAGTTTTTTATCAACTTTCTACATTTTATAATATGTAGAAAAGATTGAGCAACAGGTATTACTTCCCCTATTCCTTGTTTCTCAAGTAATACTTTTGCAGCAATCATTACATCTTCACTATCCGAATATTCATTTGGTAATCTCTCGACACTCAGTGAAACAGGATAGTTCATTGTTTTAAGAGCCTTGGTTATTTCCCACTGTGCGATGATTTCTACGGTATTCCCATTTTCTTTTTCTTCTTCCGCGATCCGAATAACCTCTTCAACTAGTCTAAAATTACATGGGTTTGGTTCATCATTTTCTCTTAGAGCAAATGAAAACGCCTATGATTCCATTTTTTTTCATCAGGTTCCTTTATTTTTTTGTTATTATTTATCAGAAATATTCCGACCTTATTTGTTTTTTATAATACAACAAAATTATATAAAGTCAATTGTATATAAAAAGACCAGATAACATATCTAATATATTATCTGGCTTATTGATTTCTTTAATTTCTTGGTCCTGGTAAAACATTTGGTGCTGTTACTCTTGAATATACTTTCGTATCGGATTCTGGATGTTTAGAGAAAAGCTCTAAACTAAATACTGGATAACCATTTGAACGGTTTACTGACCCTGTTACTCTATACCCTGTCCAGACTACTTTTTCGTCTGCTTTAAGAATATCCTTCAAAAAGGCAAAAACTTTCTCGTGATTTGATTTTTCAACCCAACCACCTATACCCATTTCACCCCAACCAGTATGCTTTTTAATACATCCAGTTGCGTGTTCATAATCCCATTGTTTGCATCTGTCATGATCTGCTCTAAGGATTTGATCTTTTTCATCATAAGTGTCTGGAAAACAATACTGTTTAATTAGCATATTACTTGCTTTTCCAAAGGTTCCCATTCTGCCGTACTCGTAGGGTTCAGCAGGATAAACTTTTAGACCTTGTTTTATCATATTTATAGTTTTTAAATTGTTTTAAAAAACAATACTATAAATATACATTAAAGTCAATACTTTAGAGGTAAATGATTTTAGTTGAAAAACGCTCAAATCAGTGAAATCGTCAGTATTTTCAACGTAATAGAAAAACCACTCGAAAGTGGTTCCGACTATGTGGAGATGGCGGGAATCGAACCCGCGTGAAGTAAGGTCACAAGCCTATATCTACATACTTAGCTTATCTTATGTTGTTAAAGAATAGTACTAAAAAATAAGCATAAGCGTACTACCCTCGAGTTTCTTTAATTCAAGAAAAGATCGAAACAATTTCTCTTCCCTAGTTCAATGATTATGATACACCGGCAATACTACTGAACAATGTACTGAGGTGCACTTGCTGCAAGGTTTGTTATGCGTATGCAAGGCTTCCCTTAAAGTAAGGAGAAGCAATAGAATTTTCTGCATCTATGAGCCGTAGTCTTTTGACTGGTTCACTACCAACCAGGTATGCAACAGGGTTATGATGCTTTCTTTCGAAGCCGATCATCCCCATACCTTGTATCATAGCTTAAATTACTATGCTGTAAACAAAAAATACAGAAATATTTCTGTATTTTATATAACTGATGAAAAGATATTATCTATCTCTTTATCAGCTTCTTTTTTCTGTTGTTCATACTCTTTTTCAGTAGGTTCAAAAACTGTATGGAAAAAGTATCTCATGACATACTTTTTATGAGTATATTTTGCAATTACTGCTAATTCCACAGTAAAGGCATTAAAATTTATACCCGTATCAAGCGCAACTTTTTCAAAGAAACCACCATCAGTTCCATAATCAATCATTTCTATATGCATAGATGTTTCTGAGCATAAGGTATTGATGAATGAAACATGTGGTTGCTTGTACAATTCTTGAAAGAACAATCTACTTTCTCCTGAAGTATTTCCTGTATGGAAATCAAAGCAAAAGAAATTATCTTTATACTTCCTTAGATTCTTTCTATACAATCTCATTAAGGTATCAGTTTCTCTTTGTAGATTGAAACCTTTGTTGTACCAAGTCTTCCCTGTTAACAAAACAGGAATAATCATGAAGATATTGTAGAAGGACCAGCCAACCACAAAAGGAATTTTATTAAGGTGTGTGGTTATATATCCACTATTACGAGCCAAATCTACCCCATTCTCATTAGTTCGTTTTGAATTATCAAACCCATATTGATTAACAATTGGGATAACAATCACCTTAATTCTTTTTTCTTCTAACATTTCTAAATCTAATTTAGCAATCTTATCGAGCAACACTTCAATAGCAAAAAGTTCAAGTCCACCATGAACTCCAGATTGAAGAAGTACTACCTTTTGTGGATTTTTTGATCCAATCTCACCATAGAAATTGAAAATTGAATTTCTCTTACGGGTCAGTAATTTCTGATTAACAAGAATTTCAAATTTTTTTTCAATGCGAGCGTGAGAATCTAATCGTATCCACATCTTTCTTAGATCTCTTAACATTTGAAGAAACCAAATGATAACGAGTATAACTATTATCTGTACCATATATATTTTTTTAATGTTTTATCAAACAATACAATATAAAATACAAAGAGCAATAATTGAAAATAATTATTCAATGATATGATATTTATATTAATCAAATTTATATTTAATATCATGAAAAAATACCTATGTTATTTACCACATGTTGTGGTAGCAGTTATTGTACTTATGTCAGCTTTTGGAAAAATATCAGGGGCAGACATGTCAGTAGAACTTTTTAATCAACTTAATATGTTTGGTATGCCTGATGAAAGTAGAATGGTTTTAGGTATTGCTCAAGTGCTCCTTGTAACCATGCTGTTTTGTAAAAAAACAGAAAAGATTGCATCAGCACTACTTCTTGCAAATATGATTGGGGCACTCATTCTTGTTGGATTTAACATCTTAGCACTTATTGTTGCAATTCTTTCTCTCGTAATTTACTTACGTTCATGTGAAGGAGTTTGTGATTCTAAGTCTTGTAAAAATTGTTGTTTTGGGAAATAAAGAAAACGAGCGTATGCTCGTTTTCTTTATGTAGTACAGTCAGAATTTCCCGTATCGTATGATGGGGCTGTCGTAACTTCAACCAATGAACCTGTACTATCTAAACAGATCCAATCTCCTGCATTTAGCTTAATTCGAACTTTCCATGCATCTGGAAACACCGGTGCGCTTGAGATAAGTGTTCCTCCAGTGTTTCCACTAAAGGTCCCGTTACTATCTCTACAAGCATTACTTGAAGAACCAACTCCTGCTTTTGAAAAAGCATCTCTAAATATTTTTCCAGTTTGTGATTCTAAATCACAAATATCATTATAGTTATTTGCTACAAGATACTGTAACTCAGCTTGAGTTCTCATACTTGATAGTGATGATTTGATTGCTGCATCTCGAGCTCTTGTTCTTGCACTTCCAAGTGATGCTAATACCACCGTTGCGAGTATTCCGATAATGGCAACAACTACAAGTAATTCAATTAAGGTGAATCCTTTATTCTTCATATACAATGAATTATATCATATAAAAAACACCGTGTGGTGTTTTTTATCTCTCTTTCCATCCTGCATCAATATAGTTTGAAAGTTTCTTTTTCTTTACCTTTCTTACTTCTCCATTTTTTATTATCTCTACACTATCCTCATCTTTAAATAATTCAGGAGTAGCCGTCTCTTGTTTTGGTTCACCAAGCATCGCTTGTATATCAACTCGGGACATCATTTCAGCAACCTTTATATCGAAAGCCTGTTGCATTTCATTGAATAGTCGTAAACCTTCTTTTTTGTATTCAACGAGTGGTTCACGCTGACCATATGCTCGAAGAGTTACTGATGATCGAGTGTAGTCCATCACCTGAAGATGTTGCATCCAAAGCATATCATTTACATATAGTGAAATACGTCTTAGAGCTTCCACATAGTCTTCCCTATTTGCTGATGCACGTTTCTTTTCAATTAATTCTTGTAGTTCAGTGCCTGAATTTGCAATTCGATCTTCAATAGTTTTCAAGTATGCTTCATCACCAAAAAGAATCTTTTGTCGTCGTTCATACACGGTGTTTCTTTGGTATGACAACACGTTATCATAATCAAGAGTAGACTTTCTTCCATCAAAATGGAATCCTTCTACTTTTTCCTGAGCTCCTTGTAGTTGCTTTGAAATAGTTTTGTTTTGAATAGCTTCATCATCAGCTAGCCCTAATGCAGAAACTATTGTCTTTATCTTGTCACCTCCAAATATTTTCATAATTGGATCATCCATAGAAACAAAGAACTGAGTTTCTCCTGGATCTCCTTGTCGTCCAGCACGACCTCTTAGCTGATCATCAATTCTTCGAGCATCATGACGTTCAGTACCTAATACAAACAATCCTCCTAAATCCTTTACCTGTTGTTCTTCTTTGGTACATGGATTTCCTCCAAGCTTTATATCAACTCCTCGTCCTGCCATGTTTGTTGCAATTACTACAGATCCTGGTTTTCCAGCTTGAGCGATAATTTCTCCTTCCTGCTCATGGTTCTTTGCGTTCAACATTTTATGAGGAACTCCTTCCTGTTTTAGATATGCTGAAAGCAATTCATTCTTTTCAACAGATACAGTACCTACAAGTACTGGTTGACCTTCTTTTTGTTTCTCTTTAATTTTTCTTGCAATCGCCTTGAATTTTGCTTTTTCATTTTGATAGATTAAATCAACCTGATCAATACGAGCAATTGGACGGTTTGTTGGGATAACTACAACGTCAAGACCATATACCTTTTGAAATTCTTCTTCTGAAGTCTTTCCTGTTCCGGTCATTCCAGAAATCTTGGTATAGAATTTAAAATAGTTTTGATAGGTAATTGAAGCAAGAGTCTTAGATTCTTGTTGAATCGGTACTCGTTCCTTTGCTTCAAGTGCCTGATGAAGACCATCACTATATCGTCGTCCTTCTTGTAAACGTCCAGTGAACTGATCAACGATAAGTACTTCATTTTTCTGAATTACATAATCACGGTCACGTTGAAATACAGCATGAGCACGAACAGCTGTTTCAAGATGATGCACTAAGTTAATATGTTCTTGGGTATACATATTATCAATATTCAATGCCTTTTCAGCTTTTGATATACCCATGTCGGTAAGTGAAACTGCTTTCAATTTTTCATCAAGCTCATAGTCACTACCCTCTTGCAAGGTTCTTGCAATGGTATCCATAGTTGTATATAGCGATGCAGGATTGTCACTTGCTGTTGAGAGAATTAAAGGAACTCTTGCTTCGTCGATAAGGATTGAATCCACCTCATCAATTACAACATAGTGATGCCCACGTTGAACTACCTGATCAACTCGTTGTGTTGTGTGATCTCGTAGGTAATCAAAACCAAACTGGTTATTAGTTCCATAGGTAATATCTGCATCATATGCCTGTTTTCGTGTCGATGGTTTAAGGAATTCATAGAAGATATGATATGAACCTATTTCATCACGTTCTTCATCAACTTCTTGGTGACCTGAATCATATAAATATGACTTGTTCTGGTCATTCACCACTCCAACAGAAAGACCAAGAAAGGCAAAAATTTGCCCCATCCACTGAGCATCACGTCGTGAAAGATAGTCATTTACGGTAACAACATGAACACCTTTTCCTTCAAGAGCATTAAGATATACCGGAAGTGTTGAAACCAGAGTTTTTCCTTCTCCAGTTCTCATTTCAGCAATCAGTCCTTCGTGAAGTACCATTCCACCGATAAGTTGTACGTCATAGTGACGTTGACCTAAGGTTCTTTTTGCAACTTCACGTACCGTTGCAAATGCTTCAGGAAGAATATCATCAAGAGTACTCCCCTGCTTTAGTTGATCTTTAAACACTAAAGTCTGAAGAGCAAGTTCTTCGTCAGTCAATGCTTCGATTCGTGATTCAAGAGCATTAATTTCATGTACTCTCTTTTCTAATCTTTTGAGGATTTTTGATCCTTCATCTCCAAATATTTTTTGTAAAAAACTCATAAGTCTGAGTGTATCACAAGTACTGATACAATAAAGCTCATGATACAATGTGAATATGAAACTTTACAACAGTCTAAGTAAGCAAAAAGAAGAGGTTATTCCTCTTCGTGATAATGAAATTTCAATGTATCACTGTGGACCAACGGTATATGATCATATTCATATTGGAAACCTTCGTTCATTTCTTTTGGGTGATATTACCCGAAGAATTTTTGAATTTCTTGGATATACAACTAAACAGGTAATGAACATTACTGATGTTGGTCATCTTGTCTCAGATGGCGATGAAGGTGATGACAAAATGACAAAGGCATTGAAACGAGAAGGAATGGAAATCACTCTTGAAAATATGCTTTCAGTAGCTGAAAAATATACCCAATCATTTATACAAGACCTCCATACCTTAAATATCCATATCCCGCATTATCTTCCAAAAGCATCAGATCATATCCAAGAAGATATTGATATCATCCAAAAGTTAGAAGTACGTGGATTTACCTACCAAACAAGTGATGGAATATATTTCAGAACCTCACATATGCCCTCATATGGTGCCTTAGGTGGTATAGGAGATCAAGGAACATCACGTATTCATGTAAATTCTGAAAAAGAGCATCCTAGTGACTTTGCACTATGGAAGTTTGATGAAAAGCATGGTTGGGCTAGTCCTTGGGGACAAGGATTTCCAGGTTGGCATATTGAATGTTCTGGAATGGGAATGAAATATCTAGGAGAACAATTTGATATTCATACAGGGGGAAGTGATTTAATGAGTATTCACCATAATAATGAAATTGCACAAAGTGAATGTGCAACAGGATGTAGTCCATATGTATCATATTGGCTTCATGGAGGTATGTTAAATATGAAAGGAGCTAAACTTTCAAAATCAACTGGTGGAAATATAACTCTTGCTACATTGAATGAACAAGGTATTGATCCTTTGGCATATCGATATCTTTGTCTTCAAAGTCACTATCGTTCTCCTATGAATTTTAGTTTTGAAATTCTTAGTCAAGCCCAAGAAGGTTACAAGAAAATAGTAAATAGAGTAAAAGATCTAGCTTCAATATCTCCTTCTGAACCTCATACAGATCTTTTGAACACCTTCACTTCAGCTATCTTAGATGACATGAATGTTCCTCAAGCCTTGGCAGTATTTCATGAAGTACTAAAGCTTGAGGATCAATCTCAAATGCTTGCAACCATTTTCAAAATGGATGTGGTACTTGGACTACGATTATCATCAGTACATAAAACACAGGAAGATGCTCTTCCTGCTTCAGTTATAAAACTTCTTGAAGAACGAAAAATCGCTCGGGAAGAAAAGAACTGGGATAGTTCAGATGCGATAAGGAAAGAACTTTTAGATTTAGGTTTTGAAGTTCGTGATATTAATGGAGATCAAGATATTAGAAGTATCTAGCCAATCATTTTGTATCCTCTTCCTGAAATAGTGGTAATAACCATATGCTTTTTATCAAATATCTTTTTTCTTAAACTTACGATATGAGCCTCTATGGTATTTGAAAATGGATCAGCATTCATATCCCATACATGATCAATGATCATTGATCGTGACAGCACAATGTTTACATTGGTCATAAAATAACGAAGTAGCATAAATTCTTTTCTGGTAAGTTTTACTCGAACATCACCAACACTCACTACGTTGGTAGTATCATTGAGTTGTATATTTCCTACTTGTAATACTTCTTGTTTGATAATTTTGGGTCTTCGTAGCAATGCTTGCATACGAGCCTGCAATTCTTCAAAAGAAAAGGGTTTAGAAAGATAATCATCAGCACCAGCATTTAGAAGTTCAGTTTTTTCCTTTGCACTGCTGAGTACAGAAAGGATAAGGATTGGTGTTTGAATTCCAAATGAACGCGCTTCTCTACATACTTCAACACCATTCTTTTCTGGAAGTAAATTATCTAAAATAACTAGGTCATAATCATGAAGACGAATCATTTCTAAACCCTTTTTTCCGTCACCAACAGTATCTACTTCAAAGAAATCAGTCTGTAGATGTTTTTTTAAATAATCTCTGATTTTTTTCTGATCTTCAATAATTAAAAGCCTCATAAAATTATTCTACCCCAGTAAAAATAAAATAAACATAAAGTCTTTTGCAGAATCCTAATTTTCTGCTTTAATAGTCAACGGAGGCGTGGCTGAGTGGTCGAAAGCGCTTCACTGCTAACGAAGTAAGGGTAATACCTTCGCAGGTTCGAATCCTGTCGCCTCCGCCAAGAGAACATCCCCCTTAAAATAACCACAACCTGGTTATTTTTTTTTACAAGTCAGATGATGCTATTTGTGGTATACTATGTATATGAAAAACATAACCATCAGAACACAAGACATTGTTATTATCACAACGGTCATCATTGCAGGAATATTCTTCCTAAGTGCCTCTCGTAATTTTTCAGATCAAGGAAAATATGTTGAAGTAAAAGGTCTTTCTGAAAGAATCGTAAAAGCTGATAGAGGTATTTGGTCAATTGGAATTGATGTAAAATCAAATGATATTGATGATTTGTATAAGCAGATTGATACCAACACAAGTACTATTAAATCATTCCTTATCAAACAAGGATTCCAAGAGGAAGAATTCAACGTAGCACCTATCAATGTATATCAAGACACCTATCGTGATTCAGTATTTCGATACAACGCTAGTGTTCAAATGTCAGTATATACTGACAAAGTTGATCTACTTCGAACAAGCTCAGAAAATACTGCATCCCTTATCCAAAATGGTGTTATCTTCAACAACAGCTATATAGAATTCGAATTCACTGATCTTAACAGCATTAAATCTGATATGTTAGCTGAAGCTATAGCAAACGGAAAGGAAGCTGCTGAAAAATTTGCTGAAGATTCAGATGCATCTTTAGGTGATCTTGCGAGAGCAAATCAAGGAGTATTCTCTATCACCAACAAGGATCAAGCCTCTCCTGAATATAAGAATGTACGAGTTGTTTCAACACTCAGATATATTTTGAAATAATAAAAAATAAACCGTAATGGTTTATTTTTTATATAACAATTAAGAAGCTGGATTACACGTCTTATCCATTGGGCTTCCTACACGAGATATCGTACTCACATTATTCGCTGCTCCATTTGAATCAACACAAAACCATCCTCCGCTATTTAACTGAATTTCAGCAAGCCAAACAGTTCCATTTGAATCCGTTCCCATATAAGCTCCTAGATCTCCTGTTGGTAAAGTACCTCCAGGAACTACTCCAAAATATCCATCTTGATCTGCACAAAGATTCATTGTTGTTGAAGAGACGGAAGATAAAGCATGTGCTGCTGCAAACATCTTTCCTGACTGACTTTCAGGATCACAAATATTATTGTAATTACCATCAACAAGGTATTGCAACTCTGCTTGAGCCCGCATTCCTGTAAGTGATGCTCTAATTGAAGCATCTCGAGCTCTCACTCGGGCACTTCCTAGTGATGCCAACACTACCGTTGCCAATATCCCAATAATGGCTACCACGACCAGCAGTTCAATTAATGTAAATCCTTTAGATTTCATACAACGAATTATATCATCAAAATAAAAAAAATATCTTTTCAGATATTTTTTTATTTATCTCCAATGTAAGCCAGTGGGTGCGAGCTCCATTGAACATCCTATGTGAGTGCCGCCACTGACTTACACTGAAGACAATGTGACCCACAAATTATACCAAATAAAAAGAAACCACACTATACGGTGGTTTCTTCTTTTTCTTCTTCTGAAGACTCTTCTGTAACTATTTCAGGTGCTTCTTCAACTACTTCAGCTGGTGTTTCTACCTCTTCAGCACCAGGTTCTGAAACTTCTTCTGCAACTTCTGGTGTTTCAACAACTTCAGATACTTCTTCACTTGCTTCTGGAGTTTCTTCAACAACTTCAGCTGGTGCTTCAGTTACTTCTTCAACAACTTCTGGAGCCTTAACTTCTTCTACAACTACCTTTGGTTCTGGTTTTTCTTCTACCTCAGGGGCATTTTTCTTCTTTGTAGGAGATTTCTTTGGTAATGCATTTACCTTTCTTCCTTCAAGGATTCCTTGGCTAATTAGGAAGTTACGTACGGTATCTGAAGGTTGTACTCCCTCTGATAACCACTTATTTGCCTTTTCAGCATTAATAGTTACATTCCCTAGCTTTGGATTGTATGAACCAATAATATCAACATACTTTTGTGACTTTGGTCCTTTGGTCTTTTCAATAACCACAACTTTAAAGTGTGCTTCGTTTCGACGACCAATTCTTTGTAATCTCATCATTAACATATGACCGCTATCCTATCAAATCGTCCTTATTTAGCAAGTACATGTGGTATACTTTCAGGTATGAACATACAAACAACATTTAAAGGTATCTATTCTCTTGGGAAAAATGGTATTGGTTTCGTAAAAACCCAGGAAAAAGATACGGTAATTGAAATACCTAAACATGAAAGTAACACAGCACTTCACAAAGATGAGGTAGAAGTTGTAATGACTGATGAAAAGAAATCTGAAGGAAAAGTAGTTTCTGTAATTAACCGATCACAAGTTGGTTTCGGAGGAATCTTCAAAAAACAAGGAGATCACTATATTGTTGATACTGATAATTTTAAGATTCCGGATATTGTAATTCCTAATGGTGATAGCGTTTCTATCAAACTAGGAAATAAGGTATTTGCAGTCGTAGAGCAATATGGAAATCCTTTAGTTGGAACTATTCAAAAAGATCTTGGGCACCCTGAAAGCAACGATGCTCACATGAATGGAATTGCTCTTGAACAAGGATTTGACTTTGCTTTTCCTGAAGCAGTTGAGCATGAAGCACAAGAACTTGAACGACGTGGAATTACTGACACTGATCGAGAAGGAAGACGTGATATGAGAGATACCTTAACCTTTACGATAGATCCAGCAGACGCAAAGGATTTTGATGATGCGCTTTCATTCAAGAAAGATGATAACGGTAATTATGAAATTGGTATTCATATTGCAGATGTTTCTCATTATGTGCGGCCAGGAACCGCTTTAGATCAAGAAGCACAGAAAAGAACTACTTCGGTATATCTTGTTGATAGGACGATTCCTATGCTTCCTGAGGAACTTTCAAACGGATTATGTTCTCTACGACAAGATGAAGAAAAACTTGCTTACTCTGCCGTATTTACCATCAACCCTGAAAATGGAAATGTTCTTGATAGATGGTTTGGAAGAACACTAATTAATTCAAATAAGCGATTCACCTATGAAGAAGCACAAGATATTCTTGATGCACAAGAAGGTCTGTATGCTCATGAACTATTAGAGCTTAATAGGCTTTCAAAGATATATACAGAACAGCGGTATGCAAAAGGAGCTCTTAACTTTGAAACATATGAAGTTAAATTCATCTTAGACGAGAAAGGAAAACCTGTTGATGTAAAAATAAAAGAACGTATTGATACTAATAAACTTATCGAAGAGTTTATGCTTTTAGCAAACAATGAAGTTGCGCTTGCGGTAAAAAAGACAGAACTTCCCTTCTTCGTATACCGTGTTCACGATACTCCTGATCCTGAGAAGGCACAAAAACTAAAAGATTTTCTTTCACTATTAGGATACCAAGTAACCCTTAAGGATAATATTATCCCTGCTGAAACTCTTCAGAGAATTATCAAAGAAGCAGAAGGTTCTGAAATTTATGAAACCCTACAATCAGTTATTGTTCGTTCAATGCAAAAAGCTATCTATACAACGAATAATATTGGTCACTTTGGACTAGCTTTTGATGCATATAGTCATTTTACTTCTCCGATTAGACGATATCCTGACGTACTTGCACACCGGCTTCTTGAACACGCTCTAAATGGAACAGCACCAGAATATGATCAGCCATGGCATGAAAAAATGTGCAACCATTGTTCACAACAAGAACAGTCAGCGGTAACAGCTGAACGTAATTCAATTAAACTCAAACAAGTTGAATACATGTCAGCAAGAAATCAACACGATGTGTTTGATGGAATAGTTACTGGAGCATCAAAATTTGGTGTCTTTGTTGCAGAGGAACACTCACGTTCAGAAGGAATGATTAGACTCCAAGATTTAGGTAATGATTTTTGGGAATTTAAAGAAAAAACCGCAACAATTGTGGGAAAAAAGAGTAATAAGAGATTTAAGATTGGTGACAAAGTAAAAATGAGAATCAAAAAAGTTGATCTTGAACGTACCTTAATTGATTATCAATTAGATATTCCTAAAGTAGAAAGTAGTAAATAGCCATTGTATATCGTATACTAATAATAATATGGCTAAACAAAGTGGTTCAGAAATAATAGGTGAATTATTTATGGCAATATTGCTCCTCATTGGAGCCTTTTTTGTGTTTTCAGTTATTTTTGGTTTTGATAACGGAATAACAAATACCAAAGAAAAAGTATCTGACCCAATACAAGACCAACTTGCAGCAAATCTAGTAGGTAACGAAGAAGAAATTGTTCTTGACTATGATCCAGCTCCTCTTCCTAAAGATCAGCGTATCTACCCTGCTCAACGAGTATTTAATCTACAAAATCTTAGCCCTATAACCCTAGAACAAGCAAAAGAAGATCTCCGACTTTTTCAAGAATATGAACGACAAAAGAAAGAACTTCTTGCAGCACTTGATATTGAAGATGAGGTTCAGGGAAAATATTATTTACAGTCTCTTGAAAGACTTGGATCAGTTAATGCTCGAAGTTTCTTGGTAGGTGATCTTGATACAGGAGAGATAATTTTTGAACGAAAAGCAAAGGAAATATACCCTATCGCATCAATTACCAAATACTTTACAGCGTTTACTGCAGCAGAAAAATTTCCACCAAACGAAATTGCTACTATTGATCCCAAAGAACTTGAGGTATTAGGAAACAGAGGTAGATTTATACCCGGAGATACCCTTACCATTCGGGAACTCATTTACCCTCTTTTGCTAGTATCATCAAATGATGCAGGTGAAGTTATTGCTCAACAGAGAGATAGGGCTAATTTTATCGCAAGTATGAATGAGATAGTTGAATCATACGAGCTATTAGATACAGGGTTTGGAGATCCTACAGGACTCTCTATCCAAAATGTTTCAACAGCAAGAGACCTCTTTTCTTTCATGCAGATTACTCGTAACACCTATCCACAGATAGTCGGAATTTCTCAGCTATCTGAAAAAAGTATCAACGAATATACTTGGAGAAATATTAACAAAGCATCAGGATTTCCTGAATTTAGAGGAGGTAAAACTGGATTTACTAATGCTGCTCAACAAACAAGTATTGGATATTACGAAATTGCTCTTTCAAATGGTGAAATAAAAAATATTGGGGTAGTGATTCTTCAATCAAATACACGCCAGCAGGATACTCGTAACATTCTTGATTACCTTAAAGAACATGTGGTGTATGATAAAAACCTAGGAAACTAGGTTTTTATTTCGCATACTTTTCTGCATCCTCTAATCGAAGCGAAAGCATTGTTGATGCATCATCCCGACCAAGCGTAACTCCAAATAGTGTCTGTGCTCTACTCATGGTTTCTCTGTTATGCGTAACTAAAATAAGTTGTGAATATGCTGATAGTGATTCAATCATATCACCATACTTTTGACTATTTGCTTCATCTAAGGCAGCATCAGTTTCATCAAGTACCAAAAAAGGTGGTGGATTTACTTGAGACAGTGCAAAAAGCAAAGCAATTGATGTTAATGATCGTTCTCCTCCTGAGAGCATATCAAGATCAGATACTTTCTTTCGAGGTAGCTCTACAGCAATATCAATACCATACTCTTCTTGGTTTTCGTCTTCAGAAGTATCAAATTCTTCTTCTGGTGACTTTTTCTTTTTCATAATAACCTCTTTTAGCACAGCCTTTCCTCCACCAAACATAAGGGTAAAGAAGTTATTGAATTGAATATTAATTTTTTCTACTCCAGCATTGAATTCAATATTTAAGGTTCCCTTTAATTCATTAATGATCTGATTTAAGGAAGTAATAGTGGTTTGTACATCATCAATTTCTTTCGACAAAAATTCATCCCGCTGTACTGTTTCCTCATATTCTTTAACTGTTTCTATTCCAGTTCCTCCACCCATGTCTTCAAGACGAATCTTGTTACGTTCAAGTTCTCTTCTTAACTGTGTTTGAGATTCTGTAGTTACCTCATTGAAATCAGTTTCTTGTATTTCAAGTTGATTTAATCCTAATAAAACAAGAGCTTCTTGATATTCTAAATCACGATCAGCAATACGATGAAGAAGTGATTGTTTTTTCGAATGGAGAAGTTCTTGTTTTCCATCAAGTTCCTTTTTCCTTGATTGCATGATGAAGAATTCTCTCTGTTCTTCTTGTTGCTTGATTCTTTTTTTAGAAATTACTTCTTGAATTCCTACAATTTCTTTTATCAAGCCATCTTCTTGAAGAGAAATATCAGAAAGTGATTCTCTCAAAAGACTCTCCTTTGCTAGGAATTCCTGAAGCGAGGTATCTTCATGGATAGTTTCTTCTGTATGCTCTCCGATGAGATGATCTAATTTTTCAGAAAGAATAGAGAGGAAATGAGTAAGTGAACTGATATCAGTACGGTTAAGAGTATTTATAATACCCTGAATCTCTTCTTTGAATGTTACAATTCTTTGGTACGAAAACTGCTTATTCACCGAAGTTTGCTTTGGTTTTTGCAACACTGAAATCATTCCTTCAAGTCGGCCAATCTCTCTTAGGTATTCTTGTTTTTGCTGTCTAATACCTGAAAGTTTTCTTTCAACATCCATTAAATCTTTTTCCTCTGAAATCTGCTCTACTGTTTGTTGCTGATGAGAAGCAAGATAAATATCAACCTCTCTCTTTTCTTCAAGAAGAATTTCCTCTTGTTGCTGCAAAGTTTTTTGAAGATGTTTTATATAAAAATCTTCTCGTTTGAGATAATCAAGGTACTGTTCTTCAAGAATAACTCGTAGCTCTTTAGCTCGTTGTATTTTTTCAACCTGTTTTTTAAGGAAACGAATGTGTGGGGCAATCTCTCTTCTTAACAATTCAGTTTCTCTTAGATTTTCTTCTGCTTTCTTTAACTTTCGTAATGATTCTTTTAATCGATATTGATACACCTTTAAACCAAGTGCTTCTTCGATTAATGTACGACGATCTCTTGCATTTGCATTTAAATATCGATCAGCTTCTCCTTGAGAGATAATATGGTGCCCTGAAGAACCAATGTTAATAGAAGCGATAAGTTCATGGATATCTTTCATTCTCACTTCAGTACCATTAATTCGATATACACTACTTCCATCTGAAAAAACTTCTCTTCCGATGGTCACCTCATCGAAGTCTACACTAATTTCTTTGGTGTCACCTTGATTGATATAGAAAACTCGATTTTTGTTATCAAAAGTAATTGACACTCGTGCACGAGACATTTTTGATATGTCTTTTGATCCCTTGAAAATCAAATCCGATCCAGTCTTCCCTCTCATTGATTTCACTGACTGTTCTCCTAACACAAATCGAATAGCTTCAACCACATTTGATTTTCCAGATCCATTTGGTCCTACAATAGCAATGATAGGGACATCAAAAACAAATTCACTAGTATGAGCGAATGACTTAAAACCGTTAAGTTCTAATCGTTTAAGATGCATATATAATATTCTAGTATATCACAATCATGAGTTGATATATAGAAAAAAGCCATAATAACTAGGCTTCTTTTTCTAATGCTTGTGCAGCTGCATCTTGCTGTGCCTCTTGTTTACTTTTTCCTGTTCCTCGTGCACATTCTTTTTCTCCAACATATACGGCGATGATAAATTTCTTTTGATGGTCTGGACCAACTGCAGAAATTAGTTCGTAGCGTGGAGTTTCAGAATATTTCTCTTGGGCAAGTTCTTGAAAGCGAGACTTAGCATCTTTCCATGTCCCATTATCAATAACATGTAGAATATTATCAAATAATGCATCAGCAATTACCTTACGTGCAACGTCATACCCTTGATCTAAATAAACAGCACCAACAAAAGATTCAAAAGTGTTAGCGAGAATATAATCACGAGCTTTTCCCTGATCTTTTGATTCCCCCTTAGAAAGAAGAAGTAACTCATTCATTCCCATTGTTCGTGCTGCTTCTGAAATTGATTCTGTGCGTACCAATGATGAACGATATGCTGTTAGAATTCCCTCATCAATGTCTGGATACTGCTTGTACAAGAAATCAGTTACGACAAGTTCAAGTACGGCATCACCTAAAAACTCAAGTCGTTCATTATGCTCAAGACCAAGACCTTTATTTTCATTGATATACGATCGATGGATAAAGGCTTGTTGTAGCAAACGCTTGTTTTCAAAAGAAATTCCCAATGAAGATTCAAATGTTAGATATGCTTCCATATTATGATTCTCGTAACTTAGTTTTTAAGGTTATATCATCCATAGTTTCAGTTTCCTCAACTCCTCTTGATCGCGCAAGAACTTCGAGTTGATCTCTATTCATACTATCAATATCAGGCTGTGAAAGGTTTGGTGCTGTTGCTCCTAATTTTTCTATTCTTCCTTCTTTTTCACTAATGAGTCCAATTGATTTGATAAGCATTTGAGAAACATCATCATAGATGGTTAGGTCAGTGATCTCTGATAGTTCAAACCAACGAACATCATTTAATCCACCTGATTGTGATCCTAAGGTAGGATTAACGTATGGTGATTTCGCAAGAAAATAATGAACATGTTTTCGTGTTGGTCCTTTTTCAGGTGGATATGCGATGTACTCGTTATCACCTAAATCAGCAATGATTTCTATATCCCAATTTGTTTCTTCTTTTATCTTTCGAATAACACCATCAGTTACAGCTTCTTGTTCTCCGATACTCCCTTTTGATAGGGTCCAATACCCAAAAACATCATGCACCATTCCAATTCTAATAACTCCCTGTGCATCAATACTGTACACAACAGCAGCACCTTTTTGTTCGATAGGCATATCTTCATATGAAACAGATTGAACTTTTTGATTTACGAAATCTTCTTTTCCAGGTTCACCAATTTCTTTATACACAGCACCGATAATTCCATTTACGAATCTTCCACTCTTTGGACCTCCAAAGCGTTTTGCTAATTCAATAGATTCATTTATTGCAACCTTAGGTGGTACCTGTTCCCTGTCTCCAAACAACAGTTCATATAATCCAAGTCGAAGTACATTACGATCAGTAATGGAAATTTTTTCAAGTGGCCATGATGGGGCTGCTTTTTCAATAATGTCATCAATAACTACCTGTTTTTTCATGAGCTCTTGAAGGAACATTGAAAGTTCCTTTTGATCAGCATCATGAATTTCATTAAATGCAGTTGATATGTATGAAAGGTACAGAGGAATTTCAAGACTATTCTTTCCACGTATATCCCATTCAAAAAGTGTTTGTAATAGTACGGTTCGGTGCAGTTGTCGGTTTGCCATATGGAGATTGTACCAAAATTAATGGTAAATAAAAATAAAAAACCTATATTAGGCTTTTTTAGCTTTTTTCGTTACTTGTTTTACAACATCAATTACCTGTCGACCTCGATACATTCCTGTTTCAAGAGAAGCTCGATGACGTAGATGAGGAACTTTAGTTTCAGCATCAGTAACGATAGTATTAGCTTTTAGTGCATGATGAGAACGTCTGTTCCCTGTGTGTGCACGTGTATGTCTCATTCGAATTACCATAATGCACTAGAGTATACGTACATTCAATATTTTGGCAAGTAAAAAGTTGATACCGAAGTATCAACTTTTATTCATTTGCATAATTTTTTTGAAACCAATATATGGCACAGCATTTGGGTTTCTTCTTTGGTATAAATTTTCTTCTGCAATGACTGCTGTAAAAATATTACCAGAAATTATTTCTTCTTTTTTCATCTCTAAGAGATTTTCCATGGTTAACTCAAGTGGTGAATTGATTCGTCGATAATCAGCAGTTACAACCCTCGTTACATGAAATACATTTCTCATTATTTGTTCATCCCTTTGGTATGCCAAATAAAAAGAAATTGGATATAGATTAGCTTTTTTCAAGAAAGCCAACACAAGCAGTTTTTCAGAAATAGTTCTTGATATGAATAATTCACACCACAATACAAGATATCGAAACATCAAAGGAAGATGTTCAATATGTTGTTTCAAGATCATTCGGTATACCTTATTTTCACCAAGCTTTGGTGACATTTGGGTTGTACCTACTCCCTTCCAGACATCTTTTCTTTGAATGAGTAAGGTATATGGATGTCCTATATCGGGAGATTTTCTTTCATGAGCGCTTTCGGTGAAAAAACCTACTGAATGCTCTTTGTTTTCAAAATCCATTTTTTTTAATTTTTATAATTCTTGACTTTATTATATATGTATTTTAAAAAAATGTTAGTGTATCCAAGTCTTCCTGTGTATATCGCAAGGCCCATATTTTCTAATGTTTTCCCTATGCATCTTTGTCCCGTATCCCATATGAGTATCGAATCCATATTCTGGATATGTTTTTGAATATCTCCTCATCTTCATATCACGATGTGTTTTTGCAAGAACGGATGCAGATGATATCAGCCAATTATGAACATCACCTTTTATTATTGTCTCTTGAGCAAATGAAATTGGAGCATGTAAACTACCATCAAGATATACATAACTTGTTAATGGATCAACAGACAGTTTTTTAAGAGTTCGAGATATTGCATTTCGTATTCCAAAAGAAATTCCTTTTGAATCGATCACTTGGGCTGAAACACTTGCAATTGCATATTTTATATCTTCTTGGCTAGCTACTTCTTTTATGAGTTTTTCAAACATCTCTCTTTTTTTCCTTGTTAGTTTTTTTGAATCAGTAATACCCGAGAGTTTTCTATTAACCTTTGCTAATTTCGAAACAGGAACCAAAAAAGCACATAGGGTAACAGGACCCGCAAGAGGACCCCTTCCTACCTCATCTATACCTATTACATATTTAGTTCCCTTTGGATACTTCATATTGAGATTGGAGGCCTTCTGGTTCTCCACTGAAAGAAAATATGTAGAAGGTACCAAGAAGAAGGGTGAGTATGTACAAAACTATTTTTCCGTACTTCATATGTTCAAGTATATCACCACACCTGCTTTTTGGTATACTACAGATATATGTCATTTATTCATCTACATACCCATAGCCATTTTTCACTTTTACAGGGTCTTTCGAAAATCCCTGAACTTGTCACAAAAGCAAAAGAATTCAACATGAGTGCCCTTGCTTTAACCGACTATGGATCAATGTACGGAACTATCGAGTTCTACAAAACATGCAAGAAGTATGACATCAAACCAATAATCGGTGTTGATGCATATATGGCTTTCAGAAGCATGGAACAGAAGGATCATGGTATTGATACTAAACGATATCCTTTCACTCTTTTGGCAAAGGATAACCAGGGGTACAAGAACCTTATGAAGTTAGTTACTCAATCCTTTATTAAAGGATTCTATTATCGACCAAGAATGGACAAAGAACTTCTAAGGGAATACAAAGAAGGTCTTATCTGTCTTTCTGGTTCAATATATGGTGAAGTAGGACAAGCAATCCTTACCAAAAACTATGATCATGCAAAGGAATTAGTATTGCAATATCAAGAGATTTTTGGAAAAGAAAACTATTACATTGAAATCATGTTCAATGATCATATTGATGGTCTGAAAGAGATCAATGCAGATCTTGCAAGGATATCAAAAGAAACAGGAGCTCCTTTAGTAGCAACACATAATAGTCATTATATACATCCAGATGATCGTGAAGCATTTGATACCCTGCTTGGTGTTTCAACCACAGGAAACAGAGTGTCTAGTGGATTTATGCGAGGAGAATTTCATTTTGCATCTCCTGAAGATATTGCTGAGCGCTTCAAAGACTATCCTGAAGCAATTGAAGAAACACGAAGAATAGCAGATAGGTGTAATGTTGAGATTGATATTGATAGTTGGTATTTCCCTGACTTCCCTATTCCAGAAGGATATGATTATGACAGAGCTCTAAGAGAACAAACATATCGTCGTATTCCTGATCGTAATATGGAAGAGACAAAGGAAGTTGTTGAACGAATAGAATATGAACTTGGTATTATCTCTTCGAAAGGATATTCTTCATACTTTTTAATTATGGCTGATCTTGTAGAAGCTGCTTTGAAAATGGGTATCTATACAAATACAAGAGGTTCTGCAGCAGGTTCTCTTGTGTCATATCTTAATTTCATTACCAAGGTAAATCCTCTTGAAATGGATCTTCCCTTTGAACGATTTATGAACCCTGGAAGAAAAGGTATCCCTGATATTGATCTTGATATTTCTGATATTCATAGGGACAAAGTGATTGATTACATACGTGAAAAATATGGTTCAAAATCTGTGGCACAAATTGGTACCTTTGGAACTATGGCGGCACGAGGATCTGTTCGTGATGTTGCTCGAGCCTTAGACTATCCGTATGAACTTGGTGACAAGATCGCAAAACTTATCCCAATGGGGTCACAGGGTTTTCCGATGACTATTGCAAGAGCACTCGAAGAAGAGGAAGATCTTCGTGCTTTGTATAAGTCAGAAGCTGATGTCAAAAAAATTATTGATCTTGCACAAAAAATTGAAGGATGTGCTCGTCACGTTTCAGTTCATGCTGCTGGTGTTGTTATTTCACCAACACGCGTTGATGATTTTTCTCCTGTTCAGTTTGATCCGAAAGGAGGAAAACTTATCACTCAATACGATATGTATACTGGTGATCGTGATGGTGTTGTGAATATGCCAAAATTTGACCTTCTTGGAATTAGAAACCTCTCAATACTTGCTGATGCAGTTCGTTTAGTAAAGCAAATACAGAATATTGATATCGATTTGAATACCATCAGTCTTAATGACAAGAAAACATATGATCTTCTTGGAGCAGGTTCAACCATGGGAGTCTTTCAGATGGGTAGTGCCGGTATGACTAAGTATATTATTGACTTGAAACCAAGTAATATTTATGAAATCAATGCGATGATTGCCCTGTACCGACCAGGACCTATGGAATTCATACCTGAATATATTCAAAGAAAGAGAAATCCATCTTTGGTTAGATATCTTGATCCTCGAATGAAGGAAATTCTTGCTCCGACATATGGAATTTTGGTATATCAAGAAGACGTAATGCAAATCTCTGTTGACCTTGCTGGTTTCACTTGGGGTGATGCTGATAAGTTACGAAAAGCTATTGGAAAAAAGATTCCTGAGCTGATGGCAGAGCAAAAAGAAAAACTTATGCAAGGGTGTTTAGATTACGGAATGAAACCACAGGCTGTAGAAGAACTATGGGATCAAATAGAAACCTTTGCTGCGTATGGATTCAACAAGTCACATGCGGCAAGCTATGGACGTATCAGCTATGAAACAGCGTACATGAAGGCAAACTACCCCGTTGAATATATGACAGCAATGCTATCAGCTGAGTCTGGAGATACTGATAAGATTGCAATAATTATTCATGAATGTGCCTCAATGAACATTGAAGTACTTCCTCCTGATATTAATGAATGCTTTGGTTCATTTACCATAATTCAAAATGATGAGAAGAATGCAATCAGATTCGGTTTCTACACCATCAAGAATTTTGGTGAAGGAATTGCAGATGCAATTATCCAAGAACGAAAACGAGCAGGAAAATTTAACTCACTTGAAGATCTCTTAAACAGAGTTCGTCACAAGAATTTCAACAAGAAATCACTTGAAGCACTCATCATGGCAGGAGCTCTTGATCAATTTGGAGAACGAGGATCATTACTTGGAAATCTTGAAGCACTTCTTCAGTACAACAAAGAGGTAAAGAGTATGCACTCTGATCAGGCCTCCCTATTTGGAAACATTGGGCAATCTCACATAAGTCTCAAAGAAACAGAACCGCTTTCAAAGGAAGATTGCTTAGCTATGGAGAAAGAAATTCTAGGTGTCTATGTATCTGGTCATCCACTTGATCATATGCGAGATAGGTTTAAAAAAAGTAGCTATCATTTAGGAATGATATCAACAGGTGAAATTAGAAATGAGCAGACGGTAGTTGTTGGTGGAATCATTGAAACTGTTAAGGTAATTAACACCAAGAAGGGTGACAAAATGGCATTCATCACACTTTCTGATTTTACAGGATCAGCAGAAGTAGTAGTTTTTCCAAAACTCTACAAAGAACACGCAGAACTACTTGTTGAAGATGCCATCATAGCAATTCAAGGAAAAATGTCTGACAAAGATGGAAAGAAAAGTTTACTTATGCAAGGGGTTAAGCCATTGCAATAATTAATCACTCATTGTTATTTTTACTAGCAGATAATATAATACAGAAGTGAGATTTATTCTCATGCAATATATATATGAAAACATTACTTACTATTTTTACCACCCTTGCCTTGTTTGCAACGACAGCTATTGTCCATGCGCAACGACAAGAACGACCTGAAGTTTCTACTGAAGCAACTGAAATGCGTGCACAGTTACAACAAGCACGTACACAACTAACAGAAGAACGTAACGCATACATTGAAGAACGGAAACAAGAGCGTGAATTAAAACGAGTTGAAGTAAAAGAAGCTTTGAGTAGCGCAAGTTCTGAAGAAGAACGAAAAGCAGTGCTCGATGAAGCAAAAGCACATCGTGAAAACATGAAAGCAGATGCTGAAGTGAAACGAGCTGAACTTAAAGAAGCTGGGAAAGATATCCGTAATCAACGTAATGAGATGATTGCAAAAAGATTCCAAGCTGTGATCGCTCGATCATATGGAATTGTTGATAAGATTCAGGCTCGGCTTGTTGACCTAGAAGGACGTGGTGTTGATATTTCATCATACCAATCAAGTCTTGATGCAGTATCATCATCAGTAGCTGAAGCAGAATCACTAATTGACCAAGCTACCCTTGTAGTTGAATCAGTTGATCGTGAAAACATGACAGAAGAAGAAGTAAAGGCGAAACTTAACGATGCAAAGTCTCTTTTTGAAAAATCAAAAGTACAGATTGCTCAAGCATGGGAGCAAGCAAAGACATTAGTATCATCATTAAAAGGAATAACTAACACTGCATAATATGAATAAAAATTTAACTATTGCTCTACTTATCGTTATTGTAGCTGGTGGATTAATCTTGCTTGCTAATAATAATGCAGGGCAAATGATGGAAGGTGAAATGATCACCCCTGAGGAAGAACAAGTTATCCTTATGGAAGAACAAGAAGCTGAAGTGATTGAAGAAATCTCTGAAACTTCACCTGAAACAGATATTGAAGCTATTGAATCTGATTTAGATTTCGATCTTGATGCATCACTATCATCACTAGAACTAGAATAAAACAACCTTTCGGTTGTTTTATTTTTGACTAAAAAATATAAGGAATATAAATAATGAAAGCAATACAAACTGAGATAAGAACCATGAATAGAACTGAAGCTGATGCCAGTTCTTTTATTTCCCCTACTTCCCTTCGATAATCTGGGTGGAGAACATCAAGAATTTTTTCTATCGCGGTATTTACTAATTCTGAATATATTACTAAACCAATTGCAATGATTTGAAACATCCATTGCACAGAACTTATTTGGTAGTAAAAACCAGCAACGATCGCTATTACAGCAAAACCAATTTGAATATATAAGTTATATTCACTTTTTAACAAGACTCTAACTCCACGAAAGGCACTCTGAAAACTTCGTATGAGCCCTTTAATTGATATTGAATCTGGATAGTGTTTCATTTCGTTCATACATACAGCATACACTATGATATAAGCCCTTGCATGCATGCCATTGCCAGCTACAATATGCATATGAACGAATTAGAAAAGAAAAGACATTCACTTGCACACCTTCTTGCTGCAGCAGTACTTGAAAGCTATCCTGATGCATATTTAAGCCTAGGTCCAGCAATCGATAATGGTTTCTATTACGATATTGATCTTAAGCACCCTCTTTCAGATGGTGATTTAAAGGATATTCAAAAAAGAATGAAGAAGATTGCTAATACCTGGAAGCATTTTGATCACAAAGTGGTAACAAAAGATGAAGCACTTTCATTCTTTTCAGGAAATCCATACAAAGAAGAACTTATTCGAGAAATCGCAGAAAAGGGTGAGGAAATTACCTTCTATACTTCTGGATCTTTTACCGACCTATGTAGAGGAGGACATGTTGACGATTTTTCAAGTATCAATATGGATGCCTGGAAATTAGACAGGGTTGCAGGTGCATACTGGAGAGGTAATGAAAACAATCCGATGCTTACTCGTATATATGGTCTTGCTTTTGATACAAAAGAAGATTTAGATGAATACATAACAAAGCAAGAAGAGGCGAAGAAACGAGATCATAGAAAAATTGGGAAGGAACTAGGTCTATTCACCTTCTCTGAAAAAGTAGGTTCCGGTCTTCCTTTATTCACTCCAAAAGGAACGATGATTCGAAACTTGGTAATCAAAAAGATTGATGAAATACAATCTCCATACGGATACCAACAGGTATGTATTCCACATATCACTAAATCTGATTTATATAAAACATCAGGTCACTGGGATAAGTATAAAGATGATCTATTCCATGTTACCGGAAAATCAAATGTAGAATTTGTTATGAAACCTATGAATTGTCCGCACCATACACAAATATATGATGCTGAACCACGTTCATACAGAGATCTCCCATTACGGTATGCTGAAACGACAATGGTATACCGTGATGAACAAGCAGGAGAACTCATGGGACTCTCACGTGTTCGATCTATTTCACAAGATGATGGTCATATTTTCTGTACCGAAGAGCAAATAAAAGAAGAGGTAAATAATATTGTAGCCATCATAAAAAAATTCTACACCACGATGGATATGTTCCACGAAGGAAACTATTGGGTTTCACTTTCTGTTCGAGATCCACAAAACTTAGATAAGTATATTGGCGACAATCATCTATGGGATAAAGCAGAATCTATTCTTGAGGATATTGCCAAAGAAAATAACCTAAACTATATGCGAGTAGAAGGTGAAGCTGCATTCTACGGACCAAAGTTGGATTTTCAATTCAAAGATGCCATTGGACGAGAATGGCAATTGGGTACTGCACAGCTTGATTTTGTTCAGCCGACACGATTTGAATTAACGTATACTGATCAAGAAGGAAACAAGAAAACTCCGGTGATGATTCATAGAGCGATTGCAGGATCCCTTGAAAGATTCATGTCACTTGCAATTGAACATTTCGAAGGTTATTTTCCTGTTTGGCTTGCACCACTTCAACTAGCCATTATTCCAATCAAGTCAGACGTTCACTCAACATATGCAACTGAAGTATATACATCACTTGCATCAGTTGGTATGAGAGTTGAATTATGGAACGATGACCATGAGGGATTCGGGAAGAAAGTAAGGAAAGCTAAGACTTCAAAACTTCCCTTCTGGATTATCATAGGAGACGAAGAAGTAAGTACACAAACACTAACTATTGAATCAAAAGATGGCCAACAGAAAGGAATATCAATTGATGATTTTATCAATCAGATAAAGAATCAATTATAAAAACACTGAGGGTAACTCAGTGTTTTTTATGTCTATTAAATTTCAAAACCTAATTCTTTTTCTAAAGAATCGCTAAACTGTTTAATCTCAACGAATCTTGAAAAATGAATTTTTTTGTCACTATCCATTTGGATAACATCAACTAACTTTCCATTTTCACTTAGGTAGTACGAGGTGATGTAATAATTTTCAGGATTGTTAAACGCTGTTTTTTTTATCACAATCGCATTTTCGCTACGTTGATACAACGTTACAATTTTGTAAATTTTTTCGCCATCTAGGATAAATGAGTAGCTTTTCACACCCTGAATGTTGCCATTTGCTTTTTGCTCTATAAGCTTTTTTATCTTTAAAGCACTTTCTTCAAATACTTTTTGCATACTAAACTCATCAGGAACATTTAGTTCTTTAACTAAAACCTGATTTTCGACCATCAAGACCTGTTTGAAGGTTTGATTTGTTAATTCATTTGAACTCGGTGAGAAGTCACATGAAGTGAAAAGGAAGATGCCTAGGCAGTACATAATTGTTCTAATATTCATTTTTATATAATTTAAGGTTTAACGTAAAATAGTACAAAATACGTATTTGTCAAACACTATTCATATTATTAATAACATGTATACTCATCACATATGGGAAAAAGAACAAATAGCGTGGGAAACATGAAGACAACTTCATCTCACAAAACAGTAAAACGATTAGAAGTAAAGAAGGATATGCTTGGAGTAGCAAAGACTCGAAGAAACAGCCGTCACTACACAGGTAAATAAAATAACCGAAATATTCGGTTATTTTATTTGGTATTTTCTAAATACCATCAATGCTGCCATACTCGCTTGATCCCACATTAATTGTTTGGTATCAAGCATATGCATAAATTCTTCATAGTTTACCCAAACAGATTGTAGGATGATATCAGCGTCTGGATTCTCTTGTGGGTTTTCCATTTCAATTGGATCTTCAGCAATGAAAAAATGAATTTCTCTATTACCAAAAATTTTTTCTAATTGATGAAAATGGTGCCAACCCTCAGAACTCATACCAACTTCTTCAGCAAGTTCTTCTTTTGCATGGGTGATGAAATCTTTTTCTTCTTTGTCTACTCCACCACTTACATACTTCCAAAAGGATCTGTTATAGTGATGTATATATTCTTCAATGACTAAGATTTTTTGTTCACGAGTGTTAAATGGGAAGATAATAACGATTTCTCTCATACAGTAACATCCTAGCACATGATAGGTGATATAATAGATATATTAGTAACATAACAAAACATTATATGAATAATAATACTTTTAATATCTTAAATCAGCTTGTTCAAGAACAAAAATCTCTTTGGAGAATTGAACATCACTATATTCAAGAATCACAAACCGATGAAGAACGTTTAGTTTTTGAAGAACTAAAAAAACAAAAACAAGAAATTATTGAGAAACTTTCTCTTCTCGTTGGAGTTAAATAAAAAAAACCGATAACGGTTTTTTTTATTATAGTGCTTCAACTTCAACGGTAGTTTCAGCATTCATTGCTTCTTCTACAACTACTTCTTCCGTTACTGGTTCAGTAGCAGCATCTTCCGTTGTAGTTTCTTCAACAATAGGATCGTTCTCAACTTCTACTGTAGCAGTTTCGTTGTTATTCATTGCTGAAATTGCGATAACTACAATAGCGATAAGAGCAACAAGGTATAAAAACTTCTTCATATCTGTTATGTATTTTCTTAATCGAATAATGTACATAAAGTATATACTATTATAGTTAAATGTAAAAGGGTCTAGAGGCCTTCTTTCTGCATATTCTCAAACAATTCTCGTTGCTTTTTACTTAGCTTTTTAGGTACCTCAATTGAAACAAGTACGAGAATATCTCCTTTTGTTGAACCAGCTTCAATTCCCTTGTTACGAATACGTAAGGTGGTACCATCTCTTGTCCCCTCAGGAACTGAAAATTCAATATCCTTTCCATCAAGCAAAGTAAGGTGTTGTTGTGTCCCCAAAACAGCTTCTGAGATTTTCAATGTTCTTTCAACAATGAGGTCAAGACCTCTTCTCTTGAAGACCTTGTCAGGTTCTACCATTATTTGAATAAACAGGTCTCCTGCAATTCCATTTTCAATAGCATTTCCCTTTCCTTTTACACGGAGAGTATCACCGTGTTGAATTCCAGATGGAATAGTTACCTCAACGGTTTCCTTTTTTCTCATTACCCCAGATCCATTACATCGTGAACAAGATTCCTGAGGAACATTTCCTCTTCCTAGACAACGAGGACACTCAGTTACCGTAGTGAAGATACCCATCATTTGGGATTGAACTTTTCCTCTTCCCTCACAATGAGAACATGTTTTTACCTTAGTCTTATCTTTAGCCCCAGAACCCTCACAGGTGTCACACATAACCATGTGTTCTAAATTAATACTCTTTGTTACACCAAACACAGACTCTTTGAAACTTAAAGTTATCCTTGTTTGAAGATCTTCCCCTTTTCTCTGTGCACGTCTTCCACCTCCGAATCCAGATCCAAAAATATCTCCTAGATCAATATCACCAAAATCAAATGAAGCACCACCCTGTCCAAAACCTCCGAATCCTGCATGTTGTTGTCCACCAAATGGATTTGATCCTGAAGAACCAAATCTATCATATGAGGCACGTTTTTTTTCGTCTGAGAGCACTTGATACGCCTCATTTGCCTCTTTAAACTTAACTTCATCACCATCTTTCTTATCAGGATGATATTGATGCGCGACTTTTCTAAAAGCCTTCTTAATTTCATCTTGTGATGCTCCTTTTTCTACTCCTAAAATTTTGTAATAGTCTTTGCTCATATGTAATGTATTGCTGCTCATTGATGCTAAGGAATATTCCTTAGCATCCATGAATATCAATTATTCTTCTTTTTTCTCTTCTGCTTCTACGTCAACGGTTTCAGTATCTGAAGATTCTTCGTTTTTTGTTTCAGCTTCTTTTTGCATAACTTCACCAATTTTTTGCATTGATTCTGAAAGTTTTTGAGTTTTTGATTCAATATCAGCCTTATCATCTTTATCTTTTGCTTCCTTAAGTTCAGTGATAGCTGTTTGAACTGAAGTTCTTGTTTCTTCATCAACCTTCTCTCCATATTCTTTAAGTGCTTTTTCAGCTGAGAAGATCATTGTTTCTGCGAGATTACGAGTATCAATTAATTCCTTCTTTTTCTTATCCTCATCTGCATGTTCTTCTGCTTCTTGTTGCATTCGCTTGATTTCTTCATCTGAAAGTTTTGAACCACCTTCGATTCTAATTGAATTTTCTTTTCCTGAAGTTTTATCTTTTGCCTTCACCTCAAGAATTCCGTTAGCATCAACATTGAAGGTTACTTCAACTTGCGGTACACCTCGAGGTGCTGGTGGAATTCCATCAAGAATGAATTTTCCAAGAGACTTGTTGTCAGAAGCTAAAGGACGTTCTCCTTGAACCACATGAATTTCAACTGAAGGTTGATTATCTGCTGCGGTAGAAAATACCTGTGATGCTTCTGCTGGGATGGTAGTATTTCTTTCTACAAGTTTTGTAGCAACTCCTCCCATAGTTTCAATTGAAAGTGAAAGAGGGATTACATCAAGAAGTAATACGTCTTTTACATCTCCTTGCATCACTCCTCCTTGTAATGCTGCTCCTAAAGCAACTACCTCATCTGGATTGATAGACTTATTTGGTTCTTTTCCAAACACTCCTTTTACCATTTCAGTAATTTTAGGCATTCTTGTTTGACCTCCTACGAGGATAATTTCATCAATCTCTGATGTTTTAAATCCTGAAGCTTCAACAGCTCGTTTGGTAATCTCAATTGATTTTTCAAGAAATGGTGCTGCTAATTCTTCTAATTTAGCTCGTGAAAGTTTAAGAAGAAGATGTTTTGGCCCTGATTCATCTGAGGTAATGAAAGGAATATTGATTTCACTTTCTGAGGTATTAGAAAGTTCATGCTTTGCCTTTTCTGCAGCTTCTTTCAAACGTTGCAAAGCAAGCACATCTCCAGTTACATCAATTCCTGATTCCTTTTTGAATTCAGATCCAATCCAATTGATGATAGCTCTATCAATGTCTTCTCCACCCATATGTGCATCACCATCAGTTGATTTAACTTCAACTACATCATCTCCAACTTCAAGAACTGAAACATCAAACGTTCCACCACCAAAGTCATACACAACGATTTTCTCATCTTTCTTTTTGTTGAAACCATATGCAAGTGCTGCAGCTGTTGGTTCATTGATGATTCTTTTTACTTCAAGACCTGCAATTTTTCCAGCATCTTTTGTTGCTTGTCTCTGTGCATCATCAAAATATGCAGGTACTGTGATAACTGCTTCAGTAACTTTTTCACCAAGCTTTTCTTCAACGTCTGCTTTTATCTTTTTCAATATCATTGCAGAAATTTCTTCTGGTCGATATTCCTTATCTTGCATAGTAATAGCAACTCCGTTGTTTTCACCTTTTGATATTTTAAAAGGTGATGCTTTCATATCAGACTGGATAGCTTCATCGTCATACTTGTGACCCATGTAACGCTTCACTCCAAAGATTGTGTTTTCTGGATTTGTTACCGCCTGACGTTTTGCAAGTAAACCAACTAAACGATCCTTATTCTTCCCCATTGCAGCAATTGAAGGAGTTGTTCTATTTCCTTCGCTGTTTTCGATAATTTTTGGTTGTCCTCCCTCAACAATAGCAACTGCTGAGTTTGTGGTACCAAGATCAATTCCAATAATTTTTGACATAGTAATATTAGTTATTAGTTTCTATTAATTCTTTTAATGTAGTAAATGATGATTCTAAAATTGGTGAATCAAGTTCTGATCCATCTTCCATATATTCAAAATAGGTAATCTTTGTTTGCTTTTCATGTTCACGAAATGAATACGAACAAATATAACTTGATTTTGTAGAGGAAAGCTCCATAAAGACATTTTTTTCATAATCAGTAACCAGATAGGTACCGACATCATTTTGATATTTTGTACCCAAGCCAATTACAGAACTATCAACGGTTTCTTCACCTAGATTTGGAATCCATGATTTTCTGTACTTAGGATCTAAGGTGAATTCAAATACTGATGAAATAGGAGCGTCTATCATTACTTCAAGCCTATTTGTTTTCATACTTTCCTACACGAACCTTTGCTGGTCGTAATACCATATCCTTGGTTCTATATCCCTTTTGAATAACTGAAATGATGTGTCCATCATCCTTTTCATCAACAGGGACATTTTCAACAGGATCATGTATAACAGGGTCAAAAGGGACATGGGTTGTATCGATAACTGAAATTCCATATCCTTCAAGTGTATTCATAAATTGGGTATAGATATATTCAACTCCAATACGCCAATTTTGATCTACTTTTTCCCAAGCATCTTTGTTTCCAAACGCCATATCAAAACTATCAAGTACCGGAAAAAAATCAGAAACAAGATTTGTCTTCAAAAGAGCAATACGTTCTTGTCTCTTTTTTTCTTCTTCAGTCTTATAATTCGCAAATGAAGCTCTCTCTTTTTGCCAACCTGTTAAATATTCCTGGGATTGAAGTTTTGCTTCCTTAAGCTCTTCTCTTAATTGTTTTAGTTTATCCTTCATTCCATGTTCTTCAACAATTTCATCTTCATATTCAATTTCTACTTCTTCATGATTATTTTTTTTACTCATATACTATTTAGTTACGAAGTAAGTATACACAACCACAATATTTTGACAAGTTTTTCACTTAAATGAAATTTATGTAAAAATACTTGAAAAAATAAGAATTTGATGTATATTTAAGTTTAATGAAAAATTCGTCTAAAAAAAGCATTCAAGAACTTATTCTTGATTTCCTTTCCGGAAAAAAAGCAGCTCGTTCTGATGAAGTGACACGATACGTGGAAGCCATTATCGAAGATCAAGATGAGGAAAGAAAGGTAAAACCTAAATATCTTGTGAATAGGGCTATTAAGCAAATGATTGAAGGTGAGATGCTACATGAGCATGAAACAGAACAGTCTTCTTTTTTAAGTCTTTCTTCTGAGGGTAGACATAAACTAAGGAACATTAAATTATCTGCTAGAAACCACCTTGTTCCAACTACATGGGATGGATATTGGCGTATTATCATTTTAGATATCAAAGAAGACCAAAAAACCCAACGAGATGCTGTTCGATACATACTTAAAAAAGCACAATTTGTTCAACTAAAAAGTTCAATTTGGATATCCCCTTTTCCCCTTGAACACATGATGATCAACATGAAAGA
The DNA here is from genome assembly GCA_964592365.1 of uncultured Candidatus Saccharibacteria bacterium. GTDB lineage: Bacteria > Patescibacteriota > Minisyncoccia > Phycocordibacterales > UBA1006 > UBA1006. Next base: position 87,740 of record CAZQDL010000002.1, on the reverse strand, counting down.
AGACTTGGGTCTTGAGGATGAACTCATGGTAATTGTAACGGATAAGCTTGATTCAGGAACAGAAGCACTTCTTGAAAGAAGGTTTACAAAAAAAGAAGATTAAATCTTCTTTTTTTTACTTAGTTGCAATCCAATGTTTTGGATTAATATCACAACCATCTTCTTCTGGGTCAGCTTGAGAAAAATCACACCAATCCCATAGTTTATTATTAATATACACTTCAAGAGAATCTACCGTACTAAATTGAAGAGCAGCTTGCTCAATTTGAGCTCTAAACGTTGGAATCGTACAGTTATATATGTAGGTTGATTTTCCTTCAAGAAGTAGTCGTGCTGTTTTTGAATTATCAATAGACACTCCTTTGTAGAACAGATCTTTTTCCAAAGCAACAACATTTCGAACATCATCTGATTCAACATTAGGTTCATGTTCTAAACTAAATAACTTTTTGTATGTTGCATCAAGCACTGCGCTTGTCTTGTTTACCGCATGTGGACTGAAAACTATTCCTTCACCACAACCAATGTTACCAGTACTGGTTACAAGTGGAACTGATACTACGGTATATGATTCACTATCACCGCTCATACTACCATCACAACCCTCTCCAACACATATTTTTTCATTTGGCACCCTCTTTTTTTCAACATCAGTTGAAACTACCTCTTCGACTACCGGGTCAATACCTGATGGGATTGTATTATCTAAAGTGATAAGTTGATACGTTGTAAATGATAATGCTGCGAATAAGAAAATAATAATAATGTTTTTCATACTCTGTAAATATACCACAAAAAAACACCATATGGTGTTTTTATCGTTTTGACCAAGCTGGGCTCTTTCGTGCCTTTCGTAGTCCTGGTTTCTTTCGTTCTTTTGAGCGTGGATCTCTCTTTAGATATCCGGCTGACTTCAATCCTCCACGTAATTCCTCGTTGTACTTGATTAGTGCTCGAGAGATACCGTGACGTATTGCATCTGCCTGTGCAGAAATTCCTCCTCCTTTTACTACTACTGAAACAGTAAAATCATCTTTTCTTTCAGTTTCCATAAATGGAGCTTGAACAACTTTTCGTAGTTCTCCTACGGTAAAGTATTCATCAAGGTTTTTATCGTTAACCACATAAGTCATCTTAGACGCAGGAACAATTCGAACCTGTGCAGAAGCTGATTTACGTCGCCCAATAGCAGAAATGTATTTTTTTTCGGTTGCCATATATAGTATTGGGTTATTCGTTAATGATGAGATTATTCATCATAACTGCTCGTAATCTATTGTTTGGAAGCATACCAAACACAGCCTTCTCAAATACCTCACGGTATCCTTTTCGATCAACTAAGTGTCCTCGTGTTTCGTGCTTTAAACCTCCAGGATATCCACTGTATCGCTTGTATTCAGCTTTTAGCTGAGTATCAGATAACTTAACCTTAGATGCATTATTTACAATAACAGTAACATCAGGAGCAACGTTTGGAGCAAATGATGCTTCACTTTTTCCACGTAGATCCATAGCAATCTTTGTACATAGACGTCCTAGACTTTGCCCATCAGCATCATACACATATTCTTTTTTTTCTGTCTTAGTAGTCATGTTATACAAATTCAATTACTGCCATCTTGCTGGCATCTCCTTGTCGTTGAGGAAGTTTGGTAATACGAAGGTATCCTCCATCTCGTGATTCATATCGCGGTGCGATTTCATCAACAAGCTTGTTAGTCAACGATTCTTGATTACCTAAACGAGCTGAAATCATTCGACGATTTGCAAGAGAATTAATTCTTGCCTTCGTAACCATTTTTTCAATATATGGTCGAAGTTCCTTCGCTCGAGCTTCAGTAGTCGTTATCTTTTCATGGGTCAATAACGCAACGGCAAGAGATCGGATAAATCCTCTTCGTACATTTGCTGTTCTCCCAAATTTTCTGTTTTTCTTTCCGTGTCTCATAGTACTTAGTTATCTTTCAAGCTCAACTTAAAGGTGTTGAGTACCTCTTTGATTTCTTCAAGACTCTTGTCTCCAAATCCATCTAAGGCTAATAAATCTGCTTCAGACTTCTGTACCACCCCTCCTAGAGTTCGAATACTTGCTTCTGATAGCGCTTTTTCTGTTCGAGATGATAGATCAAGGGTATCAACTCTTGTTTTAAGAAGTTCTACCTTTTCATCTTCATCGATTTCATCTTTAATGAAATCAATATCATCTCGTCCTTCTTTCATATCTTCACGTAAAGCTGTGTGATATGTTTTTTCATCTTCAAGTTCTTTCAAATCAAGAATGCTCTTGAATTGATTGATCATTATCTTAAGTGAAGCTTCAAGTGCTTCTTTTGCAGAAACTGAACCATCTGTTTCAAGACTTATCTTAAGACGGTTGTAATCTGTTCGGTCTCCAACACGCATGTTTGAAACTTCATAGTTTACCTTTCTGATAGGGCTAAAGATTGCATCAACTAAAATGTGTCCAATTTCAAGGTCTTCTTTTGTAAAGTCTTCCTTTGAAACGAAACCAATTCCCTTTGCCAATCTAAGCTCAATTGAAAGCTCTGCAGATTTTGCAGTTACTTCTGCAATATATTGTTCAGGATTCATTACCTCAACACCTCCTTGTGTATCAAAATCAGCTGCAGTTACCATCTTTGCATCTTTCACATTAAGGGTAACACTCACTTCTTCATCAGAAGAAAGTGCAAACCTTACTTTTTTAAGGTTCAAAAGAATAGAAAGTACATCCTCTTTTACTCCTGAAAGTGTTGCAAATTCATGATCTGCTCCTTTAATTTTTACTGAAGTTATAGAAACTCCAGGTAAAGATGAAAGGATGATTCTTCGTAGTGAATTTCCTAGAGTATGCCCATATCCAGGATATAGGCCCTCAATTTCGTAAACTCCTTTTGTAGAATCTTCTGAAACAACTTTTAATTTTTGTGGTAGTACAATGTGTTGGTTAAACATAGATGAGATGATATTAGTGAAGATATAGTAATGAAGAGGACTATCGGCTATAGAACTCAATAACAGCTTGGAAATTGAAGAACGGTTCTGGATCCTTTGGCTCTCCTGAAATACTTACGGTTGTTTTTGGTGCATCAATGCTCAACCAATTAGATTTCTTTGATTCCATTTGTTTTGATAGTTCTGCAAATACTGTCTTATCCTTGCTTCCTTCTCGAATGCTTAGGATATCTCCTTTTCGTACTTGGTATGAAGGAATAGTCATTTTCTTTCCATTAACAAGAATGTGTCCATGTGACACCAGCTGTCGAGCAAATGCTCGTGTAGTTGCGATCCCAGATCGATACACAACGTTATCCAATCGCTGTTCAATTAACTTGAAAAGAGTTGTAGCAGGAACGTTTCCTTTTTTAGCTCCTTCAAACGCCTTATTTATGTAGTTTGAAAATTGTTTTTCTGAAACTCCATAAGCGAAACGAACTCGTTGCTTTTGAATAAGAGAAAGACCGTAGTCAGTTGGTCGCTTTGGACGTCCAGCCTTTGCTTTTGAACGTTTTTGTTCTGAAAGCATAAACTTTTGACTCTGTGTTTTTTCATATACTCCAGAACCAAGACGTCGTGCAATTTTATATTTTTTAATCTTTGACATATATAATATAGATAATTGACTACACTCGACGTGCCTTTTTAGCACGTGGTCCGTTATGAGGAACCGGTGTTTTGTCTTGAATTCGAGTAATGTCGATTCCGAATGATACGAAACCTCGGATAGTTGATTCACGACCTGAACCTACTCCTTTTACAACAACAGAAACTTCTTTGATTCCCATCATTTGAGCTTTTTCTCCGAGTACTTCTCCTACTTTTGCAGCTGCATATGGAGTACCTTTCTTAGCTCCCTTAAATCCTAAAGCACCAGCTGAAGAAAACATGATTGCGTTTCCTTCTAAGTCAGTAACTAAAGCCTTAGTGTTGTTGTAGGTAGATTGAACATGAAGAATAGCTTGTAGCAATTTCTTCTTTGGAACCTTAGATAGTGAACGTGACTTCAAGTTCTTATCTAGTTTCTGTCCTTTTTGTTTTACAATGCGTTTTTTTCCCATAATAGTAATGTATTAAGTCTTAGAGACCTTAATTTTTCCTGATCCCATAGTAGAACGTTTATTTCCACGTCGAGTTCGGTTGTTAGTTTTCGTTCGTTGTCCTCTTGAAGGAAGTCCTCGTGAATGTCTATTTCCTCGGTATGAGTTAATATCGATAAGTCGTTTCACATTTTGTGCTCGTTCTCGTCGTAGGTCTCCTTCTAAGGTTAGTTTTTCAATGAGGTCTCGAAGATTCTTTTCATCAGCTTCGCTAATATCTTTTGCTTTTGTCTCTCGTGCAATACCAGCCTCATCTAGAAGAGATTGTGCTCGTGAGAGTCCAATTCCATAAATTGCTGTTAATGCATATTGAGCTTGTTTTTCATCTGGGATGGTAATTCCAAAAATTCTCATATCGTAAGTTCGTTGTTCGTGTTAATAAATAATGAATACACAAAAAATGGCACCAACTACTGTCGTGCTTTTCGTCGTGGATTTTCCTTGTTAAGGCGAAAGAGTCGTCCTCGTCGACGTACGATTTTATCTCCTGAGGTTACTTTCTTAATTGCTGATCTAACTTTCATATATAATGCGTCAATAAAATAAAAAATACCGCGTCTTCTTACAATCTCTTGATGACACGTCCTTTTCCCCCATAAGGGTCAATTAATACCTCAACCGTGTCACCTACCAAGATACGAATGCGATATAGCTTCATCTTGCCAGATAGGTAGGCAAGAAGTAGTCCTTCTTGTCCTTCCACTTCAACACGGAACATGGTATTAGGAAGACATTCCACCACGGTCCCTGTAACTGTTTGCTTGTTATCCTTACTCATTGCGATATCTGGGATACTAACAGAAGTCCTATTTATGTCAATAAAAACAACCACTAACGTGGTTGTTTTTCTCTTGGAATCTCTCGTATTTCTATGTTTTCCTCATTTAAAGGAAGAATATTCCGCCATCTTGGATGATTTGTTATTCGAACCGAACCAATTGAAGCTGATTGCTTTGATGTAATAGCAACATCTTTCTTTTGTGTTCCAGCAAATATTTCTGCAATTTTTTCTTTATTAAGATTCCAAACAAAATATGCAGTACCTGAAACCTTAATCTGTGCAGATGATATTGATTGATAGTTAATTGGTCCAAAACCAGTATACAAAGCAACTAGATTAGTTCCATCTAATAGCGAAACTTCATCTGGACTTTGTACACCTAATTCTTGAATTGCTAGGTATGATGCCAATTTTTGAGTATCAAGAAGTAGTGCGAAGATACTACCTGAAACCGATAGTGTTCCCTTTTTACCACCCTCTTTTATTTCATAACGTGGTTCTTTGAAAACAATAGATACACTGTTTTCAATTAACTGCATGTTCACTGTTTTTTCTGAAAGTAGACGTTCTTCTAAAGCAGATTGAACTTTCAATTCAAGATCCTTTGTTTGACGATCTTTTAGTTCTTTTGAAATAGCAGGTACCATTCCTGAAGATCCTCCGCTGAATGCTTGAGTTGAAAGAGCATAAATACCAGTGTATTTTTCATTTAAACCAATTTCCAAGAATCCTGGGATACTAAAATCAGTTACATCAATGTTATATGATTCCCCTGGTTCTTGAGCATATACGGTTGCAAGAACTTCTCCCGGAATATCTCCACTTTTCCCTGGAATGATAAGTTCTTCATCACCCAAAAGGAAAATTTTTCCATCTACTGATTCAAATCTAGTTTTAGGAGATAACTTTTGAGGTGAAGTACTATAATCATTAAAGATTCTAATGGTACCTGATGCTCTATTCTGTGACATCTCCTCAGTATCAGGGGCAAGCTCAATTGATTGAGTTTCAGTGAATGCAATCATTGAAAATTCTAACTGCTGTGAATTCCCTTCAGCTACTGAAGTTATGTTTCTACTAATATCTGCTTTTTTCACCATTGGCTCAACACGGATAACAGCGCTATCAAATTGATTGATAAGTACTGCTGATGCAGTAAGTCCAAGAACAATTGGGATGAAAATTTTTACCCAAAATGGTGTTTTTCTTTCTCGTTTAACAGAAGATATATTCTTCTCAACAGGTGGTATTCTGTTTGAAGAATTTCTAGCTAAATCAACATCAACTCGACTTACCTTTGTAATATTGTATTTACGTGGCAATTGAACATCACGAATTTCCTGAACAACAGGAGGTTTTTTTTCAATTGGAATGCTTCGCTTTGAAACTTTCTTTATCGGAGATATCGGTTTTCTCTTGATACCATCTATATTATTCTTGTTATTCATATGAGATTAAGGTTGAAATTACGTGAGTCATAGGAAGTAATTCAGCATCACGAGTATGTAGAACATGATCTTCTTCTGCTTTTAATTTAATAAAATATGGCAACTCTATCATTCTAATCTTTGAATGAGTATGCAGGTGCTCCATGAGTTCATCTGTTTGAAGAATATGATACCTCATCCATGGAACAATATATGAAGGTGCGATAATACAAATAGTTGATGGGAGAAGCTGTTTTGCAGAAAGAGTATTACACACCTCATACCAAGCAGAGAGCCAAAGTTGATATGTTTTTTTCATAAGTAAGCTAATTTCTTGATGATATTCCTCATGCAGCTTCTCTTGAATGAATAAGGTCATAAGGCTTCGAGCCTTATCTTCTGAAACCGAAGCTTTCTTTGTAAGTTCTTCAAGAATATGATGTTCACCAACTGGAAAGCTTGCAATATCAGTTAGATGATCCTGATATATTGTATACATTTCAGTATGCATACCTCCAATATCCAAAATCATTACATTATTTTCTTCTGGTAAGAAGGTTCGTATTACTTGGTACAATATGAAGGTATTTGAAACAAGATCAGGTTGACGATGAAATACTCGTTCAATAGTGTGAACTACTGCATCTTTTGTGGTGGTAGTTATAACACTCACAAGTGAATGAATGGCAATATCTCTAACTTTTCTCTTTTGAATAGGATGCAAGGTAGGATATCCATTAATATACACATCAATAGTACGGCGTTCGAAAATCTCTAATTGATTATGATGCTTATGATAATCTAGATTTTTTGACAGTGGATACTCTAATTCTTTTTTAATGAGTTTTGATAAAAGTGATTCTGTAACCTCAAAACCTTTTTCATTTACGTGACGTATTACCCGCTTTTGTGAACTAACCCATGGAGCACTTAGCGAAACATAAATACTATCAATTTGTGAAGCATGTCGTTGTGCTTCATGTGCAAGTGCTTCTAAGGTTTTAAGAGATTGAGCAAAAAACCGATCAAAAGAATCTGTTTGTGTAAGTGCTATTCTCTTACTCATTCTTTCTTTTTTTGGAAAAGAAGATCCTTGTTGAAATTCACAAACAGAAACAGCTATTGATCCTGAGTCGAGTTCGAAAAGTACTGAGGTATGCATTTGTTCTTTCTTAGACATTGATACTAATAGTATAACAAAAAAATAACCCAAAGGTTATTTTTCTAGTACTGCTTTAATTCTTCTTATCCCAGCTGAAGAAGATTCTTCTTTTACAATTCTAAATCTTCCAAATTCAGAAATCTCTGTAGTTGATTGTACATGTGGTCCTCCACATAATTCACGTGAGTAGGTTTGACCTTCTTCTGAACGAATTGAATAGACCTTCACCTCATCTGGGTATCGTTCCCAAAATGAAGCAGTGATATCTTTTTGCTGTTGAGCATCGGTTTTCTTGAGAATCTCAATCTCAACGGAAGCTCCTGCTTCAATAGCTTCATTTACATAATCTTCTACTTTCTTCAAAATCTCAGGTTCAATTTTTTGTTCAAAAGTAACATCAAATCTTGTTCTTTCTTCGGTAATATTTGAACCTTTCTGATGAACAGAATCACCAAGATATTTACGTAAACCGGCTAACATAAGATGCGTTACGGTATGTAACGCTCGAATTTTAGGAGTATCATCTGCAAGTCCTCCTTTAAATTTTCCTTCCCCTGCACTTCGTGAACTTTCTTGATGTTGCTTTGTTATATGATGATATTCATCAAGAGCATCATCGGTAAGAGAAATCTCGTATTTATTTGCTAGCTTTAGTGAAACAGAAAGAGGAAGTCCTTTTGTTTGTCTCAGTTCTGCAAGAAATGTTCCATCAATTCGCTTCACCCCTGAAAGAGAGAGCTTTTTAAACAGGGTATTTCCTTGAGTGATAATATGAATAACTTTGTCTAATTCAGTTGCAATCACCTTTATTTTTATCGCAATTGTTTTTTCATTAGCATTTGCAAAATATAAGTCTCCATACATTGCTACAACAGCATGAACTAATAGAGGTACTTTTTTTTCTGAAAAAGAAATTACTTCCATCGCATCATATGCTCTTCGAAGGATTCTTCTTAAGACATATCCTCTACCAGTATTTGAAATAACAACACCATCTTGAAGCATAAACACTGCTGTTTTTATATGATCAGCAATTATACGTGCTTCACGTTCACGGTATGAAGTAGCATGTTCTTTGATAATATTCATTATTGGAATAAATAAATCAGTATCAAATACATGAGGAACTCCTTGTACAACAGCAGTAACTCGTTCTAATCCTGCTCCAGTATCAACATTTTTCTGAGGCAGTGAACCGACAATTTCTCCTCCTTCCTGTCGATATGCCATGAATACATCATTCCAGATTTCAACTACTTTTTGCTCTTCGTCTGCCTGCTCAAAAGCTTCTTGAGACATATCACCTAAAGTACCCGTTAAATCGTAAAACATTTCAGTTGATGGTCCTGCAGGTGAATCACTTCCTGCTGTCCACCAGTTATCTTTACTATCTCGTAAATAAATTCGATGTTCAGGGATATATTGTTTCCAAATTTCAATGGCCTCATCATCTTTCGGAACAAGATCATTTCCAGCAAAAACAGTCACATATATTCTACTCTCATCTAACCCAAGACCTTCTTCTTTGTTCGTTAGAAATTCCCAAGAGTATTTAATTGCATCTTCTTTAAAATAATCACCAAGTGACCAGTTCCCCAACATCTCAAAAAAAGTTAAATGCGTATTATCTCCAACCTCATCTAAGTCTCCTGTTCGAATACATTTTTGAGAACTTGCTAATCGTGTTCCTAACTCATGTTTTTTCCCTAATAGATATGGAACAAGTGGTTGCATCCCTGCAGTATTAAAAAGAGTTGCATTTGTTTCTTGTGCAATATCAGTACTTACCACTGAAGTTGAATCGAGAATAACGTGGTTTCTTTTTTCAAAAAAAGCTAAAAATCTTTTTCTAATTTCTTGTGAGCTTAACATACCTATGAGTATACATTTGGTATATGAAAAAACAACGTCTCACGTTGTTATTCTTTATGAAAATGTCTTCTTAAACATTCTTCTAAATACCACATCCATGTAAAGGTAACGATAACAAGTACAGTTACTACTATTGATGAGATATACATACCAAATCCAACAGCGGTTCCTATAGCTGCAGATACCCATACTCCTGCTGCTGTCGTTAAATTAGCCAACTTATCATCCTTTAGGATAATCATACCTGCACCAAGAAATCCAACCCCAGAAACAATATTTGATGCCATACGAATAGGGTCAACAGAAGCACCATATCGTTCAACAATAACTTCTGAAATTACAACAAATAATGCAGCCCCCATTGAAACAAGACCTAAGGTTCTAATCCCTGCACTCTTTCCGGCGTGTACTCGTTCTATTCCGATAAGTGCACCTAATACTAACGCGAGTATTAAACGTATAATAATGTCATATTCACTCATGGAAATAGTATATCATCTATTCTATAATTCCTCCTCCTAAGCATTCATTACCCCTATACAAAACAACTGACTGCCCTGGTGCAGCAGCATCAACGATTCCTTCTAAACTAATATTCATAGTTCCTTTTTCTGAATCGTAACTATTTATAGTGATAGCGTGTTGTTCTCCACGATACCTAAATTGAGCATCATAAGTACCTCCTTCGACAAATACCCCCTGATTATCAACAACTGAAACAAGATTAATTGAATCATTTTTCCTAATATCAAATACCGGTTTAACCTGCGACACAGTAATGGTATTTTTCTGAGTATCTTTAGCACATACGTAATATGGCTTATCATCAGCTTGTTTAAATCTTGGTAGGATATGAAAACCATGTCTCTCTCCAATGGTAAACAACAGTGAACCTTCATGTTTTCCAATAACTTCGCCATCTTCATTAAGAACATCGCCTTCCTTGATATCAAGAAAATGCTTTAGAAATTCTTTCATATCTATGTCACCGATAAAACAGATTCCCTGAGAATCTTTTTTTGTTGCTGTTGGCAACAAAAAAGAGCGAGCAAGATCACGAACTTCAGATTTTTGTAATGAACCTACTGGAAACAATACCTGTGATAATTGATCATTGGTAAGGGTCCAAAGGAAATAACTTTGATCTTTCTTTTCATCTACTCCTTTCAACATTACTGAATGAGTATCCCCATGGGTTACCTGTGCATAGTGCCCAGTTGCAATATAATCAGCTCCATGTTGACGTGCCCATGTTAAAAAACCACCAAATTTTACTTCTTTGTTACACATAACATCTGGATTTGGAGTTCTTCCCCTTTGATACTCTTGTATCATATAATCTGCAACACCTTGCTTGTATGCATCCTCAAGATCAAGTTCAACAAATGGAATGTTTAAGTGTGCACATACTGAAATAGCAGCTCTTCGTTCTTCTTTCCATGTACAAGCGATAAAATCAGGTTGCCAGGTACGTATAAAAACACCAACGACTTCATGTCCTTGCTGTTGTAACAATGCGGCACCAACAGAAGAATCTACTCCTCCTGAAATTCCAACGAATATTTTTTTTCTTCCTTGTATCATGCTATTAATGCATACACCTTATCAAGAATCTCTTTTTTGTCAGGTACGACACGCTGCTTTGCATGCTCAAGATCAAACCATGCTAGTTGCTTAATTTCTGATCTCTGCCGATTTGCATCCTTTGTATCTACCTCACCCACAAAATAGAGTATTGATTTTGCAACATCACTCTTTCTCTTTTTTTGAATCACATATGATTCTTTGAAACAAAGTTCAGGAAGTATATTCACTTTACCTATAGATGTTTCTTCTTCTAATTCGCGAAGTGCTGTTTCAAGAGGACTTTCATTCCCCTCCGCGCGACCCTTAGGAAAACCCCAATAATCTCCATACCCCTGAACAAGTAAAAATTGAATATGAGCATGTTGATCACGATGAAATACAATTACACCACAAGATCGTTCTTTTCTCATGATTACATTGTAGCATATTATACTTTTAATAATTCTTGATATACCTCATAGGTTGCTCGTGCATCAGCTAATGCGGTATGTGCTTTTGTATTTTCAATTCCAAACTTCTCACACAGCGCACCCAAAGAATAGCGAGTTACTGTTTCGTCATTTGATAGTTTTGCATATGCAAATGAAATGGTATCTAATTTTGCATAGAACATCTTATTCTCAACTCCAGTTACAGCAAAAGCCTTTGCAAGAAATGAGTAATCAAATGCAATATTATGAGCTACCATAATGCAATCCTTTGTCTTTGACGCAAAAAGTTCCATAGCTTGAGACAAATCTAATGCAAACATCCAAGATGCTTCATTATACCCATTGATAGCAAGAGCTTCAGGATCAGCTTCATGTAAACGAACAGGTTTTATTTTAATATCAAATTCATCGATAATTGATGTAGGTACCCCATCTTCCTGTTTTACAATGACACAACCTATTTCAATAATTTCCTGTCGTTCAATGTCGAATCCAGTTGTTTCAATATCTATAAATGCAAGGTTTTTATTTTTCATAAGTTATCGTAAATATCTATTCTTGTTAGTAATATGATCATCATGTGTCACTCCATAGCGTATCACACCATCGTTTCCGTGAAGATAGAAGTAATAGGGTGAAGAAACTGGATCCATAGCAGCTTCAAGTGCCATACTACCCGGATTAGCAATTGGTGCTATAGGTAAGCCGGTTCTCGTATATGTATTATATGGACCATCCTTTCTTAAATCACTAATACGTAATTGCGCACTTGTTTTTCCTTCAACATATAAAAAGGGTGCATCTACCTGAAGAGGAATACCTTCTTCTAATCGCTTCCACAGTATTCCTGATACCAATTTCATTTCTTGAATGTCTCTTGTTGCCTCTTTTTCAATAATTGAGGCCATAATAACAATATCTTCCTTTGAATAACGAGGATTGAATTCATTTGCTTTAGCTTCGTATTCTAAATCAAAAGCTTTTTCTAATCGTTGTATAATGTCTTCTTCTGTATCATGTGGAAGAAAGAAATAGGTATCAGGAAAAAGATATCCTTCTTTCCCCTCACTCAAGTTGATAAATGTATCAGGTGAGATTTTCATCTCGTGTGATGAAAAAATATCAACTATTTCTTGAATAGTACTTCCTTCAGGAATTGTGACTTTCTTGAAAACATCACCATAGTCTGCATCCTCAAGACGCTTTAAAACACCAGCTATTGTATGCCTTCCTTCAATAAACTCATAGGTACCAGATTTAAGTACATCATTGTTTGCACGGTGTAAAAGGATAAATAAATATGTTGATGAAATAATTCCATGTTCATTAAGTTGCTTTGCAATAGTAGTTGCACTTGAACCACTTTCAATAGTGATAATTTTTTCTTCATTAATATATGAAGAAAGTTGTGTTTGGACATGTAGAAATAATGCACCAAAAAAAAGAAGTACCACTAACACGTAGGTACTCTTTTTATCATAGTTCCTAGCAAGATATGAATTTATCGATGTATTTATTCCCATAAACATCTGTATCATACCAAGCCAATTAAATTGGTAAATCTTGTGGTGGTTGCGACTTTGTTGCATCGATACGCTTGAAGGTATTAGTTTCTGAAACTGATCCTGGTAGATGGAATAAGGTAGCAAGTTCTTCTGAAGTAAGGATAATTGGATTAACAGGATTTCTATTCCAAAGTGGACGATAGAAACCTTCTCTGTTTACATAATCAGCATAGAAGCTTTTTCGTTTTTCAAGATCTTTTTTACCTGTGAAATCCTCCCAAATCCAATCAAACCCCGTATCATCATTTTTCTTTATACTGTTGTGAAATAAAGAAGCGAAGGGCTTAAATATTGGACCCTTGAAATAACCTTTCACCCCTGGATTTTCTTTGTCCTTCTTTGCAATATATAAAGCACGAATATATGTTTCAAAAGCAAATTTAGAAAGACTACGTTGTACCGCTTTTACTTGTTCTTGTTCTCCTGGTGAAAGTCGTGGATCTGAAATATCTTCTTCGTCAGTCTTCTTTCCTGTTTTAGACATCTTCTCTTGAACAAAAGCTTCTGCATCTTTACGCCAATTTGAAAATGCATCTCCTCTGATAATATACTGGATCCAAACTTGTTCACCTGGACCTAGGGTACTTAAAAATTCAATCATTGGAGTCAATGGATCTATTTTTTGATTCTCATCAATTTTTCCAACATTCTTATCTAATTCATAATCAATGTAGGTTTTGATAGGAAGAAAATCTTCTTTTGCTAATTTGTAATCAACACCATATAACTCCCATGAATTATGGTTAGTAAGATAGTTAGGAACATGCTTTGTGTAATCATCAACCTCACTTACTTCAACCTGAGGATATTGTGAATATATAGTACTTTTAACTAAGTCTGCTAATTTTTTAGGCACACGGATAAAAAAGTAAATAGAACCTTCAATTGAAACAATTTCAAGAGATGAAGGCCAAAGAATTGCTCCAAACCAATACTTATGTTTCCAATCCATAGCTCCTCCTCCTAAGTGATGAAGTACATCGATAACAAACTCCATAGCTTGTGGAGGTTTATATATTTCCTTTGGTACATTGATTTCAAGCATTGTGTAATGTTTGAAACTCAATTTCCCTAATGCATATGATTGTATTTTGTACTCAAGATACAAAAATCGAAAAACAAAAAAAAGTATTATTGGTAACCAAACAAATGCTGTATTAAGGAGAAAACTGATAGCAATATTCATTAGATATATCATATCACATGGTATGACAAAAAAATAAGCATTTCTGCTTATTTTTTTGTCTTTACTAAAGTATATTTCCCTTCCTTATTCTTTTTAAAGTAATCCTTATTAGAAAGATTAACTAAAATAGTATTTTCTTTGAGATATCGTTCTTTAAGAACAGCGTCAATAATCTCTTCCTTGGTCATTGGACCACGTTCTTCAATGAGATCTTTGATAACTTCTTTAACGACACCAGCTCGGTATCCCCATTCTTTAAGACCATACATACCACGTCCAACAAGTACAAAACGATTATCTTTTATTAGCTCATTGTGAGTAGTAGCTGAATGTGCCTTTTTTCCAAAAGTATCAACAATAGCTGCTGCAACTTCTCTGAAGTGCATTGGTGAACCATTATCTTTCATAACAAGGTATGCATAATCACGAATTCCTCGTACTGAAATATTTTGTGATGAGCTAAGACCCCAGTCTCCTAATGGATTCCTATCAATCTTTTTTGAAAGAGAAAGGAATTGACGTGCAACATCATCATCAACATATCCATCTTCAACCCCGTCAAGACGATCAAGGAATCGAAGGATCATATGTTCTTCTGAAAGCAAATCATCTTCATCAAGATTAAGGTGAAGTTTTTCAAGGGCTGCATGAACTTTATTTGCAAGATCACCATTTACTGACCATCTACTTTTAAACTTTCCATCTTCTTTATGCTTCTTAAATTTGTCACCAACTACAAGGTGAAAATGAATATGATTTTGAATTACTTCATCATCTGAGATGTGATTTAGCAGATTGTCTTCAGCTACAATACCCCCTAGATCATGGATGAATTTTTCAATTTCAATGAAAATTTCCTTTGCCTCCCCGTAGCTGTCTGATTTTCTAATTGCTTTAAGTGCAGCATCTTGAATCTGACGAACTCGTTCCCGAGTAATATCATATTCTTGACCAATAGATTCAAGAGTTTTTTTCTTTGGGCTATTTAACCCGAAACGACTCTCAAGAACATATCGATCTCGTTCCTTTAGATCTTTAAGCAATTTTGTAGATGATTGCTTTGGTTTGAATGTTAATTTAATCTTTCGTTGTTTTTTCATAAGGTGTGGTAGGTATGTTAAAGCAAATACCTGCTTTTTAATACGAAATTATAATAACATGTAAGATGATATCTAGCAAGTTTTATGATAAATGCTTCTTTAGATACTTCCCGGTAACAGATTTCTCATTATCAGCTACATTTTCAGGAGTACCATAAGCAACAACCTTCCCTCCTTCATCTCCTGATTTTGGACCGAAATCAATAATGTGATCAGCTGATTTGATAAGGTCTAAGTTGTGTTCAATAACCACAACACTATTCCCTTTATCTACCAATCGTTGAAGAATCTGTAAAAGTTTCCTTACGTCATCAAAATGAAGACCTACCGTTGGTTCATCAAGTAAATAGAGTGTTTTTGTAAGTTGTGGCCGATATAATTCTGAAGCAATCTTCACACGTTGTGATTCTCCCCCTGAAAGAGTATTAGCTGGTTGTCCTAGGGTAATATATCCAAGTCCAGTTTCTAGAAGTGTCTTTGTTCTATCAACAATTGCAGGAATATCCTTGAAGAAATCATGAGCTTCTTCGATGGTCATCTCAAGTACCTCAAAGATATTCTTATTCTTATAAGTTACTGACAAAGTATCTTTTTCGAAACGTTTTCCTAAACAAACATCACAGGTTACATATACTGTAGGAAGAAATCCCATTTCAACAGCAACTGAACCTCTTCCTTGGCAGGCCTCACAACGACCCCCTTTTGTATTAAATGAAAATCTACCTTTACCCCACCCTCGTAGTTGTGCTTCGGTAGTTTCTGAAAAGAGATCACGAATATGATCAAAGGCTCCTGTATACGTAGCAGGATTAGAACGTGGAGTTCTTCCAATTGGTGATTGATCGATAACAATTCCACGAGAAATGTCTGAAAAACCATGAGCTGTGTGTGCACGAATAACTTCATTTGATTTATACCTCTTGTTAAAACGTGCATCCATATTTTTAGAGAGTACTCCATGCATGAAAGATGATTTACCTGATCCTGAAACACCAGTGATAGCAACTAACTTTCCTAAAGGAATGGTAACATTCACATTTTTTAGATTGTTATAAACAATACCTTTTATCTCGATAATCCCTTTATCCTTCTGACGTCTCATTTTAGGAACCTCAATCTTCATTTCCTGAGTTAGATATTTAAGGGTTAATGATTTTTCAATATCCTTCTTACTTTTCATTAATTTTGAAATTTCATCAGCAACAATTACTTCTCCTCCATGAATTCCAGCACCAGGACCAATTTCAACAAGATAATCTGAAGCAGCTATAGTTTCCTCATCATGTTCAACTACAATAATGGTATTTCCTTTGTCACAAAGTTCTCTAAGGGTTCTAATTAACCGAAGATTATCTCTTGCATGTAGTCCAATAGTAGGTTCATCAAGAACATATAATGCTCCTACCAATTGAGAACCTAGTTGTGAAGCCAATCTAATTCTTTGTGCTTCTCCTCCTGATAAGGTATGTGCCTTTCTATCTAAACTCAAATATTCAAGTCCAACATTCATCATGAATTCAAGACGATTTTCAATTTCCCTAAGTAAAACAGCAGCAATTTGTCTGTCTTTTTCTGAAAGATCTAAGGTTGCCATGTATTCATACGCATCTTCAATCCTCATTGAAACGAAATCTATGATGTTAATCCGTGTTTCTTTTTTTAATTCCCCATTAGTATCTCTGTTTCCAATGTATACATGTAGCGCTTCATGACGTAATCGAGCTCCCATACACCCTGCACATGGTTCTTCACCAAACATATGTTTAGTACCTAATCCATTACAATCTTGGCAAGCCCCATATGGACTGTTAAATGAAAACATTCTTGGTTCAATTTCTGGAAATACATAACCATCTTCTGGATCAACTAATCGAGCTGAAAGAAGTGATTCTTCTAAGACTTTCTGTTTTGATTTAGGTAAGGAAGGATCTGTTTCGATAACTAGTCGAACCATTCCATCTGAAAGATTAATGGCCCTTTCAACTGCTTCATGAAGTCGAAGAGAAACATCTTCCTCGTTGTCATTGAATTCATGAACTGAAAAGGTATCAACAAGAAAATCAATATCATGTTTCTTAGTTTTTGAAAGTGTTATCTGATTTCGTAATTTATGCATTACCCCATCAACACGAGCAACCGTATACCCTTTGTTTAGCATATCGTAGAGAAGTTGATAGTATTCGCCCTTTCTTCCACGAACAACAGGAGCAAGTACATGTACCTGAAGTTCATTGATAACAACACCCATGATTTCTTTCTCACCTTTTTGTTGCTGATATGGATATACCGTCTTTTTGATAAACTCTACAATCTCCTGGTTTGAAAGTTTTTGAATCTTTCTTCCTGAGATAGGGCTATATGGTTGTCCAATACGTGCAAAAAGTACACGAAGATAGT
The DNA here is from genome assembly GCA_964592365.1 of uncultured Candidatus Saccharibacteria bacterium. GTDB lineage: Bacteria > Patescibacteriota > Minisyncoccia > Phycocordibacterales > UBA1006 > UBA1006. The sequence goes on along the minus strand of CAZQDL010000002.1, from coordinate 70,135 downwards.
CATAAATCTCAGTGATGGTTGCAACGGTTGAACGAGGATTATTAGAACGAGATTTTTGATCAATAGAGATTGCAGGTGAAAGTCCTGATATTTCATCAACATCAGGTTTTGACATTTGATTCAAAAATTGACGAGCATATGAAGATAGTGATTCAACATATCTTCGTTGCCCTTCAGCAAAAATAGTATCAAAAGCAAGTGAAGATTTTCCTGAACCAGAAAGACCTGTAATTACGGTCATCTTATTCCGAGGAATTTCCAGACTAATATTCTTTAAATTGTGCGTTCGCGCACCTTTAATGGTAATCCATTCTTGATTATGCTTATGTTCGTTATTTATTGCCATAGTATGTGGAGTCTACGTTATCTTTCAAGGATAACAAGATATTAACAGTATATCATGGTATCTTTTGTTATTTTACATATTGAATATTCTTTATATACTGTTATACAAACAAACATCAGATCATATGGAAAGAAAAGAAATCATTGTACTTCTTTGTACACTCTTAGGTTTCTTTATGGTAATTATTGTAAAATTCACAAAAAGAAACTTCTATCTATGGATACATAATGTAATTCTCATAGGAAACGCAACGAGTGCCATCATGCTTGCAGATTGGCATATGAATATTCAAAACGCTCTGGCCATTAGAATATTTATGTATCTTAATATTATCTTGCTTATACTTCACATATGTATATGGGGAATTAATAAAAATAAAAAAGGAATATAACTTATATTCCTTTTTTTTCTTGCATATGTTCAAGCTCAATTATTTCATCTCGAATGATAGCAGCACGTTCAAAGTCTAAATCTTTTACTGCATCGTTCATCGCTCTTTTTTTGTATTTTATTAGCTTCAGTATATTACCTGAAAATGCACTGAGATCTGTTTCAAGTTCAGCAAGTACATTTTTCACATGATTTGTTCTTAACTGATCGGTAATATCTCGTATGGTTTTTCGTATCGTCTGAGGAGTAATACCATGTTCCGTGTTGTATTTCGCTTGAAGACTTCTTCTTCGATCTGTTTCACTAATAGCTGCTTTCAAAGCATCAGTCATAGTATCTGCATAGACGATAACTCTTCCCCTGTCATTTCGAGCAGCTCTTCCAATGGTTTGAATAAGTGAGGTTTCTGATCGTAGAAATCCTGCTTTGTCGGCATCAAGTATTCCGATAAGGGTAACTTCTGGCATATCAAGACCTTCTCTTAATAAGTTAACACCAATGAGGATATCATAGGTTCCCTTTCGAAAGTCCGTTATGATTTCTATACGTTCCATAGTTTTTACATCACTATGAATATATGCGGCACGTATATTTTTTTCTTTTAAGTATTCAGAAAGATCTTCTGCCATCTTTTTAGTTAAGGTGGTTACTAAAACTCTTCCTCCTGTTGTAATTTCATGACTTGCTTCGTTAATGAAATTCTGTACCTGTCCTTCATATCCAGTTTCTGGATCAACCCTCACTCCACGCTGTAGTATTATCGGATCAAGCAGTCCTGTTGGTCTAATAATTTGCTCAACAACACGTGAAGATACTTCACGTTCGAAGTCAGAAGGTGTTGCAGACACATATACTTGTTGACCTACACGTTCTTCAAATTCATCAAATCGTAATGGTCTGTTGTCTTTTGCACTTGGTAATCTAAAACCATAGTCTATTAGATTTTGTTTTCGAGACGCATCAGCTCTATACATACCTCTAATTTGAGGAAGAGTTACGTGAGACTCATCGATGATTGTTAGAAATTCTGGGTTACCATCTTTGTCATGAGGAAAATATGAAAGTAAGGTATCAGGAGCCTCTCCTTCTTTCTTACCAGAAAGATGTCGAGAATAGTTTTCAATTCCAGAACAATATCCGACTTCTCGTATCATAGCTAAATCATATTCAGTACGACGTTTCAATCTATCGTATTCAAGTATCTTTTCCTCTTTGGTAAACTTTGCAAGCTGTTCTTTTAATTCAGCATCAATAAGTTGTACTGCTTGATCTTTCTTTTCTCCATCAGTAAGAAAGTGCTTTGCTGGGAATATGAGTACTTCCCTTACCTCTTCAAGAACCGTTCCAGAAACGGCATCGATCACAAGAATTTGATCAATAGATCCGAGTGCTAATCGTATACTATAGATAATCTTTTCATTCGTTGGCATGATATCAACTACGTTTCCAATTGAACGAAAAGATCCCGGTGTTAAATCTGCATTTGTTCTCTCAAAATGAATATCGATGAGCTTTCTCATAATATCAATTTTAGATATTTGTTCATCTACCGTTATCAAAAAATTTCTTCTTAAATATTCTTCTGGTGAACCTAACCCATAGATACAAGAAACAGAAGCAACGATTATTACGTCTTCTCGAGAAATAAGTGACTGAGTAGAGGCATGACGAAGACGATCTATTTCTTCATTTATCTGTGCATCTTTCTCGATATAGGTATCACTTGCAGCAACATATGCTTCAGGTTGATAGTAATCATAATATGATACGAAATAGTGGACCGCATTTTCAGGAAAGAATTCCTTAAACTCTTGTGCCAATTGTGCTGCTAAGGTCTTGTTATGTGCAATAACTAAAGTAGGTTTTTGTACAGCCTGGATAACATTTGCCATGGTGAAAGTTTTTCCAGAACCAGTTACTCCTAGCAGTGTCTGTTTCTTTTCTCCGCTATGTAACCCATCAATCAATGAGGAAATAGCATTTGGTTGATCTCCTGCTGGTTTGTATTCTGAGATAAGTTTAAATCCTGGCATATATCATACATCATATGCTAATTGGCTTTTTTTTAAAGACCATCAAAAAAGCTAGTTCTTTTAAGCTCTATTGGATGTTTTTCTTGATATCTCTTTCTTTCATACAATGCTCCTAAGGAAAATGATATTAATAGAAAAGAAACAATAAAGAGAGTCCAGGTTAATTCAAGAAGGACCCTCTTGATATTTTGCTTACTTGTGATTATAATCGCCATGTTACTCAGTGTGTAAGGATTCATTACCCGTACATGCGATTCATTATTCATTTATCACCTTAAGGTTACATTAAACTACTATGGCACATAGGAAAGCAGGGGGTTCCGCAAAAAACCTAAGAGATTCAAATCCTAAATATTTAGGAACAAAACTCTATGACGGACAAAAAGCACAAACAGGATCAATCATTGTAAGACAACGAGGAACAAAAATTGTTGCTGGAGCAAATGTTGGAGTTGGAAAAGATCACACTCTATTTTCACTAACTGATGGAATTATTAAATTCGACAGTAAGCGAAAAACACATTTCAATGGAAAGACTGTGGTAAAAAAACGTGTAAACGTTATTAATGAAAAATAAGCACCTAGTGCTTATTTTTTATTACCATCAACATTTCATCAACAGAATCAGCTACATCAAGAATACAAGAATATTGTGATAAATTAAAATATTCTTTTCCATGAATTCCATAACTTACAGCAATAGTTGGGACATTTGCTTCTTGAGCTTGGATAACATCAGATAAGCTGTCGGTAACAAAAAGAAGCTCTGATGTTTTTATTTGGTATCGATTAGCAATGATTTCAAATTTTTTAACCTTACCCATGTCATCATCACGAGTAAGTATCAAGTCAAAATAGTTGATAATATCTAATCGTTCTAATATTGGAATACAGTTAACATAAGAAGCTGAGGTATTTATCGTCAGAGTATATTCTTTTGAAAGAAGATAAAGAAGATCATATACACCAACATAAAGCTCAGCCTTTGTTTGTTTGAGATAGGTGTAATCTTCTTTTCTCTTATCCCTTTCTTCTAAGGTTTCAGTAGCTTCATATTTCTTTAATAGCAATTCAAGTTCAGTATCGTATGAACCTGAAAACAATATTTCAAATTCCTTTCAACTTGAATCAGGAAATCTCCTTACATGTTGCTGAAACATCAGTTCAATAGAATCAAGAAGAACCCCATCAAAATCAAAAACAATAACTTTCCTATCCATAATATTTTTTAAGAAATGTATCCTTAAATTCATGAAAACTTCCTTCTTTCATATGCTTTCTTGTTTCATCAACAAGTCCAACTATGAAATATAAGTTATGAATAGAACCCAATGTTTGACCAAGCATTTCTTTTGAACGTAGGAGATGGTGAATATATGCTTTTGTGTAATGACTACAGGTGTAGCATGCACAATCATCTTCAATAGGATTAAAATCTTCTTTGAATCGTGCATTTTGTACATTGATAGGTCCTGTTTTTGTAAACAGACGACCATGACGTGCCACCCGAGTTGGAGATACGCAATCAAATAGGTCACATCCCTGCTCAATACCACCAAAAATATCACTAGGCTCTCCAATACCAAGCATGTGACGTGGCTTATTCTCTGGAAGAATTTTATTCACCCAGCCAACAGTCATATCCATATCTTCCTTGTTAAAAGAACCACCAATACCAAAACCATCAAAATCCATTTCTGCTAATACCTTTGCTGATTCTTCTCGAAGATCTTGAAAACGCCCACCCTGCACCACACCAAAAAGTGCTTGAATATTTTCAGGATCAAGTTCTTCATGTCGATCTAATGATCGCTGTGCCCAACGATGCGTTCTTTCCATTGCTTGCTTCTGATATTCATATGGCGCTAATGGGCTTGTACATTCATCAAATGCAAAAATCATATCAGCACCTAAATTCCATTGAATCTCCATTGAACGTTCTGGAGTAAATCGATGCATTGATCCATCAATTACTGACTTAAAAGTTACTCCTTCTTCATCGATGAATGCACGCTTGTTATTCTTACTATATCCCTTCCTTTCAGAAACAACGTCTTCATTTCCAGAAGCTACTTTTGAAACTCCAGTTCCATATGCTTCTCCAAGTGAAAACACTTGAAATCCCCCACTGTCAGTCATTGTGGGACCATCCCACTGCATCATCTTTCCAAAGCCCCCAGCTTTTTTTACTATTTCATCACCTGGTTGAAAGTATAGGTGATATGTATTTGCAAGAGTTACTTGAGCATGAAGATCTTTTAGCATTTCAGGAGTAACACCCTTCACCGTTGCTTTTGTTCCAACAACTACAAAAGAAGGAGTTTCAATATCTCCGTTTTTAGTATGAATGATACCTGTACGACCAAGTGTTCCCTCTAACTTTGAAGTTATTTCAAATGAAAATGATTTTGACATATCGATAGTATACTCATAGATATTAATAGATAAAGAAAAAGTAGCATATGCTACTTTTTCTTTATTCCTACACTTGTAATGTTTCCACTTAATGGACGTGAGATTACTACATCCTTAAAAGGATCTCGTGGATCAAAGTTAATACCCTGAACAATACCAAGTAAATAACCCGGATATTCTTGTGAGTAAAGATAACTTCCAACTACAATTTCACTATCTCGTGAGACTTTTGCACGATAGGTAACTGACGATCCTTGAATTTGTATTAATTCAGCTTCAGGATAGGTAACTGACTGTATAACACTTTTTGGGTGAGTATATAATCGAACAAGTGAACTTGCATCAAATACATCAACAACCTCTCCTAAAAGAACTGAAGTATCAGTGACTACAAGATCTCCAACCTCAGCCACCTTATCAATAATAAAATGATCTGATGGTGTAAATGGATACTGAGAAAGCACTAATGCTGGAATCAATTCCTGTGATTGAAGTACCTCATATGATGAGAGTACTGATTGAAGATAATCTGTTCTCATAGCATCAACTTCAAGAGTACGTAGTTGCTTTTTAAGTAAGGCATTCTCTTCTTGAAGTTTTTTTCTTTGAAACATTCTTTCAAAGAAATTACCTGTTTCAATATAATTTTCTGAAACATTTTGTTGTATGCTTTGTATTGGTTTTTCAAAAAGATCGTATACTTTCGTTGGCAACGAAGTTAAAGAAATACCAATGAATATCACAAATACCCACAGCCACTGATGCTTGTTATCGTAACGGGAGTTCATCATCTTGGTGAATTAAAACTTCTAAATATGAATCAATGTCATCAAGAACAATTCCCGTTCCTTCTACAACACAATATAGAGGATCAGCAGATACATATACAGGTATTTCAATAGCGTCTTCAATTAATTTATCAAGACCTCGAATCATTGCTCCTCCACCAACAAGATAAATTCCTTTTTGCATAACGTCAGATACAATTTCAGGAGGTGTTTTTTCAAGAACCTCTTTTACCCCTTCAATAAGGATAGCAATAGAAGGACTAATTGCCTCTTTGATATCAAAGTTATTTACCAAAATCTGACGAGGAAGCCCTGTTACCATATCTCTTCCTCGAACTTGAGTTTCAAGATGTTCATCATGAGTAACTGCTCCAATTTTTATCTTTAATTCTTCAGCAGTTTTTTCACCTACTAGAATCTTGAACTCATCACGAAGGTAAAGGCTAATATCCTGATTCAATTTATCCCCTGCAATCTTTAGATTCTTAGACTGAACAACACCTGAAAGAGATATTACAGCAATATCAGTAGTACCTCCTCCAATATCAATTACCATAGAACCAACAGCTTCTGAAACAGGTAATCCTAAACCAACAGCTGCAGCCATAGGTTCTTCGATGATATATACCTCACGAGCTCCTGCATTATGTGCTGCATCATATACCGCTCTATGTTCAACGTTAGTAATTCCTGATGGAACCCCAACAACAACTCGCGGAGGAAAAAAACGTGGGGAAACTTTTTGTGCTTTTTTGATAAAGTAAGCAAGCATCTCTTGGGTAACATCAAAATCAGAAATTACTCCATCAACCAATGGGCGAACCACTCTAATGTGGTGAGGATTTCTCCCTAGCATTTCTCGAGCCTCACTTCCTACAGCAACCACTCGATTTGTTTTTGTGTTTAATGCAACAACAGAAGGTTCGTTGATAACAACACCATGACCACGAACATGTACTAAGGTATTTGCTGTACCTAAGTCAATACCTATATCATGTGAAAACCTATCATATATTTGTGAAAAAATAGACATAATAATATTAGTTAAGAAGTTCTGATAGATGTGAAATAATGAGTGAAGGATCAATAAAACTAACCTTCTTTGTTTTCCTGTCCTTTAGTTCAACTCCTCCTTGTTGAGAAGCTTTTTCAGAAACAACTAAACGATATGGAATTCCAATCAAATCAGCATCACGTAACTTTTCTCCAGGACCTACGGTTAACCTATCATCAAAAAGAACCTCAATACCTGCATTTTTTAAATCATGGTACAAACTTTCAGCTTCTGTATATAACGCATCATTATTACCAAAGGTTAGTAGGTGAACTGAAAAAGGTGCTACTGATACTGGCATCACTAATCCATCTTCATCAGACAAATTTTCAGCAATTACCCCTAATAGTCTTGAAATACCAATTCCATATGAACCCATGTATACCAATTGTTGTTTCCCTTCTTTATCCGTATATGAAAGCTCAAGTGGTTCAGAGAATTTTTCTGCTAGAGAGAAAATGTTTCCAACTTCAACTGCTTTATGTTCTACAAGATTCTCTTTTTTCAAACCTAAATCGTTAAGGACTTCATCTTGATATACTTCATGGTTAACAGCAATTCCTGTTTCTGTATCAAGATAGATAGTATCTTCTCCAGCATCACACAATGTTTGAAATTCATGTGAGTATTGTGAAAAACTACCTCCTGAAGCAAAGGTAAGGAAAGTAGTATCACCTAGTCCAACTCTTGAAAATACATTATGGTATGCAACTTTTGTTTGTTCATAAAATGCATCATGCTGTTCTTTGTTTTCAGAAAAAGAATATAATGCTTTCCAGAAGAATTCTCGACCACGTATTAACCCACTTTTTGCTCGTGTTTCATTTCTGAATACTGAACGGATATCATATACATACCGTGGTAAATCTTTATATGAAGAAATGTAGTCTTTCATCATAGAAGCAAGAGGTTCTTCGTGAGTAGAAGCTAATCCAAGTTCTGTTCCATTTTTCAATGATGTCTTAAACCAGACATCAAGAACCTCATCATCCCATCGATTACTCTTTTCCCAAGCTTCTTTTTTTTGCAAAGCTGCTGATTGGGTTTCAATTCCTCCAATAGCATTCATTTCTTCTCGAACGATATTAGCTATATTTTCAACCACACGTACACCAAGTGGTAACAAGGTATATACCCCTGCAAACTCTTTGTAGATATACCCTGCTCGTATAAGTAGTTGTGCATTTTTAGCAACTTCATCAGAAGGTGCTTCTTTTCTTGTTTTAGTAAAAAGTCGTGATTGTTTCATATCCTGTATAGTACGCGTAACCAAGAAATTTTCAAATAAATTACTTGATACCCTACCTATTTATGATAGTATCACCTTTGTACAAACTTGTGGGTAAGGTACCCCTCACGTACGTGAGATAGAACGATAGCATAATGCTATTGTGCAAGCAGTTTCTACATTTTAATATTTTAACGAAACATAACTATGGCACATAACGATACTCTCGTACAAGAACTGTACGAAGCAGCAGCACATGTTGGATACACTAAGACACGACGTCATCCATCAACAGTTCCTTTCATTTTTCAATCACGACAAAAGAAAGATATTATTAATCTTGAAGATACAGCAACACAGCTTATTTCAGCTCTTTCATTCATTGCACAACTTAAGGCAGAAGGACAACAAATTCTTTTCGTTGCAACAAAGCCAGAAGCAAAACGAATGGTACGAGAACAAGCAGAACTAATCGACATGCCTTTCGTAACTGAACGATGGTTAGGAGGAACATTAACTAACTCAAAAGAATTACGACAACGAGTAGATCGATTAATGGATTTACAAGTAAAGAAAGATAACAACGAATTGGTATACCAAACAAAGAAGGAAAAACTAATGATTGAACGTGAAATCGAACGACTAGAACGAAAATTTGGAGGTCTTCGAAACATGAAGAAGAATCCTTCAGCACTCTTTGTAGTTGATCCTAAAAAGGAATACATTGCAGTAAACGAAGCACGTCAAATGAATATTCCAGTTATTGCTCTTGCGAACACTGACTGTGATATCAATGTTGTTACCCACCCTATCGTTGCAAATGATACTAACCTGTCATCAATTACCTATATCACTCAAAAGGTAGCTGATACTCTAAAATAGTCATATGGAAATTAGCGCAGAACAAATTAAAGAACTACGAGAAGAAACAGGAGTTTCACTTATGAAGTGTAAAGAAGCTCTAACTGATGCTCAAGGAGATATGGATAAGGCACGTGAAATCCTAAGAGAACAAGGAGCGAAAGCTGCTTTGAAGAAAGCAGATCGTGAACTAAACTCTGGAGTAATTCGATCATATATTCATCCTAATAATGCTGTTGGAGTATTAGTAAAGCTAAGTTGTGAAACTGATTACGTTGCACGTAACCAAGACTTCACAGACCTTGCAAACGATATCTCTTTGCATATTGCAGCAATGATGCCTGAAACAGTGGAAGATCTTCTTGATCAACCATTCGTAAAGAATCCAGAAATCACTATTGCAAAACTTATCGATGAGAAAACTCTAAAAATTGGTGAACGAATTGAAGTTTCTGAGTTTACTCGGTACGAGATTGCGTAAGGAATAAAGTTCAGGTACTATATCAACTTATGTAGGGAAACCTACATGTTGCCACCTTAGCTCAGTTGGTAGAGCAACGGTTTTGTAAACCGTAGGTCGTCGGTTCGAGCCCGACAGGTGGCTCATAATAAAACACTACATTCTGTAGTGTTTTTGTTATTGTAATTGAAGTGAACCTAGCAAACCTTTCAGTATTGAATGAATTACATATATGTCATTATCTGTAGTTTCTTTGTGAGAATATTTTTGAATACTCATCAATACCGTTATTACTCCTGATATGAAGGTAATCCATACTTCTTTTGACTCAAACCATTGAATTTCTTTTTGCTGCATATCTCTAAAAGATATTTGTTTCAGGTAATAAAAAAATAAAAGCATTGCTTTTATTCTTCAAGTACCTTCTTTATTTCATCTTTTACCTCCTTTGTTCTGTCTTGAACAAAACGATCTACTTTTTCTGTAGTCATATCAACTATTTCCCCTACACTCTTTTTTTCTTGTATTACTTTATCAGTATCAGAAGCAGGTGATGGATTTCTAAGATCATTATATAGATCAGGAAATACATTTTTTATTATTCGAGCTGCAAGTATCAAGTAAAGAATACCGAATATTATTCGAGAAACTGGTCCAAGCAAATTAGCTAAAATTTGAAGTGATTCTTGAAAGATTAATCCAATACCGACAATGGCAATATCCAAAGCTAGTAAGACCTTCACCCAATCTATCCATGTTTTTCCTTTCAGATATTTTTTCATATCTCGATTATACCATCATATACGTTAAGAAAAAAAGCGCTTTATGCGCTTTTTAATAATCCTGAAGCTTTTTAATCTTGTCGTTTACTCTAATTTTTTCATGTACCTTTGCTTCAATTTGACGAATACGTTCTCGAGTAACATCAAACTTTCTTCCTACTTCTTCAAGAGTATGACTAATTCCATCTTCAAGTCCGTAACGAAGTTCAATAATGGTACGTTCCTTGTCGGTAAGTTCATCTAGAATTTCACCTAGTTGTTCTTTAAGGATTTTCTTTGATGAATCACGATCAGGTGAAGGCATCATTTCATCAGCAATGAATTCTCCTCGAGTAGATTTTCCATCATCATCAGAACCAATTGATTCCTCAAGTGACATTGTTGTTTGATTAATTTTCCCAATCATGTGGATTTTTTCTACATCAAGTTCCATTTCAAGAGCAATTTCTTCAGGAAGTGGTTCACGACCTAAACTTTGTGACATCTTTTTGAAGGTTTGCTTGTATTTTGAAATAGTTTCAACCATGTGTACAGGAATTCGAATGGTACGTGATTGATCAGCTAGTGCACGAGTGATTGATTGTCTAATCCACCATGTTGCATATGTTGAAAATTTAAAACCTCGCCTCCAATCAAACTTCTCTACTGCTTTGAAAAGTCCAATATTCCCTTCTTGAATTAAATCAAGAAGAGTAAGGTCAGGACTTCTTCCAACGTACTTCTTTGCAAGAGAAACTACCAAACGAAGGTTTGCTTTTGCAAGAAGATTCTTTGCCTCTTCATCTCCTGCTTCAATACGTTTTGCAAGTGAAACTTCTTCTGCTGCTTTGATAAGTGGATATTGTCCAATTTCACGCAAATACATTTGAATTGAATCTTTTGTTGGTGGAGCTTTCTTTGTATTGAAATCCTTTTCAAGGAGCTTCTCATCAGTCATATCAAGATCAAGTAGACCACCACCTCCTGATGAATGACCTCCTTCAACTACCTCAATCTCTGCATCTGAAATACGAGTGTACAGTTCATCTAGAAAAGCTATGTCATCTTCAATATTTGGAAACTCTTTAAGGATTTCAGCATAGGTTAAAAATCTTCTTTTCTTTCCCTTTTCAATGAGTTCTTTTGCTTTTGCATCACGTTCCTCTTCTTCTTTACTAATGAGAATCGGATTATTCATATCATCTAAGGTAAACATTTCATGTTCTGTTGATATTTTTTTGTTTGTTTTTTTAGCAGTCATAGGTATGTTATTCATTACTAATTAGGTGGTCAATTTTTCTTCTAATCTCTTGGCTTTTCTTTATTAACATAAATAGAGCTTCTTGATCTTTCTCTTGTTCTTTGGAACGTATGTGCCTACTTATTTCTTCTGATTCTTTATTCAATATTTTAATACATTGCTTCTTTAGTGTTTGATACAAGTGATCATATACCCGATCATATTTTTCATGAGCATACTGAGTTTCCATTTTGAAACTTAGCATCTCAAGTTTAGTAGTATCGAATTCATTAATGATGTCATTGATGTTTCTTTCATAACCAAGCAATATCATCTCATCAATATTTGATTTGTCTTCAACAAATTCAGTTGCATATGAGTTTAGGAGTAATTGATAGCTTCCGATCATATCCTCTATATCCAAATTGTCTTTTTTTTCAAAAGTTTCAGGTGTCTTTATCTCTTGAAACACTAATGTTTCTTGAGGTGTAAATGAAGAGAAATCTTTCCTCATGGCTTCTGCTTGAACCCCTACAAACAAAGCTAGCTTTTGTAAGATCATATCTTGAACAACCTGACTTTCAAGAAGAAATACGAATTCAAAAATTTCAGTGGTGACAAAAGCATATTTGTGATCGAAATCACTATTTGGATTTGATGTTACATATACATCAAGACGAAAATCGATATAGTCTTTAGCATCTTTAATTAATACATGCCACAAAGGAGGTGTTGCTTTGATAATATCTGCTGGATCTTTTCCCTCAGGTAAGGCAATTACCTTCACCTTCATTCCATGTTCATATGCTTTCAAAACACTTCTTTTTGTTGCCTTTATCCCTGCACTGTCAGAATCAAAAGCAAGATAGAGATTGTTGGTAAAGCGTTTGACAAGTGAGATATGATCATCAGTTAATCCTGTTCCTGAAACAGCAACAGTATTCACTGAACCTATCTGCTGAGCCATAATGACATCAAACTGACCTTCAGTGATGATACAAAAGTCTTCTTTTGATATGTCACCTTTGGCACGATGATATCCATATAATATCTTTGATTTGTCATACAGTACTGTTTGAGGACTATTTACATATTTTGCTCCTTTTTCATCAGGATTCTCGGTGAAAATCCTTCCTGAAAAACCAACAATACGTGATTGTGCATCAAAGAGTGGAAACATAATACGAGATCGAAACCTGTCATAGTATCCACCTTTTTCTTTTTTGATAGTTAGTCCTGCATCTTCAATTTCCTCATCAGAGTATTTTTTTCTCTTAAGGAAATCATACATATCTGACCATGAATCAAGTGCAAAACCAATTCTGAAATCAATGATAGTTTGTTTCGTTAAACCGCGATTCAATAAGTACTCAACTACCTTGGTGTCCTTACGAAGATGTACTTCATAGTATTTAGCAGCATCATCGATAAGTGAAAACAGACGTTTTGTTTTGTCAGTATCACCTTGTTGCTCAAGTGAAACACCTGCTTTTTCTGCAAGAAGAGAAAGTGCTGATCTGAAATCCACACGTTCAATTTCTTGTATAAAGGTGAACATGTCTCCCCCTTTTCCTGATGAAAAACAATAGAAGAATCCCTTGTCTGGTGATACAAAAAAAGACGGGGTTTTTTCATTGGTAAAAGGTGATTTCCCTTTCCAAGTTTTCCCTGCCTTTTCTAAGCTGACGTACGAACCAACCACATCCAAGATGCTTAATTTTTCTTTTATTAAATCAGTGTGGTTAGTCGTCATATATATTTATTCTTCTGAAAGTTCTCGTTCAAGTGCCTCAAGATCAGTATCGTTTAAGTTTCTTTTCTTAATTTGACTAAAGTCGATAAAGTCTGATCTAAATCCTGTTCCTGCTGGGATTAGGTTTCCAACAATAACATTTTCCTTAAGTCCTCTTAGTTCATCTTGTTCTCCAGCTGAAGCAGCGTTTACCAAGATACGTGTTGTATGTTGGAATGAAGCAGATGAAAGCCAAGATTTAGTAGAAAGAGCAACTTCTGAAATTCCACGGATTACCACAGCTCCTTTTGCTTCAAGAAGACCCATAGCCTTTACCGCTTCATTTTCTTTTTGAAGTACGTAATTTTCTACAATTTCTCCAGTTGAGAATCGGGTATCACCTGGTGTGGTAATTCGTCTTCTTGAGAACATCAAACGAGTGATAATTTCAATATGCTTTTGATTTACTGGAGCTGAGTTTAGCTCGTACACCTTTGCTACTTCTGAAACAATGTACTGTTGTGCTCGTTCAGTTCCTGCAATATCAAAGAGTTCAATCATGTTAGCTGAACCATCAGTAAGGAGTTGTCCTTTTTCTACCATATCCCCTTTCTTTACTATTGGAGTTCTTCTTACATCAATTTCATACTTGATTGTTTTTCCATCAGCATGTTTCAATTTAACTTCTTTTTCTGCAAGTAGTTCAATGATAGTAGTACCATCAACCTTCTTTACATCTGAAATCATACCGTCAACTTCAGCAATGATTGCTGGTGATTTAAGGTTTGATCGTTTTTCAAAAATTTCTTCAATACGTGGAAGTCCAGTTGTAATATCAAGACCAGTAACCCCTCCCGCGTGGAAGGTTCTAAGCGTTAGCTGTGTTCCTGGCTCTCCAATTGATTGTGAAGCAATAGTTCCAACAGCTTCTCCAACCTTTACCATTGCATTTCTTCCTAGATCAAGTCCGTAACATTTTTGACATACTCCGTGAATATTTTCACACGTCAGTAAACTTCGGATTTGAACTTCAGTAACTCCTGCATCTACAATATTTTGTGCATCCTCTCTTGAAAGAAGGTCGTTTCTCTTGTACAAAGTATTTCCTTTAGCATCTTTAACGGTATCAGCTACAACTCGTCCTGCGATAGTATCTTGAAGTGGTTTTACTACTCCGTCAAAATTCTGTTCTGTTGCCAACAAAGACCTTTTAGTTCCACAATCAGCTGAAGTAACTACAACATCTTGAGCTACGTCATGAAGTCGTCGTGTTAGATATCCTGCTGATGCAGTTTTAAGTGCCGTGTCAGTAAGTCCCTTACGAGATCCGTGAGTGGTAATAAAGTATTCAATAGGAGTAAGTCCTTCTTTATATGAATGAAGAATTGGGAAGTCAATTGCCTTTCCAACAGCGTTTACGATAACCCCCTTCATACCAGCCATCTGTAGCATGTTTGAAGCTGATCCTCGAGCTCCTGATACCACCATGTCATAAATTGATTCTGATGATCCGATGTTGTCAGTAATAACTTGTTGAACATCAACCTTAACACCCTCCCAAAGTTCAATAGTTTTTCGATATCGTTCTTCTTCTGAGATAAGTCCATCTTCAAATTGCTCCTGAATTAACAGTGAACGTTTCTTTCCTTCATCGATAATATCGTTCTTCTTTGGAGGAACAATCGCATCTGAAAATCCAAAAGTTGAACCTGAGTAAGTCACATACTTAAATCCGAAATCCTTAATCTTATCCAATACAGCAGGAGTAGCATCAATACCGTATTGATTGATTAAATCGAAGATAATTCGAGAAAGATCTTTTTTCTTAATCTCATGGTTTAAATACCCATAATCTTTAGGAAGAATACTGTTAAACAAAAGTCTTCCAACGGTTGTTTCAAAAGGTTTTCCTTCAAATTCACTGTATCGTACTGATTCAGTTCCAAGTACTCTAATTTTTGCTCTAAAATCTACCTTTCCGAAATCGTATGCGGTAATTGCCTCATTAGGAGATGAGAAAATCTTTCCTTCTCCTTTTGCTCCTTCAATTGCCTTGGTCATCCAAAATACTCCAAGGACCATATCCTGTGAAGGTGAAACAATTGGTGTTCCTGATGAAGGTTTTAGAAGGTTTTTGTTTGATGCAATTAATTCTTTTGCTTCTAACTGTGCCTCATCTGAAAGAGGTACGTGTACAGCCATTTGGTCTCCGTCGAAGTCAGCGTTGAAAGCGCTACATACCAATGGGTGTAGTTGAATAGCCTTTCCTTCAATCAAGATAGGTTTAAATGCCTGAATTGATAGTCGGTGAAGAGTTGGAGCACGGTTAAGAAGAACATATTTTCCATCAATAACTTCTTCTAGAATTGACCAAATTTCATCAGTTGGTTCTTCTAACAGTTTTCCTCCTCCTCTAACGTTGAAAGCAAGTTCCCTTTCGATTATTTTTGAAATAACAAAAGGTCGGAATAGTTCAAGTGCCATATTTTTTGGAAGTCCACATTGATCAAGTGCAAGTTTTGGACCAACTACGATTACTGAACGTCCAGAATAATCTACTCGTTTTCCAAGAAGATTTTGCCGGAATAACCCTTGTTTTCCTTTCAAGTTATCAGATAGTGATTTCAAAGGACGTCGCTGTGATTGTGACATAGCAACAGTTCCTGAATGCTTTCTGATTGTGTTATCAATCATTGAATCAACTGCTTCTTGAAGAATTCGTTTTTCATTTCTCAAAATTACTTCAGGTGCTCCAATATACATCAACTTTTTAAGTCGATTGTTTCTGTTGATTACTCTTCGGTATAGGTCATTGATATCAGAAGTTGCAAATCGCCCTCCTTCAAGTGCAACCATAGGTCGTAGTGCTGGAGGAATAACTGGAATAACTTGTAGGAACATCCACTCAGGTCGAAGATTTTCTCGAGCCAAAGATCGGATAAGTGAAACTCTCTTTTCTAACTTTGTTCGTTTAGCTAATGATTTCGTTTTTTCGATTTCTTTTGTTAGCTCTGTTTCAATTACGGTAAGGTCAAGTTCTTTGAAAATCTGGTAGATTGCTTCTGCTCCAATACTTGCTTCGAACATTGCTCCAAATTTCAATGAATAAATGTTAAATTCTTGCTCGGTGATAACTCGATATTTTTCAATACCTTCAATATCTCTTTGCGTTTGCGAGAATAGTTCTTTTAATCGTTCCTTGTCCTCATCTTTTTCTAAAGTCTTAAGCTTTGCCTTATACTCTTTGTGCAAATCACGAAGAATGTTTTCTTTTGCCTTATCATCAACATTTATGATAATGTAATTTGCAAAGTATACTACTTTCTCTAGTTGTGATACTGGAATATCTAATAGTAATCCCATTCGAGATGGAATTCCACGAAGGAACCAAATATGTGCGACAGGAGAAGCAAGTTCAATGTGTCCCATACGACTTCTTCGTACAACTGAACGTGTTACTTCAACACCACATTTCTCACAAACAATGTCACGGTATCGAATTCCTTTATACTTTCCACAGTAACATTCGTAATCTTTTTCTGGACCAAAAATACGCTCATCGAATAATCCATTACGTTCTGAACGACCAGTTCGGTAGTTAATAGTTTCTGGCTTAATTACCTCACCATGTGACCATGATCGAACGGTATCAGGTGCTGCTAAACGAATAGAAGCAATCTCTCCGTGATTGATATCTCGCTCTAGGTTTTCAATATCTTTTATACTCATATGATTATGCTTCTTCGTTAGTCTCTTCTTCTAATACCATTTCAATTTCTCTTTTCTCTTTTGGCTCTTCATCCTCTTCTACACTTACATCAGTAAATGATCGAGAACCTAGTGCAACATCAAGAGAAAGTCCTCGTAGATAATTAACAAGTACGTTAAATGAGGCAGGTGTATTGGTTTGTTCAATATTTCTTCCCTTGATGATTGCATCAAAAGCTGATGAACGACCAGTAACATCGTCTGACTTGATAGTTAGCATCTCACGTAAGGTGTGAGCTGCTCCATATCCTTCAAGCGCCCATACCTCCATCTCTCCAAATCGTTGCCCTCCTGATTGTGCCTTTCCTCCAAGTGGTTGTTGGGTAATTAGTGAGTATGGTCCGATTGATCGAGCATGCATCTTGTCATCAATCATGTGGTGCAGTTTCAAGATATACATATATCCAACTGCAACATCCTGATCAAATTTTTCTCCTGTACGACCGTCATACAATGAAACTTTTCCTGTTTCAGAGAATCCAGCTTTTTTAAGTTCTTCTGCAATTTCTTCTGCTGTTGCTCCTGCAAATGAAGGAACGATTGCTTGGTACCCAAGGGTATTTGCAGCAAGTCCTAAGTGCATTTCAAGAATTTGCCCTAAGTTCATACGTGAAGGGATTCCAAGTGGTGTAAGAATTACATCAATTGGAGTTCCATCTTCCATGTATGGCATATCTTCTTCAGGAAGGATAACAGAGATAACTCCCTTGTTTCCGTGACGTCCTGCTAACTTGTCTCCAACCTTGATGTTACGTAACTGAGCTACTTCAATATATATTTTCTTTAATACTCCTGACTCAAGTTTGTGTCCTTGTTCTCGTGAAAATACTTTAACTCCAATTACTCGTCCCTTCTTTCCATATCCTAATCGTAGTGACGTATCTTTTACATCTCTTGATTTTTCTCCGAAAATTGATCGTAGAAGTTTTTCTTCAGGACTTAATTCTGTTTCTCCTTTTGGTGAAACTTTTCCAACAAGAATATCGTTTTCACCTACCTGTGCTCCAACTCTAACAATTCCATCTGCATCTAGATTTCTCAAACGAGCTTCTCCAACGTTTGGAATATCAATAGTTGTTTGTTCTTCTCCTAGTTTTGTATCACGAACGACACATTCATATTCATCGATACGGATTGAGGTAAAGATTGAGTTTTTAACTAGTTTCTCTGAAAGGATAATCGCATCTTCATAGTTTTGACCATTCCAACACATAAAAGCTACAAGAACATTTTGTCCAATAGCAAGTTGACCACGATCTGTAGTTGAAGTATCTGCAAGAACATCTCCTTTTTTCACTTTGTCACCTACCGTAACGTTTAATCGTTGGTGGAAGAATGAGTTTGAGTTTGTTCGAATAAAGTTAATTAACTTATATTCCTCTTTATTCCCTTTTGCATCCTTTACTACAATGTGTTTTCCATCAGCTTCAACAACAGTTCCTGAACCACGTGAAATAATTACACGACCAGTATCAAGTGCTGCTTTTTCTTCCATTCCTGTTCCTACGATAGGGGCTTCTGAGATAATACATGGTACTGCTTGCTTCATCATGTTTGATCCCATCAATGATCGGTTTGCATCATCTGCTTCCAAGAAAGGAATCAGTGAAGTTGCAACTGAAAATGCTGCGTTAGTTGCTACGTCTATATAGTTAACATCTTTTTTGCTAACGATTCCAGGTTTCGTTTTGATACGTGCTTCTACGATTTCATTTTTGAAATTACCGTTATCATCATATGCATTTGATGCGTGAGCGATGACAACTTTTTCTTCATCCATTGCATTTAGGTATTCAATTTCGTTCGTTACCTTTCCATTAACTACCTTTGCGTATGGGGCTTCAATCATTCCGAAGTGATTAATACGTGCATACACTGACATACGTAAAATCAACCCGATGTTTTGACCTTCAGGGGTGTGGATAGGACAAACACGTCCATAGTGAGATGGGTGTACGTCACGTACCTCAAAACCAGCTCGTTCACGGGTAAGTCCTCCCTTTCCTAGTGCAGAGAGGGTTCGAAGGTGAGAGATCTCAGAAAGAGCATTCTCTTGATCCATGTATTGTGATAGCTGGTTGGTTGCGAAAAATTCTTTTACACGAGCCTGAAATGGTCGTGGGTTGATAAGGTTAACGGCTGTTACGTTATCACTATCAATAGTAGACATTCTATCCTTAATATTTCGCTTCATTTGTGACATTGCCTGTCGAACTTTTTGTTCCAAAAGCTCCCCAACGAAACGAACGCGTCGAGATCCTAAGTGATCAATATCATCTGCTTGTGCATATGGATCAGCATTTAGATGTGCAATTTTAGTTACGATTATTTTGATATCTTCAAGTGAAAGAGTTTGATCGTATGATCCTCCTTTCTTAGGAAGCTTAAGGTCAAATCTTTTATTAAAGTGATATCGTCCAACTTCTGAGAGGTCATAAAGGGTTTCACCAAAAATAGCAGTGAAGTACTCTTCTAGTGCTTCAGGTGAAGCAACTTCCCCATCTCGAATCCTTCGATATACATCAGCATATGCTGATAACTTATTCTGTGTTTTGTCTTGAGCTAGTGTCTGGGCAATTTGTTTTGCAACGATTTCATCTTTTGCAAAAAATTCTGTAATTTCTTGATTTGTTTCCAAACCAAAAATCCTTAACAATGAAGTTACTGGGAATTTTCGTTTCTTGTCGATACGAACATACACAGCTCCATCCTTACTTGATTCAAATTCAATCCAAGCTCCTCGAGCAGGAATGATTTTTGCACCATAAAAGGTTCCTTTTGCTGTTTCTTCATCGGTAAAAAATACCCCATAGCTTCTTGCTAACTGAGGAACAATAACTCGTTCAATTCCGTTAATGATAAAAGTACCGTGAGGAGTCATGTAAGGAATTTCAGAAATAAAAATTTCTTCTTCCTTACTTGAATCAAGTGACTTGTTGTGGAGTTTAACTTTTGCAGTTAATCTTCCTTGATATGTTTCTTTATTCTCTCGAGCATAGTACTCATCAAATTCAGGTTCTTGAATGTCAAAACCTAGAAATGCTAAGTCAAACTTTTTTTCTGAGTAATCTGATATAGGGGAGAATTCTAAGATAGCTTCTTTCAGTCCTTTGGTGATGAAATCTTCATATGAAGCAACTTGGTTTTCAACCAAGTCAGGAATTTCAATCAGCGGTTTCTTGTACTTTGAAAAGTACTTCTTTTCGCGTGTTTTCATAACGTAACAAAACCAGAGAAAAACCCTGGCAATATATATGTAGTTAAATAGTGATTATGTAAGCAGACATACTCACCATGTTGGAATCTAATAACAGCAACCAAACCCAGCAGTAACTCAATCGTTTTAGTTAAAGCTGATATTAATCATTTTTTAAGGTAGGTCAAGAAAAAAGCCTGAAACAGGCTCTTTTTATGTTTTTAAGGTTATTAAAAAGTTTTTCTTCTTGTGAAATACAGTTTTCTGTAGTCACCAGAACGTGATGAAATTGTAATGTTTTTAATCATAGCAATAGCTAAATTTTTTTTCATAATACAAAGTTTAAGTTTTCGATTATTATTTTAACACGTAAAATTAATTAGTAAATAACTAGTGTTGGCTTCGCCATTCATCAATTTTCTTATGATCACCTGACATTAACACATCTGGAACCTTGTACTTCTTTTTTTCATGCTCATATATTGCTGGTCGAGTGTACATTTCATGAGAAGATATTCTTTCTTCTTCAAGTGACTGATTATTCCCTAGTACACTTGGAATTTGTCTTGCAATACAGTCAATGATAACCATAGACGCAAGTTCTCCTCCAGTTAGAATATAATCACCGATAGATACCTCTTGTGCTTTAGTTATTTTCTTTACCCGTGAATCAATACCCTCGTAGCGTCCACAGATAAGGATAATATCAGTGTAAGTTTTTGCAGATTTTTTTGCATAATTTGTTGAAAACAGTTCACCTCCTGGTGAAAGGATGATTGTTTTAAACTTTTTCTTTTCGCTTCGACCTCTTGCCTTCTTGTATGCTCTTATTATTGGATCAACTTGCATAATCATGCCTGGTCCCCCACCATATGGAACATCATCAACCTTGTTATGTTTATTCTTAGTAAAATCTCTTGGATTATAAAATTTAACAACTATTTTTTTTTCAGAAATAGCACGTTTAAGAATTGAATCACTTAAATATGAATCAAAGAGTTGAGGAAAAATAGTAATAACATGAAAGGTCATATCTTTATGATACGTAAGGTATATGGAATAGCAAGATGCTGTGTGTTCATATATAATTGGCATATATGAAAACCAAAGGATTTACCCTTATCGAACTATTAGTAGTTGTTGCCATTATTGGAATACTTGCAACGATAGTATTAGCATCATTAGGTGGTGCCAAAACAAATGCAGCTGACTCAGCTATCAAAACATCTCTTTCACAAATGCTTGTGCAAGCTGAAACACAATATGCATACACAAGAAGCTACAACACAGTCTGTGATCCAGATTCAGAATCTGGAAAGCTATTTAGAGAAGCTTTTTATAAGTCAGGAGATAGTGGAACCGTAAATAATGCATGTAGAGATACCAATGGTGGTTACTATGACCCAAGTTCAGCACCTGAACCAGCACAAACAAATGGAACAGTTTTTACCACACCAGCATGGCTAGCAACGGTAAAACTCAATGGTCCTGGATGGTTTTGTGTTGATAGCTCAGGATCTGCAATTACTACTACAACTCGTCACTCATTCGCAACAAATGATCCAACTTGTTAATATCCTTGCTTTATCTTTAAAACATCATAGTCTTATATTGTTTGTATCGGATGACTGCACCACGTGTGAGGAAAGTCCGGACATACCCTTATTTATATAAGGAGTACGGTAGCGGGTAACCCCCGTCTGAAGTAATTCAAGAGGTGCGAGCAGAGACGTCTAATCCGAAAGGAGAGGAACCCTTCTTAGGGATAGTGTATTGGTAACAATACAGTGAAACGGCTAAACCCTTACCAGTATGCAAGGTCGAGTTTGCCTTTGAGCATTCGTGCCGCAAAGAATTTCTTGGCAACAAGAAATCAAGATAAATAGTCATCGATTACAGAATCCGGCTTATAGATACAAACATATGAAAATAAACAGCTAATAGCTGTTTATTTTCATATGTAATACTCAGAGTTACAATGCACAATTATTATTTACATTATCATTTCTTCTTCCAGAAACTACCTCAGAAAAGCCTTCTGAATCAACACAAAACCAAGTTCCATCGCTTAATGAAATAGTAGCTAACCAAGCATCTGGGCCTACAGAATTACCGTAATTAGAACCCGCTGTCGGTGCTGAAACTGTTGCAAAATATTCTGAATTAGTATCGATACATACACTGGCAGAATTATTCGCACTTCCATTCTTTGAAAGAGTATCTATGAATAAATTAAGAGTTTCGCTATTTGGATTGAAATTACAGATATTATTATAATTTCCGTCAGTTAAATATCGGAGTTCAGCCTGATTTCTAAAACTCATAAGTCCAGCTTTTACCGCAGCGTCTTTTGCTTTTGCTCGCGCACTTCCAAGTGAAGCCAGAACCACAGTTGCAAGTATTCCAATGATAGCAACAACTACGAGTAGTTCAATGAGGGTAAATCCTTTTGATTTCATACTTATGATTGTATTACAATGTGAATGCTTTTACAATTCAAATGAATCCCCTATTTCAATATTCAATGATTGTATCGTCCCTTCGCGCACTTCAATAACATACAAAGCATTAGTATCAGGAATATAACTACTTGGATAATCTTCTGGCATTGCATTTTCTTTTACAAACACAACTTCTTTCTGTTCATTTAACCAAATGATATCCAATGGGATGAGCATATCTTTCATCCAAAATGGATAATTACTTTCTTCTGTAAACACAAAAATCATCCCTTGATGAGCGTTAAGTTTTGAAATTCCCGAAAGCCCTAGTGATCGTTTTACAGGAGTATCTGCAACCCACATGCTAAACATATTTTCTTCGAAAGTAACTTCTTTAATACTATATCCTTGAAAATTATTTGATATGGATCGTGGAAAAAAGAAAAAAGCTAGTGCAGAAACAATAATAATTATTCCAAATAGCCAATTAGTTCGTTTATTTCTCATATGATATGATGTTACCATGAATATAGTGAAGAAAACAAAAAGACAAGAATTCTTTGAACTCCTAAGATTTGCATTTATTGCATTTATCATTGTTATTCCAATTAGAATGTTTGTTGCTCAACCTTTCATTGTAAATGGTGAATCAATGCATCCTACTCTTGCAAATGGAGATTATTTGATAATTGATGAGATAAGTTATAGGAATAGTAATCCAGAACGTGGAGATGTAATTGTTTTTAGATTTCCTTCGGATGACAAACGTTTCCTTATCAAACGAGTTGTTGGACTTCCAGGAGAAACCCTTAATTTACAAGGATCTACCATTACCATCAAAAAAGATGGAACTGAAATTGTTCTTGATGAACCATATTTAACGAAAAAATATTCAACCTATGGTGAATGGACACTTTCTGATGATGAGTACTTTGTAATGGGAGACAATCGGAACGCAAGTTCTGACTCACGATCATGGGGAGTACTTACAGAAGATAGAATTATCGGAAAAACATTCTTAAGACTGTTCCCTCTCTCTGGAATTGGTATGCACCCTGGTGAACATAACCATGAAGTAACTTCAGTAATTGAATAATATGGGTAAAGAAAAAACAACAAAAGATCTCCTTCAAACCCCAAAGGGTATGCGTGATATTGCGGGTGATGATTTCTACAAAAAACAAGGATTCTTTGAGAAAGCTCAAGAAATTGCTGTGTATTATGGTTTTTCTGGAATAGAAACACCAGTTCTTGAAAATTCTGGTGTTTTTCTTAAAGGATTAGATGCCGATGATGATGCGGTCAAAGAAATGTATTCATTCACTACCAAAGGAGGTGATGTGCTTTCGTTACGACCAGAAGGGACTGCCTCTGTTATGAGGTCATACATAGAGCACGGGATGGGTTCATTACCCCAACCAATCTTTCTATACTATGGTGGACCTTTCTTTCGTCATGAACGACCACAAAAAGGAAGATATCGACAATTCTATCAATTTGGTCTTGAAGTACTTGGTTCCCCAAAAGAAGTATTAGATGCCATTGTTATTCAAACTGGTTATCAAATACTCAAAGAAACCGGAAAAGAAATTCAAGTGAGGATAAATACCTTAGGAGATGCAGATAACAGGAAGCAATATCTTAAAGAGTTAGTCTCATATTACAAAAAACACAAAGAAAAATTAGGTGAAGCTGATCAAGAAAGAATGGTGACTAATCCATTGAGAATTCTTGATTCAAAGGATCCTAAAACAATGCTTGTTAACAAAGAAGCTCCAACACTGTTATCGACACTCAACACGGTAAGTAAGCAACACTTTAAAAAAGTACTTGAATACTTAGATGCAAGTAATATACCCTATGAAATCGATCACACCTTAGTGCGAGGTCTTGATTATTACAGCCACACTGTATTTGAATTCTTCACAGTTGCGACACATGAGAATGAAAAAGTATTAGCTTTAGGTGGTGGAGGAAGATATGACGGACTTGCAAAAGCAATGGGACATAACAAGAACGTTGAAGCTGTTGGATTAGCCTTAGGTGTTGATAGGATTCTTGAAATAGCAGATGAACATGCTTTCAGTCCTAAAATTAGGAAACCTGCAAAATTCTATTTTATCCAATTAGGTTTTGAAGCTCGTGCACAAGCTCTTGGAATAATTGAAGTATTACGAGAACTCAATATTCCGATAAAACACTCTCTTTCTAAAGATTCTCTAAGTGCTCAACTTGCAAATGCAGAACAACTATCAATTCCCTACTCTATCATCTTTGGTCAAAAAGAAGCTCTTGATGGAACAGTAATAGTTAGAAATTTAGAGACAAGGAAACAAGATATTGTCACAATATCTGAATTAAAGAAATATATCAAGCAACTAAAATAACAGCACTTTCTGCTGTTATTTTACTTGAACCTTCACTACTTACCGTTATACTAGAAGCATGAAAGCAATTGTACAACAAGGAAATGAAGTATTACGGAAAGTAGCACATTACGTAAGGACAGAAGAAATTGGGTCAGCTTCAATTCAACACGCAATCAAAGAAATGAAATTAGCATTAGCTACACAAAAAGATGGTGTTGCCTTAGCTGCACCACAAATTGGAATATCATTGCAGATTTTTGTTGTTTCTCCTGGTATATTTGAAAAAGCAGAAAACCATAATTTGGTATATATCAACCCTCAAATTACCTATGAATCTGAAAAGACAAAATGGTTAGATGAAGGATGTCTTTCTTGTCGCTGGAAATTGGGTCAGGTAAAGCGACATGTTGAAGTCAGTATTCGTGCATATAACGAGAAAGGAGAGCTATTTGAAGAAACAGCATCTGGTCTTCTAGCACATATCTTTCAACATGAAACTGATCATCTCCATGGAATCCTCTTTGTAGACAAAGCACGTAATGTAAGAGATATGACAGAACAAGAAATTAATCAATCACAAGAATAATATGAATCATATATCTTTTGCTTTTTTTGGAACTCCTGAGTTTTCAGCAAATATACTTCAGGTACTCAAACAACATGCCTTACTCCCAACAATCGTTGTCACAGCTCCTGACAAAAAAGTTGGCAGAAAACAAGTCATTACCTACAGTGCTGTAAAACAATGGGCACTAGAAAACAATATTAAAGTTATTCAACCACACAATCCATCTGAAATAGCTTCAATACTTAACGAGAAAAATATCAATCTCAATATTGTCGCTGCATATGGATACATCCTTAAGAAGGATATTCTAGATATTCCTCAATATGGAACATTGAATGTACATACTTCATTATTACCTAAATATCGTGGAGCCTCACCTATTGAATCTGCATTAAAAGCAGGTGATGAAATAACTGGATCAACCATTATGCTTATGGATGAGAAAATGGACCATGGCCCTATTATCACTCAAGAAATACTTCCAATTCAAGCAGATGATGATCAATATACCCTCTTTGAAAAACTTTCAATCCACGGAGGAACATTACTTGCTTCCACTATTGTTCCTTGGGTTTCAGGTGAAATATCACCAAAAGAACAAGATCACGACAAAGCAAGCTATTGTTACAAGATAGAAAAATCTGATGGTAATATTAGTAACGATACTGATATCGAAAAGATAAGGAAATATAAAGCATTCAAACGATGGCCTGGCGTATTCTTCTTTGATAATGGAAAAAGAATAAAGGTTACTGAAGCGGAATGTACAGAAATGAAATTCAATATTATCTCTGTTATACCTGAAGGAAAAAATGAAATGTCATATCAGCAATATTTGCAAAACAAAAGCACCTAACGAGGTGCTTTTGTTTTGCATGATTTACTACAATATCGTATTTCTTCCCAACTTCGTTCCCATTTTTTTCGCCAGGAGAATGGCCTATTGCAGATAATGCATATTTTCTCTGGTAAATGTTGCTTTTTCACTTTCTTATACCTTTTTTACATCACTTGCATGAGTTTTTGCTTCTGCAATATCTCTTTCAAGTTCTTCAAGCATCTGCTTTGATGTTCGCGCTTCCATTTTTTCAAAGTCCATATTATTGTTCAATGATTATACTGATAATAGATATTGGTTCTACTGGTCGATCGTATCCTGGCGTTGTTTGTACTGATTCAATTGCTGACACTACATCCATTCCTGAGATTACTCTTCCAAAAACAGTGTGCTTGTCATTTAGGAAATCGTTATCTGCCGTATTAATGAAGAATTGAGAACCATTAGTATTTGGACCTGCATTAGCCATTGAAATAGTCCCTACCTTATTCTCATTCATTGGATGAATTTCATCTTCAAAGGTATATCCAGGACCTCCTGTTCCCCATAGATCGATAGATGCATCATCTTTGGTAAGTGGATCACCTCCTTGAATCATAAATCCTCTGATTACTCGGTGGAATTTAACTCCATTGTAAAAATCTTGTTCTGCTAAATTTACAAAATTTGCTACCGTATTTGGTGCTAAATCAGTAAGTAGTTCTAATTCGATTTCTCCTTTTGTTGTGGTAATGATTGCTTTCATAGTTTCCTGATTAGTATTGATAATATTCGTATCTTCTTGATTCTGAGGTAGCAATGCTTGTAGTCCCAAAGCAACAGCTATCAGTACGAATAACGTTATTAATGGTTTCATAATGTAATTATCCTCGTTTAAATATTTTTTTTAATTGTGCACCTGCTTTTTTAGCAAGACTTCTTGATTTACTTCGATCGTCTCTCACGAGTCTAAATATTTCACCATAAGCATGATCAAAACTTTTTCTTATATTTTCTTGATAATCTTCGGTAAAGTATCGGTCTTTTCCATCTTCAATGTGAATTGAAACATAGTAAAGGTCGTGACCATTGTGACTTGCTCTTGTTTTTTCTACATCAATAAAGGCACGTGCATGTGGAGAAAAGAATTTATTTAATCCATACATCCTATTTGCCATACCCTCTTTTGAGGATTGATTAATATCAATGTTTCTTGCCTGAAAAAAAATATTCATACATGTTTTTTGTTACTTGTAATACTATTAGTATATCACACTAGTCATTCTCTAATAATCGGTATGCATGTTGATCTTGATACTGGCCAATTGAAACCCTATACAATGATTTAAGAGATGCTGGGTATCCCATTCTCTTTCCAAATTCTTCTGCAAGCGTCCTGATATAACTTCCTGAGCTCACTTCAAAGCGAATAGATACGATATACGTATCTCCTGATTTATAGTGATCAAGCAGTTGAATACTTTCAATGTTCATTGGCTTTTTGGGTATGTATGGTGGCTCTTGATTATTCCTTGCATACCAATATAAAGGTCTTCCCTCTACTTTTATCGCTGAATAAATAGGAACGGTAAGTGAGTGTTCTCCTTGCATACCCAAAACTACTGCTTCTAAATCATTTGCCTTTATATCTGCTTTGATAACTGCTTTTTCCTCAAGAACTTCACCTTCTTGATCACCTGTGGTTGTAGATTTTCCAAGAATAATTGATGCTGTATATACCTTAGGAAGTTTAAGATAATCATCCATTTTTTTAGTTCCAGATTGTATTCCAATAATCATCAAGCCATGAGCTAATGGATCAAGGGTTCCTGCATGACCTAATTTTCGTATACCAAGGATAGGTCGTAATCTTCTAATTACATCAAAAGAACTCATACCTACTGGCTTATGTACCAGAAGTACATCCTCTTCAATATATGCATGTTCAGGAATATTCATAGATTCAAGTGTATCAATTTTTACCTGAACAAATATTGACTTAATATATTTATATAATGTATAATATTTTCAAAATAAAAACCTTAGAAAATGGAAGCACTTAGCAAACTTACCAAGGAATTATTACCTTCAAAAAAAATAAGCGAACGAGAAAAAGATAATTTTTTTTCAAAACTGAAAATTTTCAACAGGAAGGAAAAAGTTAATTTCTATGTTGATTTCGCACAACATGGAGAATCAGATGATTTCTCTTGGGTCCTCATCAGAAGAGGAGGTCCTGAAAGAGATATTGTTAAAGAAAGAAGATTTCGAAACAAAATGACACAGTCACAACTTCAAAAAACAATCGATCGTTTGAAAGCAAAAACGTCAGTTCGGTACAAACTGGCAATATAAAAATACCGGATTGCTCCGGTATTTTTTTATCCCTCAATTTTTTCCATCTCACGTAAAATCTTTTGACGATACGTTGGAATAACTGAGTTATATGCGTATAACTTCTCTTTCAAGGTTTTATCCTTGTAATAGTGAGCAGTTCTTGGGTTGTGTCCCCCTAAGTTCATAGCGGTCACTTCAATGGCATGCTCGTAGGAATCAAAGTTAATCTTACATGACCCCCAACCAAACGGACTATACGTAGCTGTTTTACATGCGAACTTTCCTCCTGTTGATTCAATGAATCCAATCGCTGGTAGTAATCGCCAGTCAATACCATAGGTATCAGCTGCATCTACGAATTCCTGAGCGTAAGCTGCAAGGGGTAGATTATGAGTCTTGTAATATGCTTCAATTTTTTCCACTCGTGGATCAATTTCAGTTTCTTTTTCTTCTTCAAGAATTTGTTGAACCTGTAATTCATCTGGAGCTTGCACAGTTTGCGCAAACACGTTTGGTGAAAAAATAAAGTAAATAATGTATACCAGTACCGCAATCTTATACACTGGATGCTGTAGTGGTTTTGTAATAGTTGTATGTGTAAATTTCGTCATAAATGATGGTATGTGCTCCATCAACTCCGTATCAATATATACACTCACAGCAGTAGCAAGGACGTATGTTCTTTCAAACAAAAATCCCCGATACCGGAGAGCTAAGATAAAGAGTATGTCATCCAGACAATATGTCAATTAGTTATCCACAACTATTTGAACTTTGTCAAGATACCATATTTACACTAAAAGACTCTAAAAAATCTTCTAAGTTTTTGTTCTGCAATCTCTTGAACTTGTGACATTGCATATTGTGCATACTTGTATGGTGCAAGACTATCAAATTCGTGAAGACCTTTTTGGAGACCCTCCTTGTATGCAACTCGTAATTCAGTACTAATGTGAATCATTGAGATACCTGCATCAATTACAGCATCAATGTCTTCATCTGAAGAACCTGATCCACCATGTAATACTAATGGTGTTTGTGTAAGAAGCAGAATATCTGAAACTCTCTTAGGATCAAGAGCTGGATTTCCAGACTTTACCATTCCATGAACATTCCCTACTGAAGGTGCAAGTAGATCAATTCCTGTTTGCGTAACAAATTCTTTCGCTTCTTCTGGTTTTGTCATGGTTTCTTCTGATACCCCATCTGGAATTTCATCTTTAATACTTGATCCTGAACCAATATATCCAAATTCAGCTTCAACCAAACAATCTTGATTAATTTCATTTTTGTAGGCTACTACCTCTTTAGTATTTCTAAGATTTTCTTCTTTACTTACCTCATTTCCATCATAGATAACCATATCAAAACCTGCATCAATTGCTTCTTTTGTACGTTCAACACTATACGTGTGATCAGCATTAGTGAATATTGGATAATCATGTTCATTTCGTAAACTTATCACGTAATCAACGAACTGAGTTACCCCAAAAGCATCTCTTTCCCCTTCACTTACCCCTATTACTAAAGGAATAGGTGAACCATATTCTCCTGATACCTTTTTTGCAGCATTGAAGACTGCTAAAAGCATATCTGAATTTGCAACATTGAAATGTGCAATAGCCTGCTTATTCTCCTGCGCCTCGATAATATATTGTCGTAATGTTTTCATACAAAACAGTATATCACATACCTCATGTGATATACTTGAAAACATATGAATAATTCAAAAATTGATTTTTTAGCCATTGGAGATATTGTCATTGATGCTTTTATCAAATTAAAGGAAGCAGAAATTGAAGTAGAAAACGGAGTTACTATGCTTGAAATGCGTTTTGGAGAAAAACTTCCATACGAAAGTGTGAAGGTGGTGAAGGCTGTAGGAAATGCTCCTAATGCTTCAGTATCAGCAGCACGATTAGGTCTTCATTCAGCCGTTATGACTCACGTAGGAGATGATGATTTTGGAAAAGAGTGTTTAGATGCTCTTACAGAACAAGGTGTTGATACTTCATTGGTAACCACCGAAGAAGGAAAAACAACTAACTATCACTATGTTCTCTCTTTTCAAGCAGAACGTACTATCCTTATCAAACATGAGGAATATAGCTATGACTTGAAGAAACAAGTACAAGAAGTAGTACCATCTTGGGTATACTTCAGTTCAGTAGGAGAAAATTCTATGCAGTACCATCAAGATATTGCAGCATGGGTGAAAGAACATGGAATTAATATGGCATTTCAACCTGGAACATTTCAAATTAATCTTGGACCTGAAAAGCTTAAAAATGTATATGAGGCTACAGAAATATTTTTTTGTAACGTAGAAGAAGCACAAAAAATTCTTGATACAGAAGAAACTGATGTAAAAGTTCTTATGAAAAACATTCATGCATTTGGACCAAAAATTGTATGTGTTACTGATGGACCAGATGGTGCGTATGCATATGATTCATATACCGATCAATATTGGTTCCACCCTATTTACCCTGATCCAAAACCTCCTGTTGAAAGAACTGGTGCTGGAGACTCGTTTTCTTCAACCTTCACAGCAGCAATCGCAGCTGGGAAATCTGTAGAAGAAGCACTGTCATGGGGACCAATTAATTCCATGAATGTAGTACAATATATAGGAGCCCAAGAAGGTCTTTTAACAAAAGAACAATTAGAAGATTTTCTTAGAAATAAACCAGAGCATTATGTTGCTCAAAAAATATAATAATATGGAATCAATACCTAATTTAGAACAATTACAATCAAGGAAGGAAATAGAAACAATGATGTTGTTAAACAAATCTGAAGTGGAACGAGAAATCTTTGCTACCTACAAAGAATTTACCCAGGAGATAGACGATTTGACTCAGGAAGTTCTTAAGCTAGAAGAAAACCAAGAAGCTCAAAAAGTTCTCATTTCAAAAATTGAATATCTAGAAGATGAACTAAAAACTTTTCTTAAAAATTCTGGATCAAAAATTGACTATCAAGGATTGTTTGAACCAGAAAGCAAAAACGAAGCCTAAGCTTCGTTTTTTTATGGACAATCTACTAATGCAGGAGGTATTCCAAGCTCTTGCCCAAATGTTGTAAAATCAATATTCACTGCCTTTGAATTTCCAGAGCTATCAACACACCAACCGGTAGTTCCTGAAGCTGGATTAAACAAAGGAGCACTAAATGCCCAGCTGTCTGCTATACTCCCTCCCACGGCACATCTAATTCGCACTGTCATCCTGCTGG
This sequence comes from uncultured Candidatus Saccharibacteria bacterium, assembly GCA_964592365.1. Taxonomy (GTDB): domain Bacteria; phylum Patescibacteriota; class Minisyncoccia; order Phycocordibacterales; family UBA1006; genus UBA1006. The sequence goes on along the minus strand of CAZQDL010000002.1, from coordinate 38,094 downwards.
TAATTCCTGTGACTTGAGCTACAAGCGGACTAATACTCCTTGCGGTTCCATCATCAAAAACAGTAGTATCAAATTTAGAAAACAAACATTCATTTATTGAATCATCATACTGTCCTGAAGTTTGTGTTCCATGAAAAGATCCATATTCCAATTGGAAAAGTTCAGCTTGGACTCTCATTTGATTCATAAGTGCCTTAATCTTTGCATCTTGGGCTCTTTCCCGTGCACTTCCAAGTGATGCCAACACCACGGTTGCCAATATTCCAATGATGGCTACTACTACGAGTAGTTCAATGAGAGTAAATCCTTTTGTTTTTGATGTTAGAGACATTGTGGTAGTGAAAAAGGTATCGGATAAGAGATATCGTCTGTGGTACTTAATGCCTTATCAGGTCCACGAGACCTGAATCCATCTACTCTACAAAGGTTTGTGGTAATTTCACCTTCGTTTTCATCAAGATAATATGGGCTACCCCAAACATCAGTATAGAATCGTGAACCATCTGTAGCGGTAGGATCAGCTTTAGTTACTATCCTATCAATTGAGGTATTCCAGGCATTACTACAATGAGTACACCCTGAACCTGTTACTCCCATTAATGTTGTACCTTCAAAAATGCGAGCAGTATCCATGAGGGTATATATTTCTCTCATTTCAGCTCTTGCTCGAGCTACCTGTGCTCTAGTTCGTGCATCTGCTAGCGATGCTAATACTATCGTTGCAAGTATTCCAATAATAGCTACTACTACCAATAATTCAATTAAGGTGAATCCTTTTGGTTTCATACGAGGAAGTATATCAAAAATCATATTAAAAACGAAGCCTAGGCTTCGTTTTTAATATGCTCAATAATTCCATCCTTTGTCATACCAAAATACTTAAGTAGTTCATCAGGACTTCCTGATTCTCCATACCTGTCATGCATTCCGATATATGACATTTTCTTTGGCTTATGTTGTGATAGTACTTCAGCTACAGCTGAACCCATTCCCCCATTAATTTGATGCTCTTCGGCCGTAACAATATGTTTCATATGAGTAGCAAATGATACGATACCTTCAACATCAATTGGTTTTATCGTATGTAAATTTAAAACAGAAACATGTATTCCTTCTTGTTGTAAAGATTCTGCTGCAAGGATTGATTGATATACAAGTGAACCACAAGCGATAATTCCAATAGTTGCTTCAGGATTGTCATATACCAACTGACTCTTTCCAATTTCAAATGGAGTTAAGTTTGTAGTAAATACTGGAGTATTTGCACGTGCCAATCGAAGATATGTGGGTTTCCCATTTTCTGCTATTGCAAGTGTTGCCTTGTATGCCTGTTCATCATCAGCAGGAACAACCACAGTCATATTTGGTAGTACTCGAGTAAGAGCAATATCTTCTAAGGCTTGATGGGTTGCTCCATCTGGACCAACTGACACCCCTGCATGCGATCCAATAATTTTCACAGGTACATTATTTAAACAAATAGTTGAACGAATTTGTTCCCAATTTCTTCCAGGTGAAAATGCTGCATATGACATGATAAATGGTATTTTCCCATAGTTAGCCATACCAGAACCAACTGCTGCTAGATTTTGCTCAGCAACTCCAAGTTCAATATATCGATTAGGGAATGCTTCTTTAAACCATAAAGCTCTTGTTGATTCAGCAAGATCTGCACATAATGCAACAACCTTGTCATTTCGCTTTCCTGCTTCAACTAAACCTCTTCCATATCCATCTCGTGTTGCTTTTTTTTCTAACATCTCAGTATTGAAAATCTGAGGATGTAACGCTAATTCTTTATGTATCATATTAATCTGTATGTCCTGCTTCTATCCTACCTCGCAGGCTTCTTAATTCTTTCAAAAATCTTTGCTCTTCTTCTGTACTTGGTGGTTTCCCATGCCATTCGTATTCATTTTCAATTTCAGATATTCCCTTTCCAGGAATAGTGTGAGCGATAATGCAGGTTGGTTTTTCTTGAATTGCTTTTGCTTGATTTACAGCATCTACAAAAGCTTCAATGTTATGACCATCAACCTCAATAACATGCCAACCAAAAGATTTCCATTTATCAGCCAATGGTTCTAATCTCATAGTTCTTTCAGTTGTTCCATTAATCTGAATGTTATTCCTATCAACCACAACGGTAAGGTTTGAAAGATTATGATGTGAAGCAAACATTGCTGATTCCCAAATATTTCCACAGTTCAATTCCCCATCTCCTGTTAAACAAAAAGTATGGAACTTTTTGCCATCCATGCGTGCAGCATAAGCTATTCCTGCAGATTGCCCTAAACCTGTACCTAAAGGACCTGAAGTATTTTCAACTCCAGGAAGTGCATGACGTTCAGGGTGCCCCTGTAATCGTGAACCAAATTTTCGTAATGTAGAGAGTTCTTCTAATGGAAAATATGAAGCATGAGCCATAGCTGCATATCGTACAGGAACAATATGACCATTTGAAAGAATTAATCTATCCCTATCTTCATAATCAGGATTTTTTGGATCATGATGTAAAATATGAAAATAAAAGGCACTAAATATATCAGCCATACCAAGAGGTCCTGCAGTATGTCCTGACCCTGCATCCTCAAGCATATCTATTATTGATATACGAATATCGTTCGCCTTCAATTGAAGACTTTGTAACTGTTGATCTGTCATACATCTAGTATACCAAATCAAAGAATGATATGCTCATAATCAAACGTTGTGGCATTTATGTTGAAAAATATGGTACATGCGATACGATTTAACAATGCAACAAAGACCTACAAAAAAAGAAGATCGGTGGCTGTTAAATCGTCTTTCAAGAGAAGAGGCTATAGAAAAACTTCGTTCAGAACATTTCAAAAGGATTACCATCTCTTTTTATAAATATATTAATCTAGGTACTTCAGATGAAGTACATGATCTTAGGGATACTCTGTACTTAGATTTTGAAGGTCTTGGATGTCTTGGAAGAATATACCTTGCCCAAGAAGGAATCAATGCTCAGATGTCTATCCCTGAACATAATTTTGAAAAGTTTAAGGAATATCTTAATTCCATTACCTTCTTTAAAGATGTTCCCTTCAAAATCGGAATAGATCAAGGAGAATCTTTTTGGAAATTACATATAAAGGTAAAAAGACAGATTGTTGCAGACGGACTAAATATCGATGATTATGATATTTCAAATGTAGGGACTCACCTTGATGCTCGCTCATTTAACGAAGCAATGGATGCTGAAGATAGTATCGTCGTTGATATGAGAAATGCATATGAATCTGATATTGGTCATTTCAAAAATGCTATTACTCCACAAGTAAAAACTTTCAGAGAAGAACTTCCTGAAGTAGTATCAACACTTAAAGGAAAAGAAGATGCGAACGTTCTTCTTTACTGTACTGGAGGAATTCGATGTGAGAAGGCATCAGCCTACCTAAAATCAAAAGGTTTCAAGAAAGTCCATCAACTTTATGGAGGAATTATTGGATACAAGCATCAAGTAGAACAAGAAGGTTTAGAGAATAAGTTTATCGGAGCAAACTTTGTATTCGATGGAAGAACAAGGGAACAAATTTCAGGTGATATTATCAGCTCATGTGAAGATTGTGGTGCTCCTTGTGATCTTCATATCAACTGTTCACATACTCAATGTAATAAGTTATTTCTACAATGCGATGATTGTAGAGAAAAGACACAAGAAACATGTAGTCAAACATGTAGAGAAATGGTTGGGGTAACATAAAAAGCTCAAACGAGCTTTTTATGTTATTCCACGAGTGTATAGAAATATTCAACATTCTCATCAGCCATACCATATCCAAATACTCCTGAACCTGATACGAATCGAGTTACTCCAGCTTCATTAAGTAGAGGTATTGTATCTTCACTTACACCTCCATCAATACTTATTGGAAGTTCAGGGTATTGTTCTTTAATACGATGAATCAATGCTAAGCATTTTGGTTCAAAAGGTTCCCCCTGAAATCCAATACGAGCTATTCCCATTACCTGAATGAAATCAACAACCTTGTTTTCAATAAGGGGAAAGACTTTATCTAAATCATCATATATGGTTACCGCAACTCCAATCTCAAGAAAACTACGTGTTACAGGATCAAGATTCTGGATATTGTCCCAACGATGAACTGATCCAAAATGAAAGATGATTCTTGACGCTCCAAGAGAAATATAGGTTTCTAGATCTTCTTCAGGTTTTGCAACCATAAGATCAAGTTCGTAGTTAAGTTCTTCCCAAAGTGCTAATTCAAAATCACCCTTCTTTGCCATTTCAAGATCATGATTACCCATAGTGGTAAAAGGCCAAGTACTTTCAGGTACATACTTTCCATCCATAAGATCAAGTTGTATGGTTTGTGCTACATGCCTCACTGAAATAGCTGCTGATTCAATATCATGTATTGATGACGGCATAACTGCCGGAATAATTTCTTTCTGCATAGATATAGTATATCAAACTATGTGAATATTCGTGATATCATGTATTACATGGAAGTATTCATTATTTTAATTTTAATTATCACTGTAATTCTTTTTTTTGGTATAAAAAAAATAATACGAAACAGTACCATTAATAATCTGAGAAAAGGAAATATCACTCTCACTGCAAAATTTGTGAGACTAGAACAGCAAGAAGATTTTCGTGATATTGTGTATGTTCAAACAGAAGATGGACGTATATTCAAAAGTGATCGAACTAAATATCGTTTTTCTGAATCATGGTTACGAAACAAAACCTTTACTGTGTATTTAGGAAATGATGAAGATACTTACTTTGTTGATTTGGAATTTAATCTGATAAAACCTGCATTCATTATCCCTGTACTAGGTAAAAAGAAAATATATGAAGAAGGAGTAGTAATTCCAACCGTTCCTCTTGCCTATGAACAAATTACTACCCGAGAAAATAACATAACGAGAATATCATATCGTCTTTATGTTCAGGAAAAAGAAGGTGAGATGCGAGTATTTCAATCAAGAAATATTCAGGTATATAACCCTATTTGGTTTGAAGAAAATAACATAACGGTGATGGCGCTACCTGAAGATACTAGGAAGTATATTGTTGATTTTACAGAACCGAGTTTAGGCGGAGCAATACTAGATCATGTTCAAGAAGCTATTAATAGATATCAAACTACAGAATAACTATGAAAACAATTATTTTTACTACCCTCCTTATCATAGCTGCAGCATACGGGGTAAATACTTATGTATTAGAAGGAGAACAAAGTCTTACTTCAATAGTTAGCCAGGAAATTAAAAACTTTGTTATTCCACCTGAAAATCCAGAGAATGATATTTTTGATGTTGAACCGATTTCAGAAACATATAAAGCTGAAGAAAATGAAGTATATGAAGTAACAAATTCTCAGGAGAATACTAAGATAGAAGAAGAAATTAGCGTTCCAGCAAAACAAGAAGATATTAAGATAAAACACAGTAATGAAAATATTTCTCTTTCGTCAAAAGGAGCCCTTAATTGTGGAGAATTTGATATGAAAAATTTGAATTATATTCAAGAAACTGAAACAACTGAACTCAAAAATGACCAGGGTGAAGTAACAGGAAGCGCGACATCAAATTCATCAATGCCAGACTATGGAAGTGTGCAACAATATCAATGTATAGGTGATGCCTTTGTTAATGGGTGTAAAGATGCTGAAATTACAGTACTTACTGAAGATGATACAGTAATGAAACAATTCACTAAAAATGAAAATGGAAAATGTTTTGTCGGGGTAGAGAATAGTAATGAGGAAGGATTCTTTAATATCATATGTGAAGTAACAGAGGATATAGATTTTCGAAAATGTATTGATAATCCAGATTTACCTGTTTGTAAGGATTACATTAATATAATTGATTCTCCTGCAACAGCTTTTTCAACATTCGCTGGAATGGTATATATTAGTCCGTTATTTGGATCTGAATTACTACAATGTGATATGGTTAGTTCTGAAACATATGAATAAAGCACCATCATTCAACACCTTAGATAATCTAGGTAACCAACAATCCTTAACAAAATATCTAGGTCAATATGTTCTTCTCTATTTTTATCCAAAAGATAGTACACCTGGATGTACCATTGAAGCATTAGGATTTCAGGAACGTTATTCTGATTTTCTTGATAATCAATGTGAGATTCTTGGAATTTCAAAAGATACCAAGGAAAGTCATCAAAAATTTTGTGATACTCACAAGCTTACCTTCCCTCTATTACTTGATCCTGAAGGAAACATTGCAGAAGCTTATGGTGTCTTAAAAGAAAAATCTATGTTTGGTAAAAAGTATATTGGTATCAACAGAGAATCATTTCTTATCAATCCTGAAGGAAACATTGAGATGCATTGGCCTAAGGTAAATCCCCTATCCCATCCTCAAGAAGTTCTTGATTACCTCAACAAAAAAACATCCTAAGAGATGTTTTTTATATTCAACAATGAAAGAATAGATTTTATACCTCTTTTTCTTACATATCCTAAATAGCCACGAAGTGCTTTAAGGAATATTTTTTCTTTCTTAAACACAGAACCTAAAAATAGAATAATACCAATACTTGGAAGAGATGCTAATATTCTTTCTTTTGTATTAAGTATTTTTTCAGAATCAAACCAAGAAATGAATAGAAGTTTTGCAGCTAAATTCACCATCAAGAATAAGAAATTCGGAAGGAAGTGAATTGCATGTATTCCTGTTACCGCAGAAGCAACAATAGCCCCGCTGAATAACGCAGAATCGAAAAAGGTAGCGAAGAATGTCCAGGTTAATAAAATTAGACTAATACGTACCGTCTTCTTTATATGACTCTGAGAAAAAATTCTATGTACATATTCACGGTCAGAGACACTTAAATCAGTATGATGAAAAATATAATGTTTAAAATCTTTTGTTAAACTCATTTTACTGTTCTTCATGCTCAAAAGCATCTAATTTTTCAATACGTCTTTGATGTCGCTCTTCGCCTGGAAACTCCATCTCTAACCAAAAGAGAACTGATTCGATAAGTTCTTCTTCTGAGAGAAAACGTGCACCGATAGAAAGTACATTCGCATTATTATGTTCACGAGATACTTTAATAATCTCAGGATCAAAGTGATAATATACTGTTGCACGTACTCCAGGAAAACGATTTGCCATCATGGCTTCTCCTTGTCCTGAGCCACCAAAAATAATGGCACGTTGATCATCATCTCCATTTGCTACTGCTTGTGCAGCAAGTGATATGTAATCATTGTAATCATCATCCTCATCGTAAATATCTGCACCGTGATCAATGATGGTATATCCAAGTTCAAGAAGAGCATCTTTGAGAAACTCTTTCATTTCAAAACCAGCATGATCAGTTGCTAAATGTATTGTGTAGTTCATATCCATAGTGTAACGATATTATAAACAAAAAACCAGTTTTTTACTGGTTTTTATAATTGATCTCCACATGTATTATTTGTTTCAAGATTTTGTCGACCCGTAGCCTCTGCCCCTGTATCAGCTTCAATGATATTTCCATTTCCATCAATACAAAACCAGAAATTTCCATTATTCAATTTGATTTCAGCTGCCCAACCTTGAAAGGTACCTGTACCAGTTGGTGTACTTGAATATGGGTTACTTGTGTTTAGGGTATGTTGACCATATACCGAATTTTCATCTCTACAAATACTGTTTGCACTGTGAGATCCAGCATCTTGATATGCTAGTCGATATAACTTTCCAGAATCAGAAGTTGCTTCGCAAATATCGTTATAATTACCATTTTCAAGATACTGCACCTCGGCTTGAACACGCATCTGATTTAAGAGTGTTCTTATTCTCGCATCTTTTGCACGTGTTCGAGCAGAACCAAGTGAAGCAAGCACCACCGTTGCAAGTATTCCAATAATAGCTACTACCACAAGTAGTTCAATTAATGTGAATCCTTTAGTTTTCAGAGGTGAAGCATTCATAATTATGCAATATGCTTTGCTGTTTCAACAACATGACGTAATAGCGTATTGGTATAC
>CAZQDL010000002.1:0-29979 GCA_964592365.1 uncultured Candidatus Saccharibacteria bacterium | reverse complement strand
TTATGCAATATGCTTTGCTGTTTCAACAACATGACGTAATAGCGTATTGGTATACCCCATTTCGTTATCATACCAAGCCATAACCTTAACTAGATTTCCATCAACAACACGGGTCATATCAAGATCAGCAATTGAACCATGAGTGTTTCCAATAATATCACAAGAAACAATTTGTTCATTTGTTACTGTGAATATTCCCTTCCAACGATCTTCTTGTGCTGCTTTAGTAAGAATATCGTTTACTTCTTCAACGGTAGTATTTCTCTTTGCTAAGAAAGTGATATCTGCAATTGAACCTGAAACAACAGGTACACGACACGCAATTCCATCAAATTTACCTGCAAGTTCTGGAATTGCTTCTGTAACAGCAATAGCAGCTCCTGTAGAAGAAGGAATGATGTTTTGTGCTGCAGCTCTACCTCTTCGGTAATCACTACCCTTTACAGGACTATCAACTAAACTCTGTGTTGAAGTATATCCATGAGTAGTATTAAGTAATGCTTTCTCAATTCCAATTGTTTCATGTAAAATCGAAACAACCGGTGAACCAGCATTGGTGGTACATGAACCATTAGAAGAAACATTACATGTTCCAAGCTCGTTATTATTAACTCCCATAATTACCGTTGCCCCTGTTACACCCTCAACTTGTTCTCCTTTTGCAGGTGCTGATATCACTACCTTCTTTGCTCCAGCATCAAGGTGAAGTTTTGCTTTTCCATATTCAGTAAAGAAACCAGTTGATTCAATAACAACATCCACACCAAGTTCTCCCCATGGTAATAGACTTGGGTCTTTTTCTTGAAAAATCTTCACATCATTACCTTGAACTATCAAATGTGCTCCATCACTGCTTGCCTCTACTTCAAGTCCACTTTTTCCTTGTGCCGTATCGTATTTAAGAAGATATGCTAAGTTGTTGATATCTCCTAAATCGTTGATAGCAACGATTGAAATATTAGGATATTGCGCATATGCTAATCGCATAAAAGCTCTTCCAATTCTTCCAAAACCATTAATGGCTACTGTTATTTTTTTATCATTCATATGCACAATAGTATATCAATATTTAGCTACTATTCCCAACAAAAAACACTATAAAAGTGTTTTTTGTTCAAAAGTCCTTGGTCCCTTTATTATCTCTAATATATCTTGATACTGCTTTGGTACCTTGTCACTCACTATATCAGAAGAAAGTAATGTCCCTTCAAAAATATCATTAACTAATCGATTAATTTCTTGTTTCAGCTCTTCTATATCTTCAGGCTGAACAATATATTCATATCGTTCAAAGGTTCCTGTTTTTTTAGAAGGTTCAAGAAAATCGAAAATAACTTTTTGTGGATTATATTTTCCTCCACTATAGCTTTTCAAAAGCATTTTATAGAAAACAGCTTGTCTTTTAAGTTTTTCTTTTCGATGTTTATCCATGTCTGAAATTGAACGTCCAGTTTTGTAATCCCAAACGATGATAGACCCATCCTCATCTCTACTTATCTTATCAACTGCACCTGAAAGACGTATTTCACCTCGATCAGATTCAAAAGAAATTGCAGGTATTCTAAATTCAACATCAAGAGGAACTACTTCATCAACCAATCGATGTTCTGCATATGTGATGAGTGCATCTTTTGCCTTTTCATAGTGCTGTTCATATATTGGATGTTCCTGTACCTCTTGCTCAAGAGATTCTAATAGTTCTGATATTGAAAGCACTTTCATTTGCTGTAATTCCTTTTTAGCAAATCTTTCTAAGGATTTGTGCATAAGGTTACCAAATTCAAGAAATGGACTTCTCGCTTCTGGAAGAAGTACAAGATTCCTAAAGAAATAGAGTAACGGGGATTCGATATAGTTATTCAATGCAGTAACTGACAATGTTGATTTAAGGAATCTCTCTTGAATATATTCTTGATCGATAAGTGAAGTTAGTTGTTCATGAGATTCACCAAAGAAATCTGCAAATGCACTACTATGCTCTTGTTCCCATTGATCCATACTTATATGCGATAGCTCTTCAATTTCATCAATATGTAAGGATCGTGATTGTTCTTTCCCTTCATGATTGTACAAATATGAACTTATTAAACAATTCTTCTTTGCACGGGTTATGGCAACATACATGAGTCTTCTTTCATCCTCTGTATCCCCATCGACGAATGAATCAAGAGGTATGTGAATTTCTGAACCCTGAGATCTCTTTTTTAATGCTTTGATAATATACACCGTTTCAAACTCAAGACCTTTAGACCCATGAAAGGTCATTAATGATACCCCCTTATTCATAGGGTTAGAGATATTCATAGTAATATTATTCTCATAAAGAACATTGAGGTATTCGATAAAATCATGAATAGAGAAAAGTTTCCGAGAACCTTGTTCCTTTTTAATCTCATCAAACAGGGTTTCAACTTTTGCTAAGCCTGTTGCTGAATCCGGTTTTGATACTACGTAAGAAAGGAATCCAAGTTCACGAACAGCTTCAGAAAAGAAACTCACGAAATCCATATTTTCACTCTTTCCCTTTAACAACAGAACGGTTGAAGTAAAGCTAATATACTTTTGTATTTCTTGCTGTGGAATTGATAATGAAGACATTCTTTCTTCATCAGCAATCATTTCAAAAAGAGATAGTGTGGATGATCTCTGAGCACGAAAAGCTTTCAATACTTTTTGAACACCGATAAGGTTAAAGGAAAGAAAATCAATGAACAGTACCTTAGCAACAATATCATCATCGGTATGTTGATATATACATCGAAGGAGTAAGAAGAGTTTTTTCATATCTACATCTTCAAGTAGATTCTTCTTTGTGAAGTCTTGGTAAGGAATCCCATAGATTTCAAGTAAAGTTCTTAATTCAATAATATCCTTGTTATTCCTAAAAAGAATAGCAATTTCTTGTAAGTTTTCTCCTTCTTGGAATCTTTTTTGTATATCAGAAGCTACCCACAGTGATTCTGTTTTGTAATTAGAAAATTCTCGATATTCGAAGCGACTGTCATATTCAAAAAATGCTTCCAACTGTGTTTCTTCTGCGTGATGTTCACTCTTTGAGATAAGTGTATGTGCATGATTTAAAACTTTTTGATCAGATCGATAGTTTTTCTGTAATGAGATAGTAACTACATCTTTAAGATTTTTGAATAATTCAGTGAAGCTTTCTTGTGAAGCCCCTGCGAATCTAAAAATAGATTGTTTTGTGTCACCAACGACAAAAATATTTGGCTTCCCCTCCCATACAGGATTATCGATAAGTCCATGTAAAATTGCATTCTGCCCATCATTAGTATCTTGATGTTCATCAACTAAAATATATTGAAATTGTTCTTGAAGCTCAGCTTGGAAATATGAGTCATTATTAATCTCATTGAGAACTGAAGTGATAAGGTCATTGTGATCATAGAAATTTCTTGAAAGAAGAGCTTCTTCATATGCTTCATATACATCAACAAAAGCTAAACTTTTTTCTTTTCTATCTTCTAATGTTTTGACCTTATGTTTCTTAATATCACCCTTCTTGTTATCTCCTGATGCTCTTTTATAAAACATATCTGGAGATTCCATTTCTTCTTCATATTCATCAATAATATTCTTTCTTAACTTGTCAGGAGAAAGAGCTTCTCCTTTTACCTTTCCAATATTAAAAGCAATGCTATTAATGGTATTTTCTCTTCTCTTGAAAACAGAGAAGCTCGATCCCCCATGAGTCTGTGTAAGTTCAGTAAGTAATTGAATTTGTTCAACTGAAGATATCAATCTTGATTGAGAAAAACGTTCAAAATATGCTGGATACTTTTTTATCATTCCTTCTGCAAAACTATGGAAGGTTGATATATATACTCTGTGTGCATTTTGAGGTCCAACAAACTTACTTAAACGTTCTCTCATATTATATGCAGCTTGATTCGTGAACGTTAGTGCTAGGATATTTTCTGGCTCAATACCAGGAATTTCTTGAAGAATATTAGCAATCCTGAGACTCAGAATTTGTGTCTTTCCAGTCCCTGGTCCAGCCATAACAAAAACAGGTCCTTCTATACAGTCAACGGCTTTTTTCTGTTCTTGATTTAATCTTTCGTATTGTTGTTTAAATGCATCCATATTTCTATTATACCCCATCAATGAGTTATCATGTATGAAGTATTGACAATTTTGTAATAAGTTTTATTATATATATTGAAACGTTTAACTTAAAAACCAAATAATATGTATTCAACAAAGGAATTCATTACTGATTTGAGAGACGAGGGTAAAATTATCCACCGTGCTCAAAATACTGCAAGATTTTTTGTAGAGAATGATTTACTAAACGTAAATCAAATAAAAGAAAAAGTTCTTGAAACAAAACAAACAGGAGCAAAAGAGGCACTTGTTAATATGTACAAGGCTTTAGGTAATACTCTGCCTAAAGATCTTAAAGAAACAGGATTTAAAATGAATATCTCTATTTTACATGAGAACGAAAAACTTCATAAAGAGTTCTTATCACTTATAGCTGAAAGAAAATTCATTCTTTCGAACAAAGTAAATGAAAAATCTATGCTAAAACCTTTAGCAGAATAAATTACGGGTAGGGGTACTTTAGTAATTAGCGTCATCTTATAACAAGGTGGCGTTTTTTTTATCCAAAGAAAGAAATCCATCTCGTTGCATAGTCTTAAGAATTTCTTGTATTCTCTTTGTTTCATCAAGAGTATATAAATTTTTAAGAGTGAGTGTTTGATGTTCAAGAAGTAACGAAAGTATCTTTCCGCGTAACTCTCTATCTGAACCCTTGAAGGTTGATTGCTTAGTATAGTGTTTACTCCTAATATTCGGATTGTATTCTATTTGTTTAGGAAGTGAAGATCCATAGTCCATAAGGGCTTGATACCACTCTCGTGGATTTTCAATATCTCCTAGATCTTCCATTACATGAAGAATATCTCGATCATGCACTTCTTCATCAGGCTCAAAAAAATGATAGATGAAAATTCTTCTAATATTCGTTTCAATAATTGGCGTATAGATATTGAAAGCAAATGCCTGTATTGCTCCTGCAGTATATGGACCAATTCCAGGTAATTCTAAAAGTTTCTTATATTCCTTAGGCAATCTTCCCTTGTATTGTTCTACAACAATTTGTGCTAATTTCTGTAATCGTAATGCTCGAGAATTATACCCCAAGCCTTTCCAAGATTTCAGTACTTCTGATTGTGGAGCCTCTGCAAGTGATTTCCATGTAGGAAATTTTTTCATCCAATTAAGAAAAAAAGGTATTACTCTATATGCCTGGGTTTGTTGAAGCATACATTCTGAAACAAGCACCCTATATGGTGTTTGATTTATTCTCCAAGGAAGATCATGTCGGCCATATTCCCCATAGTATTCCATAACGGTATTTACAAAAGAGAGGTACTTTGTGTCCATATCAAGAGTATATCAATTTATCTTGATTCGTCTTGTGGCTTGAAATCAAGAGCAACAGAATTGATACAGTATCGCAATCCAGTAGTATCTGTTGGACCATCAGTAAAAACATGTCCTAAATGACCATCACATCCTGCACAGATAATCTCTTCACGTTCCATACCAAAAGAAGTATCTAAGCGAGTGTATACTGATTCTGAACTTTTTACGTCATCAAAACTTGGCCACCCACAACTACTTTGAAATTTGTTTTTTGAATCAAAAAGCTTATTTCCACAAGCAGCACAAATATATTCTCCTTCTTTGTTAAACATAGTGAATTCTCCTGAAAAAGGTTTTTCTGTCCCTGCCTCACGAAGTACTCTGTATTGTTCTTCAGTTAATTCTTTTTTCCACTCATCATTGGTTTTTTTCATATTCCTAGTATATCAAATAAAAAACAAGCAAATGCTTGTTTTTTATGCCTCGCAACTTTCACACACAAGGAGTTCCCTGTTGAATTGCTGTGCTGCGTTCATACTGTGTTGATAGTATAGAGTTTTAATTCCGAGCTTCCATGCCTCAACGTAAATCTTATTAATATCTTTCACCGGAGTATCAGGGTGAATCATGATATTAAGTGACTGCCCTTGATCAATATATCGTTGTCGAGCAGCTGCCTGTTGAATAATATTCATTTGATTTACTTCAGGGAAGGTTTTAAATACTTCTTTTTCTTCTGGATCAAGAATATCCAAGTGCTGTACTGACCCATCATGATCACGAATACTTTGCCATACCTCTCTTGTATTAAATCCTTTATCTTCAAGAAGTTTTTCTAGTACTGGATTTTTTATCGTCACCTTAAGTTTTGCAACATCTTTAACATAACAATTAGACCAAATAGGTTCAATACCCTGTGATACCTGTCCAAGAATGAATGCGGATGAGGTGGTTGGAGCTACTGCCATAGTGGTAGTATTTCTTCTTCCATATCCTTCAAGTACCTTAGGTTCTCCATATTCTTTTGCCATTTGTTCTGATGCTTTATATGATCGTTCTTTGATAAGTTTAAAGATCTCAGTGTTAAGCTTCATTGATTCGATGTGCTCAAAAGGCAACATCTTTGATTGTAGAAGGCTGTGCCATCCAAGTACTCCAAGTCCAAGTGCTCTGTTTTCAACAGCAAACTTGTATGCTCTTTTCATAAATTCGAAGCGATCATTATCTTCTCTTCTATCTGAATCTCGATACACTTCCATTTTGTTGATAAATTCTTGCATTACCGCATCTAAGAAGTAGGTAAGGATTTCAACAGCATCAGTATCTTTCCATTCATCATAGTGAGCTAGATTGATAGAAGCTAAACAACATACGAATGACCATTCTTCATTCGAAGGGAGCATAATTTCAGAACACATATTACTTGCATAAATAGTGTGTCCCTTATCTTTATATACATCAACTGTATTCTTATTCGCATTATCAGAGAACATGATGTATGGATATCCAACTTCATTTCGAGCCTGAATCACTTTTGCCCAAAGAGCTCGTTTTTGTTCATCCCCTTCGATCATAGATTGCATCCATTCATCTCCTACAGTAACTCCATGGGTAAGTTTTTGAATAGGGTGTCCTTCAGTTCCAATTCCCAAAAACTCCATAATGTCAGGGTGTTCGATAGGAAGATATGGAGATAGGTGTCCACGTCGCACAGAACCTTGTGATACTACACCAATGAGAGTTTCAAAAAGTTCCATAAAGTGTACAGCTCCTGATGCAAGACCTTCATTTTTTATTTCAGCACCTCTCCCTCTTATCGCTCCGAAATAAGCTGAAGAACCTCCTCCTAGCTTAGACATCATCCCAACTTCAGCTTGGGTATACAGAATACTTCCCATATCATCTGCGATATATGACCCAAAACAACTAATAGGTAGACCTCGCTTTCTTCCAAAATTTGACCATACCGGTGAAGAAAGAGAGTAATAACCTTTTTCCATGTATGCATAGAAGGTATCTGAAAAACCTTCTTTTCCTAAAAGCTTTTCTGCATGATCTGCTATTTCTCGAATTCGTTCTTCAGGACCTACTCCAGGAAGAAGGTAGCCTCCTTCTAAGAACTTTCGACTATTTTCATTTAACCATTTCATATATGTTAGAAGAGATCAGCACTCGTAATGCTTTTTGATCGTTTGTTATAGTTAACCGATCGTTTATCAAAGAAATCAACATGTTTTGTTCCAATAATTTCTTCATCAAACCAATCAGATTGTTCGATTAGTTGTTCGTCAACTTCGAATACTTGTTTTATACCGATACTTATTAGTGATCGATTAAACCTGTTTTTAATAAATTCTTTTACCACTGCAGATGGGAGAAAATCAAGTTCTCCATCTTCATAAATCCAATCAATGATTTCACTTTCTGATTCATAGGCTTGAATACAAATTTCACGTACAGCATCTTCATATTCTTTGGTAAACCAATGAGGATTTTCTTCTTTAATAATTTTAATTATTTCAATTCCAAAATTTCCATGAATTTGCTCTTCTTTTGAAGTAGCTTCAACAACATTAGATATACCCTTTAGGTAATTCTTGTGTTTGTTAAACGCCATGATGATAAGGAATTGTGAGAAGAGAGATACATGTTCAATGAATAATGAAAATAGCATAATTGATTGTGCATAGTCTTCATTATTCACGCTCTTTGCGTTACGAAGTGCTTCATCTAAATACCGAACTCGTTGCATGATAACTGGATTCTTCTTAAGATTCTTAAACTCTTCATTAAGACCAAGAATTTCAAGGAGGTGTGAATAGGCATCGTGATGACGAACTTCTGATTCAGAGAAGGTTGCTCCAACTGAACCAATTTCAGGTTTTGGCATCTTCTTGTATATATCACCCCAAAATGTTTTTACCGCAACTTCTATTTGGGAAATAGCAAGCATAGTATTTTTAATAGCATTTCGTTCAGAATCTGAAAGATTTACCTTGAAATCTTGTATATCTGAAATGTAATTAAACTCTGTATGAATCCAATATGAGTGTCTGATAGCATCAGTGTACTTGGTAAGTTGAGGATACTCATATGGTTTCAACACAATTCTCCGTTCAAAAATATTAGTTTTTCGTTTTGCTGCTTGGGCTTGTCGATAGATGATATATGCCTTAGCTACATCTCGATATCCACTTACCATTAATCCCTCTTCTACAATATCTTGAATTTCTTCAATATTAGGAATGTAGTTTGGAATCATCTCTGCCCTATTTAAAAGTTCCTGATGTACAAGTTCTGCTACTTTCTGTGCATCTTCTCTTGTACCAGCATCACTTTCACGCATAGCGTTGAAAATAGCGCTAATAATTTTCTGAATATCAAAATCTTTGATATCACCATTTCTTTTTTGAACTTGGGTAATTTGCATGATCAGTAATAATTAAATCTAATAACACTATTAATTGTTACTTTAAGCAATCAAAATCTCCAGAATCATGCTGATTCCTTGTTTTTCATGTAACAATTATTAAGATAATTTCATTATATCAGCGATACTAACTTTCCTGCAAATTATCTCCAAAAAAACAACATCAATTATTTTTTATGCAAGAATTTTCCTGAAAAAGCTCTGTATATAAAGAAAAAGAATATCAAACGATATTCTTTTTTAATTACATAAGATCAAGTAATTCTGGCATGTTTTCAAACCTATTTGAAATTTCCTGCCAATTAAGGAGATTCCATATACGATCTAAGTATTCTCCCCTGTTATTTTGGTATTGTAGATAATATGCATGTTCCCATACATCAATTCCAAGAATTGGGTATCCTTCAGCAATATCACTCATAAGTGGGTTATCTTGATTTTTTGTGGTTACCACCTTCAATGTTCTTTTATCATCAACAACTAACCAACACCATCCTGACCCAAATACTGAAGCAGCTTTAGTAAGTACTTCATGCTTGAGTTGTTCAAGAGAACCAAATGAATGATTTATTGCTTCTGTAAGCTGTTCATTTGGTGTAGCCACTGAAGAGGGGTTAATTACTGACCAAAATACCGTATGATTATAATGTCCTCCTGCATTATTACGTATTACCTGTGGGTAGTCATTGATATTCTCAAAAAAATCCTCAACGCGTTCTTTTTGAATATCAATATCAATCATCGCTTGGTTAAGTTTGCTTACATACCCTGCATGATGTTTTCCATGATGAATTTCCATGGTTTTCGTATCAAGATAAGGTTCATATGCACTATATTCATTTTTTAATTTTGGTAATACAAACATAGCTTGTATCATATACGATTTTCTAGCTTTAATCTATAAAATTCGTATACTAATTCCATGAAACAACACCCTGAACATTACGATGTAATTATCATTGGTGCTGGTGCCTCTGGAATGATGGCAGCTGGATACGCTGCGAAGAATGGAAAAAAGGTGCTCGTACTAGAAAGAAATGCAGACGCTGGTGAAAAATTAAAGATTACTGGAGGTGGAAGATGCAATATCACCAACTACGAGTTAGATAACAGGAAGCTTCTTTCTCACTATGGGAAAAGTGCTCCTTTTCTATTCTCTCCATTCTCACAATTTTCTGTTAAAGAAACTTTTAGCTTTTTTGAGAAAAGAAAACTTCCTTTAGTAACACAAGCAAGGAATAGAGTATTCCCTAAAACAGAACGAGCATATGATGTGTACAAGGTAATGAAAGAATTTGCTTCAAAAGAAGGATCGAAGATCCTCTACAATCATCAGGTGGTAAGTATTAACAGGAATGGAAACAAGATTGTTTCTGTGGATACTAAAAAAGAACGATTTTCAGCCAATAGTTACATCATTGCAACAGGAGGTGTTTCATATCCTGAAACTGGTTCAACGGGTGATGGTTTTGCATGGATGAAGAACTTGGGACACTCAGTATATGAACCAAGTCCAGATATTGTTCCTCTACGCTCAGAAGATCGATGGGTTAAAAGAATATCAGGAACTAAACTTACCTTTATGAAAATTACCTTCTTTTGTGACTATGAAAAAGCGTTCTCAAGAACTGGTAAGTTACTCTTTACTCACTTTGGTCTTTCAAGCCCACTTATCCTTAATGCTTCACGAGAAGTAGGTAAGCTCCTTAAAAAAGGACATGTTCATGCTGAAATTGATTGTTTTCCTGATACTGAATTAGGTGCTTTAGATAAGCGAGTGGTTAATTTATTTAATACCACGAAGAATAAGGATGTGAAAAATATAATTTCAGAACTAGTACCTAAAAAATTAGCTGAAGTTATCTTTGAAATGCTTCGTATTCAAGATCATCATATGAAGGTTCACAGTATGAGTGCAGAAGATCGAAAAAGACTGGTTCATATTCTGAAAAAAATACCTGTTACTATTGATGGCCTTATGGGATTAGACAGAGCGGTATTAGCAGATGGAGGAGTGCCTCTTGAAGAAGTAGATACTCGAACCATGCAATCGAAAATTATAACTAACCTGTATTTAACAGGTGATATGCTACATATCAATAGACCTTCTGGAGGATACTCCTTACAACTATGCTGGACTACTGGTTATGTTGCAGGAATTAATGCCTAAGATCTACGTACTACTTTCATAATGATAACAATAGCGAGATAGATAAGTGAAAGAAGTAGTAGTGAAACACACCAAAAACAAGAAAATATCCATGAAACAGTAGGAAGAGCTTGGTGATACCAAGCTTTTTCTGTTGCCTCTTCTTGTTTTTGATATTCTTTTTCAACAGCTTCAACAACCTTATTCTGAGTGTTACTGATAAAACTTACCACCGGTTTTACTAAAGGAAGCTCATCTGAAAAATTTTGAACAATTTGAGGTACTTCACCTTCTGCATATTCAGATGATACCAGTTCTACATCATCATCATCATCTATATCTTCAATCTTAGGAACACTGTTAGGATCAAGGGGATCACTTCCCTGTTTTTCTTCAGCATTATCTGAAAAACCATCGTTATCATCATCTTTATCTTCCTCATCTGGAATACCATCCTTATCAGTATCTCTGATAACAAGGATGGTTCCTCTACTTACTCGCTTCTTTGGAGTGAATTCTTCTCCCCCCTCTCTTCCACTCTTTTTTAATTCCTCAACAGAAACAGTAAAAGTATGTTCTCCCTCAACAAAAGCCTCAGTATCTGTCCAAACTTCAGCGATACGGTCATCAGCAACGGTAAAAGGTTCAATAGAAACGGTTTCCCCGTTGTCAAAGAAATGCACTTCACCTGATACTTCAGACCCACTGTTATTCTGTACCGCAGTATATATTCGAATTGTTTCCCCTACGTTATATACATCTTTTGAAAACCAAATTCCTTCAATAAGCCCAGTATTCACCGATTGAGCATGTGAATAGATAGGTAATAAAAGTGCACAAAAAAAGACCAGTGCATATGCGATTTTTCTTTGTGTATACATATTATTAGAAATTAGTTAACTCTTGTGAACGTATATTATCAGTTTGAGTATCACGTACAATCAACTCTGAAAAAAGTACTGCAATTACTGCAATTACGATCAACCCAATGATAAGCCATATTGGTTTGTTTTTTGTAGTCATACATACAGTATATATAAAAAAACTTATCAGCACAGTAGTGCTCATAAGTCTTTATAATTCTTCAGAAGGAGACAAGGTAATGTGGGTTACCTCATTTGCTGTTCCTAGTCTCATTTTAGGTCCAAGGGTTCCTGTTCCAGCATTAACATAAAGAAACATCTTCCCTATTTCATACAAACCACCAATATATCGATACCTTAAAGAAAGTAACAACCCCATTGGCCAAATCTGACCTTTATGAGTATGTCCTGAAAGCATCAAAGATATTCCATTCTCAGAAGCAACAAGAGCTTCATCTTCAAGTGGCTGGTGATCTAGCAAAATAGTATATCTATTCTCATCTACCCCACCAACTAATTCTAGAGTTGCATCAACGGTCTGAAGTTCGTCTACACCAATAATATCAAGTTCATCATACTGAATCTTCATACTATCAATTAGCTGAATCACAGAGCCTTCTATAACACGTTGAACACTTCCTTCTGGCAAATAGTATTCATGGTTCCCTGTAACTAGATATATAGGCATATCAAGCGCATTAAACGGAGCGATATCAGCGGGACCAACATAGAATTCATCGATAAAATCACCAGTGATCACCACAAACTCAGGATTAATTTTCTTGATACGTTCAACTACCCTCTGCGCATGACGAACATCCGTCGATCCACTGTGAAGATCACTAATATGAACGAACTGATAGTCTCTGGTGATATTTCTTGTTTCAAGATTTACTTGTTTTGTTACGATACGCTCTCCATTAATACGAGCATATGCTGCATAAGAGAAGGTCAAAACAAGAATTAACACCAATGTTGTCTTCTTTTTTAGACTAAAGGCAATTGAAAAAAGTGATGCTAATATTGATATTCCAAAAAGCATCATCCCGACAATTAACACATAGAAAGATACAGATCTAAGTATCTGGTACCAGAAAATATTTCCCTGTGATTCAAAAATATTAGCTAGCCAAAAAGCACCTAAAAAGAATATAGGAGGGATGAGTAAGAAAAGCCAATGCTTTTTCCCTGCAAGCCTTGCAATATTCCATGTAGGTAAGCCAAAGATTACTATGGTGAAAAGGATAATGGAGATTATAAAAAAAGGATTCATAGGTGATAAGTATACTATATCCACTTACTTTTAATAAAGAATCGTCCAACTGAATATGAGATTGCTGTGATGATTAATAATATCAAAATAAATGAAATTGGTCCTTTTGAAAGAGGTACCCATGTATTCATACCAAAAAGACTAGCAATGATAGTTGGTATGGTTAGGATAATAGTAACTGCAGTAAGTCTCTTCATCGTGATGTTCAACTTATTCGCTATAATACTTGAATGTCCTGATCGAATATTTTGCATGGTATTTGAAATACCTTTTACGCTTTCAATAAGCTGATTCATATCTTGAATAAGGTCTTCAACCAAACCAGCATCTTCTTGATGTAAAACTAAAGCATTTTTTCCTCGTAGCATTTGAGTAAGTGCTGTTTGCATTGGACTTAAAGCACTTAAATAGTCAGCGAGTGTGCTTTCTAAAATAACAAATTCTTTAATATCTGCTTCATCAATATGTTCAACCTGCTTGAAATGTTTCAGCATGGTTCTTCTAATATTCATTATTGTCTTATCATATCTTCGAAGAATATCTTCAACCATATTGATAACTAACCTTACCTTTTGAGTAGTTATAAATGAACCCTCTATATTGTAATCAAAATATGGTTTGAGAAAATCAGGTTCTTCATTAGAAACACATAGTACATGCTCTTCTGAAATTGCAATTAACAAAGGGGCTGTTGATAGTTCACCTGTGGATGTAGAAACTACATACCGAGTAAAAAGATAATTCACCCCTTGTTCATGTTCAAAACGAGGAACTTCAAAATAATCATTAGCATCTTCAAGAAGTGCTTCGTTATATCCTAACGAAAGTAATGTTTGCATGTCCCCTTTATTCAATTCATGAGCAACAATAAGTACTCCTGCACGAGCCTCTGTTAGCTTCTGGATATCTTTTTTTTTTAGCGATTTAAAATAGTAGTCAATCATAGCTACTATATTGTACACTACTTTAACGGAGAAGTGACGGAGTGGTTTAACGTGCATCCTTGGAAAGGATGTGTAGGGTAACCCCTACCGCAGGTTCAAATCCTGTCTTCTCCGCCAAGAAAACTTAGTATCGGCATGATCCGAGTAGTTAGGTAAGCGGGGCGACCCGATTACCCAGAAACAGATATTTAAGCTAAAATGAATCTATGAAAGTTGCTTTAGTTAATTTATGTAAAACCGAAGATTTCACTAAACATAAATCGTATAGTGATTCGATTTCATTTTTGAATGAAAACAATATTGAATTTCTTGATTTTGCTTCAGGGCTTGAGACGATTGCTGAAATGGTAGAATCTTTCCATGATGCACTCAATTCTGATGTAGATTTAATCTGGGTTATTCGCGGAGGAAATAAGTGCATACAAACTCTCAATAAAATCGATTGGGATAAAGTTGTTGATTCGAAAAAGGTATTTTACGGCTTGAGTGACTTCACACACTTCTCCGTAATGGCGATATCTAAAGGTGTTACATGCTATTACGGCCAAGGCCTTACAAACATCAAATCTTACTTCCCAAATCCTTCTGAAAGGCAGTTTATTGTCGACTTTCTTACAAGCGGAAACCCTGTCTCCGAACACGCTAAGCCACTTGAAAATAGTAAGACCTCTTTAGAGATTGCTAATGAAAAAATAATTGGTGGGCATTTGCTTATCTTTACACTGATGCAAAGTCAATTAAAAATGGATTTGAAAGACCATTTTGTGTTTATTGAATACCACACTGGAGCAGTTGGCGAAGATCTGGATGATCTTGGATACTACATTGATCAATTGCTATATGTCTTGAAAGATAATATGCCGAAAGGTTTCATACTTGGTCGAACTGAAATGCGCAATGTTGATGGTTCTCAAATTGCAATTGATGAAATAAACAGATATTCAGCAGAAAAGCTCGCTACAACAGGACTACCTGTATATTATTTGGATCATTTCAAGAATACTGTAACTTTCAAATAACCGACACTGACCCATACACCTCATTTCAGTCTTCGAAACTCTGCTAGAATATCCTTACGGTGCCTCACCGCTCTGGTACTGAACCCACATGGCCCGCATTAAAAAGTATCGGTGTGACCCACATGCCTCAAAAGCACTATGAACGACATAACTAACACAATCAAAGAACTTGAACTTTCACTCCTGAAACCAGAGATACGATCTTCAAAAGAGGCGCTTGATAGGCTGTTGGCCGATGACTTCATTGAGTTTGGAACGTCGGGTAATAAGTATACGAAAGCAGATATTCTTGAAAGGCTCCCAAATACCCTTGAAAAGGTTGAATATCTGATGAGCGATTTTTCGGTGGAGATGTCGTCAGAAGATGTAGCAGTGGTAACATTCAAAACGGATAGAACAACAAATGGTAAAGATAGAGTAATCTCCCAAAGAAGTTCTCATTGGAGAAAGACTGATAAGGGCTGGCAGATGTTCTTCCACGAAGCCACTCCGATTGGCTAGATTCCCTGAAAAAGCAGACCGACCTGAGTGCCTCAGGCAAGCCACAAGAAAGTCGCTAAAATACTCTCACAGTGTCTCACCCCTCTGGTACTGAACCCGAGTACACCGCCAAGAAAACATAGTATCGGGGTGACCTGATGCTTTTGTTTATATTCAGTTAAAATAAACTTATGGAGAAATTTTCTGCAAATAACGAAAAGGAGGAGAATAAATATAATTCCTAAAGAGAAGGCCTGTTGACTTCTCTTTCAAAGATACAAGAGACGAACTTTTACATTAGGATAATGCAACTTCTTCAACAAGATCTGTGAGATTATCTTTGTTACGTTTGTGTTTCAAATGTCTTTTTATTAGCTTTAAGAATTAAAAACAAGAAATAATTATATTTCTTGTTTTTAATTCCTTTATATATTTTCAATTTCTTCTGTAGGTTGTTCTGGTTTAATTCCAGTATAAGCGTAAATCTTATTATTATCTTTACTCCAAGTGATTTCATTCTCATCAAATACAGGAGTTAGTTCATATTTAATCTCGTGAGCTTCTGGGGCATTATCCTTTCGCATTTTTATATAATCATCAAAAGCCATTTCTCCCAAGAATACCATTTCTCCTTTTTCAATTTGTTCATCAAATAATGCTTCTTTTATTTTCCACGAATTAGCAAAAGATTTATGACTTTCTTCTTCGTATCTAGTATTTATTTCATTAGAAATAGCAATTTGTTCAGGGTTAGGACTTACAGGGGTTTTAATATATCGCTGTGAAATAATTTCATCTTCATGATCACCATAAACGGGATTATTGTTTATTCTGTAGCCATTTTCCATATAAGAAACATAGACATCCGGATCACTAGGATCAAATTCCTCTGTTTTATATAATTCTTCAGCTAGTCCATTTTGAATAAACTCCTTAATTTGATTATTAGCTCTTCCGTTTTTTGCAGAAGCTTTTAATTTTTTCCATTTATCTTCTATAATTTCAGCTTTTTTATTTGCATTTGAACTATATTCTGGATTGGCTTTTAATTGTTCAATTACATTCTTGATTATTTTTTCTGCTTTTTCTAATCCACTTTCAACTTTTTGATTGTTTTCAAATTGTTTTTCAAAATTCATAATATAATTATTATACATCTATAATTTAAAAGCAATCATCTTTATACAGAAACAAGCTCATAATATAATCTAGGTTATTTGTATATTCTGTATTATCTATTTTGCAGTATGAAAGTGTTATATCGCTTGGTGATCTACGCATTTCCGTGCTTTTGTTAAAAAGTTCAAAATACATAAGAAAGAGTCCGCATTAATTTCTTTTTACGTAAATAATATCTTTACTAACTCAGGAAATTCTTTACTTCCTAGGTCTGTTTCAGTGAAGTGACCCTTATCAAAGAAAATATACTCTTTTATATCAGGTATTTCTTTCTTTATTTTTTCTACTGACTCTAGGATATCTTTTTCATCATCTGTTGAATATACAAGATCAATATTAGTTCTTTGTGATAATTCAAAATCAATATGAAAATCAAAGAAATCGTTTTCTTCATTAAGTTCTTTAAGATATCCTTCAGTGTCTAGCCATGGAGCTACAAGAATTAATTTCTTTGGTTTCAATCCTTTATTCTCTGAAAAATATCGAATAAGAAAACCTGCACCACAGCTATGTCCAACAAGGATAGTATCTTCACTAATATTCATCTGATCTAATACCTTACAATATTCATTATATGACGGGTTGTATGGATGAGGCATTTCAAGTGACTGACATAAAACTCCTTTCCTTAAGATTTCTTGCTGTATCTGAGGAAACCAATGTGCATTTGATGGTGATGGCTCTTCACTTGTATAATATTCGTCTTTAGTTGGAAGACCATGAATGAGGATAACTTGTTTCATAAATGAATTATATCAGTTTTCACTTATTTCATATCTTTTTTCTTTTGACTTCTCTCCTGAGACCAAGATGATATTAGTTTTTTTAATATCCAAATACCAAGCAAGTGATTTTATAATTGCCTTATTTGCTTTTCCATCAAGAGGAGGCTCGTTTATATAAACATGGAGTCTTCCAAATAGGTCTTTTTCAATTCTTGGTTTTTTTGAATTTGGATGAGCGATAATAGTGATGTTCATAATGGTAATATCCTTCCCTTTTCCTATATATATAGTAATGTTAACAACATTATGGAAATTAGAAATATTGCTATCATAGCACACGTGGACCACGGGAAAACAACCCTAACAGATGGTCTTCTAGAACACACAGGAATGATTGAACGAGGAGTTTCAATGGACTCAAACGATCTTGAAAAAGAACGTGGTATTACCATTTACGCAAAAAACACTTCAGTTGATTACAAAGGAACAAAAATTAATATTCTTGATACACCAGGGCATGCTGACTTCGGATCAGAAGTAGAACGAGTTCTACGTTCTGTTGATTCGGTATACCTTATCGTTGATGCTGCTGAAGGACCAATGCCTCAGACAAAGTTCGTTTTGAAAAAATCTCTTGAACTTGGACTAAAGCCAATGGTAATTTTAAATAAGATTGATAAGCCAGCTGCTGATATCGAAGGTACAGAAAATGATATTTATGAACTATTCTTTGACCTTGGAGCAACTGAAGAACAATTAGATTTTCCAGTAGTGTATGCAATTGGTCGTGATGCTAAATCAACACGAGACAAGAACAATGTCACCAACATGGATAATCTTGATCCAATTCTTGACCTTGTCATCGAACACATTCCAAACGTATCTACTCCTGAAGCATGTGCACTACCTCTACAAGCTCAGGTATTCAACCTTGGATATGACAATTTCCTAGGACGTATGGGAATTATTAGAATCTATCAAGGTTCAGTACAGTCAGGACAAGCAATCATCCTTAAAGACCATGAAGGAAATGAGGTAAAAGGAAAAATCAGTAAATTATTTAGCTTCCATGGAATGCAACGAATTGAAACTCAAGAAGCTGTTGCAGGAGATATTGCTATGATTGCAGGAATCCCAGATATCTTTATCGGACAAACAGTAATGACAGAAGTAGCAACAGATCTTCTTCCTGCTATTACCATTGATGAACCTACTATTTCCCTTTCAATGTTTGTAAATGATTCTCCTTTCGGAGGAAGAGTAGGAAAACTACTTACCTCTCGACAAATTAGAGAACGTTTAGAAAAAGAACTGGAGGTAAACGTTGGATTAAGAGTAGACTTCTCTGATCAAGCACGTTTCAAAGTATTTGGTCGTGGAGAACTTCACCTTGCTGTACTTATCGAAAATATGAGAAGAGAAGGATTTGAGTTAGCAGTATCACAACCAGAAGTTATCATCAAAGAAATTGATGGAGTGAAATCTGAACCATTTGAAGAAGTAACTATTCTAGTACCTGATGAATCAGCAGGAACAGTAATTGAAAAGTTAGGAAAGAGAAAAGGAATTATGCAAGAAATGACTCCTACGGATGCTGGAACAAAACTAGTATTCCATGTTCCTACTCGTGGACTTATGGGATACCGAAATGAGTTTACGATTGATACTAAGGGAGAAGGTATTTTTACCTCAGTATTCCATTCATTCCTTCCACATGTTGGATACATTGAACGATCTGAATATGGATCAATGGTATCTATGGCAACAGGAAAAGCTCTTGGCTTTTCTATCGCAAACCTTCAACAACGAGGAGTACTCTATATCCACCCAAACACTGAAGTATATGAAGGGCAAGTAATTGGATATACCTCAAAGGGTGAAGAATTAATGGTAAATCCTACCAAAGGAAAACAACTTACCAACATGCGAGCATCAGGTTCTGATGAATCTATTAAGCTAATCCCTCCATTTGAGCTAAGTCTTGAACGAGGATTAGGAATGATGGGAGATGATGAATACCTTGAAGTTACTCCTGACGCAATTAGATTGCGAAAAGAATACCTAAAGGAATCAGATAGAAAAAGAACAACGAGAAAATAAAAAGAACCATTTGGTTCTTTTTATTATACCGTCCCTCCCATTGATCGAAGTGCTGTGATTCGTTTCTCTATCGGTGGGTGTGTAGAGAAGAGTTTTTTTAGCATACTTGCCTTTGATGTCTTTCTCTTAGGATCTGAAATGAATAGATGTGCTGCAGATTCTGGAGCTTGTCGTAACTGATATGAAGAATCTGATATTTTCTGAAGAGCAGAAGCTAAACCATCTGGATATCGTGTTAATCTCACAGCACTTGCATCAGCAAGAAATTCTCTTTTTCGTGAAATTGCCATACGAAGAAGAGTTCCAATGATAGGCATAAGGATAACAATAACAAGCATACCAATGATTCCTGCTCCTTGATTATTCCCTTCTGATCGTGATGAACCTGAGTAAATAAACAAATCAGCAATCATGGTAAGTACTCCAACAAAGACAACAGCCATTGTTGAGAGAAGCATATCGTTATTCCCAATATGGGCTAACTCATGAGCAATTACTCCTTCTAATTCAACCCTATTAAGATCCTGAAGCAATCCAGTACTTACTGCAATAATTGCATGGTGTTTGTCTCTTCCTGTTGCAAAGGCATTAGGTGACTGGTCTTCAATAACATATACTTTAGGTTTTGGTAGTCCTGCAGTAATAGCTAAATTTTCAACGAGATTATGAAGTTCAGAATATTGCTGTATTGAAGCTTCTTTGGCTCCTGTAATGCGAACGACTGTTTTATGTGAAAACCAGTATGCCCAAAAATTCATAAGGACTGATGCTCCTATAGCGATATAAAGGATACTAGAATCCTGGAATTGATAACTCAAAAACCATCCAATACCAACAATCATTCCAATAAAAACAAGCATGAGGAAGAATGTCTTCCATGTATTTTTTTCTTCGTGTGTATAAAATGTACTCATGCCATTAGTATACCAAAAAAAGAGGCAATGCCTCTTTTTTTGTTAGAAACTAACTTTCACCACTTCTCTTTCAACTGAGTTCTCAGGAAGTTCAAAGAAATTTCTATCTTTAAATCCAAAGAGTGATGCAATCATATTGGTAGGAAATGTTTGTAGTGCTGTTTTAAGATCTTTTACTGTTGCGTTAAAGAATCTTCGAGCTGCTTGAATCTTGTTCTCAGTATCTGAAAGCTCTCTCTGTAATTCAAGAAAATTTTCATTTGCTTTCAAATCAGGATAATTTTCAGATAAAGCAAACAACTTATTCAATGCTCCATTTAAACTTGATTCTGCTCCGGCTAATGCCTGCATTTGTTCAACTGAAGCTGATGAGATATCTACACTCATGCTACTTGCTTTTGAACGTGCATCAATTACCTCTTGTAAGGTAACGCGCTCATGTTGTGCGTAACCCTTTACCGTTTCAAGTAGGTTAGGGATAAGGTCATATCTTCGTTTAAGTTGTACATCAATATCAGCCCAAGCTTCTTCAGTACGTACTTGAAATTTAACAAGACGGTTGTACACAAAAGCAAGGATGATTCCCGCAAGGATAATAATGATAATTAAAATATTCATAGGTATATATATTATGCTAATAATACCTTCTTAGTATACCAAAAAAAAGCACTATTGTGTGCCTTTTTTTGAAACCAATGAGGTAAGAAGTGGTGAAGCAAGAAACATTGATGAATAGGTTCCAACAATAGTTCCAAGTAGTAACACTAAAGAAAGATTTTGTGTTGCATCTGGACCAACTACATACAATGCTAGCAATACCGCAATGAGAGTAAGAGAAGTAAATAGTGATCGGGCAATTGTTTGATATATCGCATCACCTACAAGTTTATCAAAATCTTGTTCCTTTTGCTCACTTAATTGCTCTCTTATTCTGTCAAAAACAACAATGGTGTCATTAACTGAAAGTCCAAGGATTGATAAGAGTCCAACTACATACAGGGTATCAATCTCAACACCTAATAGAGTAAGGATACCAACAGGGATCAAAATATCATGAAGAAGAGTAATCACTGCTACAAAACCATACTTCCATGAAGATATTGGTTCTGATATTTTCCTGAAGGCGTATGCGATAAATAGTACGATTCCTAAAGAAACAAGGATTAACGCGTAGAGTGATTTTGTTCGTAATTCCTTTCCTACACTTGGTCCAATTGAATTATACCTATCAATCGAAGCTCCTTCATATGGATCAACTACAAGAGTAGCGATAGTCTTTCGTTGTTCTTCATTTAACTCTTTTGTCTTAATCACAACTCCAGTTTCTCCAATAGCTTGAACCTGTGCATCAATTGATGCTGATGCAAGATTTGATTTAATTTCATTAATATCTGGAGTTTCAAGATATGAGATTTCAGTTATCGCTCCTCCAGTGAAATCAATTCCATATGATAGTCCTCGTATCGAGATAGCGAGTATTGATGAAACTACCAATGCTAGAGAAATACCAATAAATATTTTTTTGTTTTTGATGATATGCATAATACTATTTTTTAATTCCTGACATATAAAGGAATCTCATAATCTTTGATTGTGGTTCTTTTGAAACAAGACCAAGAAGAACCAAACGGGTAAAGGTCACTGCCGTAAACATTGAAAGAAGTATTCCTAAACCAAAGGTAAGTGCAAATCCTTTAATCAAAGCAGTACCAAACCAAAAGAGAATGATTGCTGAAATAATTGAAGAAACATTTGCATCTCTAATAGAATCCCAAGCACGAGTAAACCCAAGAGATACCGCTTCATAAATACGTTTTCCTGAAGCAAGTTCTTCTTTCATTCTTTCAAAAATAAGGATATTTGCATCAACAGCTATTCCAATAGAAATAATGAATCCAGCAATTCCAGCAGACGTGAGTGTTACTGGAATAAACTTAAACATCCAAAGCATGAATGCGGTATAAATACCTAATGCAAGTACAGCAATGAGTCCTGGTAATCGATACCAAAGTATAAGAATAAGAGCAACAAGAACTATTCCAACTATTCCTGCAAATACTCCAGAAGCCACAGCATCTTGCCCTAAACTTGGACCAATTGAGCTTGTTGAAATAAGACTGATTGGAATAGGAAGTGCTCCTGAATTTAATCTTCCAACCAAAGTCTTTGCTTCTTCTATATCAAAATTTCCTTCAATAACAGCCTGACCTCCTGAAATTGCTCCATTGACCATCGGAGCTGAAACAAGCTGACCATCTAAGAAAATAGCAATTGTTTTTCCAACATTTTCAGAGGTAATTTCTTCAAAAAGTTTACTCCCCTCATCATCAAAACTAATACCAACCATTGGCTGCGATTGGAAACTTCCTGCTCCAGCCTGAGAGAATTGGAGTTGAGCTTTTTTTAGATATGCACCAGTTAATGATGAACTAATATACCGTGTACTTTCTAAATCTTGAATCTCTTGAGCTAATGCAAGCATTTCCTGTTCATCAGTAGTAGATTCTAAGGTAGTTAACACACCATTTATTTGAGCATTAAGAACTAAGGTATTTAATTCTGGATTCTCAATTTTAAATTCAAGTTCTGGTGTTTGCCCGATAAGTTCAATGGCTTCATCAATATCAGTTACTCCAGGTAACTCAACGATAAGTCGATGTTCTTCTCCTTCAATACCAATACTATGTACTTCTGTTTGTACATTAGGTTCAGCAACACCAAAGGCATTGATACGACGTTCAATAACATCACGAAGAGAATCCATCGAGTCACCGATGTCTTCTCCTTCTAATTTAGAAACATCTGCCTGATATACAAGGTAACTTCCACCTGAAAGATCTAAACCTAATCTAAAAGGATTAGTCCCTTCAACTTCTGTTGTATATACATGAGCTCCTGCCCATACACCAAGCGCTAGAATACTAAGCGCGATAATTCTTGTTTTCCACATATTCTCATACTATATGCTCTTTATGTTTTTTTTCAATAAAAAAACACACTATCTAAGTGGTTGTTTTTTGAAAAAGAAATATACAGCATACGAAACTCCTGCTCCAATAATCCATCCAGCAAGAATATCAATTGGAAAGTGTACTCCTGATATAACACGTGCGAGCGAAATAAGCATCGCAACGACAATAAATATGAGTCCAGCATTTCGATGAAAAGCAGTTAACATGAGTGACAGTGCTGAGAATAATGTGGCGTGCCCAGAAGGAAAGGTATCTCCTCCAGCATATAGAAATAAAGGTTCTAAACTGGCATAAAATTCAAAAGGTCTTAATCCTCCAATGGTTAATTTCAAAAAATGAGCAACAAACCATGCACACATAACTGCAAAGGTCATGAGAAATAGTTCCTTAATGAGAAAATGACGTTCATTACTTTTAATACTTCGCTTGTGTTGATACAACAAAATAAACAGCATTGCTGCTGCAATGACATACATATCAGCTATTTGTGCAAAGAAGTAAATAAGAAGATCAGTTGTTTCAGAATATCCAACAAGCTGATGAAGATTGAAGAACAATTGACTATTAAATTGTTGAATTATATTAAACATAGAAATTTACAACATTGGTATAGAGCTTTGCAATAGTTATGGGTCCAATACCACCAGGAACAGGGGTAAACAATGAACTTTTCTCTGCAATATCTAGGTGGACATCTCCAACAACGGTTGTATTTGATTCACTTGTTCCAGCATCAATGATGATAACACCATCTTTAACATGATGCGGAAGAACAAGTTGCGGTATACCAACCCCTGTTACTATCATATCAGCTGATGATAATAATTTCACTCTCTCTTCTACTTGGGTATCAATATCAATAATGGTATAGGAAATATGATGATAATCCAGCCATTGAGAAAATGGTTTTCCCACAAGTCTTCCCTTTCCTATAAGTACTATATTCAAATCTGATAACGATATGGTATATCGTGAACAAATCTCAATAATAGAAGCTGTTACAGGAGGAATAAATATATTTGATCCCTGTGAAAAGAGTTCTCTACCTTCTTCTGAAAGTACATCAACATCTATATGAGATGGAACCATGTTTAGTATCTTTTGAGTATTGATATGACTAGGAAGTGGTAGTTGAATAATCATTGCTTCGTTACTCAATACTATTGAATGAATCTCTTTTTCTAATTCTTCTGTTGAAATATCAGCAGGAAAACGATGAATATGAGTCCTTATTCCAATACATGAAGCAAATTCCTCTTTGTACTTCAGATAGTTATCAATTACCTTATCTGATCCAACATAAACCATATGAAAAATCATTGATCCGTCATACTGATCAACGATTCTTTTTAGTTTCTCTTGTATATCATGAGCTATTCTTTTTCCATCTACGTGAACTGTCATATGATAATTAAAGTATATAAACTATTAAGTATCATGCAATGCTACCTAAGGAATAGTTCAGGTGATTCATCTGCATATATCCTATTAGCTCCTCCTTTAAATGACATTAAAATACCAAGAGCCATAAATTCTATGATAAGGTGTGAACCACCATATGAAAGAAATGGTAGGGTAACTCCCGTTACAGGAAGTACTCCAATATTCATTCCAATATTAATAACCACATGTGCTAAGAAATATACAGCAACCCCAACAGCATATAGCAGTTCAAAATTACCATTCATTTGTAATCCCAAATAGAGAATTCTTGCAATAATACCTAAAAGACAAAGCAAAGATACCACTGACCCTATAAATCCCCATTCTTCTGAGACTGAAGCAAAAATAAAGTCTGTTTGATATTCAGGTAAGAAACTCAAACGAGATTGTGTTCCATATCCAACTCCCTTTCCCCACACTTCACCTGAACCTACTGCAATCATCGATTGATATGCATTGTAACCAGCTCCCTGTATATCGGATAATGGATCTAAGAAACTCGTAATACGAGCTTTTTGATAATCCTTCAAAACACCAAACCATAAACCTACCCCAAGTACTAATGAAATAATAGCAAGTAAGGTAATATGCTTTTTTGAAATTCCTGAAATAAGAATCATTCCAAACCAAATAGCAATAAATATAGCAGCAGATCCAAAGTCAGGTTGAATGAAAATAAGGAAAAAAGGAAGAACAAAATACAGTCCAGTAATAAGTAAGTGCTTCATTGATTTTATCGCCACATGCCTACGAGCTAAATATTTTGCAAGGATAAGAATCAAAAAAAGTTTTGCTAAATCAGAAGGCTGAAAAGAGAAAAAACCAAATGAATACCAACTTGTTGAACCATTTATCGTTGATCCAAAAAATATCAAACCAATTAATAGCAGAATTCCTGAAATGTATGCTGTTAGTACAATATTAGATTCTTTAAGAATACTTAAATTTGAACGTGCAAGAAACAACATCATTGAAACAGACACACCAATCCATATGAGTTGACGCCCTGCATATGAGACACCACCTGCTTCAAAGGATGACATGGTCAGTACACTCATTATTAGCAAAGGGATAATACAAGCAACAAGATACCAATCGATATTTCGTAGCGTTGATGATATGTATTTCCCCATAACTAATTTTGATTAAAAGGATTCACACGCGGCAGTACTTCAATACGAGAAACCGTATCCCCAAAAGGTTCAGGCCATGAAAAATATGCAAGTGCAGATTCTCCCTGATTAATTCTTTCAACATAGGTTTGTGATGCTCCAATTGCATTATCCTTTTGATTATAAAGAACAACAATCACTGGAATATCAATGAAATTTTGAAGACTTGTATTAGTAATCTCAACTGACAATCGAGGAGAAATATCCTGATTTGTTAGACTAGGTTCACCTATTTCAAATAAACTGTAGGCAAAATTTGGATCTGTTTTTTTCCAATCCTGAACTGATGATACCTTGAAAAATGCGGTATATGCTTCTTCACTTCCTGTAGTTATCCCTGATTCAAAAACAGCTGATCTTTTGTTTGGTTCGATAAAAGTGGTTCCTAAAATTGGTTCAGAAATGAGAACATTATCATAGTTATACAATCTGAATTCATAGGTAAGTTCCTGCAATCCCGCATCAAGGTTCTGGTTTTCAAAGTAAGCAACCGTGCTGTATACCCCATTACTTACCCTAAAAGGTCGTTCCCACCAAACAACAATATCTCTAATTTCATCTCGACATACACGCTGACACACCCCACCACAATCAATACCAACCTCAGTTCCATTCATTTTTTGATCAAAACAAGTAGGTTTTTTGTTAAAGACAAAGAAAAGAATAGTTCCTGCCACAACAACAAAAACCAATCCTGTAAGTAGTAATATTCGCTTTTTTCTTTTTTCAGCCCAGTTAGACATATATAAATATTATATAGCAAAAAACAACTCTCGCGAGTTGTTTTATGGATGCATACATAAGGGAAATACAATATCCGTAGACCTATATATATTTACCCCCTCAGATGTTTTGTTTGCGACAATTGCAAATAGAGTTCTGTTTGTCGTACATCCTCGAGCTCCTGTTGTTCCACAAACATATGCAGCATCAATTTCATATTGATAGCCCCACGGATTTAACATTGAAGTATCAATATATGGATCAAGCGCTGATGCAAAGGTTGAAAGGAATGCCGCATTAGGGAAATCATTTCCAGTTACTGAAATATCATTTGTGGTACTACAATCTGGCTCTGCCCAAGTTGTTACCCCGTTTGCAGCTGCAGGAGGGAAATTAATCCCTCTTGAATTAGTATCTAAAAGATACAGATTAAATGCATCATATATTGCCTTCATCTCACTTAAAGCTTTTGCTTCTTTAGCTTCTTCTCGTGCACTGCCTAATGATGCTAGTACCACGGTTGCAAGTATTCCAATGATGGCTACTACTACCAGTAATTCAATTAAGGTGAATCCTTTGGTTTTCATATACCAAGGAGTATATCATATATGATATTTTCTCTCTACATTGCTTTAGCAATTGCCTCAGCAATACCTTTTTCAAAAGGTCCAGGGATAATCTTTTTTGTTGTTGGTTCTTTTACCAATGAAGCTAAGGTCTTTGCAGCTTTTAGTTTCATAGTATCAGTAATTTGCTTCCTATTCTTTTCAAAAACTCCCTTAAAAATTCCCGGGAAAACCAGTACGTTATTTATTTGATTATCATAATCAGATCTACCTGTTGCAAGTACTTTTACTCCAAATTTGTAAGCATCTTCTGGGTTAATTTCAGGGTTAGGATTAGCCAAAGCAAAAACTATTGGATCAGGAGCCATTGCCTGTATCTCCTGTTCACCAAGAAGATTAGCTTGTGAAACACCAATGAAAACATCAGCGCCATTGAGGGTGTCTAAAAGTGTTCCACATACCTGTGATTGAGCTTGTTTTGAGATAAGTGCTTTCTTCACACTATTCAAATCCTTTCTCTGGTCACAAATTAATCCTTTAGAATCAACTACAAAAATATTTTTAATTCCATACAGTGAAAGAAGTTTAGTGATAGCAACTCCTGCTGCTCCAACCCCATTAATCACTACTTTTATCTTTTCTTTCTTCTTCTTTACCACCTTAAGAGCATTGATTAATCCGGCAAGAACTACAATAGCTGTTCCATGCTGATCATCATGAAATACTGGAATATCCAATTCCTCTTTCAACCGCTCTTCAATTTCAAAGCATCGAGGTGCTGAAATGTCTTCAAGGTTTATCCCTCCAAATGAAGAAGCTATATGCTTAATCGCTTGTATTATCTCTTCTGTATCTTGAGTATCAAGGATAATTGGAATAGCATTTACATTAGCAAATCTTTTGAATAATGCTGCCTTTCCTTCCATTACTGGCATTGATGCTAATGCACCTAAATTTCCCAAACCAAGAACAGCAGAACCATCACTAATTACAGCGACAGTTGTCCCTGCTGAGACAAGACTCTTGTACATTTTTGGATTTTTTTGTATTTCCAAACAAGGTCCAGCAACACCTGGAGAATATACCGTTGATAAGTCTCTCTTGTTATTAATTTTGGTTTTTAATGAGATTTCAATTTTACCCTGTAATTTTTTATGCAACGCAATTGAATCTCTCTGAAAGTCTATTTTTTTCTGTTTCATAGGTACAGTATATACCAAATAGTGAAACGTAAAAAAATACCATAAATGGTGTTACAAACGAGGCCCCACTATACAGTGAGTAAATCCGCTTGAATTAGATATTGTTTGGGTCAAACTAGTGTTAGGATTTTCAAGAGCGAAAAAGAAAGCATATGAAAAGAGTCCTCTATTTTCACCATTACATGTCCAAGCACTTCCTCCCTGAGAATAATAGTTAATGCAAAAAGGAAGAGTGTTCTCGGTAGGTAAACTTGGTACATAACCACCTGATACCAAAGGAGCAAGTGTAGTATTAGCATTACAATCTGCAACCGCATTAGCTACCGGATAGCTATTATTATCAAGATAATACAGCTCTAAAGCATTTTGAATTTGTTTTAATTCAGTAATTCGTTTTGCATCACGAGCTCTACTTCGTGCACTTCCTAATGATGCTAGTACCACGGTTGCAAGTATTCCAATGATGGCTACTACTACCAGTAATTCAATTAAGGTGAATCCTTTTGATTTCATACTTGGTTGATTATATCACAAAAAAAACACCTTTCGGTGTTTTCTTTTTGAATACTTAGAACTGGCGCCTACCTACTTTCCCCATAAAGAGTATCATCGGTTCTGGTGGACTTTACTTCTCTGTTCGAAATGGGAAGAGGTGTTTCCCCACTGACAAAGCACCAGATGTAAATATTCAAATATTATTGTTCGTACACGAACAAGTAAAGACTCAGGATGCATTAATAAAACCTTTAAATATGCGGTCATCAGAAAACTGAAATTTATATCCAGATTTCCTAATAGATATGGGCAATTAGTATTTCTCAGCTCAACACATTGCTGTGCTTCCACTTAAAACCTATCAACCTAGTCATCTCCTAGGGCCCTATGATTCCTCATCTTGAAGTTGGCTTCCCTCTTAGATGCTTTCAGAGGTTATCCATTCCCGACATAGCTACTCGACAGTGCCACTGGCGTGACAGCCGATAGACCAGAGGTCAGTCCACCCCGGTCCTCTCGTACTAGGGGCAGATCTTCTCAAGAATCAACGCCTGCAGTAGATAGAGACCAACCTGTCTTACGCTTCTTTTCACACATTACTGTGTGGAATGGACTGTAGCTTTTACCTCAAAAGAGGTAAGTCAACGTTCAGTCTCTACGGGCTCCTTTATATAAAAGATTCCCTCGGTATTGCCCTTCGTGGTAAATTCACACGAATAGGGTTTCACCGATATTAGTTGACTTAATATGCCATATTGCTATGACACACCGCCGTAAGTTAGATTGATATTTCTTGAAAGACGAAATTACCTTGATTGTTTGTATCTGTTATGTCTGAAGGATTCAGATTGGTCGAGCATTGAAATATTATTTCAGTGCTCGACGGTCTGAACCCAGCTCGCGTACCTTTTTAATTGGCGAACAGCCAAACCCTTG
>CAZQDL010000001.1:5418-213135 GCA_964592365.1 uncultured Candidatus Saccharibacteria bacterium | reverse complement strand
CGGAAGATTCTCGACTGCAGCCTCCCGTAGGAGTATGGACCGTGTCGCAGTTCCAATGGTGGGGGTCAGGCTCTCACCTCCCCTACGCGTCATAGCCTTGGTAAGCCATTACCTTACCAACTAGCTGATACGAAGCAGGCCATTCCATGAGCGATAAATCTTTCCCCCGTAGGGATATCGTGTATTAGCTACGATTTCTCGCAGTTATTCACGACTCATGGGTATGTTCCTACCTGTTACTACCCCGTTTGCCACTACCCTTATATAAATACAAGGATCGTTCGACTTGCATGCCTTATCCACGCCGCCAGCGTTCATCCTGAGCTAGGATCAAACTCTACTAAAAAATATATGGTTAGGTAAAACCTACCTGCTATATTCTCTATAACAGAACACATAAATATTTCATGTATTCTGCTGACGATTGTTATTTTTAGATTTAACTATTGTTAAACCTCGAAATTAAAACGTAATGTTATTTCTGTTCTTGTTGTACACAAATCGGTAAAAGAAAATGTTCTTTCACCTACCTATATGTAATCGTACATATAGGTATTTTGTTCTCTTCAATTGTTAATGAACTGACAGAGGCGAGTATACACGCTTCATATTTTTCTGCAAGTCCCTAGCCAAGAGCATAAACTATGCGATAATGAAGGTATGTTACATGACAATACTATTGAATATATTTGGGAGATTTCTGAATTTGAATTCAAAGAAAAAAAGAAGAATTGGTTTTGGCTTGTTGGATTAGGCTCAGTAATTCTGATGATAATTTCAGTTTTGATGACAAATTTTCTTCTTACATTTCTTATCCTCATCGGAACGGTTCTTATGTTTACCCAAGCAAATAAAGCACCTATTACCATGGATGTGGAAATTTCAAATCACGGAATTAAGATTCATCACATAATGCATGAATACCCTACCATCCAATCATTCTGGATTAAGAAAAGAGAAGATGGAAATCACGTCCTTATCCTTATGACATCACAAAGGATGACGGCCCTTCAATCAATTGCCATTCCTTCAAACATCAATCCACTTGAATTACGAGAATTTCTTCTTAAATATATTGATGAACAAGAACTACGGGAGTCATATACTGATAAGTTAATAAATACTATTGGATTTTAATTAACAAAAAAAACACCAATTATTTGGTGTTTTTTTTTGTTATACCGCTCGTTCTTTTCCAATTGAAATAGCGTATTCTTTTAATTCATCTAACAGAGAATGGTAGTAATCTGTACCCTCTTGAGCAACCCCAAGAAATGATTCATGTCCCATTGCTTCTGCACTTCCTGCGATAAGTTGCCAATGTATTACGGCTCCTCCAACAAAGAAACTCATCCATTCAAGTACTTCAACTGGATTATCCCATTCATCACCAACATACATATCAGCCATATTCTGAATTTTTACAGAGGTTCGTTCTGCTTTAGGTAATACTACTTCTGACATACCAAATTCTTCTGCAATACTTCTTAATTCATCCTGCTGACTTTGTACGGTTTCTTTCATGAGATCAGCATATGAATCAAACAAACTTCTCATTACTGATTCATTACGAGTAAAGGTTTCTTCTAATACTGAAGCAAAGGCATATGCTTCTCCTACTTTTTTTGCTACTTTTTCATTCATATTAGGTACTGTAACAAATAACTACTAACTATCAAAACTTTCATTTGAGATAACGCATGTCCCGTTATTCAAAAATCCACTTAAAATAGAATTATCTTTATTATCAGATTCGTCAACAAAACTTTGATAATAATTCGCTGCCTGTTTTTGTTCTTCAGGTGAGAAGCTACAGGTCATTGCGCTATTATTCGGCATCTGTTCGGTATATACACAAGTACCTGAAACAGGTTCAACAGTCCTTGTCATCATTCCAGGAAGTAGAGGGTGGTTAAATTCACAAGTATATGAAATACAATTATTTAAACTATCAACAAAATCTTGTCCAAAGATATCCTTTTTTCCATCACCACACATTGTCGGTAACAGAGCTCGTTCTTCTTCGGTAAGATTTATTTTTTGATATGCTTCAATATATGCAGGTGCATTGTCGAGAATAATGTCGATTCTTTTCAATAGATCTTCTGGAATACGATATGGTGAAAACATTAATGCAAAAACATTTTCCATACTAAATTCATCCACAATACTTACAAGCTTAGTATAAGTTGTTTCATTCAAATTCATTTCAGTGTCTTCAGTTCCCAAATCAGAAATATTTACATCAAAAGTACTTTCAAGGAGTTTCAAAAATTCTTGCGATTCTTCATATTCTTGTATTATTTGTTGTTCAGCGACTACAAAAGAAGAAAGGTCTCTTTCTTCTTCGATATTGATGTCAAAGAGCCCTACCTGATCATCGACAAGTGAAATGTTGTATTCTTCATAACCTGATCCACCACTTGATTTTGAAAATCGAGTGCTTCCCTCTCCATATCTTTCTAAGCTTTGATTAGTAATAAAATCTGGAAGTGGGTAGTATCGAATACTAGACTCCGATTTATATTCGAGCTCTCGCTCATCAATGGCAACTGGTCGAACATAATCCATAAGCTCAGATAAACTAGTACAAACAATATAATCTTTATTCAAGCTGTAAGTACATTGAGCATCTTCCGGAAGCTTTTCATCGAAGGTATCTGCGAGTTGATAACTTGGAAGTTCAGTAAAACGAGGAAGACTAAGAATCGAACTAGTACTTTCCTTTTTTATCGCCTGACTTTCTTCAGTGATACTACCTGATGCAGGAATAGTACTCTCAGGAATATCAAAAGATTCGTAGACTGTGCCAAAAAGACGGGTATCAATATCTCTTCCAAGTGAAGAAAGAAAAGGAATATAATGATCACGAAGAAGGTAACCTGCCCCTACGATGACTAATAAAAAAATAATTAATGAGGAAATAATAGTTTTCATTAGTTCATAGTATACAATATTTTATTTTGTCTGATATAATTTATTATATGGATAAAGAAAACAATATAATTAATAATAATATTATCAGCGTAGGAAATTGGTTAGGAACGATTATTCTTCTTGCTCTTCCGGTAGTAAACATCATTGCGATTATTTACTTTCTAACAAGTAG
Organism: uncultured Candidatus Saccharibacteria bacterium; assembly: GCA_964592365.1. GTDB lineage: Bacteria > Patescibacteriota > Minisyncoccia > Phycocordibacterales > UBA1006 > UBA1006. The sequence goes on along the minus strand of CAZQDL010000001.1, from coordinate 210,026 downwards.
CAAAACATCACAAACAAAAAAGAATTACATTTATGCATCCCTTGTCCTTCTAGCAATCGCTATTGGACTTAGTTTACTCCTCGGAGTATCATTGGGATCAATGATGCCAATGGATTCAGGAATGGATGCTATGGATATGATGGGAGAGATGGAGGTAGTAGTAGTTGAATAATATAACTAAGTAAAAAACAGATGAGTAATATCATCTGTTTTTTTGTTCCTCGTTTGCTTCAAAAAATATATAGGTAGGTATTATTTTCTATTCTGAAAATACCAATTTGCAAGAAGTTCATTAAGTTTTTCTTTTCGATGAACCATCAATTTATATTCTTCAGTATTCAATTCCCCAGAACCAGTAAAGGTATCTGCGATTTTTGATAACCTGTCATCAATAGCTTTAATTAATTCTTCTTGAGATATTTCAGGAATTTTAGTATATGTGCGCTCATATACGTTGTTTTCTCCAAAAATATCAACGAGTATTTTATACCCCTCTTCTTGGGGAATATTTTCATTCCAAGATTCTTCGATTCTTTCTTTCAAAGAAAGAAGTTTCTGTGCATTTTCATTTTCAGGATATATTACTTCTTGTCTGAAGGCTTCTATCTTTTCGTTAACCCGAGTTAATTCATCTTGTAGCATTTGTTCTCTTGCTTGATAGTGTTCTTTACTATTCAACCCAATACCCTCTTCTGAAATTGATTGTATTTCTTTATTTACTTTTCCTAAGGTAGAAGCATGTGCTTCCTCTAGTAGGCTGTTTTTTAAGGTGTCATTTGGACCTAATGCATCAATACGATCTTTTGTATTCTGATATTGTACCGCTTCCTCTGAACGTTTTTGATATAAATTTTTAAGTTCTTCCTTTTTCTCTTCGTAATATTCAAGAGTCTTTTTTTCACTAACTGGTTCTTGTTTGAGTTCAACTGCATCAACAACGTGAGCTTCCTTCTCCTTTTTATTAAATATTTTTTCAAAATTAAACATATATATATTATATCGTTTAATGATAAATATATATAGGATTTGATCATTATTCTGACAGTATTAACCATCAAGCACGAGAAAGGAGTATATAAGTGAAAGCTTATTTTGTGCGGATAGGGAGAATCGAACTCCCATCTCATCCTTGGCAAGGACGTATTCTACCACTTAACTATATCCGCAAAGATATCTTTTTTGCTAGTTATTTTATGCAATAACATTAAGCTGACAAGAGACTTTATGTTGATTCTAATATATTTCCTGAATAAACAAATTATGAAATCTTTTCAAGAAATTCTTCTAAATCCTTTTTTAGTGTTTTTTCAACAACTTCTAAAATCATTGATTTAATTAATTGATATTCTTTGAGGTATTCCCTTTCTGCTTGTTCTATATCAGTACGATTCTTATATTTTTCATTAAGTTCTTGTTCCTTCTTATCAAGAAGATCTTCTGCTTGTTTGGTTATAAAATCAACTCGATCATGAATCGTAGATAATTCTTGCTGATGTTTAATCATTAAGTCAGCAATAGCATTTTCAATTTGTTCAACTGTTTCTAACATATATTATCTTGCGATTAATTGTCTAATACCTATTTTCGCTGCTTTACCTGTAGTTTTAGCTATTTCCCACATGGTTTTCAAGCCCATTTTAGTAGCACCAAATACATTTTTGGTTGCATCCTTTAAAAGATTACTAAATCCATACTTGTCATTAAAAGCAACTTTTGCTGCTGAATTGATAGCTCCACCCATAACCTTTTTACCTAATCCATCGTATACAAAATCAAGAGCACTGTCTCCAGTCATTTTAAGTTGATCTTTAAACTCCATTTTTTCACGTAGCATTTCGGCTTGGAATCCAGGAGAATTAAGTCGATTTTCTCGATTTCTTATCTGATTATTAACAAAGGTTTCTATTCCCATAAGTAGTTAGATTATATCATTGAAAACAAAAGAAGAACTAATCTAAATATTCTCTTTAAAAAACAATTCTAACTTTGTTTGTGCTCTCACCAAGAATCGAACTTGGATCGTCGGTACCGCAAACCGATGTTCTATCCATTAAACTATGAGAGCATACCAAAAAGTATACGCATCTGTATCGTTGAAGCAAGTAAAAAATCGCACTATGCGATTTCTTTAATAATTCGTGAAATTTGTGATTTTTTACGTGCTGCAGTGTTAGCTTTAATCACTCCTCTTTTTACTGCCTTATCAATTGCTTGATAGGTTACCGGAAGAAGTTCCATAGCTTTTTTATGGTCTTTCTGTGCAACAAGTTCTTTAACTTCTTTCACATATTGACGCATTGCTCGACGTCGTCGATCATTAAATACTCGTCTTTTTTCAGACTGACGTACTGATTTTTTTTGTGCTTTAATAATTGGCATAAGAATATAAGGGATAATAACAAGAGTTGTTAAAATTGCAAGCACTCAAGTAATAAAAATAGACTGATATACTAGTAATCAGCCTATATCTTAAAATGGAAACCAATTTCCAGAGAATATTGAATGTTTGCAATTCTCAATGAACGGGATAGCCATCACTAACATGAATCCCATTAACACGAGTACGAGTAACATACCAATCTCTTTTCTATATGTCTTTAGAAGAGATAAACAATAACAACGATTAACATGGATCATATTTTCTTTTTTAAAAGGTGAAACAATACTTTATACCATCGTACTCTAAAGATATGTTTGGTCAAAGTAAAAACCTCGTATATTACGAGGTTTTGGATAGCAGAAGGTTTTAACTTCCCCCAAAGTTAAGATTTATCTTCTGCTATTTGTTATGGAATTTTTGTTTCCAGAGATTACATTAACATCAATTTATTTTCTGTCAATAAAAACAAAAACCACGTAATGTGGTTTTTTAATGTGAGAAGTGTAAATTGAACTGGAACTATTATGACAAATATCCGTTGATACTTACATATAAGGATATTGATGTTGAACTCAAAGGATAAATTATTAGATTGATGACTTACATTTTGATTATTCTTCTAGGGAGCAATCAGTATTTTCTAAGCATTCATAATATATCGATAGTTCAATAATTTCTCCATCCTTCTCTGTTGAGGAAAAAGAAAGGTTAGATAGAGGATTTTCATTTTCGTTTATAATCTGAAGCCAATTTTTTGAGATGACAGAATTTGACCCTAGTTTAGTTTGAAATGGAATATCAGATAATCTGTATAAAAGTTCAGTGTAGCCCTTATTTTCATCAGGTGTTTCTAAGCTCCTATTCTTCTGTAAGTGACCACCATCTCCTTCTAAATTGTTTGAATGTATTAACTTAGTATAAATTGTTGAGTAGTCCCCAAGTTTTTTGTCATCAGCTGAGGCTTTAATATACAAGTATCCGCCACTTACAATACCAGCTTTTGTGAAAGGAACCTCTATAGTATCTGTTTGTTTCCCATTCCTAGCAGAATTTTTAAAGTTTTGCACTAAGACAATTTTTTTCAGGTTTTCCTTGTCTTGATAAGGACTCACCTGCTGTGCAATTTCTTTAATAATGACTTGTTGTTCTTTTGATGGTGATTCCTTAAAGATACTTTTATCAATCATCACAAGAAAACTGACAACTGTCGCAAATGCCAGTGCGAACAAGAATGGAGGAAATGATTTCTTTTTAGTTTTATTTCTATTTGACATAATGCTTTGATGGATTGTACTTTAACAAAATATTAATAAATAACAATATAGATAATATGCCCAAAGATTGAAGGAAAGAACGAATAATCTTCTTTCTTGCAAGATAAAAAATTGAAAAACCCTTAAAAACAGTAAAATTAAGTACTTTTGAAAATTTATAAATACCCAACGTAATAACAAACCCGATGATATATCCTATAACATTGCTCGAAAGATATTCACTGAATATTTTTTCAAGAAAGTATGGAAAAATAAGTATCTCAAGAAAATAAGTTAAACATCTTAAAAAATATAAGGAGGGTGATTTCTTATAGCTTCTCTCTAATTTTTTAAGGAAAACATTTATATTTTTTACCTCATTATTAAGTTCTTTCTTATTAATCAATTTATAAAACATATACATGGAAGGTACCCCAAAATTCAGACACCTTTTCTACATAAAAACAGCATACTAAATGCTGTTTTTGTTTGCAAACTGTACGGGACTCATACCTAATGAAGTATGAATCCATTTAATTTCAAACCCAGCTCTACAAGATAAGGCTGCAACAGCTATTTCGTATCTAGCTCCTTGAAATTGCTGTTCGTTTCGTAATCGATTTAAAAGTTTTGATAATACCTCAGCCCCACAGTGCTGTAGAGAATAGAAATCATAATCTAGAGATAGAAGGGCTCGCATATTACCAGTTAATTTTATACCCTTTATTTTGTCTTCCCCTTTTTCCCCTGACTTTGAAATTACTGCATCAAATTCTCCAAACCATTTAACAATAATGTGTGGTTGATCCTTTTCTTCTTGCTTTTCTATCTATTCCATAGTCAGAATTTCTGAAAATCTTGCAAGAATAAATGTATGAAATGTCTCATCTAATGGACGTAGATAAACTATATTCTTTACAGCTCTTACTCTTCTCTCTTGGAAAGTTTCGGAAATAAAAGGACGTCCCGTTAAAAACCCTCCTTTTTCAAAAGGTTCTCTAGGTCTATCCCTAAATTTTTCTAGCAATTGATTAGTTATCTCAGGAACTTTTTTTCTACAGCAATTTTTATATAGTTTAGGCTTGCCGTATTTATCAAGGGACCCACAAAAACATGGGTCCTGCTTTACCGTTTTGAATTCCTTTGTCATAAGTAGTCAATGAATTATACATCACACAATGATATAATTAATTAATGAATGAAAATGAGAAAATGCTACAAGCCATAAGAAATCTTGATGACGGCACAGGTATTGAAGTCACTATAGGAGATTCCGAAAATGGAGTAGATTTTTATTACACAAATAACTTAAAAAATGATGGGTTACCACAAGGAATGGAAGTTGAAATGATTTCTACTGAATCTCCAGATAAGGAACTATTACATAAACTGTTACAAGAAACCAAAAAACCACTTTAACTAAGTGGCTTTTTATTACTATCCTTCTTGGACCAATATTGATTCATTAATTTTACTAGAGGTAATAAAGGAAGAAATGTAAAAAGTACCAACAATGGAGTATATCCTGGGAAATTAACTGAAAAAGAAAAGAATATGTAAATACTAGAAACTACTAGTGCTTCACTATATTTATTTGTTTTTATTCCTTCCTTTTTACAAAGGTCCTCTACTCTCAGACTAAACCTATAAATATAAACTGGTGAGAATAATGCTCTGAATAAAGGCTCAACATCTAGATTTAATTCTCTTTTCAAAATTCTCCAATTTTTGTACATCCAAATTAACTCATATATACCTAAGGTTATTATTGAGAGTAATGCAAATCGCCAAAGGGGTTCTTTAACTTTCTCTTTTTTTTCTCTAGGAGAAGTCTTTTCATTCTCTATTTTTTTTGAAATTATTTTCCCACTATTAGAAGCTCTTCTCTTCTTAAAATAATTGATAGTTCTCCATCCGATCAACATAATAAAGGTGATTATTAGAAAGAATCTAATCATTGGTAAATAAGAATGAAAATCAAATAGGGATTTTTCTGACTTATCATATCTATAATTATTATCATAAGAAAAGGACTCTACAATTTTATAAAAATCTTTTTCATCTTCTTTGATATTTTCCATACCAACAGAATAATAATCTAATTGGGTTACTAAATCCTTACCAAGAAATAGTGCCGTGTATGTAGGCTGATCAACGCCATACGTGTCCACAATTATACTATTATCATCCCTATATAAACTAATAGATTCATTCCTAAGAAATTTTAAGCCGTAAATGTTGTCTTTATTTCTTCTAAGATCCTTGTATACATCTTCTATATAAATATCAGATATATGGAATTGTTGAATTAAGAAATAAGCCGATTCAATTTTTTCCAGACTTCTATTTGTTTCTAAAAATTCTTTTGGAATATCACGGCCCTGCAAGATCTCAGAGAGAGAGTTTGGAGGATAATATTTACTATTTTTAAAGTATCCAATCTTATAATCCTTAATATACTCTGAAGATGAATATTTTAATTCTATATTTATATCTTCAATGTATGGTGAATAAGGTAATTCTTCCCAATCTGCTGGAAGAGTTAGACTATAATGTTTAAAATCGACATTATTCACTTGTCCGTAAGCATGAATAACGGGAAAAATTGAACCTAATATCATTAATGTAATTACTATAAGAAGTTGTTTTTTCATTTTGTTTGGATATTGAACCACTCATTCTAACAATGGTTGGGCCTGTTAATAATATTCAATTAGTATAATTGTACCTTAAATATAAAAAATAATATTCTCATAATGACTCTAAATAGTCTCTAATAGCTGTTTCCTTTTCTTTCCGATTCTCTACAAAACTAAGAGAAATTGGGTTAAGCCTCTCCTCAATAGTTCTGTCTAGGATAATTTTCCCAGCTCTTATTTGATCAGATTGCCTGTCAGCATTGAGGGCCAAATGGACCATATTTATTAGTACTGGTTGAGCCTGATTTTTCAAATACTCTTGAATGTTAAGTTTTGTTAAGTTCTGGCTTCCTATACTGCGTGCAGAAGCGTCACTAGAAGACTTATACGCCTTTTTAACAGCTTGCGTTGCATTTCCTGACTCAATATAGATATCAGCAAATACTTTCTGTTTTTGAGTAATTTTCCTAGCCATATTAGTATTATACCATACATTTCTTTAAAAATTTCACCTTTTTCTGTTAAACTAAATATAATTACATATAGTTCTATGTAACACTTCCCTTAATACTATGAATACATTAAAAGCAAAGAGAGGACCAAAAAAAGTAGCAATTTACCTTAGAGTTTCTACTGATGATCAAGTTGAAAAGTATGGTCCAAAGATCCAAAAGGAGGCTATTTTGAATCTCATAGAATCCCGTAAATATACAGATGAACCATTTATATTTGCTGGTGAAGAATATGTGTATTTTGATAATGGAATAAGTGGAACTATTCCCCCTGACGAGAGACCCGCTCTAGCTCGACTCAAAGAAGAGATCACTTTCTCAAACCCAGAGAATAGACCCTTTGATGTGGTGATTGTGTATAGAATAGATAGATTTGCTAGAAAATTAAAAGTACTTCATGAAATTATAGATTTCTTTGAAGAGAGTGAAATAAAGTTCGTTTCAGTTACTGAAAACATTGACACTACTACACCATTTGGTAGAGCTATTCTAAGTATAATTGGTGTTATTGCTGAATTGGAAATTGAAACCATTAAACAAAGAACACAAGCAGGTAGAGAGGTATCTGCACATAGTGGAACTTATATGGGTAATGCACCTGTCTATGGTTACAAAAAAAGAGAAGATAAGAAGCTATCTATAATTAGAGAAGAAGCTGAAGGAGTTAAAACTATTTTTGATTTATATGTAAACAAGAAATACGGAATAGGCAAAATAGCAAAATATTTGCAAGATCATAAATTATTATCACCTGAATCCTCTACTATAAAGAATAAAAAGAGGGAGGGTACATCAAAAAAGCAAAACTCTCCTTTCCACTGGAATGATCTTTCCGTGAGAAGAATTTTAAAAAATGAGCTTTATACTGGAATTTATTATTATGCTAAAAGTAAAAAAGGTAAAAAACTCCCGAAAGAAGAATGGAAAAAATCTGATTATTCCATGCCTATAATTATAGATCTACTAACTTTTGAAAAAGCACAGAAAATACTAGAGAAATCAAAAACCATTAATATTAGCTCACGCAAGCGTCCAGAACCATATTATTTAAGTGGGCTTTTAACCTGTGATGCTTGTTTTCATTTAAAAGGAAATAATGGTCACCGTAATAATTGGAATGGTGTTCCAAAATTAATGAAAGGAAATAATAAATATGCTTATTACTATGTATGTAGTAGAAAGAGTCATAGTAAATATAATACTAAGTGCAAGACGCTACCTCTTCCAGCAAAGGAAATTGAGGATTTTGTTATAGAAAATTGCTTAAAATTGATTAGTAACCCTTTAGCTGTGTATAAACACCAACAAACACTTTCCTCCTCTAAGACAGAAATTAAAAAACTCCATAATCAACAGGAAAAAATAAATGGGCTTATCTCTGGGATTCCAAATCGTAAAAGACAACTATCAATTCAACATGAACATGGATTGATATCACCCAAAGAACTCAAAGAAAGAACTCAAGAAATAAATAATTCAGAACTTCTTTACCGAAACGAGCTAAGAGATATATATGAAAAAATTGCACAGAATAATATATCTGATGGATACCTGAAAACTCTTGAACTTTTTAGTGAGAAATATCAAAACGTTTTAAAGAAAGTATCTGGAAACAAGGAATTAGTAGAGGAGGTTATTCATATGCTTGTTGATGAAATTGTCATTTATTCAAGAGATAAAAAGAATACTGATATTATTGCTGGACCAAAAAAAGATGGTCAAGAAGTGCCTTTTAGATTATCTATGCGACTTAAGCTTCCTCAAGATATTCTTGCAGAAATCTCTAGCCAAGAGCATCTAATTAACCCAACTATAGAAAAAACATCTGAATCAACAGATGTTAGTTCTAGTGTGAGTAACACTTCTCGTGGGCGATAAGGGACTCGAACCCCTGACCTTTTCGGTGTAAACGAACTGCTCTACCAACTGAGCTAATCGCCCCTGTATATTTTCATTGTCCCCCCACTAGGAATCGAACCTAGATTTAGGGATTAGAAGTCCCTCGTTCTATCCATTGAACTATAAGGGGAGTTCCTCTTTCTTGGACACATGAAAATATAACATATAGAGAATTGTGGTCAATGAATATTACAGTTTTCCATTCATTGATAGTGAAGCGGTAAGCAACAATGCAGAATAGCGATAGGTATCATCCATATGAATATCTAACACCTCATGGTACAAAACTATTTCGTTATGCACAGGAGAGATAACATTAATTTCAGTATGCATCTGTTTGGTCAATACATCCTTCATTCCAACAAGTGGTTCATGTGAAAACCACAAATATATTTTCTTCTTTCTTGTCGATTTATTCACTTTAAGATAATCAAGTAAAGGTGATACAGACCTTACAATTCTTTGATATACCTTAGGTTCCTGATGGGCTCTTGAGACTCCATATTTTCGCACTACCTTTCGTGCAAAATCTAAATCAACACCTAAGAATTTAACTACATCACTAACCAAACTTTGATATGAAAGTTCAAAGGTCTTTTTGCTTTCTACAAAACCATTATTAATTTCAAATACATAACTCTTTTCGTTATCAATTTTGATAACGACAGAAGGAGAATCTTTTACCATAACTGAAACGGCTGATATATCACTATGTACTTCTACGTTATCAATTCCACAAGAAGAAAGTAGGGTTATATAACTCTGATACCGTTCATGAGGAAGAGCTTCAACATAGACCATATCATGTTCATCTGTTTGATATAGACAGCTATGATTCTCTGCCCATGGATATTGTTGTATGTTATCACCCAGATATTGTTGAATAGCAGAATTTTTTTGTTTCTGACTAGATACTCCTGCAACTAAGAAAGAATCATGAATGAAATACTGATGTGGTAATACTAGTGAATAGATGGATACCGAAGAATCTGGAAGATTTTTCTTGAATGATGTAATGACATCCAAAAGAGCACTTGCTTTGATAATTTCACCTTTTACTACAATCCCCTCTTCAAGAAAAGTTTCTCCATAAGCAGGTACAAAAAAACCATTCTGATCACGATCAACAACCACGTATCGAAACGCGGTATCAGAAATTGAAATTGAGATATGGTACTTTTTTTTCATAACTACATTGTATCAAACAATAAGCGAGTAAGCAGGTATATAGTAACCAAAGCAACTAAAGTCCAAGAGATAGTTTTCATATGCTTTGAAAGAATACTTCGTGCCTTTTTTCCATATCGATAGGGCAACCAACTTTCAGCAAAAAAACGTAAACCTCTTCCTAACACCGATGCAGTGATAAATGAAAAAAGATCTACCTGTAAGGCACCTCCTGCAATGGTAAATACCTTGTATGGTATCGGAGTAAAAGCTGCAGTAAAAATAACAACAAAGGTATTTTGATTGAAAAGTTTAATAACCTGAGAAAATTCTTCCTCATAATTGTAAAAAGCAATCATAGATGCTCCAAACTCATCAAAAAGATATGCACCTAAGTAATAGGCAACAATGGCTCCTGCAACCGACCAAAAAGTTGCAACAAAAGCATAACGAAACCATCGCTTAGGATGAGCTGACGCTAAGGTAAAGGTAAAAATATCAATAGGTATGGGAAAGATGATTGATTCCAAGAAAGCAATGAATCCCAAAAGAGGAATAACATATGGCTTGTCTGTAATTCTTGTAAACCATTGTATGAGCCGATCTCTCATTATCTCACTTTTGCACCAGGTTCAACTTCAGATTGTGGACCTAAAAATACTGGCTTTCCGTCAATACCGTCAACCGCCATTAACATACCGTGGCTCATCACCCCTCGTATTTCTCTTGGCTCTAGATTCAAGATATATAGTCCATATGTTCCAACTAATTGTTCATATTCTGGAAAAAATTCACGTACCCCTGAAACAATCTGACGCACATCTCTATTTACGTATTCTTCTTTTCCAAATGGTAAACTTTCTTGATCCTTGTTTTCTCCAAAGTCAATTTCAAAACGAAGCAACTTGTCAGTTCCCTCTATTGGTTCAACAAATCGAATATGTCCAAGACGCATATCCATTTTTTTAAAATCATCATACGATACGTAGTTCATGAGTTAGAGTATAGACGTATCAAGATACCTCTGCAAGATAACAGCTGCAGCTTGTGCATCAATAGCTGATCGCTTCTTTTCATTATCCTTTGAACTCCAACGTTCATTTGCAATATTTCCTTTAGAATATAGATGCGAACGTGCAGCTATACTACTTCCCCGTTCATCTTGAAATACAATGGGTGTTTCAGGTATTCTTTTAGATAGCACACCTACAAAAAGATCAATGTCTTTTTGTAACAAATTATCACTTCCGTCATATGCTCGTGAGTATCCAACGACCACCTTCTGTATCTCTTCAGTTTGAATATAGTTAATAATCGTTTCAATAGATTGTTTATTAGATGGAATTATCATTTTTGGAAATGCAAGTGAACCACCTCTATCAGAAATAGCTATACCAATTTTTTTTGTACCGTAATCGATACCTAAATGTTTCATGTATTTAGTGTATCTATGAATTGAATGAATAACAAGAACCTTCACATTTCTATTAGGTATGATATTATCGACCTCGGAAGTGTGGCTGAGTGGTTGAAGGCAACGGTCTTGAAAACCGTCATACGTGAAAGCGTATCATGGGTTCGAATCCCATCACTTCCGCAAAAACTCAGTAGTATCAAGGTGATCCGAGTACCTAAAAACTAGTAATTAAGCTAATATTAGAATATGGAGAACATATTTCACGATATCAATAAATTTCCGAAGGATTATGGAATCTTGGTTTTTCCTATTTCTATTTCTCGAACACATGCCAAAACAGGGCAATCAGCAGAAGAGTGTCTAAAGTATATTGGGCACTTTTCTCCTAAAAAAATCTCTGAACCAAAAGTTGGTTTAAATATTATTTATGGTGATTACCTTTACATGAATTCCTCAGAACAAGCCAGTTTGCTTAAAGAAAAGTTCATGAACATAGTTTTAAATCATAAGAATGCATTTCAAAACCTTGTTACAAAAAATTGGGAAAAGTTTCAAATTCAACAAGCTTTTTCATTCCAAGTTTGGAATCAATTGTATTTGAATTATAAAGGAGCAAATTTTACGGATACCTTCAAAAAATTAAAAGATATTTATAACCAAGACAAATACTTCCAACAACTTGTTCAGGATGATGCTCATTTTTGTAACCGAGAAATTTCAAAGGAGCAACTCGATTTCTTTTTAGAAGAGTTTCTGTTAACTTATTTGATTACAAAAAAACAAATTGTATTACCAAATGAGTATGTACAAGGTCGTGAAAAATGGATACTGCCGTGCTATCCGGGACCATTCTTAAAGGGTCAAATTTATCTATATCAGAAAAACTTTTTTGAATTATCCGTACCAGAAAATGTTTATGAAAATTGTTTCTATGATCTATCAACAAAAGTTCTTGTAGATTGTACTAAGATTGATTTAGTCACTTATAACTATTTTTATTCGAAAAAGTAGATATAAACCCACGTGACTAAATTTATATACTAGAGTATTCCCTACAAAGACTTACAGGTTCTACATCTATGGGTGCTTACGAGTGGCCCGCAGAAAAATTAAGTATCGGTACAACTCGATGCTTTTTTCTTGCATGATATATAAAAAGACCGCCTTCGTGTGGTATTTTCTAAATTATTTTTTTTACTCTTGTCTTACCCACGTTCCTCATTTCTGATATCTGAAAAGCCCTCAGTGAGCCTTACGGCTTCTATATCTGTGGGTACTTAACCCGATTCTACAAAGACTCCATAATTTATGGGGTAAAAAAAACCTATGCAACTTGCATAGGGTTTTGTTTTAAAAAAAAAGTTATATCATTTTCTGGACCAACCATCGCATTTGCAGGTAATCTTTCGTTATAATGCTCAATGTTATTATAAATAATTTGTGCTGCTTCCTTCATCCCTAGAGGTGCATTCTCTCCACCCATATCAGTCCGTACCCACCCTGGTCTAACTAATGCTACTTTTATCTTTGGATAATTTCTTGCAAAAGCTTTCATTGCGTAATTTAAAGAAGTTTTACTGGAACCATACACCCAGTGTTGAGGTAACATGTGCTCAATCTTACTCAGTAGACTAGAAACAGAGACCACCAATTTATCAGAACCTCTCAGGATTTGAGGTGATAATTTTTCTGCAAAAATGTATGGAGAAATCGTATTAACCAAATAAACATTCATTAATGAATGCTCATTGTCATAAATACTCTCGTTTAATGAAGAAGCATCTATAACTCCTGCATTATTTAAAAGAACATCAATTGATTGATTGAATATTTTTTCAACCAGCCGATCCATTGATTGAAAGTCAGAAACATCGAGTGTTTCCTTTTGAAAATTTTCAAAACTATCTAAGTTTATTTCTTTATTACCATCTTGGACAGTTCCAATAACATGCCAATTATTATTCAGAAACTCCTGCGCAATCGCATTTCCTATTCCTCGGTTTACCCCCGTGATTAAAATGGTTTTCATAGAAATATTATATCAAACTCCCTCTATTATTTTTAATTACCTTAACTCTTGTACTTTTTTATTTCAAATAAGTTAGAATAAATTTATGGAAAAAATTTCAATTTCACAGAATAATGCTTTTGAAAAAAATCTTAATTCAAGAGATGCAATTGTAGAAAAAATTAAAAATATTAAAGAGAGAATAGAGATTATACAATCAGAGAATCAAGAGCTCTTTGATGAATATGAAAGAATCCGTCAAGAAGAAGTTAGTTTTGTGATGGAATTAGCTCATTATAAATGTTCTCAGGATGATCAAGAGTTTGTTTCTCAAGACCAAAAACTATTAGTCGATTATCTTGTAAACGGTACTGTAGCCAATAGTCCGTATATTAAAGAGGAGCACAACAACCAAGAAACTATTGCGCTTATTAACATGCAGTTTAAAGAAGGTCTTAATGATACACAGAATTCAGACGCACCATTTGACCAAGAAGGCTTTCGGAAAGTTTTTCAGGAAGTTTCCCTGATTCAAAACACTTTAAATAAGTTAAGAGAGGAGCTCTCTCATAATAAGAAGGAATTATTAAAAATTGATTTTTTAGAAGAAAGAGAGAATGCTTTGAAAAAATATCAAGAATATTTTTCAAAATACACAAATTTGCATAGGAAAATCAAACAAGATAAAGAAACTATAGAAAATAGTATTCATGATCTTATACAAGAACATCTTGATTTAGGAATGAATAGGGATACAGCTATCGAAATGTACCGTAGACAACCTAATAGCGAAATACTCAAGACCAATGAACTCTATGAACTCATTGAAATAATAGCAGAGATTGAGGAAATTATACTGAATCTCGAAATTCATATTGAACAAATTAGCAACGCAAAGTATCTAAATTATGATTCACATAAAGAATTTGCAAATATTCAACTTACTAGAAAACTAAACAATGAATACATGCTTAAAAAATATCCAGAACTGACAATTTCTAAAAAAGTTTAATGTCTCAATATAATAAAAAGAACAACGCAACGTTGTTCTTTTTATTAGCAACTATTATTAATTGCTTGCCTAGTTGATAATCCAACAACTCCATCAACTGAAAGATTTGTTCCATTTATCTCATTAAGTTTCGCCTGTAATCTTTTAACTCCAAGCTCAGTTTGTGCACCAAACCACTTATCAACTGGGCCAGCAGCTAAAGCATATTCACTTCCTAATATCCTATTAATATGTTCTTGGAGTAATGACACTTCCGTGATAATTCCTTTTTGGTAACTACTATACACTCCGTTTACATCACCCCTTCTCATATTTTGAGTAAGCTTTTCAGCGCATGTAGATCCATTAAGTACGGTTGAAACTGAAGATACTGGTGTTTTGTATTCACATAAGGTAGGAAGATGGGTTCCAAATCGATCATAATTAGAAGCCCTTTCATCCTTACATACAAATCGTACTTGTACCTGTGAAGGTCCACTTGAAGTAAGGTCGCTAATGCTGGTATTTCTAGGATTCGTTGTTACCTTCTGCATCTGCAACACTCCATCTGATATTGATAGCTTCCATCGATCAGTTCCATTTTCATCAAGAATTTGTATTCCTCCTCCAGCATTATCAATTAAAATGTCATTATTAAACTCAAGAGCCCTTGGTGCTTCTTCAGGATTTACGGTCTTTTGAATTTGGACCACCTCATCTGAAGCAAGACCATTCCATTCTCCAATAAAATTAGGTGCGGTAACATCACCTGAAAAAAGAGAAGGTGCTTGTACTTCCGATTTGATAAAGTAAGCGGTTCCTCCGACATCAGGTAGAATTTCATTTCCCGCTGCGATAAAGGCAAGGTCCCCTGTAATGTTTACATTTGCTTGGTTTGCTGGATTAAAATCCAAATCAAGATAGCTCACATGAGCACCAATCATTGTTCCACCTGTGAGTTCAACTGTATTGTGAACTCCTTGAATGTATTCATAGTTAGCATTTGCATTCTTTGCTGCCGTTTGAGATGAAATTCCTCGTATATAGTTAACGTCACTACTTCCTGATGAGAAAGTATTAATAGTTGCACCAACCACAAAATTTGCTCCTCCCGTTGAAAGATTTTCTGCTTGAATTCTAGTACCTTCAACAGTTGCCCCTACATACCCTGTTCCGTTATGGCGACCAATACTGTTCGTACCAGTAATTTGAGAAATGTTATTAGCTCCTGTGTAATTTGAGCGAACAACAGAACCAAACATACTTTCTGCTGCTGATGCTGTAGTATTTCTGATGTTTTCAATCCATTGGGCTACAGTTGTTCCTGTTACTGCTGGATCCTGAGTTATATGAAGTACCGCTTTTAAGGCGTTAGTTACTGCACTTCCAGTTTTATTAAGAATCAAGCTTCCAGTTATTTCATCACCAGTATTGTTTACATACTGATCAACTATGATTCCAAAAGGTCCCAACTGAGTTGGTCCTTCAAGAGCACTGTTTGTACATGAAAGATATACCTCATATCTTCCTGCATCCCAATCCGGATCGATAATAGTAAATCTTCCCTGTGCATCAAGAGCAACAGGAGTATTGTAATTAGTTGAAAATCCATTAGCTGGATTTGTAGTAACACTAACTGCACCATTTGCAGCATCAGTACCACAAAATCCAATGATATCTGCATTTAAATCTTCAACTGGAGAAATTGGTCCGAAAAGAAAACCAGGACCAACAGGAGCTGCTGCATGGGCTACCTGCGTAACAGCAAGAGTAATGATAGCAAATAAAATTGATAGATATTTCATATTTTTTTTAGAATAATCCACCATAGCTATCATTAAATGAACTTATCACTTGAGGGATAATTAAGGCAGCAATAATTAATGGTAATACAAAAGCTACTAAGGTCCCTATCATTGAATAGAGAAAATACTTTCTTGTCTTTTCAACAGACTTATAAATTTTTGAGAGTGCTTGCTGTTGCATCTCAAGCTGTTCTTGAATACTTGGTTGTTGTTCTTCCATTAAATTAGTATATCAAATTTCTTAAGCTGTCACATGGTATGATGTGACTATGACCCAAGAAACGGCTTTGAATATCATGAAACGTGGAAACAGTGTATTCCTCACTGGTGGACCAGGTTCTGGAAAAACATATACCCTCAACAAATACATATCATTCCTCAATGATCACAGTATAAAAGTTGCGATTACCGCACCAACAGGAATTGCAGCAAGTCACATTAATGGTGTTACCATCCACAGTTTTTTTGGACTGGGAATAAAGGAGTCTCTCAATGAATATGAAATTGAAAGTCTTCTAGAAAAAAAGTATCTTTTTGAAAAGATGAATGATTTACAAGTACTCATTATCGATGAAGTATCAATGCTTCATCCTGAAACCTTTAATACCATTGATCAGATTCTAAGGGCTTTCAAGAATAGTCAGGAATCATTTGGTGGAGTTCAACTTATACTCACAGGTGACTTTTTCCAACTTCCTCCGGTGTCTAAGAATAAAGATACTCGTTTCATTTTTCAAACACCTCTGTGGAATGAATTAGATTTAGCAATTTGCTATCTTGAAGGATCATATAGACATGAAGATGATGCATTACTTTGTTTACTAAACGAGATAAGAGATGGTGAAGTTTCAAAAACAAGTATGCTTGAACTTCAATCAAGAACCATACAAAAGAGCTCTCAAGAAATGAGTTCGGATATCACAAAACTATACACACACAATATCAATGTTGATGCTATCAACAAAAAAGCATTGGAGGACTTGGAAGGTTCTTTCTTTCACTTTGATGCCCATCATACAGGTGCACAAAAATGGGTTGAACGTATTTTTTCAAGCTCTTTAGTTCTTCCTAGGATTTCACTTAAAAAAGGTGCTCTTGTCTTTTTTATCAAAAACAATTATGAAGAAAAATATATCAATGGAACTCTAGGTAAGATTATCGATTTTGATACCTTCAACAATCCAATTGTTGAAACCTTTGATGGAAGAAATATCACCGCAAAACGTGTAAGCTTTACCTACACCGATCAACAAGGAGTAGTCAAAGCAGAAGTAAAGCAAGTTCCCCTTCGTCTTGCTTGGGCTATTACCGTTCACAAATCACAGGGAATGACCTTAGATGCCGCTGAGATTGATCTTTCAGGTGCATTTGAACCAGGACAAGGATATGTTGCTCTTTCAAGGATTAAATCAATTTCTAGCCTTACTCTTTTTGGTATTAATAACCAAGCATTAAAGGTGGATCCACAAGTACGTGAAACTGATATTACTATGAGGGAAATATCAAAAACACTTGATGAACAAGAGTCTGGTATTTCTCAAGAAACGCATGAAACACGAGTGCAACAATTCCTTAACGCAACAGGTGGAGGGAAGTCATCTGAAGGAGGAAATTCCTCAACTCTTGAAGAAACAAAGAAACTTTTATTACATCAAAAAAGTTTAGAAGAAATTGCAGATGAAAGAGATCTAAGTATTGCAACGATAATAAAGCATATTACTGATATTACTGAACGAGATACTGAAATCGATATTAGCTATCTTCAACCTTCATATAAAGTTATCGAAGAAGTAGAAAAAGCAGTGAAGGAACTTTCAAAAGTAAAAGATGCACATACAGAAACAGGATCAATAAAGAAAAAAGCAATATATGAATTTCTCAATGAAAAAATTCCATACAATGAAATTCATCTAGCTTTACTTTTTATATAAAAAAACACACGTACGTGTGTTTTAATATAGCTTGTGAGCGATAATACGTGCTCCTGAAGCAGTTGTTGAAATTTCTGGAATAGGAATTTCTCCACGTCCTGTTCCCCTTTTTACACCTTCACTTTGAGGTTTTCGAGAAGAAGATGAACGTTTTTGGAATCCTCGTGAAGATCCTCTTTGGTTTCGTGATCGAGGAGATGAACTTCCCATATCACTTAAACTACTAATCATCTTTCCAACTTCATCAACAGTCTTTCCAATTTGATCATGTGATCCAAGACTTTGCGCAACAATGGTTAGTAGTTTTTCAGCTACTACTTCTGAACTAAATCCTTGTGAGATTTTCTTCAACATAACCTTTGCATCTTTTTCTACTTTTTGTTCAGCGACCATTTGGATCAAAGTTTGAATATGTTCCTGTGGATCAATCTTCTTTGCAGGTACTGATTTTAAGGTTAATTCTGAACCAACATCTTTTTGAATAGCCTTGAGTTCTCTTAACTCATGTGGTGTTACCAACATCATAGCTACCCCCTCTTTGTTAGCTCTTCCTGTTCTTCCAATACGGTGAACATATGATTCTGATTCGAAAGGAATGTGATAGTTAAATACATGAGTTACCCCATTTACATCTAAACCACGAGCAGCAACATCTGTTGCAACTAATATTTCAAATTGATTATTTCGAAAGGCCTTCATCACCCGTTGACGATCCCATTGTTCAACATCACCATGCAGTGCTTCAGTTTTGTATCCTAATGATGATAGGAAATCTGATAAACGTGCAGTTTCTCTTTTTGTCCTACAGAAAACAATTGCTTTCTTTGGGTCCGCATGGTCGATAAGTCGGATGATAGCATCATCTCGTTCATGTTCATCAACAACGTAGTAAAACTGTTCAATAGAATTTTTTGTAACGGTATCTTGTTCAGTTCTAATAAACTCAGGATTATTCTGAATGGTAGATGCAAGCTTTTTGATCTCCTCTGCCATCGTCGCTGAGAAAAGAAGAGTTTGTTCTCGTTTTGGAAAGAACTGAAGAATTCTTCGAATATCTTCTAAGAATCCCATATTCAACATCTCATCCGCCTCATCTAAGATTAAGAATCTTGGATTAAGTGTTATCTTTTTTCGTGAAAGTAAGTCTAAGAATCTTCCTGGTGTAGCAACAATTACCCCTGCATTTGCAGCATGGTCAATTTGACGCTTGTATGAAGTTCCTCCATATACGGTAGCAGTACGAATATTTAAGTTTCTTGAAAACTTAAAAAATTCATCAGCAACTTGTACAGCAAGTTCACGAGTAGGTACGATTACTACAGTTTCTACTCCTGCATTTCCTGTCATCTTTTCAAGAACTGGAAGTGCAAAAGCTGCAGTCTTCCCTGTTCCTGTATGTGCTTGCCCTACAATATCAATTCCTTGAAGAATCAATGGGATAGCTTTTTCTTGAATCGGTGATGGTTCTTGAAAACCAGCACGTTCAATGGCCCGGAATAAATCCGGTTTAAAATTAAAATCTTTAAATGTCATATTTTGTGTCACCTGATGGTGACGTTAGGTTAACGTGTTTAAACATACACGCATGTGAGTATTTGGAGGAATAGTCACATTCCTTTCATAATAGTTTCAAATACATATTAACTGTACCCTAAGCTATATAAAAATCAAGTTAGATGAAGAAAGAAGAAGTAAGTACCAATAACGCAAAAAATCCAACAAAGTAGCTAAATCTGATACGTTTTACCACATTTAGGAGAATTGAAATGGTAAGGATTCCAAAAAGAAAAGAAGAAGCAATTGCAATAAGGTGGTTGGTAGTAATATTCATAAACATCTCATAGTTTAAAATAATATTTGCAAAAAATACCAATGGAATTGAAAGAATGAATGACATTTCAAGAGCCCACACCTTCTCATATCCAAGTAACCCCATTGCAGCTATCGTTGAACCAGAACGAGAAATCCCAGGAATTGCTGAACAACCTTGAAATATTCCAACGATATATGAAGAATATTTAGAAACAGCCACCTTTTCTTTATTCTTTCTATTTTCAGATATATATAAAAGGAGTGCTGTGATGAATAAGAAAATAGCAACAATAGCATTAAGTAATGATTCCTGTTCAAAAAATGCTTGGTACTTTTTTACCACCTCAAGGAGTATATATCCAATTATCCCTGAAACTAACGTTGCAATAACAATGAATGATAGATAATCCTGTACATCTTTTGTCTGTGATGAATATGAAAAAAATTGTTGGAGTAACTTCCAAATTTTCTTACGAAAATATACTAAAGCAGCAAGTAATGTCCCTATATGAAGAAAGATGGCAAGTTGTATGTAGCTAGTAATATCACCGTTATCTGGAAAGAAATTACTCTTCACCAAAACTATCATTGCCTCTGAAGACACAGGCAACCACTCTGCAATTCCTTGAACTGCACCTAAGATAAAAGATTCAAACATGAATTAGATTATAATATAAAAACATCCAAATGACATGGATGTTTTTATATTATTTCTGTCTCTTACTCTTTCTTCGAGTAATGATAGCTTGGTTTGAATATTTCTTAGCTCGTCGTGTTTTAACTCCGTAAGCTTGTTTTCCTTCACGAGTCTTTGGACCTCTTCGTAATCCAATACCCTGTCTTCCTTCTCCTCCTCCGTGTGGGTGATCAACAGGGTTCATAGCTGAACCTCGAACAGTAGGACGAATTCCTAACCATCGAGATCTTCCAGCCTTCCCTTTATTAATCAACTTGTAATCAGAGTTAGAAACTTCTCCAATTGATGCCCAACATGAGTTAGGAACCTTTCGAATTTCTCCAGATGGAAGTTTGATATTTGTGAAGGTATCAGTATGAGCTGTTACCTGAGCAAATGCTCCAGCTGATCGAACAAATTTCGCTCCTCCATTTTTCTTTAATTCAATGTTGTATACAAAAGTTCCAACAGGAATTTTTTGAAGTGGAAGTCTGTTTCCAGGAGTAAGTGGTGCTTTCTCTGATACCAAGAAAGTATCACCTACTTGTACTCCTTTTGGCATTACTACATATCGACGTTCTCCATCGCTGTAACATACCAATGAAATGAAAGCTGATCGGTTTGGATCATATTCTACTGTTTCAATTTTTGCAGGAATATCATGCTTGCTGTATAGGAAGTCAATATCTCTATACTTTCGCTTGTTACCCCCTCCTTTATGTCGAGTAGTAATCTTTCCTTGATTGTTTCGCCCTACTGATCGCTTTCCTCCCTTGGTCAATGCCTTGAAAGGAGTTTTTGCGGTAAGGATGTCACGGTATGACAAGGTTGTCATATTTCTTCGTGAAGGTGTTGTTGGTTTATATTGTTTCATATCTTCATGTCAGTAATTATCAGCTACTGAAAACTTTAGTTAATGATTAGTGTTATACCAATTCAATAGTGTCCCCTTTCTTTAGATACACCATTGCTTTTTTGGTACCAGATACATGAATCTTTCGTCCACGCTTTGTTTCCTTGTGCGCTTTTCGATTAATCACATTTACCTTAAGAGGAGTTACCTTGTATGTCTCTTGAATTGCCTTCTTAATTTGAATCTTGTTAGCATCTACTGATACATCAAAGGTGTATGCATTGTCAGAAGAAATATATGCTGACTTTTCAGTCACTCTTGGTTTTTTTAGTACCCAAGAAAAATCTTCTGATGAAATAATTTCTTTTACTTCAGTTTCTGCTTCTTTTTTGAATAGTGCCATATTACTTAGTTGTTAACTTTGATGATAAGAAGTCGACACTTTCTTTTGGATTGCTAATAAGTAGGTAACGATGATTTAACACATCAACTACGTTGAGGTTAGTAACATCTGCTAAACTCACATGGTGTAAGTTTTTAACTGATCTCTTTAGCTCATCTTTTGGTTCAACAGCAGTAAGAAATACATTGTTATGCTTCTTTGTGTTTAAGGTTTCAAAACCTTTAACTTTTGCAAATGATTCAAAAATGTTTTTCATTGCTGATGTTTTTCCAGCTTCAGTTGAAAGATCATCAACAAAGAGAACGTGTCCATCTCGTAGCTTTTGTGACAAAGCAACAAGTAAAGCCTTAGCTCTCATTTTTTTGTTAATTTTCTTATCGTAGTTTCGCTCAGCTCGTGGTCCAAAAGTAATACCTCCACCTCTCCAAATTGGAGATCTCTTTGATCCGTGTCGTGCTTGTCCAGTTCCTTTTTGTCGCCAAGGTTTACGCCCTCCTCCACTTACTTCTG
Organism: uncultured Candidatus Saccharibacteria bacterium; assembly: GCA_964592365.1. Taxonomy (GTDB): domain Bacteria; phylum Patescibacteriota; class Minisyncoccia; order Phycocordibacterales; family UBA1006; genus UBA1006. The sequence goes on along the minus strand of CAZQDL010000001.1, from coordinate 187,770 downwards.
ATCTATCCTTTGTATGTGCTGTGTTAGCTCGTGCATTTGATTGCATACCAACTACTACTTGGTGAACCAAGTCAGCATTCCATTCAAGACCAAAAACATCAGTTGGAAGTTCAATTGATCCACTCACGTCACCTGTGTGATTGTAAATATCTGTTTTCATACGATTATTGTGAAACAATTTCAAGCATAGTTCCACGTTTTCCTGGAACTGCACCTTTAACGAGTAATTTTTGTGATGCGGTATCGACTGCTACCACGGTCAAATTCTTTACACTTACTCGATCAGAACCCATTCGTCCTGCCATTCGAGTTCCTTTGAAAACTCGTTGTGGACCTCCAGCTCCGATAGAACCTGGACGTCGAGTATCATGTCGGTGTCCGTGTGAAGTAGGTGCTCCTTGGAAATTATGTCTTTTTACAACTCCTTGGAACCCCTTTCCTTTTGATACTCCACTTACGGTAACGGTATCTCCTACTTCAAAAGTATCTACCGTAATAGTAGCTCCTTTTTCTAGACCCTGTACGTCTTTCATACGAAATTCACAAACATGTCGGAAATTTCCCAATTCAGCAAAGTGTCCTAGTTGAGCTTTGTTAATATTCTTTTCTTTTCTTTCTCCTGAAGCAATTTGTACTGCAGTATATCCATCTTTTTCAGATGTCTTTACTTGCGTAATAGTTGCATTTGGAACAGAAATAATTGTTGCAGGAATAACCATTCCATCTTCATTGAAGATTTGTGTCATCTGCTCTTTTGTACCTAAAATATATTTCATAGTGATATCAGGATGCAGTGCTTCTTTCGAAGGTACACCCATAGTCTCAGTGGTTATGTGTTTTGTTTCAACGACATAATGATTACAAGGATCATCATGTCGCCAAAACCAACGTCATAACGTGAGTTAGTTTTGAATAATGTGAGGAATATCCTCTTCTTAGATCATCTTTACGTCGATGTCGACTCCAGATGGTAAGTTCATGTTGGTAAGTGCTTCAACCACTTTAGGAGTTGGATTGATAATATCAATCAATCGCTTGTGGATTCGTGTTTCAAATTGCTCTCGAGCATCTTTGTATACGAATGAAGCACGGTTTACCGTGTACTTTTTAATTTCAGTAGGCAATGGAATAGGACCGCGTGTTTCTGCTTCAAATGAAGCAGCAGTATCCATTATTTGCTTTACTGAGGTATCGAGGATTTTACTCTCGTAAGCACGAACACGAATTCTCAGGGTTGACCCTGACTGTTCTTTTGTTGCCATGCTAAATAATACTAAGGACGCTTACGCGACAATCTTAGTAACTACTCCAGCTCCAACGGTTCGTCCTCCTTCACGAACTGCAAATCGCATGTTTCCGTTGATAGCTACTGGAACTTGTAGTTTTACCTTAAGAGTAATAGTATCTCCAGGCATTACCATTTCTGTTCCTTCTGGAAGTTCGATTTCTCCAGTTACGTCAGTTGTACGGATGTAGAACTGAGGTTTGTAACCTTTAAAGAATGGAGTGTGTCGTCCTCCTTCTTCTTTCTTCAAAACATAAATTTCTGCTTCGAATTCAGTATGAGGAGTAATTGATCCAGGTGCTGCAAGCACTTGTCCTCGAGTAATTTCATCTTTCTTTAGACCACGTAGAAGAATTCCAGCGTTGTCTCCAGCAAGACCTTCTTGAAGTTGTTTGTTAAACATTTCAACTCCAGTAACTGTTGTTGAAACAGTATCCTTGATTCCAACAATTTGAATAGTTTCTCCAACTTTTACCTTTCCTTGTTCGATTTTTCCAGTAACAACTGTTCCTCGTCCTTCGATTGAGAAAATATCTTCAACAGGCATTAGGAATGGTTTATCTAGTTCTCGAATTGGGTCTGGGAAGAAGGTATCCATAGCGTCAACCAAAGAAATAACCTTTTGTACCCATGGATTATCAACTGAATCAGATTCAAGTGCCTTAAGTGCAGATCCTCTGATAACAGGTGCGTTTGCTCCATCGAAATCATACTTAGTAAGTAGTTCTCGCATTTCTTCTTCTACAAGATCGATCATTTCCTCTTCTCCTGCCATCATATCTTCTTTGTTGATGAATACAATGATGTTTGGAACACCCACTTGCTTAGCAAGAAGAATGTGTTCTCGAGTTTGAGGCATAGGTCCATCAGTAGCTGCAACTACGATTACAGCACCGTCCATTTGAGCAGCACCAGTAATCATGTTCTTGATGTAATCAGCGTGACCTGGCGCATCAATGTGTGCGTAGTGTCGACTATCTGATTCATACTCGTTGTGTGAGATTGAGATAGTAATTCCTCGTTCTCGTTCCTCAGGAGCGTTGTCAATTCCTGATACGTCCTTCATTTTTACCTTTTTTCCAGCTAAGTTCAATGAGTGAAGAATAGCTGCAGTAAGAGTAGTTTTCCCGTGGTCAACGTGTCCAATAGTTCCCACGTTGATATGGGTTTTACTTCTGTCGAAAGTTTCTGACATAGTTTGTTTTTAGTTAAGCGATAGGGCAACCGACGGCTACCTCAAAAAGGGTATGTGTTGCATCTGTTACCTCCATCTGTGTATTAATAATCTAGCGCTAGACAAGTGTTCAGAAGAACAAGTGTCGTTTACAGGAAAATAATGAGTTTTCCATAAAAAAACACAACAACACAAGTTGTGATAGTGCTTATACTACTTATGAATTGTTTTTAGTCAAACAAAAAAACTACTATTTTAGTAGTTTATTCAAAGGAATTATTAGCCACTCTATACATTACTGAAGCTGAAGGGCTGTACCATAATAGCTTTCCGCAAAGGTTCTTGTTGGTGGTAGTATAATTCTTTTCACCTTGATCAATATAGTCATTAAGAGTAATAAAATCAGCACTTGTTAGTCCAAGTACGATAATACTAACACCTCTTACCATTTCAGCTTCACTAGCCATACAATCAGCATTAGGCCTGATATCCGCATCATTATCGTATGCAAAGGTGTATCCATCAAAATTAAATTTAGTTACATTAACATTTGAACTAGCTGGAATAATATTACCTGGTAGCTCAGTCCACCATACCCCCGGATTATTAGTATGCAATTCTTTTTCAAGCTGATTAATGTTTGCAACGAGCTTAGTGAATTTTGCCTTTTCCCGTGCACTTCCTAAGGATGCTAACACCACGGTTGCCAATATTCCAATGATAGCTACTACTACAAGTAGTTCAATTAAGGTGAATCCTTTTAATTTCATATTGTTAGTATAACAAAAATAAAACAAAGCTTAAGCTTTGTTTTATTTTACACACTACCACGTACAGGTTGTTATGTTCGTCAGGGTATATGAATATCGATAATAATCACCACTAATGGTGTTTCCAATATTAGGGTGATTACAGTAATAAAGATGATCTCCATAATTTCCCTCTCTGAAACCTACTCTAGAATATAGCGAATGAGTGGTGCTTATGGGACCATTTTCAACAACTCCCCAAGCTGACAAGATATAAAAATTTCCATCACTTGCATACATATAACAAGTATTACGAGATGCTAAACTTCTTGCATAATCGTACCCTGCTTCGCCCAAATTCTGTGGCAATGATCCCATATACCCACCTGAAACTAAGTTGGGTATCCAATTTGAATTTTTTATGTCTGGTGAAGTTGCTGCTGGACCTAGACAAGTGGTATCCATATATACTGTATTTAATGAACCAGTACTTGGATAACTATTATTATCAAGAAAATAAAGTTCAAGAGCGGTTCGTATATTAGTCATATCTGCAATCCTTTTTGCATCACGAGCTCTACTTCGAGCTGAACCAAGTGAGGCTAACACCACCGTTGCCAATATTCCGATAATAGCTACTACTACCAGTAATTCAATTAAAGTGAATCCTTTGGTTTTCATATGAGATAAGTATATCATAAACTATAAGGTGAGGATTTCAGGTCCATCTTGAGTGATCAAAATAGTATGTTCAACATGAACAGACAAAGAACCATCACGAGTAGTAACCGTATACTTATCATCATGAAAGACAACTTCAGAACCACCTAAATTAAACATAGGTTCAATTGCCAACACCATACCTGGTTTTAATGCAATTCCCTGTTTAGGTTTTCCATAATTTGGAACATAGGGATCTTCATGTACGGCTAAACCAACCCCATGACCTGCAAGCTCTCTTACATTTCCATATCTTTTGTTATTGAAAGATTGAATTGCATACCCAATATCCCCTACAGTATTTCCTGGTCGTGCAGCTTCAATTCCACGATGAAGTGCTTCAATAGTATCGTGAAGCAATGCTTTTGCTTCTTTTGAAACATTCCCCACAGCAATTGTTCTTGCACTATCAGTAAATACCCCTTTATATTTAAGACCTAAGTCAACAGAAACCAAATCACCGTCTTTGATAATCATATCGCTTGTTGGAATTCCATGAACGATAACTTCATTAATAGACACACATAGTGTTGCAGGATATTTAGGATAACTCCTATCAGGTTGATATCCGAGAAAAGAAGGTTCAGCACCTGCCTCACGAACCAAACGTTCTGCTTCAGAATTCAAATCCATTGCAGAAACTCCAGGTTTCACCATGTTCACCAACGTATCTAAAATACGTGCATGGATTTTTCCTGCTTCACGTAATGCTGAAATTTGTTCTTCTGTTTTTATCGTAACGGCCATAGATATTTAGATAGTAGCAAAATATAAAAAACAACCAAGGTTGTTTTTTATATTTAGTCTAATAACAATGCACAGTGATTATTATGATATACCGTCTGTTGATATATTCCTGACCCACAACCGGTACGAATACTCTCGCCAGGGCAAGAATTATTTGGTACCGTTCCGTTATCCTTTGGCATCCAAACAATTTGATTTCCAAATCTAACTGCACCAGCACAACCAAGATTATTACTCGTTCCACCTCTGTGTAACACGAAGGCTGAAGCATCAGCTCCATTTAAAGAAGCGAAGTAATCAAGAGGTAGATAATCTTCTAAAGCAGCATTTAAAGCATCATTTCCATTTAGTTCATTATTCCAACAAGTTTCACTTGAACTCTTACCAATACAATATGCAAACCAGCCTCCTGTAGTTGCAAGTGGGTAGCTTCCATTATCTAGGTAATATAACTCAAAAGCATTCCTTATTTGATTCAAGTCAGTTAACTTTCTTGCCTCTCGCGCCTTTTCCCATGCACTTCCAAGTGATGCCAACACCACGGTTGCCAATATTCCAATGATGGCTACTACTACGAGTAGTTCAATGAGAGTAAATCCTTTTGTTTTTGATGTTAGAGACATTGTGGTAGTGAAAAAGGTATCGGATAAGAGATATCGTCTGTGGTACTTAATGCCTTATCAGGTCCACGAGACCTGAATCCATCTACTCTACAAAGGTTTGTGGTAATTTCACCTTCGTTTTCATCAAGATAATATGGGCTACCCCAAACATCAGTATAGAATCGTGAACCATCTGTAGCGGTAGGATCAGCTTTAGTTACTATCCTATCAATTGAGGTATTCCAGGCATTACTACAATGAGTACACCCTGAACCTGTTACTCCCATTAATGTTGTACCTTCAAAAATGCGAGCAGTATCCATGAGGGTATATATTTCTCTCATTTCAGCTCTTGCTCGAGCTACCTGTGCCTTTTCCCGTGCACTTCCTAAGGATGCAAGTACTATGGTTGCCAATATTCCAATAATAGCTACTACCACCAATAATTCAATTAAGGTGAATCCTTTTGGTTTCATACAAGGAAGTATATCACAAGACAATCTATGAGATAATACTTCCTTCAAAAGGATTCCCGTCTAGATAGTTTTTTAAATTTTCTAATGATGAACCTAGTATAGCAACGGTCATTCCAAGCTCTTGTGCTTTACGAGAAGCAACTGGATCAAAAGGTGCTGAAAGATTTGCTTCCCACTTAGTTGGGATAAGAGTTAAGTATTTGTCCCAAGTTAATGTTTCAATAATTTTTGCATCTGGATACTTTACTGGATCCATATCATAGACATAAGATATATTTGAGAAATTAATAACCTTTTTTCCTCCGAATGACTCTGCCATTGTAACTGCGTTGTAATCACTTGAGTGACCTGGTTTCCAAGCCCCTACAATTACTAAAGATTCAGTAACTTTTGAAATATCTTCTCTTTTCAAAATAACCTCTGGATGAATATCAAGATCTCCATAACATCGTTTAATCAATTCTGCATTCAAATGTATACTTTTTATCCCAATCCAATCTAAATCTTCATTTGAAATATGTGAAAAAGAAGAGGCAACTTCACCATATCTACGTGAAGTTTTTCCTCCTCCAATGATAAGAGCAATTTGGTATCCATCATTGATAAAGAAACGAACCATATCCTTTAAGCGACTGATAAAATCAACATCCACCCGGTCTGGAACCAAAAGTGAACCACCTACTGATATAACAATTGTTTCTTTGTATGCTCTCATAGTATTGATAATTATAATCCTAGACGTTGAATAATTTCTTCCTGAATTTCTTTAATATCTTGTTCTCCATTAATATCAATAACCTCATAAGCAGGTTTCATGCGTAGATAGTTAATAGTAGGAATTACATTTTCGTTGTACCAAGTTATTCGTCGTTCAACCACTTCAGCAACAGCATCATCGGCACGTCCTCGAGAAACCATACGTCGTCGTACTTCATCCTCTGAAACATCAATATGAATTACTTTAATATTTTTTCTATCATAGTATTCCATAGCTGAATCAAGTGTCAGTGCCTGTGTTTGTGTACGAGGAAATCCATCAAGAATTAATGTTTGTCCACGTTTAAAATTCTTCACTAAGGCATCTACAAGTAACCAGCCAGTGATAAAGTCTGGTGCAAGTTTTCCTTCACCAATGATATTTCTCATTAGTTCACTGGTATAACCATCTGATTTAATGAAATTTCTAAAATGATCCCCAGATTCAAAATGAAAAACTGAAGATTCAGGAGTATGTTTTGCAAAATACTCTTTGAGTAGTTCTATTTGGGTTCCCTTTCCAGAACCAGAACGTCCAATAAAAATTATAGTTTGCTCACCCATGCGATTGGAAGTATATCAGAAAAAAAGCAATGCACAAAAGTGATTGCTATTCCCCTGCTTGCTCTTCTTCTTTTTGTGGTTCAACTATTTTTACATTCACTCGTTGACCTAACTTCATACCAACAACACGAACAAGTGATCGAATTGAGCTTGCTGTGTTTCCCTGACGTCCAATTACTTGCCCCATATCATCAGGATGCACGGTTAATGTTAGGAGAGTTCCAATATCATCAATACTGTGGTCAACCCTTACGTCATCAGGATGATTAACAATGTTTTTAATAATATAGGTTAAAAATTCTTGTGATTCTGTCATGTTCATATTGTATTAACTAATATACTTTAAAGTATACCAAAAAATAAGAACCCACCCAAGGTGAGTTCTTACCAAGCAAAGTGAGCAAAGGCTTTGTTTGCTTCTGCCATCTTGTGAACGTTTTCTTTCTTCTTTACTGCTTCTCCTTCATTGTTTGCAGCTAAGATAAGTTCTTGAGCAAGGAAATCTTTCATATCTCCTCCTTTTTTGCTTCGAGCTCCTGTGATAATCCATCGCATAGCTAAAGCTTGTTGTCGTTCTGGACGAACTTCAACAGGTACTTGATAGTTTGCTCCTCCTACTCTTCGTGATCGTACTTCGGTAACTGGACCTGCATTTTTCAATGCGGCTTCAAATACTTCAAGCGGTTCTCGATCAGATTCTTTTGCTTTAATGACATCAAGTGCTCCATACACGATTTTTCGTGCAGTTTCTTTCTTTCCATCTAACATAACGTAATTGATGAATCGAGAAAGCTTAATTGATCCATATACTGATTCAGCTTGTGGTGCTTTTCTGTTTTTTACTGGTCTTCGCATAATAATTATTTTTTAGGTTTCTTAGCTCCATATCGTGAACGAGAATTCTTTCGTCCATCTACTCCGGTTGCATCAAGTACTCCTCGAACGATAGTGTATCGAACTCCAATCAAGTCCTTTACTCTACCTCCTCGTAGAAGCACCACACTGTGTTCCTGAAGTTTGTGTCCCATTCCTGGGATGTATGCAGTAACTTCCATACCATTAGTAAGTCGTACTCGGGCAATCTTTCGAAGCGCTGAGTTCGGCTTTTTTGGTGTCATGGTAGTAACCTTTGTACAAACTCCACGTTTAAATGGTGAAGGATATCTCGTTGGTTGATTCTTCAAAGAGTTAAAACCTCTTCGTAGTGCAACCGCCTTTGGTTTCTTTTTTTGTTGTATGCGTCCTTTTCGAACGAGTTGGTTAATTTTTGCCATATGATAGTTAAAGTGTCTGCAATATAACAACCTCTTGCAGGGAGGTTTTGATAGGGTCGACTATACTAAAAGCACTAAAAAATGCAATACCCCTAAACAAGAAGTCGATAGAAATAGTTAATTACGGGTTCGATAAGTTGAAATCCAAAGAGAATAAAGACAAAGACGAGTGGCCAACTAATTGAACGTAGCTGTTGTTTAAACCCATTTAAAGATTCTGGTAGTAGTGCAAAAAGAATATGATGTCCATCTAATGGTGGAATAGGAACAAGGTTAAATACAGCAAGCACCACATTGGTGAGAATACCTAACTGAAGGATTTGAGAGATTAACGTTCCAGAATCAACAATAGATAAAAGAAGAGACATTAATACAGCAAGGGTAATATTTACCAAGGGTCCTGAAGCTGCGACCATTGCTGAACCCCAACGTTGATTCCTCAAGCGGTATGGATTAAAGGGTACTGGCTTTGCCCAACCAAATACAAAAGGTAAGCCGGTAATAATCATTAAAGCTGGTAATAATACAGAACCAAACCAGTCCAAATGAACCAAAGGATTAAAACTCAATCTTCCTTCCATACGTGGAGTTGGATCCCCTAATGCATCTGCTGTATATCCATGGGCTAACTCATGAAGTACTACAGAAATAAGGAGGATGATAATATATATAAGAGTTGATAGTGTCATGTACCTAGTATAATGAAACACCAAGTAAATTCAAATACATAGCTCTTGCACACATAATAATCTATGTTATCATCCGGTGCATTATAAGAAGGTCACTTGAGACCTATTTAAATGAAAAAATATTATGTCACGAATATGTCCAATAACTAAAAAAGGTTCTCAGGTAACGGGAGGATACAGTAACAGAATCCGAGCTACTGAGTTTAATCCAACAGGAAAAGTACGAAAATTCCCAAACCTTCAAAAGAAACGAATCTATGTTCCTGAAATTGATCAAACTTTTGTTATGAAAATCTCAACTGAAGCAATCAAGAACATTAAGAAAAACGGTGCTTACAAAACACTTAAAAACGCAGGGCTTATTAAATAACCACTTTGTGGTTATTTTCTTTTCCATTTTTTTCCATCAGAGGATAGAATAACTGTTCCCTGTTTACAGGTATCATATACCTCTCCATATTCATGAATTAGATTATGTACTCTTTCATGTGGATGTCCGTATCTATTTTCACAGCCATAAGAAAGAACTGATATATCTGGATCTACTTTTTGAATCCAATCTTTTGAAGTTGAAAAACCTGATCCATGATGTCCAACTTTTAATATGTCTGACATTAACGATCTTCCGTACATATCAAGAAGATGTGTTTCTGTTTCAAATCCAATATCTCCAGTGAGAAGTACACTAGTATCATGATACTCAAGTCGAAGAACCAGCGATCCTTCATTATCACTCAAATTAGTAATTCCCGAATGTGGCCAAAGTACTTCAATATGTATTCCGTCTTCAAGAACAATAATATACCCAGATTCTGGATGGAAAATATGTTCAGACAATATTTCCTTGAATAAGGAATATTCTTCTGACTCCTTATCTGAAAAAGTATCCATAGCATACAAAACATCATATTGTTCGATGACTGGTATTAAGCCTCCAATATGATCAAGATCAGGATGACTTAATGCGACAATGTCTATACTTCGGTCATAGAACGGATGTACTTTTGATATTTCATATAACACTTCTCTATTCTTCCCTCCATCGATAAGCATCGTTCTTCCTCTTGGAGTACGGATATAAATGGCATCTCCTTGCCCAACATCAAGAAAAGCAATAATCAATTCTGGCTTATTAAAGGAATGAGATAAAAGGACAACTGATGCAATGAAGGTAAAGAGGCTAATATATACAAATTTTTCATTAGTGTATTTCACCCTTTGAGTATCTATATCAATATGAGTGAAAAATAAAAACACCACCTATGTTATACAATATATTCTTCTACAATATTGATAACATTCAGTTGTGCCTCTTTCAATTTCCCTGTGTAATTAATAATTACCGAATCAAACTCATTTTCAAAAGAAAGTTCTTTTTCAAAACGCTCTACACGTACAGCAATATCATCTTCACTATCACTTCCTCTATCTTCAAGACGTTGTCTAAGAACCGATAATGATTCTGGTTTTACGAAAACAATGTGAGCCTCATCTCCATATTTCCTCTTGATATTCAATGCACCTAACACATCAATATCAAGTAAGGTAACTTTTCCAAGTTCACTGATTCTCGTAATTTCTGATTTCAGTGTTCCATAATATCTTCCAGCATATACTTCTTCCCATTCAATGAAAGCATCTTCTTTGATGTTTTTTTTAAATTCATCTTCTGAAAGGAAATAATAATCTATTCCATCTACTTCCAAACCCCTTTTTGGTCGAGTGGTCGCAGATACAGCAAAAGAAAAATTTTCTGGATATGTTTCTTGGACCATAGAACAGAGGGTTGATTTTCCAACCCCCGAAGGACCAGCAAATACCAATATCTTCTTTGAATTCATGAAAACATCATACCTTATCTGATTTCACATACAAAACAAAAAACAGGATAAGATATATTAGGATCAATACTGAAATATGAAATGGTGGAATATGTACCAGTGGATATCGAGAAAAATATGAAACTAATTTCACAATATATTCAAGAAATACAAATGTGATAAATATACATATTTCCAAAATGAAACCAGGAGAAAGGATTGAAGATATTGCTCCGAAAAGCATCGCAAAAGGAACCGCAAATAAAACAATGGTATTAACTACAATTGAGATTACCGAGAATTCTCCTATTTGATAAAAAATTAAAGGAAGGACAAAGATTTGTGCTGAAATAGTAGCAACTAAAGATGAACGAAACTCAAGAATATTTGGAACAATTTGAAAATATCTTTCAATTAACGGAGATACATAGATGAGACTAAAAGTTGCCAAGAAAGATAATTGAAAAGAAATATCGAATAGTAGAATATATGGATTTAGTGACACCATAATAACTCCAGCAAAGATAAGAGCTCTTATGACATCATATTCACGATGCACTAATCCTGAAAGCACTAAGAGACTTGCCATGATAGATGCTCTTACCACGGTTGGTCCTGCCCCTACAAGTAAAGCAAAGGTAATAATACCTAAAAAAGCTAATGTTGATCTTAATCGTATTGGTAAAAAACCTAATACAATCAAAAATAGTTGTATTACCAAGCTAACATTATATCCTGACAAAACAACAATATGCGTTAGACCAACAGCTCTAAACTGCTCATCAATCTCAGCATTCATACTTCCCTTTTTGCCATACAAAATACCAGCTAATAGGCCCGCATGGGGTTGAGGTAATCTCATATTTGCCCTTTCAATCAACAATTCCTTATTCTCATACAACCTTCGTATAAACCTATCTTTCAATGAAAGTTCTTTGGTTTGAATATCAAGAATACTTGTATAAGAAAGAAGATAAAAAATGTTATCCTTCTGAAGATACATTGGGTAATTAAATATCCTGTCTGAATCTGTTTCAAAAGATTCTGGAAGCATTAACTTTCCTGATAACAAAAGAGTGTCACCATATTCAACGTAAGCTAAACTGTTTGTCCTCACAAGTATCCTTTCGCTATCTCCAATATCAACAACAAACTGCTTGAAATTTACTTGATCTATATACTCAGAAACAACTTTTCCTTGAATCTGTACCTTCGTATCTACAACATCAGCTAAACTCAAAGTATCTGGAAGTTTTAAATGGAATAAATATATTCCAAAGAGAAAAAACAAAGCACAAAGAACACATCTTAAGATACTTTTGAAAGAAAATAATGAACATACCAATACAAGAAAAAATACAACGGCTATCACCTTTGTGTAGTCAATATCAAACCACAAAGAATGGGTAACAATACCTAATAGGTAACTTGTAATATAGTATTTCATCCACCAAGAGTACTTTAGGAACTTTACATAATGATAAAATGTATAGTATAGTGAAATTTCCAAAACTAAATAACTTATGAGAAAATCTGCAGCCAAAGCAACAAAAAAACTTACACCTCACGTGTTCGAAACAATTAAAGAAAATTCAATTAAGTTAATCGAGCTAATCGATGTCGACTTACTTGATCAGTATCTGAGAAAAATTAATTCAATTGATCAACTGTATAACAGAAGATCAAGGGAATCAAAAAAAATTGAAGGTACCTTTCATGAAAACAACAAATTACTCTTGAAGATCAGAAATGATATTTTTGAATTAGATTCGGAAATTGATTTAATTAAAAATAATCTCAAGAAAAATATGTTTGAAGTAGGGGTATTCTATGAAACTGAATTTCTCAAAAAAGAAAACTACAAAATCTGTAGCTTCAGATGTCCTGAACAACTCCTAGTGTTACATGCACTAAAAGATTTGTTTAGAAAAATCACCTTGTTTGACTTTGGAAATAATTCTTCCAAAGCTCTTGAATCATTAAAAGAATTCAAAGAGACAGTAAACAAATTAAAAGATGAATTTACATTCAGCAAAGCCGCTATTTAGCGGCTTTTTTTATGACCTTCATCACCATGCTATACTTCATACTATGAACATACACCCTCCTATTGATCCTCAGCATGAACTTGCTTTAACCTATACTCCTTTACTTGCTCAACTGTTAATGAATAGAGGGATACAATCAAAAGAAGATGCAGAGGTATTCCTAAATCCTGTTTGGGAAACAAACTATGATCCCTTTCTTCTGCATAATGTAGAAGAGATGGTTGTTAGATTAAAACAAGCTATCGATACCAACGAGAACATCACTATCTATGCTGATTATGATGCTGATGGTATTCCTGGAAGTGTTGTCCTTGCAACATTGTTGGATAAAATTGGATACACTAATTACAACATATATCTTCCCCACAGACATGATGAAGGATATGGAATCCATCTAGATGCTTTAGAAAAAATTAAAGCTTCAGGAACCACTCTAATCATTACTATAGATGTTGGAATTACCGGTCACAATGCTGCAACATGGTGTAAAGAACAAAACCTTGACCTTATCATCACCGATCATCACGAACCAATATGTGACGTTAATGGAAAACAAATACTTCCAGAAGCATTTCTTTTAATTAATCCCAAACAAGAACAATGCTCATACCCTGATGATATGCTTTGTGGTTGCGGAGTAATATTTAAATGTGTTCAAGCATTTATTAAAAAATATGGTGATAATTTGAATATTCAAGAGGGTTGGGATAAGTGGTTACTTGATATGGTAGGTCTTTCAACAATATCTGATATGGTTCCGTTGATTAATGAAAATAGAATTTTTGCTTACTTCGGAATGAAGGTAATCAAAAAAACCAAAAGACCAGGATTAAAGAAACTTATCTGGAGTGCTGGTTTAAACATAAATCACCTAACTGAAGAAGATCTCGCATTTTCTGTTACACCTAAACTCAATGCGGCATCACGTATGAGCCACCCTGAGGACGCTCTTCATACCCTTATCGCATCAAATGAGGTAAAGGCAGATGCTGCAGTAAAGCATTTAGATGCCCTGAATAATGAACGAAAGAAGTTAGTAGCTTCTACCATGAAATCAGTAACTGCTAGTATGGAAAATAGACCTGAAGCCTCAATCATAGTGATTGGTTCACCTAACTGGCAAGCTGGTATTTTAGGACTAGTTGCATCAAAAATTACTGAAAAATATAACAAGCCAGCATTTGTGTGGAGTGAAGAACAAGGAGTGATAAAAGGTTCTGCACGATCAGCTCATGGAGTTGATTTAGTAAAACTTATGTCTCTTGCTGAAGAATCAGCATTTATTCAATTCGGAGGACATGCAGAAGCAGGAGGATTTAGTACGCTAAAAAAAGAAATCCATTTCCTACAAGAACGCATGGAACAAGCATATATAGACTATGTACAGAAATATCCAGAAGTAGTTGAAAATGAAACATTCATTGATGCACATATATCTCTCAATGAAATCAATATGGATACCTACAAAAAGATTCGATCCCTTGCCCCTTTTGGTCAGGGAAATCCAAAACCATTGTTTCTCATATCAGGAGTTACCCCTATCGCAATTGAAAGCTTTGGAAAACAACAAAATCATCTCAAGATAAGTTTCAAGAAACCCGATGGTTCCATCATTTCAGCAATACAATTTTTCAAAACACCTAATGACTACCCTTCAGTTTCTTTAGAGAAACCAATAGATATTATTGTTGAAATTAACTATTCTGTATTCAGAGGAATCCATGAACTTAGATTGGGACTTGTGGAAATAAATTGACAATTGTTTTGATAATTGATTTAATATAATTGAACTTTTAAAACATAAACACAATGAAAAAATTTGAGAAAATATTCTTTGTTATCCCTTCGATAGGAGGAATCGTTGACCTTTCACTAATATCAATTGGAATCAATACAATGGCTATTCCATCAATATTAGCCTTTTCAATTTCAGCCTTTCTACTTCAGAAATGCTAACCAAAATTTATAAAAAACCCATAGTAAGCATATGGGTTTTTTGTTGCCAAAATAAAATCTTTCGATACAGTAGAGGTCATGTTAAGTTACAATGAAATTAAAGAAAGAAAATATATCGTAATTGAAAATGAACCATACGAGGTGGTATATTCACACGTAGCTCGAAAGCAACAGAATAAACCGGTGAATAAGACTAAGCTTAAATCACTTTTAAATGGGAGAGTAATAGAACACACCTTTCATGTTTCTGATACCGTTGATGAAGCGGATATTAATCGAAAGAATATTGTATATATCTATCGAAAAGGAAATGAATTCTGGTTCCACAGTGAAGGTAATAAATCAGATAGATTTGCACTTTCAAATGAAACCGTTGGTGATGCACAGAACTATATCCTTGAAGGAACGAGCGTAGAAGCACTTATCTATTCTGATGGTGATGAAGAAGATCAGATTATTGGTCTTAAACTCCCTATCAAAGTTGAACTTGAAGTTACCGAAGCTCCCCCTTCAATTAAAGGAAATACTGCAACAGGTGGTGACAAGTTAGTTACCGTATCAACTGGTGCTAAAATTACCGCTCCATTGTTTATCAATATTGGAGATATCATTGCAGTAAATACTGACACAGGAACCTATTCTGAAAGAGTTTCTAAGGCGTAATAAAAACCTAAGAATGTATATTCTTAGGTTTTATATTTCCATAAAAGAAATTGAACTTATCGTCAACCAAAAAGATACTATTTCCTGAGGAATTTCATTTTCTGTGAGAGTAACATCAGGGAAATACTGTGTAACGTCTACTCTTCTATTACCATCTTTTCGCATTGTTTCAAGTATCTCTGAAATTTCAGGGATATATAGCTGATTACCATCACTTGAATA
Source organism: uncultured Candidatus Saccharibacteria bacterium (assembly GCA_964592365.1). Lineage (GTDB taxonomy): Bacteria > Patescibacteriota > Minisyncoccia > Phycocordibacterales > UBA1006 > UBA1006. The sequence goes on along the minus strand of CAZQDL010000001.1, from coordinate 172,025 downwards.
TTGGATTTTGTATTTATACCTTTTAAATAGTTCTATGATGTTAATAGCACTATCATATGCATAAGGAAGAAACACTCCTTTTGCAAAGGTAATTGTTCCAATTCCCTGAGCCTTTAAAAGAAAATGTACTTGCTGATATTCACTTATATCACGAGTGGAAACTACATCAAATCTTTTTTCTCGTAGAAAAACTTTGATTACCTTGCTGAGAATATTCTTTTTCATGCTTTGAGCCTTTTGTTTTTAAAGATTCCTAAAAAGGTTTTAACGTAAAACTCTTTGGTAAGCCATGGTGAATTTTTACTAAAAGTCCCATCTGGGAAAATATGAAGTAAATGATATCCTTGCTTTGCATAATAGTTTTTGTAATTGCTAAATCTACTTTTAGGTAATCTTGCTTTTAATGCAGCCTTGGCTACTTCTCTTGTACACCATGTTCTTTTACTTCTTTTAAGAAGACGTTCAATTGATTCATTAGTTATGTGAGGTTTTACTAATCTTAAAACACCTCTGAATTCCAATAATCGATTAACACCATCAAAGAAGGCAACAATGGTAAGAAATACCAATGGCCATCCAAATATATAACGAAAAGGTGCCTGGGTCATATCAAAAACAAGATAAGACAATAATATTCCGGTAAGTACCAGAATAATAGGTGGATGAATTGCTCGTACGTAATGGAAAATTTTTTTCATGATTATTCTTTTTTAGGTTTATATTGTTTCCAATAGCATACCCCAAAAGATGTAAAAGAAAAAACCACTCTTGTGGTTTTAGCTTCTAATATATGGAAGTAATCCCATAAATCGTGCTCGCTTGATAGCATTAGCTAATTGACGTTGTGATTTTGCTGAAGTTCCGGTTCGCTTTCGTCCCATGATTCGAGCATTTGGAGTAAGAAACTTTTTCATAAGTTCCACATCCTTGTAGTCAATGTGCTTAATGTTATTTTGCTTGAAGTAACAATGTTGTTTCATGCTTGATATAACTTAGTTCTTTTAATTTAGAAAGGAATATCTTCAGGGTTAATATCTTCGTCTGGATACTCAATAGTATCAACATCTGCTGAGCTTGGTGCATCAACTGGTTGTTCCTCTTGAGGTGCCATATTTCCTACACCCTGAGATCGTGTCCCAAATTGCACGCGGTCTGCAATAACTTCAGTACGATACATCTTCTTTCCAGAAGAAGTATCATCCCATGATCTGGTTTGAAGACGTCCTTCAACCATTACCTGTGACCCTTTAGCAAGAAACTGTGCTGATGTTTCAGCTTGTCGACCAAACACAACAATGTTGTGATAGTCTACTGCTTCTTGTTTCTGTCCTGCTTGATCTTTCCACACACGATTAGTTGCCACTGAAAAATTTGCAACTTTCATTCCTGAGGGAAGATTTTTCAATTCAGGGGTACTTGTAAGATTTCCAATAATTACTACTTTGTTTAAATACATAATATTAGTATACCACGTTCAATTAAGACTTGATAAATTACTCTTCTTCCTTTACTCCTCCTTTGAGTTCTGATTGAAGGTTTTTTAGTTCTTCAAATTTTCCATCTCTTGCTAGTTGAGCCTGTTGTGCCCATGTTGAGCTATCATGAACTCCTTTAACATCAGTGATAAGAGATTGGATTTTTTCATTCCCTAATCCTGCTAATGCTTCAAAAGTTTCAATTCCTGCGTCTGCTAACGTTTCAGCGATAACTGAACCAATTCCTTCGATCATTGTAAGATCATCAACTTCATCAATTTCAATATCTTCTTCTGAATCATTTGAAACATCACCTGATGTTTTAGCTAACTTATAAGGTTGCTCTGATGTAAGAGTATTTTCCTTTATTGTTTTAACTAAAATAAATCTAATAAGAGATTGTACAGCTTCAATTTCTTTAGTAAGTGCTTCAACACCTCGTGGTGATACATCGAACTTAATCCATCCAAAGTAAGCTTGATTGAAGATTGCTCGTTTGTTGTTAATTAATTTATCCATTTCATAAGCTAAATCAATTAATGCTGGTTGTCCTTCATCAATAACAATTCCTTCAAAACGTGTAATAAGTGCCACCAACGCATCGCGTTGTGTTCCAAGATCTCCCTCATCTACGCTTGGCATAATAAGATATCCCAATTCGTAAACACGTGGCTCTGATGATGTAACATCATTTGAGAAACCTTTTGTATTTTCGTTATTCATACTCAGCATATAGTACCTATTTTCTCTATTGTGTAAAGAAAAAGCTCTTCCCGAAAGAAGAGCCACTAAACTAACTAAACAATTAACTAAATAAAATGACAATTTTTCTAACCATTTCAATTTTATGTTAACAAGTAAAGTTTTTTTGCATTTTCAAGCGTGCGATCTGCAACATATGATTCAGTAGTATTCCATATTTCTGCAATTTTCTTTACTACCTCAATAACGTATTGAGGCTCGTTTCTTGATCCTCTATATGGAACAGGTGTTACATACGGAGCATCAGTTTCAGAAAGAATTCTGTCGTGTGGAATGTTCTTGATAATATCTTCGTACTCTTTTGCAAAAGTGATAACTCCTGTAAATGAAATATAAAAACCAAGATCAATAAATTCTTGAGCTATCTGAACATTACCTGCAAAAAAGTGAACCTGACCTCTGAGATTTGGATGCTTCATTTTATATTCCCTTAGAATCTCAAGAACATCATAGTAGGCATCATAACTTTTTGGGGAAGGTCGAACATGAATCATTACAGGTAGGTCAAGAGATATTGATAATTCAAGTTGCTTCCTAAAGGCTAACTCTTGTATATCTTTAGTTTCTTGAACATTTCGATAGTAATCAAGACCACATTCCCCTATCCCAACAACTTTAGGAGAACTAGTAACTAGATTGGTATATTTTTCAATATCAAACAATTCTCCTCGAGAAGTAAATTCACCACCCTCAGTCCCTAGCTCTTCTACATCATGAAAACTTGCTGTGGTGTGAATAGGGTGTAGCCCAACGATGGCAAAGATATGTTCATACTGTTTTGCAAGTTCAACAGCACGCAATGAAGTATCGTATTGTGTTCCAACAACAATTGCCATCGTCTTGCTTTCAATAAGTTTCTGGATAACCTGATCAATATCATCTGAATAGACAGCAAAATTTAAATGGCAGTGAGTATCTATATATTTCATATATGCATCATACATGAATAACCAAATAAATTAACAAACTATTTCTTTCCACCTTTTTTCCATGGAGCATGAAGAAAAAATGGTGCCTGGATATCCTCATTATATGGAACATGAAAATCTGATAATGGTTCTTGAATGTCAAAATTCACCTTATCAAATTCAGAAATAAGAGCGATGGGTGTTGATTCATTACCCTCCCCCATAGCTAGTACTGAAGCTGATGCCAAACTATCAACAACATTAGCACGTGAAATTTTCATTTTTCTTCCAAAGAGATCACTTGTCCCTCTATACTCATTGAGTGCTGAAAATCCATAGTAACCAACAGAAATACCAACCACACCTCTTCTAAATGCCATACTTCTAGAATCGGTGATAACAACACCAACAGAAGAAAGCGCGTATCGTTTCTTTAGCCATAAATATATTTCCTTGGCTGAGGAATATGAATCATTTGGAAGAAGTACATAATATTCTCCTGAATTTGAAGCATCAATACCAGCTGAGGACATCAATATACCATCTCGTATCGTATGCATTACATATGATCCAGGTGTATATGATCGTGGTAAATAATAATCGGATTCTTCAATAATCAAGTCATCTTTTTTTTGAACATCAGATATCTTTTTTACTCGACCTTCACACAGAGAAATTATCTTTGAACTAATGCAGACAATAGTTCCCTCTTCTAAAGTAGCAGGAAGTGATGAAGCCAATATATCAAAAAGAATATCACCAACAGAAACTCGTTTGGTAGGGATAGCAAGTATTTTCATATCAGCATAATACTACACAAAAAGACTAGTTTACCTAGTCTTTTCTTATAAACAAAGGAGTATCTGGAATCTTAACTTCAGTTAAACATTCTTGAATACGTGCTGCAGTTTCAGGCATCATAGGGTAAAGACTCACCGAGAGTCTTCCTAGCTCTTCTGCAAGATATTTCAGATCTCTATGTGCTTCTTCCACATTTTCTTTTATCTTTTTGAAAGGTTGTTCTGTTGCGATAAAGGTATCAAGGTCACCAATTAATCGCCACTGTTCATCCATTACCTTATTAACATCAAATGATTCAATATGCTTTTGATGATATGACATAACTGGGTCATGATCATTGAAATTTACATGAGAAATATCAACTTCATAGGTGGTAATCATTTTCATCACTCGTTGAACCAAATTTCCAATACCGTTTGCAAGATTAGCATTATACGCTTCCTTAAACTTTTCTAACGTCATATCACTATCTTCAAATGAATTAACATGTCTCAGAAGATAGTAACGAAGAGCATCAGCTCCATATTCATTAACTAAATCATATGGGCTGATTACATTACCTAATGATTTTGACATTTTTTGACCTCCTGAATTAATGAATCCATTAATTACAATTTGTTTTGAATGAGGAAGACCTGCGGCGAATAACATCGCTTGCCACATAGCTGACTGCTGTCTTAGATTATCCTTTCCAGCATACTGAATAGGGTTTCCCTGTACCCAAAAATCTTCAAACTTTTCAGTATCATCAGGCCAATTAAGACATGATATATAATTTACCAAAGCATCAAACCATACATACATGACATGTTGCTCATCACCAGGAACAGAAATACCCCAAGGCATTTTTTCTTTCAATCTTGAAATTGAAAAATCTTGTAATCCTCCTTCTACAAATTTTTTAATTTCGTTAAATCTAAAATCAGGGATAACAAATTGTGGATTCTTGTTATACAAATCAAGTAGAAATGATTCACATGCAGAGAATTTAAAGAAGTAATTTTCCTCATCGATTATTTCAAGTTCTGTATGTGGATGTATTTCACATAATCCATTAACTAACTCAGAATCTGTTTTTTCCATTTCGCAACCAATACAATATTTTGTTTGATAGTTCTTTTTATAGATATATCCATTTTGATCACAACGCTTCCAAAACTCAATTGCCGCTTGCGTATGGTGAGTATCAGTAGTACGAACGAAGTTAACATCCGGTGATATATTTAATAATTTGATAAGTCCCTTGAATGAAGCTGCGTATTCATTTACATAGTCTTGTACGGGTATTCCCCGTTCATTAGCTTTCTGAAAAATTTTTATTCCATGTTCATCTGTTCCTGTATTGAAAAATACCTTCTTTCCCATAAGAGAAAAGTATCGAGCCTGAACATCAGCACGAATAAGTTCCATTGCAAAACCTACGTGTGGGTCACTGTTCACATATGGAAGAGTGGTAGTTATATATTGAGTATCATGTCTATTCTTCATCATGTTGTATATCTATAATTGAATTAGTATTTTCAATATGCTCTAGCTCATCTAGAATTCGTTTCTTACTATGTTCCCTGTCATGAACCATTTCAAGGATAAATACAGCAACAGGTACGGCGATAATAACGCCCATAATACCAGCAAGACTTCCTGCAATAACAATAGAAAGAATAACTACGAGTGTTGGTAGCCCTGTTAATTTTTTAAGGATAAGAGGTTGTAAAACGTAATCAGTAATTTGCTGAATCACCCAATACATAATGAATACAATAAGTGCTAGCTTCCATCCACCATTAACAAAAGCAATAGCAACAGCAGGTACAAGAGCTAAAATTATTCCATAAGGGATCATTCCAAATACTCCTGCAAGCATTGCTAACAAAAGTGCATAAGGCGTACCAATGATGGTCAAACCAATATAAGTAAGAATGGTAAGAATTAAGGCTAATAACAACTGACCATTAAACCATGCCCCTATTTTCACACGTGTCCTTCGCCATAGATCAACTGCATAATCTTCATGCTTCAAAGGCACAATAATTCGTATAAATCGTTCGATTCCACCATCTTGAACTGAAAGATAAAATGAAACAACAAACAGAATAATGAAGTTAACAATACCTCCGACAAGAACTGAAACATTTCTAAAAAGATTTTGAATAAAGTTATTACCCCCTTCACTAACAACAGAACTTAGAGGAACTTCTTGAGTTGCGATTCCTTGAAGTAGACGAGCATCCTCTACATAGCTTGTGATTTCAGGATAAAGACCCTGTAGTGATCCTAATTCGGTAATCATAACTGGTACAAAAAAGAGTATTAATCCACCAAAGAGGATTACAATAAGTGTGTAAAATAAAACAACTGAAACAACACGAGGAAATGATACTTTTTTTCCTAAGGTTACAAAACTTTCTGCAAAAGTAGCGATTACCAAAGATACAGTTAAGGTTAAGATAAGATCACGTATATGATAAAACATGACCATCAATGCGATTATGGCTGCAACGGAGATAAGATTCCCTGTATCAAATTTAATACGAACATCATTCATATTTCTATCATATCACGTTCAGCACGTATCAGCATTATTCCTATTCATGGTAAACTATTCCCATGGAATTTATTCAATTATTAACACAATTAGTTGCTATTATTTTTGCCTCAAAGGTAATAGCGAAATTAACAGGAACCGTAGATATTCTTTGGTATATTCTTCTTGGATTAGTTGGTACTCAATATATTTTTAATATTGATCCAAGTTATCTAGAAAATTGGTCCTTATTAGGAGTTGTTTTCATCATGTTCTATGCTGGTTGGAGAGAAGACTTACTTACCTTTATCGCTGACGTTTGGAAAAATAAATGGGTTGCACTCACGGGTGCATTAGGACCATTTATCGGTGCCTATATCGCCTATTCACTATTGAACTTTTCTATGCAAGAAGCGATGGTTGCTGGATTCATTTTTACCTCAACAGCAATTCCATACACTATTGGAGTATTAAGAAGTTTAGGTTTAGATGATACTCCGGCAGCAAAAGCAGCAACTGCATCTGCTGTTGCTGATAACTTTATCAGCGTATTACTTGCTGTTGGTATTCTCCCTGCATATGCACTCTTAGTTGCAAGTGGAAATGGTGATACAAATTTTTCAGCAATATGGCTTGAATTGTTTAAGCAAATTGGACTTATTCTCACTGCCTTCGGACTCTTTGGGGCTCTTGGTTTATTGATTCTCCCTGATGCTCGAATGCACATGCGAATGAATATTCCTAATGCCTTTCAGCGTGACGGGATTATGGCTCGTATTACTTACTTCATCTACAAAATACGACAGGCTCCTGGTTTTTATGAAATATCAAAATTAATGGCAAATATGAGAATCGGTATTCCAATGACACTGCTTTTGATTTTTGGTCTTGCGTGGCTTGCACACCACTTAGGACTTCACCCATCAATTACTGCATATCTTGTTGGGCTTATGCTTCACGTTGAGATGTATCATGAAACTGAAGTCAGTGATGTAACCCATGAAGAAACACCTATTACACACAAGAATCTTGGAGTATTTTTCTACTTCGTTCAAGAATGGATTGGTCCGATTTTCTTTATTCACCTAGGATCACAGCTAGTTGCTGATCTTTCTCAAATTAATCTTGTTATCTTGTATGCAATACTTATTGGTATCACTATCTCCTTCTTCCAATTTTGGTCTGCGTATATAGCAGGAAGAAGGAAGTCAAAACTTCCGCGACACGAAGCCACACTTTTAGGGTTCGGAATGCTTCCCTATGATATTATCGCTTTCGTGGTTCTTGGAATAGCAAGTTCAACTGGACTTATCGAAGCAAATTCATTCTTTACTATCACGACTATTATCACGATACTAGTAATCAATGTTATCACTTCGGTAATGATATATTGGTACAAACCAAGGTATCTAAAAGCGGTTGCTGAAAGTTTGGCACTTTCTTCAGAAAAAAAAGAATCCTAAGATTCTTTTTTTTGTTGTTGGGCAACTGATATACCATGAAGATTAGTATGCCCCACATATATGAGCATTAAGAATACCCAAAAAACAGTAGTGAAGAGAAGAAATGGTTCATGATCAAGAGGTTGCGTAAAGGTATCAGAAATTTGATTAAGAATATCCACAGGTTTCAGGATCATATCCCATGAATTGAAACGAATATATCGACCAAGATATAATCCGATGGCGGTAAATAATGCCACAATTGGAACAAATAACTTTGATGAAAACTTGGTATACATCATCGCTGTAGTGTGAATCCACACAAGAATTCCTGACCATGCATATCCAAAGAGCATTAAACCGTCATACCAATGAATACTTCGAGGTCCAATATCTGCAATATGAATAAAATCAGTAATCATGTATGGAGCATTTGGTAAAAATAATATCCATGCTGTGAACCATAGTATTCTCGTGAATTTTCCTCCAATATTTCTTTGATATAGCCAAGCAAAGAACAAGGGAACGATTCCCAAGAAAAGATTCCAATTCATGTATACGTATGAATATGAATCAGATAGAAATGGACGTGCAAGAGACATAATCACCGAGCTCATCGCAATTAATGCTAACGAAGGTATTATGTTTCGTAATTGATATTTATACATATCATGTATTGTACCCATAGTTATGAAAAAATCACAAATACTTGTGATTATTTTTCTAGATGTTGTTTAAAAAATGCAGATAATTTATCAACAGCAACACGTTCTTGTTGTGCCGTATCACGGAATCTAATAGAAACAGTATTATCTTCAAGTGAATCATAATCAACAACGATACAGAATGGCGTCCCTATTTCGTCCTGCCTTCGATATCGTTTTCCTATATTTCCATTATCATCATAAACAACAGATTTAAATTCATATTTCAGAGCTCCAAACACTTCCTGAGCAAGAGTTACTATATCCTCCTTATTCTTCACTAACGGAGAAATAGCAATGGTATATGGTGCTAGATTTGGATCGAGTTTCAAATAAGTTCTTGAATTTCCGTCAATTTCATCTTCAACATATGAAGATACCAGAAGTGCCAACATCAATCGATCAACTCCAACAGAAGGTTCAATAACATGAGGGATATATACTTCTCCAGTATATGGATCAACGTACTGTAACTTTGTTTTTGAAGCTTCACTATGCTTTTTTAAATCATAGTCTCCTCGGTATGCTAAACCAAATAATTCTTTCTGCCCAAACGGATAGGTAAATTCAAAATCAATAGTTCGCTTAGAATAATGAGCCCTATCTTCAGGACCAATTTCAACTGCATGTAAACGACTAGCATCAATACCTAATTCGATAAGGAACTCTTGAACTTCATCTTTCCAGTATTCAAATTGTTCTTCCCATTGATCTGGATGAATAAAATATTCATACTCAAGTTGTTCTAATTCTCGTAGTCTAAAGATAAAGTTTCTAGGGGTAATTTCATTTCTGTATGCCTTGCCAATTTGACCAACTCCAAAAGGGATTTTTGGATGCATACTATCAGTAATATTTTTGTAATTTATAAAAATACCCTGTGCTGTTTCTGGTCTCAAATATGCTTTAGACTGGGAATCTTCATTTGCTCCTAACTTAGTCTCAAGCATAAGGTTAAATTGTTTAACCTCACTTAATTTATTTCCATCAGGAGATAAAATTTGCTCTTTTGAAATAAGTGCAGTCATTTCATCAAGTGAAAGACCAAGTGGACTATGTCCATGCTCTTCTAAAATATGATCAGCTCGATAACGTTTGTTCGTAACAAGGTCTGTGGTAAGAGGGTCAGAAAAACCACCTACGTGCCCTGATGCTGTTAAAGGTGCTTCACCCATAAGGATTGCAGAATCAAGAAGAAAAGAATCATTTCGATTCATTACAAATTTATCTGTCCATGCTTTTTTAATATTATTCTTAAGCAAGGTTCCAAGTGGTCCGTAGTCATAAATACCAGCCATTCCACCATATAGCTCTCCTGATTGAAAAATGAATCCTCTGTTTTTACAAAGGGTTTGAATTTTTTCCATACTTAAATCAATACTCATACATGTAGTGTATCTCACCATATTCCTTTGGCAATATAAAAAAGCTATTGCTAGCTTTTTTATTGAGAAATTCTTCCAGATGCTCCTTGCTCTTGTTGATTTGAGAGAATATTCTTTACCCCAACTTTTTTAAAGTTTAAACGAGTATCAGTAAAGGTATCGAATCCTGTCAAAATAATATCTGAAGTTATATTAATTGGGCTACCAACTTGTGAAAGCGAAGGAGATACTATTAATTGAAGTGAGAGGGTCTTTCCCTTTGTCTCATTAATACCAAGTCCAGCACGCAAGTCACCAATTTTCCAAGTAATTTCACGTGTTTGCGGATTATAACTTACCTTTGTACGTTCAAGTGAAGGTGCCATTACCTCTTTGTATTCAACGTAGCTTGGAAGGAAGAAAGAAAGTTCTGCATCACGTACCTCATTTGAAGAATTTTGAACTTCTAAGTTTAAGGTATAACTTGTTTCAGTATTCACTAAAGGTGGCATTGGTCCATAGTTTTGGAATGGACCAGTTCCATATTCAAGTGATGTATTAAATTGAATATCTGAATTTGCTAAAACCAAAACTTCAGTAATATTTTGTGCTTCCCTTCTCCTTCCATTAGATTCGCTACCAGCAACATCAACAGAAAGACTTAATGTTGGTTTAAGTAATGCACCAGTTCTTCCAATGAGTTCTTGTGTAGGTAAGGTGAAGGAAACACTTAATTGTTCTTTTGATTGAAGAGCTTCCAAATTACTCAATGTTCCCTTATCCCAGGTAATGGAATTGGTATTTGAATTAAAGAATCCATTTTGTGCTCGAACTCCTTGAGTGTTATATAGCTCACCATCAATACCTAAGGTAATAACAACATCACGAAGAACATCATCAAGTGTATTAGTAAATTGAAGTTCTCCAGAAATTTCTTCTCCTCCTTTAATTCTCAAGGTTGGAGTTCTTTCTCCATTTACCAAAAGATTTGCATTAATAAATGGAGTAATTATTTCAACCGTATGAACAAGTGCATTGTATACTGTTTCAATTTCAGATTGTTTTGCTTCATTTCTACTTCCAAAATTAAGTCTGAACGATTGGGCTTGCCCTTCAAAAGCTGAGAGTTTTCCAGTTACTGTGATGATTTCAGGTTCATCTTTTAGAAATGGAATAGCCCAAGTATTATTCAAGATATCTGGTTCTGGATTAGCACTAATAAATTCAAAACCACGAGGGTAATTTATGGTTACTAAACTGTCATTAATAACAGTATTAGCATTTGATGCTGCTGAAATATTAAAGGTGAATGGTTGGTTTCTCACCACTTCAGAAGGTGCACTTACCGTAAATACGGAAGGAGTTGATCGTATGATGACCTCATGGGTTGCTTCCTTAAGGAAGATAGCGGTTGAACCAGGTATTCGGTATTCAAGAGTTGCCTTAATCTCACGAACTTCTCCTTCTTGTCCAAACAAGGTTATATCAAATTCTTCAATACTTTGACCATCAAGAGGAATATCCTCAAGAGATCTTCTCATGAACGTAAGTTCTTCTTTATTACGTGAATCCTTTGGATATGAAATTAATAGATCAGGTATTTCAAGTGGCTGTTCATTATAATTTTGAATTCTAACTTGAACTTCAAGATTCTCTCCCCCGTCCATAAAAGGTCGGGCTAAAATCTCCATCGAAATTCTGTCACCTGAAACTGTCTTCTTTCCTTGATACACTGAAAGAAAGGCTACAACAACAGTAACGAGAAAGAAAAATAGAACACCAAAAAATACTTTTTTGTAGAAAGAGGCTGGTAACTTTTCCTCTTTATGCCGCTGTCTCCATTTTTCTAAATCATCTTCAGGAAAATCATGCTCGAGCTCTATATCTCTATTATGAATAACTCTTCGAGGTCTGTGACCAGACTCTTCTTTTGAGTAGTACAACTGTTCGTTTAATTCATCAATGGAAAGTTTTCTTTTATTTACCGGATCTTGCTTCATATCAATAGTATATCAAACAATACCGTGTCTCACAGCTGTGAATCATTTAATCCTTGATTTATCTTTACAACAAGTTCCTTTTTGTGCTCCTGTACCCACTGATACATACCTTCTGTATATGGATTTTCATCAAGGATAATTGGTTCGTTACTCGACCAATATCCCAAGTAGTACAATATTCTTGCGATAAGAATATACTCAATCGATTCATGATATTCATCATTTTCAATAAGCGTATAAAGATTTTCTAATTCATTCCAAACTTCCAAATGAGGCTCTTCGCCTGGAATCAAGCGAACAAGAAGTGATGCAAACTTTTCAAGAAGAGGAAACCAATTCTTTTGAACAAAAGATAAGGAAGATATTTGTTGATGAATTCCTGTTAATCTCCAAAGGTCTTTTCCTTTAACAACATCAATTTCAACCAAACTATACAGCAAGGTATGGTATTTCATCTTTGACTGAGCAGATCGAAGAGATTGGGCTGCTACATATACCAAACCAAAATCTCTTGTATACATAACAAGAAGCTTATTTGACTCTTGATAATTTCGAGTTTTCAATATCACGGCAGGTGTTTGATATATGGCATGTGACATGAATTGAGTATACCCAAAAATTGACAAATTACACTCCACTTATATATTTAGGTAAAATAATTTCCTAACTAAAACTTAAAAAATGGTAAACACCAAATTGAAATTAAGCGATCACGAATCAAAAGTTTTCCTTTGCAAAAAAGGAAAAGAATTAAGATTATCTGTTATTCAAAAAATAGGGGGTAAAAGAACTTTTGAAGTAATTTTTGTAAAATCTTCAAGTGAAGAAGAATTTATAGAAAAAATTAAAGAATCTTTACACTTAAAAAAGATTAAACCATTTCAAAAAATCCAAAGATTTTCTCGGTTTTCAAAAACTCAGAACTTAATTCTAAGTCATGACCAAGAAATGGAAAAAGTTGATGAAATGATTTGCGAAAAGGTAAAAAACATTTTATACCACCACACACAGGCACTAAGTGCATAGTAAAAACCACGAGATATTCTCGTGGTTTTTTTACATAATACTAAGCGTAAAACTAACATCTCTTACTTCAACAGTTGTTCCTTCGTTTTCCTGAAATACGATTTCATTTATAGAAGCTGTATTTTTAATCTCTTGTATATGAGATTCAATAATATTTCTTCCTTCATCTGAAGTAGATATACTTAGGGTAATAGTATCATGAGCATCAAGCCCCTGATCCTTTCTAAATATTTGTATGAAACGAAGTAACTCTCGAACGTCTCCCTCTAATTGAAGTTCGTTGGTTACTTCAGTATCAAGAACATACTTATCTCCAGAAACGAGTTTTTTTACATTTAGTTCGTCGGTGATAAGTAGGTGATATTCCTCATGAAGTCCTTCTAACGGAGCTTGTAATGAAGATAATGGTTGCCTAACTTTTATTCCAGAATCAGACCTCATTTGCAATCCTTCTGATACAATCTCACGAACACGCTTCATACTTTCCAAAGCGCTAATATGACCTTCGTTTAATTCTAAAGTTGGCCAAGAAGATAGGTGAACTGATTCTTCAAGTTCAGAATCATCTTCCCTGAGCATTTGCCATATTTCCTCTGAGAGGAATGGAACAAATGGTGCTGATATTTGTGCAAAAACTTTAAGCGACATTCTTGTGGTTGCAAGAGCATCGTGCATATCTTTTTCCTCCCCCATCTTATATCGGTCACGACTTCTACGTACGTACCATGTCGAAAAATCATCAACGAAATCAAATATTGGACGAGCTGCTTTATCTAATTGATATACTTCAAGACCTGATTGAACATCATGAAGAAGTTCAATTAATCTTGCCTGCATCCATATATCAAGAACATTCTGAGAATCAAATGAATAGGTATGGTCAACGTTAGCTTTGTAGGTGGTATAAAGGTTAACCACATTTCTCATACGACCCATTACCTTACTACTTACATCTCTTACTGACTTTTCAGAGAAAGCAAATTCTTCACCTCGTACTGCAGGCGATGCAATTAGATACAGTCTTATCGCATCAGCTCCAACTGAATTAAACATTTCATGTGGATCTGGATAGTTATTTAATGATTTAGACATTTTCTTTCCATCTTCTGCCAGTATCAAACCATTTACTATTACGTTTTCAAACGGAATAGTATCAAAAAGTGCTACTCCTAATACCGAAAGAACATAGAACCAACCTCGTGTCTGGTCAAGCCCTTCTGCAATGAATTGAGCTGGGAACCTCTGTTCTTCAAACAAATCTTTATTCTCAAAAGGATAGTGAACTTGGGCATATGGCATTGATCCAGAATCAAACCACACATCAAACACATCTCCTAAGAGCTTCATTTCTTCCCCGTTACTATCAATTAGTGTAACGGTATCTAGATATGGTCTATGTAAGTCAATTTCATATTCATCATTGTGAGGAAATTTTTTGAACGGAAGAGAAATCAATTCAGCATTTGAAGGAAGTGCTGTCTCATTAAAGAAAGCATGTGCCTTTGTATGATCACCATGATGCTTTAACCCAAACAAAATGGTTTTGAGTACCCCACCATGGGTAATGATAACAATATTTTTTCCGGCATAGGTTTCCTCAAGTTCAAACAGAAATGGCATTACCCGCTTATATATATCACCGATAGATTCAGCATTGTCTTCCAGTTTATAATTCCAAAAGTCCCCATCACGTTCACGTTCTTCTTGTGTATGTGCATCATGCCATTGTTTTCCTTCCCATGAATCTCCAGGATTACGCTCACGAAGTCGTTCATCAACGATGATTTGTGAGTCTGAAAGACCTAGTTGTTCTTTGATAATTGAAGCTGTTTCCATGGTTCGTTGAAATGGAGAAACAAAGAGATAATCAATAGCCATATCTTTTAGTTTCTGTGCTTCACTTTCAGCTTGTTTCCTACCTGTTTCAGTTAATGGATTATGTAATTCGCGTTTTGCATTAATTTCTCCAGTAGCATTTGAAACTGATTCTCCATGGCGAACTCCAATATATGTATTACCTGAAGATGGGATATGGGATAACAATTCCTCAATGGAACCAATTACCAAGGTCTCAGTAGCTGATGCATTTTGCCAAACAGGAAGAGGGGTACCCCAAAATCGTGATCTAGAAAGTGCCCAATCACGAGCTCCCTCTAACCATTTTCCAAATCTACCCTCTCCAACATGTTCTGGTACCCAATTAACCTTTGCATTAAGTTCCATTAATCGTTCTTTCATTGAAGGAACATCGATAAACCAAGATGAAGTTGCGTAATTCAAAAGCGGTGTATCGCATCTCCAACAATGAGGATAGCTATGAACTAATTTCTTCTTGCTAAATAGTTTTCCGTTGTGAGCAAGCCATTTAATAATTTCAATATCAGCAGTCATCCAATCTCCTTTTGCCTTTACTTTCATTCCCTTAAAACCTTCAGCAAATGAATCAATAAAAACACCATTCCTTCCAACGTGTTGAATAAATGGGAGTCTATGTATTTCCCCTAATTCCATGTCATCACTACCAAAGGCAGGAGCTATATGAACAATCCCTGTTCCCTCTTCAGTTGTCACGAAGTCAGCTTCATATACCTGCCATCCACGTTCACTATGTTCAATATTATTTTTCTTGAAGTAATCGAAAACTGGTTGATATTTCTTTCCTATCAAATCAGATCCTTTCATAGTATCTACTATTTCATATGTCCTTCCTTCAAATACTAAATCACATAATTTTTTTGCAACGATATAGTTAAGATCACCTTCTGAAACTTTTACATATTCAATATCTTTTCCAACAGCCAAAGCAACATTTCCTGGAAGCGTCCAAGGGGTTGTTGTCCAAGCAAGAAAATGTGTTTCTGGTTCATCCACTAATTGAAAAGAAACCGTTGCAGAAATATCAGTAACATCCATATACCCTTGATTTACCTCAAAGTTAGCAAGGGTGGTCTCACAACGAGGACATAGGTGCATTGGTTTAAATCCCTGTTTCGTTAGTTGTTTTTTGTGCAACTGACTAAAAATCCACCATACTGATTCCATATAGTTCGTGTGCATTGACATATATGGTTGGTCCATATTAATGAAGCGTCCTGAACGCGGAACATACTGTTTCCATTCTTGTTCATATCGCAGTACTGAGTCTCTAGCCTTTTGATTAAAAGTTGCTATTCCATACTCTTCGATATCTTTCTTACTTGAAAGACCAAGTTCTTTTTCAACAAGATTTTCAATAGGTAATCCATGGCAATCCCAACCCCAGGTACGAGAAACATGGTGTCCCTTCATGGTCATATATCGTGGAATGATATCTTTAATAGTACCAGCTAAGAGGTGTCCATAGTGTGGAAGACCTGTTGCAAAAGGAGGTCCGTCATAGAAAACAAAATCACCTTTTGTTTTTTCAAGAAGGCTTTTTTCAAAAATATTCTGATCCTTCCAAAAAGAGAGAATACGTTCTTCAGCATGTGCTGTTTCTGATTTTTTTAAACTATTGTTCATATTTGTTATGGTACCACGGAACGGTAATTGTAAATAAAATAGCACTCCGTATTCGGGAGTGCTCTTTATTCATCATTCAAGAACCCGAATACTTATGCGGTGTATTGAATAATTGAAATAATGATTGCTTTATGCATATACAAATCTTATCAGAATATTTGGGGGTGTAAATAAAAACCGTATAAATACGGTTTTTTATATCACTCCAAGATTTTTGAATAGTGTTTTTAGTATTGATATTTTCTTTTTAACATGAAAGTATCGATAATTTTTTTGAAGAATATCAGCTGTTTGAAAATTTCTATGTGATCTTCTTACAAAAATAACAGGTGCCTTTGAAAATTTTTTCTGAAGTTCTTGATAACTTTTTTTATCATTACGGAACCTTGAAGAGGTAATCACAAGAACCCAATATCCAGGAATTACTTCTTCTATTTTTGTAACAATCTTGTCAAAAATATTTTCTGAATATGTTGGTATGATGTCTATTTCATCAACCCCTAACCCCTGTAACAGAAAATTGATTTGCTGAAAATCTGGATTAGTAGAAAGATTGTCATCCATGTAATCATACAGGAAGATTTTGCACTGACCTGATGTATCAACCATGTCATTGTATTTAAGATTAAAGATGCTCATATATTATGTTTTTTGATTTATTTTACTTATATATTAAAAAAACCACGTGTCAACGTAGTTTACATTTTTTCAGGAGCATCGATTCCTAAAAGCCAAAGACTGTTTTTCAATATATGTGCCATTCCTCTTACCATCATAATTTTGTAAGAGGCCTCATTTGAATCATCAACAATTTTTGTATTTCCGTACCAAGTATTGAAGTGCTGTGCTAATTCAGTGATATAAGTAACGATATGATGTGGATGTCTTTGATTAACTGCAGTACCGATGACTTCTGGAAATCGATACATACAGCGTTCTAGATTTGTTAAGTCCATATCAATTGGACGCATATGAGAATTCTTTACATCAATACCAAAACTATCTGCTTTCTCGATAAGGGAAATACATCGAGCATAAGTATATTGTAAGTATGGACCGGAATCTCCTTCAAAAGAAAGTGAGGTATCAGGATCAAAATTAATATCTTTTCCAGCTTGTGTTCTTAAAATAGCATATTTCAATGCTCCAATTGAAATAACATCTGATTGCTGGTCACTCAACTCTCTATCACTTGCACGTTGCCTTACCTCTTCATTAACTTCATTTAAAATGTCGGTAACTAAAGGAGTATTTCCTAAACGAGAAGACATCTTCTGACCCTTAAACTGCATTCTCCCATGAGTTGCATGAATGGTTTTCTCCTTCCATTCTTTATTTATCTTCCCAGCAGCATCAAGTACCACCTTGTAATACTCTGCTTGCTGATTATCAGTAACCAACAAAGAAAGATCAGGTGCATATCTATCAAACTTAATCTTTAAAAGACCAGTATCTTTTGCTTCATATGTTGGATTACCTTCTTTGTTGATAAACACTCGAGTGTGGAGTCCATATTTTTCTCCTTCATATATAACAGCTCCATCAGATTCTGAATATATTAAGGGGGTGTTTTCAAGAACTATATCTTTTCCAATTTCTCCTGCCTCTGATTCATATATATATCCATCAAAGTGAGATCCCAAACGACTTGTTACCCCTTTAAAATATTCAAGATTAATGTCTTTTCCAAGAAGGTATGCCTGGTATGAATCTAAGTGGGTTCGTGATTGATATATATCTTGAGTGATCTCTCGAATTTCTTTTTCAAGAGTAGGATCATCATCATATGCCCTTGTTCCATTAACATAGCACTCGCCAAGAAAATGTATCTTATCCTCAATGCTTTTATGTTCTTCGAGCTTTTCAACACCATACTGTAATAGCTGCCATACTGCTTTTCCAATACCCAAAGAAACATCTGAAGGATATGAAATGGTTGTAACTGAAGCTCCTGCTTTGGTATACAAACGAGCAAGCGATTCACCAATCGTATTATTCATCAAATGACCAATATGAAATGCTTTAAAAAGGTTTGGAGAAGAATGTTCTACAAGAATGTTTTTGTCTTTATAAGTATCAAGACCTCCATAATTATCTCCTTGTTCTAAGATGGTATTTAATTCTTGATTGAAAAATGTTTTTTTAAGAAAAATATTAATAAATCCAGGACCAGCAACCTCAACCTTTTCAATATGAGGATGAACGGATTCATTCATATTACTCACAATCTGAAGAGCAATATCTTGTGGCTTTCTTTGTAGTCTTGGTGCAAGTACCATAGCAACATTTGTTGAATAGTCTCCATGTGATAGATCTCCTGGATGTTCTAGATGCACATCAAAATCAATATTAATTCCTAACGAATTAAGTGTTTGATGAATATATTCTTGTATCTGATGAGCAATATGCATGTATGTATACTACCCTTTTTTCCTTCCAAAGCAAAAAGACAATGCAAAGCATTGTCTTATATCTTACCTAATTTTTTTGCTAATTTTGTTGTTTGTTTTAACAGTTCACGTACCTGATTAATTCCTTCCATCCATTGCTTGTCGTTATTCACCTGTATTCCTAGAGATTTAAATATCATATCAGGTGATTTACTACTTCCTGTTTCATAGAATTCATTAATTTTCATAAGATATGAAGGATCATTGGTAAGTTGTTTTTTTGCATATTGCGAAACTAAAAGTGCCATTGCATAAGCAAATACGTAGAAAGAAGATCTGAAGTGACTCCAATATATCCACCCTCTTCCTGAATCTTCATCAAAACTAACAGCATCACCCATATACGACTTCATGTGTTTATTAAAGAGTTCTCCTATTTCTTTTCCAGGAAGATATCCTTTCTTTCTAAATTCTTCATGTAATTCTTTTTCAAAATTATATGCTGCTATTTGTCTAAATATTGTCGCAACCTTATCCTCTAATTGATTGATCATCATTACCAATTTCATTTCATCATCTGCATCAGTTAACAATTCATCAATTACAAAATCTTCACAGAAAGTTGATGCAACTTCAGCAGTACACATAGGAACATCATAGTTTAATGCATTTTCTTTTCTTGCTTTTGTTGCATGAATTCCATGACCAACTTCATGAGCAAGAGTAGTTACGTTACGAATACTTCCATCATGGTTAAGAAGAATATGAACATCTGAAGAGTATGAGGGCATACAAAACGCTCCACCACTTTTTCCCTTACTTGGATACACATCAATTTGATTATTATTCACAAAATCAATGAAAATATCTCTGAATTCTGGACTGATCTTCAACAAGGCACGCTCAACAATATTAACTGAATCTTCATAACTATATTTTTTTGTATGTTGTCCATATTCAACAATTCTATTAAAGTAACTAAATTTCTTTACTTTGAATAATTTTGCTTTGAAGGTATAGAAGTCTTGAGATATCTTAAAATTTTCAGTAACTGTCTTTACAAAGGTATCAACTGTTTTTGAAGCTATATCTTCAGCAATATGACGTGATGCGTCAGGACGTTTGAAACCTCTAAGCTGATCATTAATTTTCTTATTTTCAAGAAAACTATTTATCTCTTTTTCAGCTACCTTTTCATTATTCTTAAGAATACTTTTTATCCCCTCTATGGCCTGATCTGAAATGTTTCCTTCCGAAGAACGCATCAGGTTCATTAATTGTGAAAAGCTCACCTCCTCTTTTTTCTTTGCAATTGTTATTTCTCTTGTTTCTGATGAAAGAAATTCCTCAAGCATGTTCACCCAATTTCCAGCAGAAACTCCAGATTTCATTGAAAGGATTTTTTCCTCTTTCTCAGATAGGGTATATACAGCAGTGGTAAAGATATCACTTAAGTACTTCCTGTATTCAGAAAGAAGTGGATCTGAAAGGAATTTCTTTTGTGTTTGTATATCAATCTTTCCAATTGAAAGTTCAAAAAATCTAACATAGTCAGATAGGGTGTTAGAGAAATCAGAAAGTAGTTGTGAAGCTGCCTGAATCTCAGTGTCTTCAGTATTTAATGAAGAAGCAAGGAATAGGTACAAGCTTTCAATATTTTCATATGATGCTAATTTTTCATACGCATCGAGTGCTTCTTTCATTGAAGAACTATTAGTTAAATATGAAGAATCATTACTCCACTTTTTATGAAAAGATTTATATTGCTTGAGTATTTTTTTTCTTTTTAAAATAAATTTAGGATCAAAAGGTCCTGTTGCTAATTTATTAATATTCCATGTTGTTGGTAGTTTCATAGGTAAAATATATCACAAAAAAAAGCCCTTAGGGCTTCTTCATTAAAATCCTCCGATATTTGCAATCTCTCCCTTTATTCCTTTATGTGACACATAATTTTTAAGGGTAATGTCATCTAAGGTAAGATTATCAATATCATCAAGATCACTATTTATCTCCACTTCTGGAAATGGTAATGGTTCTCTTGTAAGTTGTTCTTCTACCTGACTGATATGATTTGAATAGATATGAACATCCCCAAAGGAATGTACAAATTCTCCTGCTGGTATTCCTACCAAGTGAGATACTATCTTCAGAAGTAATGCGTAACTTGCAATATTAAACGGAACTCCCAAGAATAGGTCTGCTGATCGTTGATATAAACCTAAGTTAAGTTTTCCATTAGCAACCTGGAATTGAAACATAGTATGACAGAAAGGTGGCACATGTGATTGTTGACCTTCTGATGCCATGGCGTATATGAAATCAGGATTCCACGCACTTACCACATATGACTTTCTATCTGGTTTATTTTTAAGTCCTTCGATAACCCATTTCAATTGATCAATTTCTCTTCCATCTTTTGCAGGCCATCGTCTCCACATACGACCATATATGGTAATGAGATCTCCCCATTTCTGAACAAAAGGATCATCTGCCGGTAGTTCTGAGATTTTTTGTATAAACGCCTCTTGTGTTAAATCCTCTTCAGGAGCATGTTCAATTGCCCACATATGATAATGTTTCCAAGCCCACTCATCCCATATGTGATTATCCATATCAACTAACGGTTTAATATTTGAACTTCCTGAAAGAAACCAAATCAATTCAGTGGTAACTCCTCTCCAAAAAGTTTTTTTAGTGGTTAGCAAAGGAAACCCTTCACTTAAATCAAAACGTATTTGTCTTCCAAATACTGATTTAATGTATGGTGGCTTTTCCCCTTTCTTTTTATATTCCTCTAAAACGACATCGTTAAAGAATAGTTCTTTTTCTGCACCATTTTCTAGAATGTCTCTACACAATTCTAGATATTGATATTCTGGATGTTTTGATTTCATACGTTGTTTGGACTAAAGTTTTTTGACCAATTATCTCCGTTATATTTCCCTGTTTGACGATAGTCTCTATTCATCTCAGAAGAAATCTGTGAGAAAGTAATTTGTGCTATCTGCATACCAGGACGTAGGATGATAGGGACTTTTCCTGCATTAAAAAGTTCAAAAGTAATATTTAGGAAATGTCCTGGATTTACAATTCCTGCAGTGTTATGTACTACTAACCCAAGGCGTGCAAGTGAACTTTTACCTGAAAGATGTATCAAATATTTATCTGAACCGAAATAATCTTTCGATGTTCCAAGAACTGTTTTTCCTGGATGTAGTACAAAAGCTTCTCCATCGAGAACTTCTTCTTGATACGTTTCAGGAAGAATTCCTCTTGCAGGATCAACTGCTGAAATTTTATGGCTCTTCACTATTTCAAATTTATTACCCAAAAGAATATCATAGCTCACTGGTTGAAGTCGATCTTCCTCAAAGTCTGAAATGACAATTGATTTATTTTCTACTTCTCTTTTTATATCTGAATCTGATAGGAACATATATTTATTCTATATTAAAAATATTATCAGTACCATAATATTCTCTCCAATTCTTGTTGTAGTAATCAAACATTCGTGAAAGTCGTTCTTGGTCTAATTCCTCTACTCCGAAAGATTCCATAGTTTCTTTGATTCTTTCTTGAGCATCTTGTACTTCTGATTCTTCAGAAACAACTAATTCAAATTCAGTAAGCCATCCATACCCAGCATTACGATCGAGAGTTATCGTAATATCGTCATAGGTATATGTTTCTCTTGTTCGTGACCATTTAGCTTGATATTGAAAATCAGCATCTAAAAGAAGCTTGTCTAATTCATCAATATTCAATGATACTTGCTCTTCAAATTCCATACGAGCAATTCCATTTTCACTAGTGTTATCTCCTGTTGTTGCTTTTACAACGATAAGTACTGTACCATCAGCATTCCGTACCCTAACAGAAAAGTGCTCTCCATGTGAAATAATATATTCTAGAGATTCTTGTTGTGCTTTCTCAAAATATGGGAAAAGTAGTTCCTTCATTTTCAAAAGATTTCCATTGATAAAATAGTGGTTGAGTTGTTTACCTGTTGATACAAACACTGCACCTTTTTCTTGAATCAATGATCTAAAATTGTCTGCACGGTCTTCTGAACCTAATAAAGATTTAATTTCTACTTCGTATGTTTTCATAGTTCATAGTATACACTACCTCATCATTTCTCTATCGATATAAACATATTCCCATGCTTCAGGAGATGGTCCTTGTTTTTCAACATCTTGAGGATAGCTTGGAATGAAACCAAACCTCTTTATCACCTCATAGTTGTTTTGACTCATCCAGGTATAGCAATCAGTATCTTTAAATTCAAATACGAGATAATCATCACCACAGGCAAAATCAAGAGTGTGTCCTTCATGATGTTTAGAGTATCCTGGAAGGGCAGTCACTGAGAGCACCCTATTTATCTCATCATCGTATATTCCAGTTGGGATAAGTTCTATATCAGCAACACTCAGTTGTGATATAAATAATTTTCTTTGATCTTCGAAAGTTCTAAAAGCTGAAACAAGGTGAATACTAATACCTTCTTCTGAAGCTTTATTTCTTAGATTAAGATATGCGTTTCTTACTTCAGGAAGGATAAGAAGATTATTATACTCAACCAATAATGAAGGATCTACACTCATTCTCTTTATGTATCCTCTTTCTTCCGCAATGTTTCTTAAATATTCATCAACAAAAAGGTTACCAGTTATCGATGTATTTTGATGTGCATGTTGATTTCTTGATGTAATAAAAGTTTCATACAGATTGATAAACTCATCTCCGGTATAGCAATAAAAAGTTCCGCATTTTTTTTGAAGGAGTTGTATTTGTTGATGTTGCTCTTCAGCACTATTAGTTAGTGATAAGGATCGATCATATATTGATTGATATGCGTTGGTATAAATTAAAAACACACCTATCATTACCCAGGTGAGTATAAGCAAACCAAATGCAAGTATGTGCCTTGTGTGTGTTTCTAATATTTTCATAGTTATGATGATATACCTGATGTAAGAATTGTATCAATAGTTGAAGCTAATTCTTTCATATCTTTTTTATTCATTCCTGCTGTAGTAACTGCTGCTGTCCCTATTCTAATTCCTGAAGGATTAAAAGGAGATCTTGTATCAAAAGGAATCGTATTCATATTTACAATAATTCCATTCTTCTCTAAAAGCTCAGAAGCTTTCTTTCCACTCAAACCTTTGCCATCTTTCCAAACATCTACAAGAAATACATGATTATCTGTTCCTCCTGAAGTAATACGCCATCCCTTAGCTGCAAGCTCAGATGAAAGCACCTTACTATTTTCAATAACTCCTTGGATGTATTTTTTAAATGATGAACTTGAAGCTTCTTTTAGTGCAACTGCAACTGCTGCAATTTGATTCATGTGAGGGCCACCCTGCATTCCTGGGAAAATTGCCTTATTAATTTTATCAAACAAAGAACGAGCATCTTTTCTTGCAAAGATCATTCCTCCACGTGGACCTCGTAATGTTTTGTGAGTAGTTGTGGTAACAATATCTGCATATTTAAAAGGCGAAGGGTGTTCTCCTGCAGCAACTAATCCTGCAATATGTGCCATATCTACCATAAAAAGGGCTCCGACCTCATCAGCAATTTCTCTAAATTTTTTGAAATTGATTTTTCGTGGATATGCACTATATCCCGCAATGATAAGGTCTGGTTTTTCCTTTTTTG
Source organism: uncultured Candidatus Saccharibacteria bacterium (assembly GCA_964592365.1). Classification (GTDB taxonomy): domain Bacteria; phylum Patescibacteriota; class Minisyncoccia; order Phycocordibacterales; family UBA1006; genus UBA1006. The sequence goes on along the minus strand of CAZQDL010000001.1, from coordinate 147,455 downwards.
CAAGAGCAAGGAGATCATCATAATTAAGTACCTCTGTTTTTTTATCTACCTCATATGGAATTTGCTTCCAAAACATTCCTGAAAATGATACCGGGTGTCCATGAGTAAGGTGACCCCCTGATGCTAATTTCATTCCCATAATCTTTCCACCCTTTGGTAGCAATGCTCCAAAAACAGCAAGATTTGCTGGTGAGCCTGAAAGTGCTTGAACATTAACTCCCCACTTCTTTTCAGATAGGCCAAAAAGTAACAATGCTCGTTCTTGTGCAAGTAGTTCAATTTCATCTATTATTTCATTTCCTCCATAGTATCGTGCTCCTGGGTATCCTTCAGCATACTTGTTAGTTGTTTCAGATCCTAAGGCTTTTAATACATCTTCTGAAACAGTATTTTCAGAAGCTATGAGGTTAATACATTTTTCTTGGCGAAGCTTTTCTTGATTAAGCAATTTACTAATTTTGATATCTTTCATGATTTTTAGTATAGCAAATGAAAGAGTATAATAGTAGGTATGTCTCGAGGAAAAAATATACTAAAGCATAAAACTACTCGTATTATTATCATAGCTGGAATCCAACAAGATAGAGGCATTGGATATCAAGGAAAGCTTCTCTTTGAAGTTAAAGAAGACATGAAGCATTTTACCGAGCAAACTACTAACCATACGGTAATTATGGGACGAAAGACATGGGAATCGATTCCAAAAGAACATCGTCCACTAAAAAACAGAACAAATATCGTTGTAACAAGAGATACAACATATATAGCTTTAGGCGCCCTTGTTGTTCCCAAATTTTATCAAGCTCTTGAGCAAGCACCATCTAATTCAGATATATATATCATTGGTGGAGGTGAAATCTACAAGCAGGCGCTCTCGTATGCACACGAACTTGATCTGACTATATTCTATTCAAATAAAAAAGCTGATACTTTCTTCCCCGAATATCTTCCATATTTCGTAGAAGAAGAATCTTCTGAAAAATATATTGATGATAAGAGTAATATTAGTTATCAGTTTAAAAAGTTTTTGAGGAAATAAAAAAGAATCATGTATCCATGATTCTTTTATCATTTATCCTAAAAATTTATGTACCCAAGTTCTTGGAATAAATCTTTCTGCTCTTTTTGTTTCCATATTCAAGCAAATTACTTTAATTTCATTTTCAATCCACTTTCCAACAATTATATACGAAGGGTCAGAATGAAATCGTTGATTTTTTGAGTCGTTAACTATTTCAAGAGTTTTTTCCATAGTTATTCTCGCAACATGAATATCTTCAAAGTTTTTTTCTGTGAAAGTGTTGTATGGATTTTTTCTGAAAAAAGCTTCTAAGAATAATACGCATTTTACAATCTTGAAGTATTCTTTCTTAAAATCTCCAAACAGATTCTCAGGTAACATTTTTAATGCTATTGATGTTTCACTTATAGCATTAGTAAAATTTTTTCTTGCACTCATATTTTTTTTATTTAGGTGTTTGTTTGAAGTGTAAAGGTATCTATAAAAAATTCAAGTAAAAAAATAACGCCTAGGGCGTTATTTATCCAACTACTTCAATTCCTGCTGATCGTGCAGAACCTTCAATAATTTTCATTGCTGCTTCTACATCGTGAGCATTTAAGTCAGGTAATTTTACTTCAGCAATTTCTCTTACCTGTGCTTTAGTAATTTTTCCTACATTCTTTGATCCTGCTTTTCCAGATCCAGATTTTACTCCAGCTGCTCGCAAAACCATTGATGATGCAGGAGGACTCTTAAGAACAAAAGAGAATGATCGGTCTTCGTATACATCAAGTACTACTGATACCTTTCCTCCCATTTGATCTCTAGTTTGTTCGTTAAATTGATTTACGAACTCTCCGATGTTTACTCCGGCTTGACCAAGTGCTGGTCCAAGTGGAGGAGCAGGATTTGCCTTCCCTGCTTCAATTTGAAGTTTAAGTTGTTTTTTTATTTTCTTAGACATAGTTAATATTATTAGATCTTTTTGATTTGTAGAAAATCAAGCTCAACAGGGGTCTCTCTCCCAAACATTGATACAAGGAGTTTAACTTTTCCTCTTTCTGTGTCAATACTGATAATCTTTCCTTCGAACTCAGAGAATGGTCCATCAGTAATGAGTACCGTTTCATCCACTTCATAATCTGTTTTTTGCTCAATGTGATTTGTCTTCATTCGTGCAAATATTGCATCAATTTCAGACTGGGCTAGAGGTACTGGATCAGTTCCTCCTGCACCGATAAATCCTGTAACTCGAGGCGTATTTCGAACGATGTACCATGACTCTTCTGTAACAACCATATCAACAAGTACATACCCAGGATAAATTTTTTCTTCTTCCTCTACTCGTTTACCCTTTTTAATCTTTACGGTTTTTTCAATAGGAACAAGGATATCGAAGATGAGATCTTGAACACCTAGTGATTCAATACGCTGACGTAGATTTCTTTCAACAGCATTTTCATATCCTGCATAGGTATGAATAGCATACCAAGCTCTTTCTTTTTTTATTGTTTGTTTTTGTTCTGACATATTACTTATAGATTATAAGATGCTCTTAAGACCATAGTTTTGGAACAAAAAGTCAAAGAGTCCTAGGTAATATGAAACAAAGAGTGATACTAGTACTACAATTAAACTATACGTTAATGTTTTAGATTGTGAAGGCCATACCACTTTCGACATTTCAGAATATACATTTTGGATAAATTTCATAATATTTTTAATCTCCTTGGTTATTAAGAGATTTAAAAACACCCCTTTAAGGGCTGTTTTTATATATACCTAATATAGTATAGATGTTTAGGACATCGGTCAATATCCCCTATCGAACGTAATAACTAATTGATACCGTAGAAGTAATCTCTGTTTCACCTTCTGGTAACTGAGGTTCGAAAGATGCCTCTTGGGCCATATCATTCATCATCGTCTTTGCGAGGTATGGCATTGGGTAGTATCCACCGTTATCTTCACTAAATGAAGCAAGATCGCTTAATTTAACATCCAAATCTCGAGCAAGTTGTTTTGCTTTTGTTTGTGCTTCAGTAATAGCTTTTTCTCGAGCTTCTTCTTGTAACTTTTCTGGATTTTCAATTTCAAAATTTGGTCCGTATAGATTCTCTACTTTGCTTGATGCAAGAAGGGTCAGTACTTCAGGAACCTGATTTAGATCCCGTAATGTTATATTTACTTGCTGACGTACATCATATCCTACAAGAACTTGTTGATTACCTCCAGGGAAATATATTTTTCCATCAAGTGATGTTTGTTGTCCTCTTGCAACAGTAGACCATTCATATTTTGGATTGATAGAATATGATTCTGTTTCAATATCTTTTGAACTCATTCCTAGTTCTTCTAATCCATCTAGAATTTTTGTAATCTTTTCTGATATTACTTCCTGAGCTTTTTCAGGGGTATCAGATACTTCTGAAACACTAAAGTTAAAGCTTGCAATGTCAGGTGTGGCTTTTACCTCTGCACTTCCAGATACGGTAATCATCGCTCGTTGTGATGATGATGGTCGTAATGAAGGAAGTATAACAATGGCTAGGATACTAAGAATTGAAAGGAATAACGTTCCTGCATATGCTAATAATTTTGTGGGTGATGTATTCATATAATAATTTAATTAAGGGTTATAACTAATATGACGAGTAGGAATGATAAATATTACATATTTTACCCTTCACTATTCATTCGTGTTTCTTCTTTGAGTACCCGCAAAGGATCAATAACAATTGGAGTTTCGCCAAATTTTCTAAAATCCATTTGAAGATAGAGAAGATTTTTTTCATAATCAACTAATCCTGATTGCCCTGCTTCTCCTAAAATATCATCTGATGAAACAGGAATAAGGGGGTAGCTTCCTAAGCTAATTTCTCTGAGCATTTTTTGATATGAGGTAAATGATATTGCTGGTTTTTTAAGGTGGCAGTACATCGTATGAAGAATATAACCATCTTCAGTTCGTATATCAGGATGAGAAAGCAAAACATAATAGCCGTTAATTGCTCCATATCCAGAATACTCTAATATTCCATCAAGTACTGGAGTAACCTTGGCTCCCTTAGGGATATCAAGTTGGATACCAATATGAAAATATTTTCTTGCAGGATTATTAGGATGAGGTCTAGGTCCATAAAATCCAATATCAGTATTAATATAATCAAAAACATCAGTATCAAGTGGTGACGAATACGAAAGACTATTCAAACGATGATATATCGTATTCCAAAAGGAAGCATACTCTCTCATATCAGGAATTAAATAGGGGGGTTCAAAATCATAACGTTCTGGTCGCGTGTGTGTATATTGAGATAACGAAGGAAGTATCATACTTAAAGTATATCAAAAAAGATAAGCAACGCTTATCTCACAATATTAATCTCTGGTTCCAGAATAATTCCAAATTCAGCATATACATCTGAAATGGCACCTTGATAGAAATGCTCAACTTCTTCTCCTGTTGCACCACCATAATTAACCACAACCATTGCATGCTTTTCATACATCCCTACATGTTTTTCCTTTTTTCCTTTGTAACCAAGATAATCAAGTAACCAAGCTGCAGATATTTTTACTCCTGCTTCTACTTGAAATTGTTTCATCTGCGGGTATTTTTCCAACATCTTCTGTGCATCCTCTTTTGATACAACTGGATTCTTGAAAAAACTTCCTACCGTTCCAAGGCTACCAATTCTTGGTAGTTTTGAATCACGTATAGAAACAATTGATTCAGCAATATTTTCAATGCTATGTTCCTTTGATCCAAGTACCTCTTCTACTCTGTCATAATGTACCTTTGGATTAGCTTTTTTAGAAAGTTTGAAATGTACGTGAGTGATAAAAAAATCACCAGGGTATTTTTTGAAAATTGAATCCCTATACCCAAACATACATTGTTCATTCTCAAAAAAACCATCACTTCCTGATTTAGTATCAATATATTCTATTCCAACAATGGTATCTGAAACTTCAGCTCCATATGCTCCAATATTTTGAACTGGAGCAGCACCAACGGTTCCGGGAATGAGAATAAGATTTTCTACTCCCCAATAATGTTGATCTATACAAAAAATCACAAAGTCATTCCATAATTCACCTCCTCCAACTCGAAGAATAACTTCTGAATCATTTTCCTCTAAGACTTCTAATCCTTTTATTTCATTTTTAATTAATAGCTTTTCAATTGTTCCGATGAACAAAGTATTGCTCCCTTCTCCTAAAAAGTAATGATCAACTTCTTGCCATTCTGAAGAATCTATTAATTCAGAAAAATCTTCTTTTTTTGTAATAGTGGCAAAATATAAGGCACGTGCTTGTACCATAAAGGTACTAAAAGTACTTAGTTCTACATCTCGTTGAATCAACATACTAATACTCTACACAAATCAAATATTCCTGTCACGAAAAAAACCCATAACGGGTTTTTATTCTTCTACTACTTCAACATCTAACATTCCAAAGAATTCATCGAAGCTTGATACTTCTCCATTTACCGTGAATGATGGTGTTCCACTGAATCCAAGAGCCTGAGCTTCTTCTGCATCACTATTAACTTTTTCTTTCACTTCTTCAGAATCTAAATCAAAATCGAATCGATCTGGATTCAAACCTAGTTCTACCGCATATTCGTTAAATACCTTTTTAGGATTTAGAGCTCGTGACCATTCTGATTGTTTTTCAAAAAGAAGATCATGCATTTCCCAGAATTTCCCCTGCATTCCAGCTGCTTCTGAAGCCTGTGCTGCAATCTGAGCATTTGGGTGAATTGAACGTAAAGGAAGGTGTTTGTATTCAAGTACAAATTGATCTCCAAATTGTTCATTTAGACTCTTAATGGCAACTGATGCTTGAGCACAAGCTGGACATTGAAAGTCAGAATATTTAGTAAGAACAATTTCTGATGCTTCGTTACCACGTAGTCTTGGTTCAATTGCTTGAACTTCAACATCTGCAAAAGTTGATGGATCAACGGTTTTACTTGATTGTGAAACAAAGAATGAAACTACTAATATGATAATGATAGCAGCGATACCAATGTTCGCTAACTTTTTATTTCTGTATTTTTTTGATGTATTTCCCATATGTATGAAGTATATGACTGCACTCTTATTTCTGCAAGTTATTACCTACAATTTGATACCAACGTTTCTTTCCTAATTGGATAATATCACCTGAAACTAATATATATTCTGTTGTAACTTTTTCACCATTTACCTTAACTGCTCCTTCATCAAATAGTCTTTTTATTTGTGAGCGGCTTTCGTTGCTTGCAGAAACTAAGGTATCAATGATCTCTCCTTGATCATCAATCTGTGGAATATCAAGAGGAACAGCATCTTGCTGAACATCATTAATCCAAATTTCTTTTGCACTTGAAGCTGATTCTTCTCCATGGAATCTAGCAACAATTGCAGAGGCTAGATCAAACTTTATATCTCGTGGATTTTCTTCTGAAGCAAGACGCTTACTTACACTATTTAAATCAACATCAGTTAATAGTTCAAAACCAAGAAGAATCATGTCATCTGACCATGTCATGATTTTCTTGAACATAAGTTCTGCTCCATCGAGAAAAGAAATCATGTTTCCAGTAGTCTTTCCCATTTTTTCTCCTTTTTCATCCACAAGAAGTTTCATTGGTATTACAAACTTTTCTTTGGGTGGTTCAATGTTTTTTAATAAATCTCTCCCTACGAGCATATTAAAAGTTTGATCATTTCCTCCGACCTCACCATCAACTTCCATGGCAACAGAATCATATCCTTGCATCAAAGGGTACATAAATTCATGAAGATAAATAGGAGATCCTTCTTCCATTCTTCTTCTAAACATATCCCTATCTAGCATTCTTTGTACGGTCATCTGAGAAGATAGCTTCAGAACATCTTGGAAATTCATAGCATCTAACCATTCTCCGTTGTATTTAAGTTCTGCTTTATTTTCACCTTCAAAATCTAAAAATCGTGATGCCTGTTTTTGATATAGCTTTGCATTCTCTAATACTTCTTGGTGACTAAGCTGCTTTCGTACACTATTCTTATCTGGATCACCAATACGAGCAGTAAAATCCCCGATAAGGAGAATGATCTTATGCCCTGCTTTTTGTAATTGGCTAAGTTTTATCAAAGGAATTACATGCCCCATATGTAAGGTTGGCCCCGTTGGATCAATTCCTAGATATATCTTTAGCTGTTCACCAGAAGATAGACGAGAACGAAGAAAATCCTCATTAGGAAAAACTCTTTCAACACCGCGGCTAACTATTGTTTCGATAAGTTGCTGATCATAATTCATAATAACAGTATACCTAAGCTACTCACTTAGTAAATTTATTAATGATGGTGATGATGCTCATGACGAGAACTATCCTTTTTTAGATATGAGAAGAATGGGTAACATGCACACCAAGTAGTGATAGGTACGGCAATGATAAGAGCTATTGCTCCCACGAAAGTTCTCACTATTTCAGCGGCAATAAATTCTTGAGAAATTAATATCATAAAAGGAGTATCAACTTCAGTTGCAAACATAATTAAGGGAAGCGCAGAACCAACATACGCGAACACAAGAGTGTTTACCAAAGAACTAATATGATCTTTTCCTACACGAAGGGCTCGAGCAAACATAACTGATCTTTTTTCATTTGATGAATGTGCAAGTTCACGAACAATTGAAACTTGAGTGATAGTAATATCATCAAGAACTCCTAAGGTACCAATAATAACAGCGGCACTAAAGAGACGTATGAAATTTATTTGAACATCAGAATATTGTGAGAGGAAAAAAGCACTGTGATCAGTAATACCACTAAAAGAACCAAAATTAGTTAGAGCAACAACGAGTAAGGTTGCAATTACAATTGAAAAACCAGATCCGATGAAAGAGATCGCACTTTGTCGAGTAAATCCATGAGTCACAAAAATGCTCAAAAAAAGAATTAAGGTACCAAATCCTAGTGAAATCAATAATGGGTCATAACCCTTAAGAAGTAATGGAATTAAACCAAAGATGAGAAGAAGAAAAGAACCTAACAAAGATACCAATGCACGAACACCTTTTTTTCCAGTAAACCACAAAACAAGAAGTATAAAGAGAAGTACCAAAGCAATAATAACTTCTGTTCTATCTGTAGTAACAAATACATACTCATCAGCATCAATAAAATGTTCTAGGTACACTTCTGAACCAATAGTAATATGATCCTCTACCGCTTCAAATTCAATAACCTCCCCTTTTCTATTTACCCCCTGATAATAAAAGAGATCTGAATAAGTATCAGTTTGCTCCTTTCCGGTAATTTCAATTTTTACATATTCGCTTTGAAATCCTTCAACATTCTGAGCGTGAATAAGGTTAGGTAGAAAAAAGTAAATTCCAATTATTAATGTTGTGAGCAATTTTTGCATAATCCAAAAAATTCTATGATATGGCTAGTAATGGTAAATGATGTGTGTTGTTTAAGTGATTGTATATCAGCAACAAAGCACAAGGGTACCTCTTCTTGTTGTTTACACGATGTGCAGGTTACATGGTGATGATGCGATGTTCCTTGATATTCATAGTATGACACACCTTCTCTGAAATCAGTTTGATATATAATACCAGCATCAACCATAGCCTTCAGACTACGGTACAAGGTTGAGGGGCTCACTTGCTGTTTCATAACATCTCGAATCATTTCTATAGTCATTGGAATATGTGCTTCCTTTAATGATTGAAGCATTTCAATCCGTGCTGATGTAGCTGAAAGCTTGTTTCTTTTTAATAATTCCTTCATATAGGGTAGTATATATTTTTGCAAAATATTTGCAAAAATATGTTTCTATCGTATATTAGATGCATGTCAGCATTACATTATATTATATTAAGTGCCCTTGTTATTGCATCAGCTTCAATGGCAGGGATTGCCGTTATAAAAAGTTCTAAGCGTTTAGCTAACTTCGTTAATAACAATTTACTATCACTTTCAGCTCTCAGTGGAGGAGTATTTATCGTAACGAGTGTACTTCTAATGTTCGAAACATTAAAACTACTTCCTCTTCAACAAGCCCTCATGGCTTTCGCCATAGGACTTCTCCTCTATCTTTTGATCCATGAAATATTTAATCACCATCGTCATGGAGATAATAGTGATCATCATCATGAGCATAAAAAGCAATCTGCTTGGAAAATATTAATTGGGGATACCCTTCATAATATTGCAGATGGGTTACTTCTCGTAAGTTCCTTTGGTTTTGGAATCGGTATCGGTATCTCAAATGCAATTTCAATTGCCTTACATGAGATTCCTCAAGAAATTTCTGAATTTATTGTTCTAAAAAAATCAGGATATACCAATACTGAAGCAGTATATAGAAATGTTGCTACAGCACTTTCTATATTCGTAGGAATTGGTTTAGGATTAGCATTAATAACAACTGAGTCTATTCAAGCATATATGCTTGGAGCGACATCAACTTTTTTCCTAGGAATCGTATTTACTGATCTATTCCCACTGAAAGAAGTTATCCAGTCAAAGAAGCGAGCTTCGATGTCTGCTGCCTTTGTTATAGGAATTCTCATTATGCTAACAATTAGCCAAAGCTTCGGACATGAACATGGAGGAGAAGGACATGACCATGCTCATGACGAGGTATATCATACCGAAGAAGAGCATGAACATGATTTTCATGAAGATCATGTTGAAGAAGATCACCATGACCACTAAATAAAAAACGATCCTAGGATCGTTTTTTATTCCACTCTTTTAAGAGGGTGAATCTGTGCTTCATTGAATTGAAAGTAATAAGGTAGAGAGCTTTCCAAATTAACCAAGCAAAGAAACCATATATTTTGATATTTCCAATTTCAACAATTGCATGATAGTGGCCTAAGGAAGCTAGACTTCCTCTATGAACATATTTAAAAGGAATAAGTGGTTTATTCAATATTTGACGTTCAATATTTTTAGCAGTATGTATCCCCTGTTGTTTTGCAACTTGTGCAAGCATTGGGAATCCCTTTTGATCTGAGGTAGGAGCTAAAGCAACATCTCCTAAAACAAACACCTTTTCATTATCAGGAAGGGTTAAACATTCATTTACCTGAAGTCGATGGTTTACATGTAAAATATCATGTTTGCTATCAACAACTTCTGGTTGAACTCCAGCAGCCCAAATGGTTAAGGAGCTTGGGAATGCATCACCTTCACTTGAGTAAATAGTATCTTCAGAAAGTTCAGTGATACGTATATTGTTAAAAACAAAAACACCTTTCTTCTTTAAAACTTCTTGTGCATATTGTTGAGATGTTTCACTAAAAGGACCTAATATTGATGGACCGCCGTTGTATACCTTAACTTCTAAAATAGAGTTTTTTTGATGTAGCCAGTCAGCGAGTTCACAGGCAAGCTCTATTCCTGTTGGTCCACCACCAATAACATTAATTACTCCTTTTCTTTGAGATGCGATAAGTTGAGTAACCTTTGCTTTTATATCCAAAGCATTTTGTACATTTTTTAGAACACTACTATGCTCTTCAGCTCCTTTTGTACTAAAGAAATTAGTTTTTGAACCGATAGCAAAAACAAGACAGTCATAGTTGATAGTTTCACCTTGTTCTAGGGTTACTAACTGATTTACATGATCAAAGGCAACTACCCTATCAACTAAAACAGTCGTAGATGAATCAACGAAACTATGGATATCCTGACAAACACTTTCTTTAGTGATTCCTCCTACAGCAACTTCATGGAGGAGAGGAGTGAATAGGAAATGATCATCATTATCAATGATAGTAATTGAATAGTGATTACGAACAGCTTTTGAAAGAGAAAGATAGGTAAATCTGCCAGCAAAACCAGCACCTACAATTACAAGTTTTTTTTTCATACATTGAGTTTACCAACAGAATAGAAAAAACCAAGTAAAACTATTTGTATTTTTTCCTGAAATCTGAAATAATTCCCTCAACCTAGTTTCTAGGTTATTAATCTTATTTATATTGAATTACGTAATACCATTATGACAATTACCATGATGAATATATTAGACATTAATCTTTGGGGGAATGCCTTCTTAACAATGCAGTACGATGAAGATGGATACCCTATTGAAGAAGAATATGACGAGGACATGGAGGATGAGTTTGATGATGATGAAGAAGAAGATAATGATCTAGAGGATTTTGATGACCTAGACGAAGACGAAGAAGACGAATGGGAATAAGAAAAGGAGCTCATGAGAGCTTCTTTTTATTTCCTATAAACAGCTATTAGGCTATGATGACCATATGAAAAATATACTTTCCTTTTTTAAGACAGAAAAATTAGCTCTCGGACTTGCTTTACTTGCAGCAAGTATAAATCAAATATTCTCCCTTCTAAATCCACAAGTTTTTGGAAAAATAATTGATGATTATGCTTCAAATATTTCCCAATTTACTGAAAGAGAATTTATCGTAGGAGTAAGTATATTACTAATTATATACATTGCATTTGCTTTAATTTCACGAATTGCAAAAGCTTTTCAAGATTATCTTGTAAGCGTAGTTTCAGAAAAAATTGGAACTTCTCTGTATGCAAACTATGTTAAGAAAGTTTTTGAATTACCCTACAAAGTATTTGAAGATGAACAATCAGGTTCACTTCTTCAAAAGATGCAAAAAGCACGTGATACTACAAAGAATTTCATTACTGATTTAATTAATATAGGTTTCTTTTCACTTATCGGAATTATCTTTGTACTTATCTATGCCGTTTCTGTTCATCCACTTATCGCTTTAGTATTTGTTCTTGCTATCCCTGTCATAAGTATAGTCATTTCATATGTAGGTAAGGGAGTAAAGAAAGCACAAGAAAATATTGTAAGAACATCCGCGGAGCTTGCAGCATCGACAACTGAGACTTTAAGTAATGTGGGATTAGTAAAATCACTTGGATTAGAAAATCAAGAAATAAATCGCTTAAATGAAGTTAATAAAAAAATACTTGATCTTGAAATCAAAAAAGTTGTTATTTTAAGAAGATTAAGTTTCATTCAAGGTACCTTAGTTAATACCATTAGCTCTCTTATCATTCTTGTATCGATGATTCTCATTGCACAAGCATCAATTAGCTTAGGAGAATTCCTTACCCTTTGGTTTTATGGCTTCTTTGTTTTTGGTCCGCTGTCTCAAATATCAATATTGGTTTCAAGTTACCAAGAATCTATGGCTTCAATTCAAGAAGTAACGAAGATACTCCAGAAGCAAGTACCTAATATTCAACTGAGAATTGGTGGTGGTATAAAAGCTGAAGGAATTAGTAATATTGCATTAGAAAATCTACATTTCAATTACGGCAATCATGAAACCTTAAGTGGTATTAATATGAATATCCAATCAGGAAAGACCATCGCTATCGTAGGAAGAAGTGGTGCTGGAAAATCAACTATTATTAAACTTATCTTAGGTCTGTATTCCCCTACTTCAGGTGAGGTACGTTTTAATAACATATCAACAGATGATCTTGATATGACATCAATTAGAGAAAATGTTGGTTATGTACCTCAAGATACACAAGTTTTTGCTGGAACTATCAGAGAGAATCTTCTTTTTGTATCACCTCACGCCAGTGATGAAGAATGTATTGATGCACTTACAAAAGCTCAAGCTCAAGACATTCTTAACAGAAGTGCTGATGGTTTAGATACGGTACTAGGAGAACACGGCATCAAATTATCTGGTGGTGAACGACAACGAATTGCAATTGCTCGTGCTTTGTTACGAAAACCAGATGTCCTTATCTTCGATGAAGCAAGTTCTAGTCTTGATGTAAAAACGGAAGCTGATATTACAGAAACAATACGACATATCAGAGAAGAATATCCTCACTTGATAATGATAATAATTGCTCACAGACTAACGACGGTTAAGCATGCAGATACTATCTATGTATTGAAACACGGTGTGATATCTGAATCAGGAAAGCACGATGAGCTTCTTGAAAAGAAGGGATTGTATTATTCCCTGTGGCAAGAATAAAACACCTGGATACAGGTGTTTTATTCTTTATATTTTCTTGGAACCCTGTAACTTATCTGACACATTAATTCATAGATACTCGTATTACTCCATCTAGCAATATCATAGAAACTAATACATTCATAACCTGAATTTCCAAGAAGTACTACTTCATCACCCTGATATGCTTCACCAGTTATTCCAATATCAACCATCATTTGATCCATACAAACCTTCCCTATTATAGGATATTTCTTTCCGTGAATAAGTACCTTTCCTTGTTCACCCATGGCACGTTGATACCCATCTGCATATCCAACTGGTAAGGTAACTATCCTTGTTGGTTTGTCGGTAACAGCTTTTTGACCATAACCAATGCCTACTCCTTGTTCCACATATTTGAAGTAAACTACTTCTGTTTTCCAACTCATAGCCGGGATAAGATGTATCTCCTTTGGCAATTCTTTTCCTTCAAATAAACCATACAAGGACATTCCCAATCGAACCATATCAAAATGAGATGAAGGATGAAATAGAATTCCACCTGAGTTTGCCATATGAATGATATCAAAACTATGTCCGTGTTTTTTAAACTGATTAATCACTTCATGAAAACGTTCAATTTGTAACATATTCATTTCATGATCTTCATCAGAACATGCGAAGTGTGAATACAGACCTTCAAGATGAATATATTCTGAATCAAGAAAAGGAAAGAATTTTTCTATTCGCGTATAATTGACTCCAATACGTGACATTCCTGTATCAACTTTTAGATGAATGCGAGCTTTTTTTCCAACAGATTCTGCATAGTTGATTACTCGTTTCAGTTTCATATCTGAAGGAATCGTAATACTTAAATTGTATTCCAAACATACTGGTATTTGCTGATCAACAATCCCTGAAAGTACAAGTATAGGTGTAGTTATACCAGCTTTCCTTAATTCAACTCCTTCCTCTGGGATTGCTACTCCAAGATAATCTACGTGTTCCCTTTCTAAGATTCGGGAAATCTCAATACTTCCATGACCATATGCATTTCCTTTTACAATGCAAAGTATTTTAGTATCTCCAATATATTTTCTTATCGTTTTCAGATTTTGAGAAATAGCACCTAAATCTATTTCTAAATATGTTGGTCGAGTAAGAAGGTGTTCATAGATAGAGGTCATATACGGCAACTTGTCATTAACGCTTCTTTATCAAAAGAACTCAACTCACCTGAAACATTTTCATCATGTAAAAGATAGTGCATAACTGATGCTTCATCTTCAATATGATCAATACCAAGAACATGACCAAATTCATGGGTAAGGAGGGTAACAAGTTCTTTAGTATTAGAAAAACTATATACATTTATTTCAGTTCCATCAGTGTTTCCAGCATCAAACGCAGTACCATCAAAAAGATTATTATACTCATCAGCATTTTGATTGAATTCCAATACCTTACTATTACTCTGTCTTGCTAAATCATTAATTCTCGTAATACTACTATTTAAAGATTCAGCCTCTTTTTGAAGTTCTTCAAAGTCTTTCTCAAGTTGGTTAAATACAGAAGAAGGCGCACCCCCTTGCTGATTCCAACGATCAACCTCTTTTTGATATCGTGCTAGTTTTCTTTCATAGTTTGATTTATCACGCTCATATTTTTCTACAGCATCTTCATACTGTTGTTTTGTTGAACTTAATGATCGTTCCTTTTCATCTAATCTATTCTCTAATTCATTACCTTTTTGAATTTTTTCTTGTTTGTCAGAGAAAATCAGATTAACCTTAAAATCAGCACCTTCTTCATACCGAAAGAGTTGTTTTTGGGCTACTTCTTCCCAAGGTATTTCAGCTAGTGCAATGTAGGTAAGGAAACTATCCCTTGTCATACCATACTCTTCATCAAATTGACCTATGTCATAGGTTATTACACTGTTACATGGTTTTTTGCTATCAACGTGATAGTACAGAAGTAGTGAAGCTACAAGAGAACCATAAAGAATTATATTTTTGAGTAATTTCATATCCCTAGTATAGCTAAAAAGTAAATAAGTATACAAATAGTCATAGCTAGTATATTCTGGATGTATCTATGGAATCTCTAAATAATAGTATCATCGAAATATTTCTCTCTGTTTCTCCTATATGGAGAAACATTATGATTTTCCTTCTAGCTTTTGGAGAAGGTTTACCAATCATTGGTTCGTTTCTTCCTGGGGGAACTATTGCTATCCTTATTGGTGGTCTATCTAAAGAAGGTGTTATCAATCCTTGGCTTGCTATACATATCATAGCGATTGGAAGTACCATTGGTGACTTTGTAGGATTCTTCTTTGGAAAAAAAATGCTTCACATTAAATGGGTACACGATATGGTTTATCATGAAAAACATGCTAAGAAGTGGGATCTTTTTGATAGGCATGCGGCTCTCGTTATCATTTTAGGAAAATTACTTCCAGTAATTAGATCAACTCCTTCCCTATTCGCAGGAGCTCGAAAAATGAATACATTAAAATATTTATCATATACTATTATTGCTTCATACCTCTGGGCTATTGGTGGAATCTGGGGTGGAAACTATCTATCATCACTATTTGGTGACAACTTGATACTTGTTGTTGTTGCTATTGTTATCATATCAATATCTGTATCCCTTCTTAGTTCTGTTAAGAAGAAAAAATAAACCTCAAGGCTTTCGCTTTGAGGTTTATTTTAATGTTTCCCTAAAAAACTTTTTTAATTTCTCATCGATAACATAGATGTATGTTCCTCTAATTCCACGAGTTAACAAAGTTTTATAAATATTAATGATATATCTTTGCAACTCTTCTTTATTCTCAATTGAACGTTTTCCATTTGCATCAAAATATTTACTCTTATCAACAACTATCTTTCGTTGTTCTTCATCAAATGAAATTTCTGATCCAATTATTACCCCCACATAATTAAGGTCATATCCTTGAACAGTGTGAATACATCCAATTTCATTAAGTGCATTTGCTGAATTGACCCAATCCCCTGTTGTACTATTCCATCGCATATTAAGGCCATCTATTTCAATATCATATGCATTCCTATCTTTCTTGGTTTTCCACGGCCATGCATACCCCGCAACCATTCGTGAAAGTCCATGTTCTTTATCTTTTTCTTTAATGGTTTGATACATTTCTGAAATATCATCAAACATTCGTATTTCATATTCATTAAAGTGATGTTGCCTTTTAGATTCAGGATCAAAGAGATCTTCAATGAACTGAATATAATCACCATCAGCTTGAACTCTCATTTGAGAATTTAATTCAATATTCTTTGCTGATAGTTCTTTAAAAGCTTGGTGCCCAATATCTGAAGGTCTGATACTTTGAAATTCATCATAGAAAAATATTTGATGTGACGAAGATCTCATAATCCAATCAAGTTCAGTACCGTCATTCCCTAAATTAAAATATTTATTCGTTAGATCAAACGATTGAAAATTCGTGATATTTTTTCTTTTCTTTAATCTATGTGCTTCATCTACCAACAAGACATCATATTTATTTCTTATTACATCACTTGGACCGATAATCATTGAGGATGATAATCCAGCTACATTTCTAAAAACTTTTTTTAAGGTTTTTCGTAGTCCTGTCATAGGAACAACAAGTGCTATAGATAGATTTTTTGTTTTCTTATGTTCCTTAAGAAATTTCATGAGATAAACAGCAACAATAGTTTTTCCTGTTCCTGGTCTACCGTGAACGATATAGGTATCTGAATTCTCATGAACCAAATCATGAAAAATATTATTCACAACAGACATTTGATCATCGGTAAGTGATTTGTATGGTGAATATTTAAAAAGGTCTGAATTCTTTATCTCATGTAAGCTCTTATGAGCCATATCAAGCTTCCGTAATTCCTCCCAAATTACCTCAAACTTTGCAAGGTATTTTTCACGTTCATAGTAATTGTGATTTTGTAAACCTGCATTACCATTTTGAATAAGATATTTTCCATCTGCTACAAAATTTTGAATAAGCAATGATTCAATATCACGTGCAGCTGATTTGTTATATTCCTCATCAGTTATGATATGTATATCATCTAATTTAGC
This sequence comes from uncultured Candidatus Saccharibacteria bacterium, assembly GCA_964592365.1. Taxonomy (GTDB): domain Bacteria; phylum Patescibacteriota; class Minisyncoccia; order Phycocordibacterales; family UBA1006; genus UBA1006. The sequence goes on along the minus strand of CAZQDL010000001.1, from coordinate 130,381 downwards.
CCGTTCTTCTCTCTCATAGTGTTGTTTACTTCTCAAAAAAGCATTAATTGTTTCTCCGACATATAATTCTTTTTTATTTGATAACAAATATACAACCGGCCAATTCTTTCCAAAACGATAAGATCTAATTTCGTTAAAATATTGCTTATCAAATTTAAATTTTTTTATATGAGACATACTATAAATCAGTGTACTTGGTACTTACCCCTTTTGATTTTTCAATTGGGTATTTTAATTCATTTTGCTTCATCTTTTCCTCAAGTGCCTCAAAAAGATTAATGTTATATTTCTCTGAAAGAAGAATAAGCCAATAAAAGACATCAGCTAGTTCTGAAGGAAGTTCACTTAATTTTTCAGGATTAATTTCGTTATCTTTTGTCCATTGGAATAATTCAAGTACTTCTGAAGATTCCAGCTGCAATGATAGTGCTAGATTTTTAGGGTCGTGGAACGAAGCCCAATCTCTGTTGTCACAAAATTCTTTAATCTGATCTCGTAATTCATCAAATGATTTCATACTTAAATTATACAAGATATGTCTTCATTACCCTATATAAAAAGCCATGCTTTTAGCATCGCTTTTTACTTCACCGTATGAGGAGCATCAATACCTAACTTTCCAACTCCCAGAATAAATACAGCGGAAAGAATTCCAAAGAGAGTTACATGGGAACTTACATCTTCACCAAAATAGAAGAAGGATAGTGAAAGGATAACTAAAGCTGCAACTGATGCAATTCTTGTTTTCCAACCGACAATCAACATTAACCCAACAAGAAGTTCAATAATTCCTGCTGAGAAAGTCCACATACCAGAAGAAACTGGAATAACTTCAATAAGTCCTGATCGTTCAACAACGAGTGATGCTAATTCTGGGGTAAGGATTTTTTCAACAAAGGCAAGATAACTCATTCCTATACCTACTCCAACCCTTAAAATCGTAGGGAGATATTCTCGTATCTTTTTTTCATGTAACCAATCTGGTATATCAAGAATATCATCAACTCCTGGTCTTCTACTATCTAAAGCGAAGAGGGATAAGATAAGGGCAAGAATATCAAATGATCCGATAAGGTATGGATCTTGGAAAAGTGCATAGGTGAACAAGAATAAAGCTACAACTGCTGATATTCCGGTAAGGAAGCCAGCCATTAAGAAGAATCCAGTGACAAGCTGAACCAATGAAATGAACGTCGATCCATTTTCAACTACTGGAGAAATAAGGAATGCATTGGTTGCACCACTGATAAGAAGAATACCCAATGACAATCTGGTAATCCAAGGGATGAACTGTTTGTATGATTCCCCTATCTTTGTCATATGGTCTGTCCACTTATGGATATACCTATTATGATCACAGTACCAATATACAAGGATGATAATAAATATTGTTGCTAAGATCATAACCACATATTTAGGATCCTGAAGTGGTGCAAAAAAGATATCAAAGTTTGATTGTCCATAGTTACGTTGTTCTAATTCACTTGAAAGATATCGAACATGGGCTAGTGCATTTTTAGGAAGAAGTGTAATTATTCCAAGAAGTAAGGTAAGTATTGTTTTCATAGTTTAAATAAGTGCTGGGTTCAAAGAAGTGTCGTAAATAATCTGAGGGGAGATAATAATAATTCCTTTTAGTATCCTGTTTGGATGCATTGTTTTTATTTCCTCTTGTATTTCCTGAAAGAGAAAACCGGATTCATGATAACTTGCTTCCCCCTTTATCTGAATACCTGATATTCCTGACCAACAACTGATACTCACATTTGGATTATCCAAAATATTTTTAGCTGTTTTGTTCATAAAATAGTCACACAGTACGATGTTTTCTTCTCGTATAAAAATTGATGATACAGGAACAACGTTGATTTCATCACCGTAGGTACCTAGTGCTTTTGCATCACAAGAAAGGATAAAGTTTTTTTGTTCGTTTGATAAATACATATATTCATTAATTAATAGGTTAATAACAATTGATATTTCCTATGATAATAAATGACTTCGTGCTAATTCAGTTTCAGATGGAGGCCTTGTTTTATATGGAACATAAGCTTCATCAAGAAAGAAGGGTTGTATAACAAGTTGGGTAATAGGTACGTACGCTGTATGAATAGTAGGTATGTGATAGCTATCGAAGGATGCATCAATTTCCTCTGGAATTTCATAGAGTACTCCTTCTACCTGAACAAAGGAACAAGGATTAGTGTGTGCTTTTTTAATGGTACAAGCTTCATCATTAACTGATGTATAGATAGAAAAGGTGGAGAAAAAATTACCAAGCAGAATAGTACTGAAAAAAATAAAGAGTATTCTTTTTCCATATATTCCTGCCATACCCATATTATATCCCTGCAATATAAAAAGAGCTAACGCTCTTTTTCATAGTTTTGTACCTTTTCATACATGAGTAGCTCTTCATCTACATCAACCACAAATATATTATCTGAAGGTATATTAAGTGGTGAAATTTTTTGCATCACTGATGATCTTAAATATTCATTTCCATACCCAATACCACCCGAGAAGGTAATAGCATCGACTTTTTGGAGCTCAGCATAAGCTGAAAATATTTCTCGCACTATTGCTGATACATACATATCAAATGAAAGTTTTGCTTCACTGTTACCCTCCTGTGCTTCAGAAAATATTTCAAGTGTATCAGTACTTCCTGTTAGGCCAAGAAATCCACTTTTGTAATTTAGTAATTCTGAAACTGATTGCATGTCAAGGTTTTCTTTTTGCGATATGATGCGTGGCATATCAGGATCAACATCTCCTGAGCGAGTTACCATCATCAACCCTGAAAGAGGTGTTAAACCCATACTGGTATATATAGATTTTCCTTCTAAAACCCCTGTTACCGATGAACCCCCTCCTAAGTGAACACAGATAATATGTTCAGGTAAACTATCATTATCTTCTTGTACTTGAGATAAAGCTGATTCAATTGCAATTCCATGGAAGCCATAGCGGTATAGTTTATGTTTCAAGGCTAACTCTTTTGGAATAGCGTAGCTTCTTATATGAAGTGGGATATTAGTATGAAATGAAGTATCAAAATATAGATAAATAGGAATATTGGTAAATTCTTTTTTCAAGAAATTAATCACCTCAAGAGATAATTTATTGTGTATAGGGGCAAAATCTAAAAACTCAGTTACGATCTTTTCATTTTCATCACTAAGAAGTTGAGGGGAGCTAAGGTTTCCACCATGAACAACTCTCACAACAATTTTGCTAATAGTCTCTGAATACTGATCAAAGGGATGTTCTTGATTTAAAGTGACAAGACTTATCTTTTTTGCGTCCAAAACCTGAGCATTTGCATCAAAGATTTTGTATTTAATTCCAGTTGATCCTGGATTGATTACAAGGGTATTCATACGTTCTTTAGTATATAACAAAAATCACCTTTCGGTGATTATGCTTTATCCCACTGTTGAATTGAATCTGGATCAACTGCATTTTCAACAATACATCGTTTTTCCCAACCTAATAGTTCTTCTGCGTAATCCACCATAAGGTTACATGTATTTTGAGATACATCACCAAACTTACAAGCAAGGGTAGAAACATCTGCAAGTAAATGGAATCGAGATAGATTATTTCGCGCCTTCATATCAAACGGTGAAGTTGTTGAGCCCTCTTCTTTATATCCGTTAATAATTATTCTTTCTGAAATTCCATAATTGAATAACAATTTTTTAATGGTAGAAGGATATCCATGGAAATTAAATACAATCCCTTTATCTGCAGTAAAAAATTTTTCAATCAATTCCTGGGTACTAAAACGTTCGTCAGTTTCTGAAAGTACATTGAGATCAAAGAGATTGATAAATCTTACCTTAACTTCTGGAATTTTTTCTTTGATAATTTTCATTCCTGCAATGGCTTCTTCGGTAACATAGTCACCAGCAGTTACCACAACTACATCTGGATTTTCATCAGAGTAACTATTCCATATCATAATTCCATCATCTGCTTGTTGTATTGTTTCTTCCTTTGTTAACCATGTTCTCGTCATCTTTTTCCCGCAAACAATAACATTCAATTTATTATACGAAGTCATTGTTTTTTCCATAGCACATTTCATAAGATTCTTATCTGCTGGGAAATAGATATGTCTAATATCTAAATCATAATCTGTATGGGAAGAAATAAGTGAGGGGCTTTGATGTGAAAATCCATTATGATCTTGTCGTTCCAATAATGAAGAAAGGATAATATTTACTGAAGGGACATGTTCTCTGAAAGGTACGTTACGAGCAATTTTAATGAACTTTACGTATTGATTTGCCATTGAACTAATAATTTGAGCAAAGGCCTCGTAACTAACAAAGTAACCACGTCTTCCTGTTAACGAATATCCCCACATCATTCCAAACAGAACATTTTCAGATAGCATTTCTATCACCCGACCAGATTTTGCCATATCCATATCAAAATCTTTTTGAGGAAGAAGCCATACTCGTTTTGTTGCTCCAAAAATATCTTCTAAACGATTTGAATACGTTTCGTCAGGGGAGAAAAGTCTGAAATCATTTCCGAGTTCGATAAGTGATTTCATATACTTCCCTGTTTCTTTCATAGCATTATCTCCATGCTCAAACACAGGTTCTTGATCGGTATATACCTCATCAAAAGATGGTACTTTTGCTTCTTTGGTAAATTTCCCATGAGCATAAGGAGAACAACCTAACGAACGTTCTTTTCTTGGAATAAGTTTTTGAATTGAATCACTTAATACTATTCCCCCATCTTCATTGAAGCTAATGAGTTCATGAAGTTGATATGAAGATAACCATCCTTCTAACAAAGAAAGATTACTTTCATTAGTTTGCAAATCATCAAACACTACCTGATGTGAGAAATGATTTCCTACGATTCTCTTTCCTGATACATCAGTTGGTGCAGTAAGCCCCTTTGGAGTTTTTAAAATGATAAGTGGCCATCGAGGAAAGGCTGTATCTATTTCCTTTCTATAATTTTCTTGAATAGAAACAATCATTTCATAGGCCATATCAAAAGCTGGTAATGCATGACTATGCATATCAGGAAAAGCATCTGCTTCGATAAATAGTGGTTCATACCCCAAAGAACTAAAATGACTGTAGAGATCTTCATTAGACATTCTTCCAAATATGGTAGGCCCTGATATTTTGTAACCATTGAGATGAAGTACTGGTAATACAGCTCCGTCAGTAAGTGGTGAGATAAATTTATTAATATGCCAAGAAGAAGCAAGGGTTCCTGTTTCTGCTTCACCATCACCCACGATACAGACAGTTATTAACTTCGGATTATCAAGTACTGATCCTGCAGAAACAGAAAGTGAATATCCAAGTTCTCCACCTTCTAAAATTACTCCCGGTGCTTCAGGGTTTAAGTGAGAAGGAAAACCATAAGGAATTGAGAATTTTTTAACCAACTCTTCCAAACCTTTTTTGGAATAGGGAATGTTCTCATTCATTTCAGAAACCGCCCCATCGACAAAGATACCTGCTTGATATGCAGGAAAACCATGACCAGGACCTACAACCAGTAAAAAATCCCTATCCTCATTTTTCACAATCAAACGATTGGTATGAGCATAGATAAGATTAATACCTGGGCAAGTTCCCCAGTGACCGAGTAAGTTTCTTTTTAAATCTTGAAAAGTTAGTGGATTTTCAAGATAAATATTATCACGCAAGAATATTTGTGCTGCTGATAAATAATTAGTAAGTCGTGTAAATTCCTGTAATGATCGTAATTGATCTTCTGTTGAGTTCATAAACACATTCTACTATGTTCAGACTTTCTCTACAAAAATTAGAAAGAAAGAATGTTTGGATTAAAGATTAGTATTGCACCTAAAATAAGCATAAGGATACCAGCAATACCTGTTGATATTTTTGAATACTTTTGACCAACTGCATAGAATTTTTTGTAACCCCAGATAGCCAAACCAAAAACGATAAGATCATCTACCATATAAAATACAGTATAAAGTAAGGTATATGCTTGATATTGTAGGAAAGATAAATTATTCAATTCAAGTACCTTGGTAAAGGCTTGAGGAATACCTACAGAACAAGCAAATTCAATAACATTAACAGAAAGAGCAAGCCCAATAATACCAGCAGCTACAACAAAACTCATAGGTCTTGAAATAAGATTTTTTATCTTACTTTGTGTTTTTTCTTGATGTTCCAAACTCGTTACATCACAAGTTAATGCTTCATTTCTACTCTTAATATATTTATACAGAAAGAAAATTCCTGACCCTAATGCCAAAGCACCTACAGCTGGTGTTACTACCCTATCTAATGCGATAAAATCCCATGTTTGATACCAAACATTGAGAATTAGATAATACATTACCGCTTCAGCAAGCATGAATAATCCAGCTACCTGTATCATCTTTTTTCTGTCACCTATTTGAGACAAAATAACGAGGAAGGTTAGAAGTACCCACATGGCACACGGATTAAATCCGTCAACAAAACCTAAAGCAATTGCTAGGAAAGAAAGTGATACATTTTGTGGGTTAATAGTTCCAACAACAGGAAGTACCATTTCTGTACTTTTTAGATCTTCCTCACAAACTTCAGATTCTTCAGTACATCCTACTCCAGGATGATAGGTATCGAGGTTCATGTATTCATAGTATGGAGTTTTTTCTACACTACCGTTTTGTGAACCATCAAGAAGAACCTTACCTAATACCTTTTCAGAAAAACCAACAAACACCTCTTTGTTCACTAAGGTAATTGGAGTAACCTTTCCGGTACTAAGCTTTGTTGTTGCATCATTGAAGAGTATTTCTCCATTTGGAGTTTGAATATCAATATAGTGAATAGCGAAATCTTCAGTTTCAATATCATGTTTCTCTATAAATTCTTTTAGGTCTATACAATGAGAACAATCATCTCTTACAAAGATGTAAGCATGAGCATCGGGAATTTCTTGATTTGGTATTTCTTGTGCATATGACAATACAGGAGAAAGAAGTGCGAATAAGGCAATAATTATTTTTTTCATCAGGTAGTAGTATATCAAAAAATACCTAAAAAAGAATTCTAGGTATTTTGATTACTTTAACTATTCGCATCTTTGGCTATGCTATATATTCCTGTAGTACCAGCATATCTAAATTTTCCACAAGATTGTTTATTAGTATCAGTATCACCTTTTTCTTCTGGATCGATATAATCATTGAGGGTATCAAAATCTGCTGCAGATAATGATACGAGGAATATGTTAACTCCGTAGCCTCTAACACCTTCTGTAAAGACACAATCTCCTACGATAGGAAGAACATCCCCATCATTATCATAATGAATGGTCCAACCAAAATTATATTTAGATAAGCTAATATTGCTACTTGTAGGAATTCCTCCACCAGAAGTTTCTGGCCACCATGATCCTGGATTTTGAATATGTAATTCAGTTTCCAATTGTTTCAATGAAGCAAGCACCTTCGTATATCTTGCCCTATCACGAGCACTACCTAATGACGCTAACACCACAGTTGCTAATATTCCAATGATGGCAACTACCACCAATAGTTCAATTAAGGTGAATCCTTTTGATTTGGATATATTCATAAATGCATTGTAACAATATACAAGCTCTTTTTCAATTAGAGATAATTGAAATTACATTATACAATCTAATTGTATAAGATTTCATTCTTCTCCACCATGATTAAAACCTTCCTTAAAATACTTATCACATCAATCCTATTTCTTTCAGCTCAACTAATTCATGCAGAAGAAATTAATACCTTTCATAGTGATCTAGTTATTAACTCAGATGCTTCAATTATCGTAACAGAAACGATTGAATATAATTTTGAAGATAATCAAAAAAGAGGAATCTTTAGAAACATTCCCTATACCTTCAATGTAATTGATATGAATAACAAAGATGCTGTCTATCAGATGGATATTGAACTTATTTCTGTTACTAGAAACGGCTTAGAAGAAAATTATCAATTAGAAAATAAGCCTGGGTATTTTTCAGTAAGAATTGGAAATGAAAATATATTTATTTCTGATTTACATACCTACGAAATTACCTACATGGTAACTGGTGCGCTCAGATATTTTGATGATTACGATGAACTATATTGGAATGTTACTGGAAACGAATGGGAAGTTCCTATCAATAAAGCTTCTGCATCAATTTCCACGTCAACCATACAATTCAAGAACAGTGCATGCTATGCAGGAGAATTTGGTTCGGTAAATACCTGTGAGCGTATAAAACAAGGTGATACTGAAATTATATTTTCTGAGAATAATTTATCTATAGGAGAAGGGCTCACGGTAGCATCAAGTTTTGATAAGGGTTTGGTGCCAATTGTTCAAAATAGAGGTGGTAATCAGTCTATGATGTTTATCTTTATTTTTCCTTTTATATTTGCATTTCTATTGAAAATAGGAATTGAAATTAAAAAAAGAAAACATTTCTATAATCAACCAGTAGTTACAGAATTTGAACCTTTAAAAAATCTAAATCCGATTTTTACCGGTTATTTGATGGATACCTCTTTTGATCCCCGTGATATTTCAGCTGGTATCATCTATATGGCACAGCAAGGATATTTAACAATCACTCATATACCCAAAGAGAATATGTTTTCAGCTGAAGATTTTCTTTTTGATTTGAATACTGATGTATATGAACAAAATGAACCTCTTCCTAAAGATATGGAGTTTATCATTTCAATCCTTTTTCAAGAAGATACTTCTTCTGCTGTAATTCCACACAGAAAGCTCAGTGACATTAGAAAAAAGCGTGGGAATAAAATCTATGAAAAAGAAGAAGCGAAGAAATATATAGTAAATGAATTAATGGAAAAGAATTTTCTTGAGAAAATAAGTTTCCTAGGATTCAGTACGCATCGGTTAACAAAAGAAGGTTGGAATATTCACTACTACCTAAAAGGATTCAGAAGATTTCTTTCTATGACTGAAAAAGAACGTTATGCATTCTTCAACAACCCAACGGAGATGAAGGGCGAAGAATTTATGGAATATCTTCCATATGCTATTGCCTTCGGGGTAGAAAAAAAATGGGCACTTCAGTTTAAACATATCACCATTGATGACACTAGTTGGTACAGAGGTTCGTCACACGAAAGTCTGTTACTTGCTAATTCTTTGAGAAATATAACACATACGGTTATGTCAAATACTAGTACTCAAAGCTCTGGTTCTGGTGGTGGAGGTTCATCAGGTGGTGGTTCAGGTGGAGGAGGAGGTGGATCGTGGTAACTATAAAAAACCAGTATCTCTACTGGTTTTTATCTTATGGAAGCAGTGTTCCTAATTTTGCTAACGGAGAACGTTCAATTTCTCGTAATGCAATATGCCCATATATTGAATGATTTTTTAAATTTTCCATTAAATAGGACAAGCCATTTAAGTTTTTACGTAAATACTTATCATCTACCTGATCTAAATCTCCGCAAAAAAGTATCTTAGTTCCCTCACCTGCTCTTGTGATAATAGTCTTTACAAGACTAGGGGTAAGATTTTGAGCTTCATCTATGATGATGAAAGAATTTGATAATGTTCTTCCTCGTAAATACATCATGGATAGTATCTCAAACGGGTATGTATTCTCTCCACTCATTTTCTTAAGGTTGTTAACATTAGATGCTTTTGCATTTTTAATAACCTTTAAGTTATCAATGAATGGTGCCATATAAGGGGCTGATTTTGCATTGGAATCACCAGGAAGAAAACCTTGCTCTTCTTGATCAGCTCCAATTTCACGTCTAGAAACTAATATATTTTCAAATACTTTTTTACTAAGTTTCTCAAAACCTGCCGCTAATCCAAGAAGTGTTTTACCTGTTCCCGCTGGGCCTGAAGCTGTTATTACAGAAATGCTGTCATCAAGAAGTAAATCAAGTAAAACTCTTTGCTCAATATTTCTTGAAGAAATACCATAGACACTTTTTTGAAATTCTTTTCTCTGGAATTTGTTATTTCCTTTATATGAGAATAATTCATTTCCTGAATAAAAATATTCATTTTGAGAAGGAGAAAGATTTTTCAACTAGATTTTCAGAAATAATTGTTTTTGAATCTGAACCAAAAAGTTTATCCAAAACTTCATTATCAGTTATTTCTTTGACCCCTGTATAATTCAAATTTTCTTCTGAGGTGCTATTAAATCTTGATCCACTAGCAATAATATCTAAGGTGCGGGCAATTAGCCGAACATTAAGATCTTCTGATATCAATTCAACATTTCTGCCTTCTTTTTGAAGGCAATATGCAATATTAATAATTTGATAATCATTTTTTTCAGATAGCTTATCTTTTAAGTCTGGATGGAGATCAAAGAATTTAACCGAAATTTTTCCACCTGTTTTTTTACCTTCATAAATTAAATCGACACCTCCATTAAACAATCTTTGGGAGTCATCTTTGTTACTGCTTAACTTATCTAAGAGGGTATGGAATTGTCTTACTTGGTAATTTATAGGTCTGCTTCCAGACTTATGATTATCAAGTTCTTTAAGTACTGGAAGTGGAATAACAATATCATTATTGTTTCCAAAATTAAAAATTACATGTGCATCATTCGTGATGACATTTCTGTCGAGAATAAAAACTTTTTTGTCGCTCATTTTTTATATATTTAGTTATTTTTTACATTTATACTATGTAAAATTAAAATAGCAAAAAATAGATAAGGAGGAAAAAATAAAAACCTGATTTTCAGATTTTAATTTACTTAAATAATTCCCTTCTGAATCCATTATCACTGCTTTAGCTTAAGTATTAGTGATAACCTGCCATTGCTTCAACGTATATCCATACTTTGTTCTTACCCCAAAAGAAATTAATTGTGTATTAATAATACTTATAAGGAAAAGTTTTATATTAGACGAAAGATTCAGGCATTATCTTGAAAGTAAATTTAATGAGGCAGATGTTTCCGGACCAACGATACCATCAATATATTTCAGTTTCATATAAGTTTGATATAAGGTAACTCCAATAAAAGTTAAAGGACCATATATTCCATCTTCAGGACCTGATGCATAACCTATTGAATTAAGACATGTTTGTACTTGTTTTACATCTGCTCCAGATATTCCTTTTCTAATCAACCGACTATAACTAATAGAACAATTAGGTTTCTTTTCGTCTTGAATTGTGTCGTCAGTAGCAGAATCTTTTGGTCCAAATATTTTTAGTATTTCATCAAAAGAAAGTTTTTTTGAACTTCTTCTTGTATTTGTTTTTACAACAAGGGGAGTTGATGTTGCTGGTCCTGATGGATCATTAATAATTCCATCAGCTGTAGCATCTTCATCTGTTCTAGGGTCTCCATCAGTAACCGTAAATGATATTGTGGTAACGGTATTTCCTGTTTCTGGTCCTGTAGTGTAGGTATGAGTTCCGAAAGTAACTAAATCAGTAATATCTGAATAAGCATTACCAGAGCTGTTGAATTTTTTGTATGACCAACCTGACGTATCATACTCTTGTGAGTAATAGATAACGATATCTGAACTTTGTCCTGGTACACCACATTCAACTTGAAAATCTACAAGGCCTAGTGGGTATTCAGAAGTAGAATCAGACACGATAAGTGACCCTTCTGCAATAAATTCATTTTCAGTAATGATTGAACAGTCACCAGTTGCTTCTAGAGTTGAATAATCTCCGGTAACAGAATTGAGTGTCGTTGAAACTTCTTGCTGTGCTGAATCAAGAATATTGTCTCCATTTCCATCACCTCCATTAAATCCAGAATTTTCAGCAGAATCTAAGATACCATCTCCGTCAGTATCATTCGATGATGTATCAATGGTAATACTATTATCATCTGATGTTGAAGCATTGTTTGTGTTACCCAGTGAATCAGCGATACCATCTGGAAGAACTGATGCAACAACAATTCCGTCTCCTGTTGTAGTAATTACAACTTCAAAGGTTGTGCCATCATTAGGTTCAATCTCAGTGATTGAAGAAATATCGATACCTGTAGCAGTAGACCCTACTGTGCTGATATCAGTTTTAGTAAACGTTCCTGCCAATACAGCATTATCAAAAACAACGGTAAATACAGCGTCTACGTTTGAAGGATCGTTTGTTCCTGATTTTTGATTAATAGTTACGTTTGAGGGAACACTATCAATAACATATGAGAACGTTGCTGTGGCAGAATTACCTTCATCATCACATGCTCTTACGTACAGTGTTTCAGAACTTGAAATTGAAATTACATCGTTATACAAAAGTCCATCATCACATGTATCAGGTAATGATGATGTAGAGTACTTAATATAATCACTATATGTAGAACTTAGATTTATGTTTTGGGTTGTATTGTATGTTCCACTAGGTGATGATGCCAAAGGAGTAGAAACTTCAGGTCGCTCCGTTAGATGAAGTACCCCCATTCGACCATTTGGAGCAATGTTAACTTGGATATCATTGCTTTCGCTAGGTTTAACTCTGTAAAAAATAACAGTGTTATTTGTATTTCCAAATATATTTAGTGATTGAATGTCACTCGCTTGATCACCCACTACAGAAAAATTAGATGTTCCAGGAAAACTATTAGATGCAAATAATTCAATATCATAGACCTTACCTTCCTCTAAATTACTTATTTTATAACTTGCTTGACTAGCTGAAGTAAATCCTCCAGCCTTAACAATATTGTCATCATATATTCCAGACCCTGATGGTTCTGGAGTTTTTCCGTTTGAAGCTATTCCAGCAAAAGGACTCACTGTATTGTACAAAAGTGAACTAGCAACCCCACTTGCTTCATTTAATGTCTTGTTAGTAACGACAGCGGAGGTATTCACTGAGTTCCAGATATCACCTCTTGAAAGAGTTGTACTCGTTCCAAAAGTTATATACCACTCACGAGCAAAGAGTTCGACATTGTCTAATCTTGTCCTTAAGCTTGTTTTTACATCACCAGGATCCATTGCACTAACATATGCATCTGCCTCGTTATAGTCATTTTGATTTTTTGTTTCTTCTACCAGCTCAACAAGCTCAATAGCATCTTCAACAAAAGCATCATTGTTAGAGAATCTGAAGTCTGCATTGATAAGTCCTGTTTCAGGATTAAAACTAATATTTGATCCAATATCAGATGAAGTAACGCTAACAATTTCTGCGTTAGAATCAATTAACAAACTAATTGACTGGAATTTAAATTGCTCTGGATAGTTCCCGAAATCTAAATCTAAAGTAAGTGTGTTCCCAACTATACTTTCACCAATTGTGAGATTTTCTTCAGCATATAAATATTCATAAACTTCTTGTGATGAAGCAATCCATCCGTTATCTGCTCCTGTGTGACCATATTCACTTTCAATATGCTCAATAAATTGTTTGAGTGATTGGTAACCCAAACCATTCTGACCTTCTGTTTCATAAAATCTATGCATGGTTAAGCGACCCCAATGATTAGCTCCATTAGTACTACTTTCACTGATACCATCTACATAATTAATTAAATCAGACACAGTATCTTCAAAAGGAATAAACACATATCCCAAAATAGTATATGAACTAAGATCAAGTATTTGATTAATATCTACACCAAAACTTGAATATCTCGTATTATTAAAACTCTTAAACTGTGCAAAAAGACCATGATCGGTAAAGATAAAAGGTTCGTAACCCGGATCAGCATCAGGTGCTCCAAAAATGATTGGTCTTACCCCCACGTTTAGTTCAATAGCATCTTGGTTTTGTGAAATTTCATAATCATAATCGATTGTGGATGGATTATGAGGAGCTGGATATGGAAAAATTCTATCGATAGGATCAGGAAATCCATTTTGTGACCATCCATGGTTTGTTATTCCCCACCCTTTTTCAGAAACTTCCGTTGCCTCAGCCCAATCAACGTAACCTGTATTTCCAATGTTTCTGATATTTACAAAAGTATCGGTGATGTTAGGACTCATTTCAGAAAGTTGAAAATCACCACGAAAAGGAATTTTATTTCCTGCTCCATCTGTAAAATATGCACCCTTCGAAAAAATATCACTGTCAGCAATACGACCTCCATTAAGTGCTTTGTAGAAGATAGTATATGAATCTTTAACTCCATCATCAGCATTCATACTGAAGGCAAATTCTTTATTATATTTTAAAGGGGCCTTACTAACAGAAAGGCTACTTGGATTTATATCAAAGGTTATTGAAATTGTTTTAGATGTATTTGCTTTTGCTACTGAAGCAGAAAGAAATATACCTGTTAGTATACACATACTAAGGACAACTAAAGTTGATATTTTAATATTAAACATACTATACATACTATCATATCTATATTGAGTTAGTGTTCATGGAATTTAAAGATTATTCATTTACATTGTATCCCTTCCGTGGTATTGTTCACCCAACGAAGTTACATGTACTCTCCTTGTAGGTATGGTCGCTTTGCGACATTACTACGATCATGATTGTTATCACGATCAATCTAAACACAATACATCTTTAACAAAACATCCATCAAACGGATAGTTTTATATATGTATTCCAAATACTATGAAACAACAAACAAAAGAAAATCCTGAAGCATCAGGTACATTTAATAATCTTGGGCTTTCAGCTGAAATACTAAAAGCTGTTACAGACAAAGGATTTACAACACCAAGCCCAATTCAAGTTGGGGTTATTCCCCTTCTTTTAAAAGGAAAGAAGGATATTATAGGCCAAGCACAAACAGGAACAGGTAAAACTGCAGCCTTTGCTCTTCCACTGCTAGACCTTATCAATCCAAAACAAAAAGAAATTCAGGCCATCATCATGACACCTACACGTGAACTTGCGATCCAAGTCGCTGAAGAAATTCAATCCTTTGCTCTTGAACATCCTGCAACCGTACAAGTTATTTACGGAGGAAATCCAATGCGAACTGAAATTCAAGGAATCAAAGAACGGCCAACAATTATCGTTGGGACACCTGGACGTATCCAACACCACATTCGAACTAATGTTCTGAAATTAGGAACGGTAAAATATTTTATCCTTGATGAAGCTGATGAGATGTTGAATTTTGGTTTCCGAAAAGAAATTGAAAGTATCCTAGAACTCACACCAAAACAGAGAAGAATTTTACTGTTTTCTGCTACGATGCCAAAAAGTATTATTGATATTGCACAAAAGCACATGAAAGAATATGACGTGGTGAAGGTTGCTTCAAATGAAATGACTAATGAAAGTATCACACAGAAATATTTCACTGTAGAAAAAAGTCAGCGTATTGATTCCCTTATGAGAATCATGTCAGTTGAAGAAGATTTTTACGCAATCGTATTCTGTCGAACTCGACATGAAACAAAAAAGGTTGCCAAAGAACTTGAACTTAAGGGTCTTTCAGTTGGTGCAATTCACGGAGACATTGATCAGAAAAAACGACAGCGAATTCTAGGAAGTTTCAAAGAAGGTTCATTAAGAATCCTTGTTGCAACTGATGTCGCAGCTCGTGGAATTGATGTATCTAATTTAAATTTTGTTGTGAATTTCACCATCCCAGAAACATTTGAAACGTATACACACCGTATCGGCCGAACAGGACGAGCTGGAAAAAAAGGTACAGCTATTACCTTTGTATCACGTGATGAAATAGGTAAATTACGCTTTTTTGAAAAAAATCTCAGAGTAACCATGGAACAAGGAACACTACCTGATGCTCAAAATATTTTACAAAGAAGACAAACTTCGATTATAGAACGTATTGAACATATTATTGATAATGAAGATCTTAGTCAGGTTCAAGATATTGCAAAGATGTTATTGGACGAAGGAGAAGCACATAATGTTGTTGCAGCTCTCCTGAAAGACGCATATCGCGGACAATTTGACCCTACGTTTATCAAAGAAAACATTAGTCACGAACCAACAGAAGAAACTCACCGCCGTAGACCTAAAGATAGTAGTAACCGTAGTTCAAAACCTAAAACTCAATCTCGTGGATCACAAGAGCGAACACCAAAAAAAGGAAGTGGGAATAGTAAGAACCTTAAGAGTAAAAAGAGGGGTAAGAATGCATATATCTCAAAGAATAAATAAGAGACGGTAAGAATTTTTGAATATCTAGTCTGTATTTGTTCTGATGTTAAAAGCACTACTTAAAGTAGTGCTTTTAACTTATGTATGTAAACTCAAGTTCATATACTTATGTTTACTATAAACTAAATAGAATGGCATGGTATTTATAGTATTTCAATTTCCAACATGAAAATTTTAAGGATACACCCTTTATCTAAACAAAAAGGATTGAGTCAACTTAGGGAGAGAATGCGAGACATATTAAAAAAACCTACATTAGTAGGTTTTTATCAAATTAGCATTCTATTCTGAAGGTGAAACTCCCTCTGGCAGAAAATCAAGATACGATTCTTTTTTGAATTTAATTGTATATATTGAGATATCAAATGACTCATAATAAACTATCATTATCGGAACTAGATTACTTCCACGAATATACCCAATTAGTATCCAAGTCTTTTTATTACAAAGATCTTGGAAATAATCAGTTATTCTTTCAAGACCTTTATTAATCATTGAATTCTTACTATCTCCAGTCACCTCAGTAACACTTTCAAAATGATGGCTATGTGGGCTTCTAACGGAGTTAATAACGATATTAATTCTAACTTTTGTGTTTTTGTGAATCTCAATCAAACCTGAACATGATAGTTCGTTGATTAGTTTGTGTTCAACCATTTTCCATTGGTCAGTACTAGATCTTAGTTCAATTTTTTGGGTAATCGGAATTTTTCCTGTCATTATTTATGTTTTAATTGTTAGTATATGTGAAAATTAATTCAATTTTTTATAATACTAACATATACTTGCTATTTGTAAATAGTATTGTGTAATATATCAAGGTTATTTTACCGAAAAGTATAGATAAAAATCCCCTTTTCGCTAAGGGGATTTTTATCTGGGTCAGTTTGTGATTAGGATACGGAACCAAATTTAAAGAAAGTATTTTTGAGCTGAAAATAGATATCTTTTTTACAAAAGTGGCATAGAGGTTAGTAACTAGAACCGTTCCCCGCATAAACAGCGTAGTTCTTTTCATTTGGGTAGTTTGGTCTTTTTAATGAATCTGGAACAACCCCTTCGACGGTTTGATAAATTAAAAACATATATGAATTTGGATCAGAAGATCTATACAAATAACATGCTCCGTTTGAGGGTTTAGGATCTAGTGGTAAAACTGAAATATAATTAGGAGCTAGGTTAGGAATATACCCAGTTGGACCTGTTACCCCACGAGACCCAAAAGTCGAGCAATTTCCCCACCAACCACCACCATTATTAGGATATGAACCGTTATCACCATAGTACATCTCTAATGCAATTTGAATTTGTTTTAAATCAGAAAGTCTTTTTGCATCTCTTGCTTTACTTCGTGCACCTTCTAATGATGCCAACACCACCGTAGCTAGTATTCCAATGATGGCTACTACTACGAGGAGTTCAATTAAGGTAAATCCTTTTGATTTATGAGTGTTGTTCATAATAATTACATTGTAATAGGTAATAGTTATAGAGGCAATGAGAATGGTTTTGATTATATTAAAAGCCTTATATGAATAAAGCTTTTAATAAGTAGTGTATCCTAACCCGCTAGGGTCAGTTCATGAATGGGATACGAAAATTACATATTTGAAATAAACACTATTTATGAAACATTAACAAAATTAAACCAATAATACGGTCTTTGTCAGCAGGGTCAGATTGGGCGATCAACAAAGTTAAGGTGGTTAGTGCATTTGGAGTAATTGTAATACTTGTATCAAGCCCTGATTTCTTCAAGAACCAAAGAAAAGTAAAAGCTCCCGTTCGCTTATTTCCATCATTAAATGGGTGATTTTTGATAATGAAATAGAGAAAGTGAGCTGCTTTTTCTTCGAGCGTTGGATAAACATCATTACCAAAAACCGATTGCATAATATTTCCAAAGATACCTTTCAATGAATCTGTCGTTTTTTCTTGTGCAAAGATATCAGTTGCTTCCCCTTTTTTCATAAGCTCAGACTTAAGGGTCTGTATATCTAGATATAATTCACTGCTTGAGAGAGTGAGGTCTTTTTTAGTAAATCCTGTACCCGGTATGGTTCCAGCATCATATGATTGTAAGCTAAACCAAGTTTCTGAAAATGATTTGATAAGGTTTATAATATCATCACTTGCAAGTAAGTCTCCCTGTGCATTAAGTATCTTTATATCATCAAGAACTTTAAGATAGAGATCTTTTTTCTGAGAGAGGAGTTTCTCGTTTATAGTGTATCCCTTGGTGATGTGTTGCTTGATCGTTTGGGTTGCCCATGTTCGGAAATTAGTAGCAACTTTTGAATTTACTCTGTATCCAATAGAAATAATCATATCAAGATTGTAGTGATTAATTTCTCTCTCTACCTCGCGATTACTTTCATTTCGAACTATTCGGAATTTCCTAATAGTTGAATCTTCTTGTAGTTCTTCTGTTCTATAGATATTTTTAATATGTTCGTTAATGGTAGGAATTGTTACATCAAAAACATCAGCAATTTGCTGTTGTGTAGCCCATATCGTTTCTGCATCAACATCACTACGAAACTCGATAGCTCCGTTTTCCGCTTGGTAAATAATAAGATTATTTTTTACGTTTCCATCCTTCATATTCCTACTATATCAGAAGAAATCATGTGCAGGTAGGAAGTTTTTATCGATATGAAGCTGGATATCCGTTATACAGAATATAAATAAACATTGTTATTTTGATTCAGTTTATAAATAGGACATATATCAAAATCGTATCATAATGATACGATTAGATGCAGTATTTGATACGATAGAGATGAAATAATACCTTTATAATCTCGAAATAAGAATTCAAGGTTCAATATGCATGAGGTTTTTAACACGCTAAGATCAGTTTATAAATAAGATACGAATTTTGAAATATAAATAACCCTTAACATATATGCTAAGGGTTATACTATTTTAAATTTTAATTCAGACTAAGAACTAACTTGTACTTTTGGAAAACTTCCAATAACAAAACCTGTTGTGTGAATTGTCTTCATAACTAAAAGTGTGTCACTTAATGTTAACGTTCCTTCTATTAATGATTTAGTATTGCGGTTACGATTAAAGAACATAGATTTTCGAGCCGCTTTATATTCCAAAAATGAATCAGGAGAAAGCTCAATGCTTTTTATTATAGGTGCAATATTATTTAAATACATTTCATAATATAAGGCATCTTGGCAATGTAAGGGCGCGAGATCTCCATCTTCATTTAATCTGAAATTAATTTTACCAGACAAATTAATGCTTAAATTAATTGAAGCAAAATAAGTTGCTGCTTCAGTTACTACACCAGATATATATTCCGTTGCCTCTTCTACCATAAAATTCTCGAGTACATGCAAGGTAAACTTCAAATCAGCAAGTTCTCCTTGAGAAAGATCAGCTGGACTACAATAACCCCATTCTCGATTTATGTTATACAGATATTTACGAATTGAAGGGATTGAATAAAATGAATTCAACCTTCCAAACTCATTGTCTGGAAAAACTTTTAATAGATTTTCTAAAAAGAAACATAAATTATCGAAGGTTTCTTCTGCTGATTGTACTTCTCCTGCGGAAAACCCTTCGATCGCTTTTAATTCTGATTTTGAATTTTTTTTTGTCATTTTTATATAATTTAATTGTTAAACATAATCTAAATATATTATGTATATAAATTTATAATATGTCAAATATAAACCCTATATTCTTCCAAAGAAAGTATACAAAAATCCGCTTTTAGTAAGGGGATTTTTTCTGGGTCAGTTTGTGGTTAGGATACGGAACTTTTTGTAAAGAAAAATCCACCTAAATAGATTTCTCTATAGGTGGAGGTATTAGTTCCAATCAACATAAATAAGATTCCCAATATGGAAATTAATCTGATACGGGCAAACTATGCTCATTACATATCTTTTCCATAAGGTATCCTTATCATAATTTTCATCGGATAATTTTTCAAATTCATTTTTATCCCAGAATCTAATAGAAGCAGATTCAGCTCCTTTTTCAAAATTAAGAATGATTCCCTTGGGATCAAGAATAGTTAGTTTTTTTCCTCCTGTTTTATTTCTTTTAATCCGAAATAACCTTTGATACCTTTTACTTTTACCTTCTTTTCTTTCGAAAGATAAGCAATAGTTACTGAAGTAATTTTTTTATCTTCAATAATCTTATTAAGGCTTAGTGCTTCATTCTTAGTATTAGTAAAAATTGGTACTTCTGGGGATACTACATTTAAGTTCATATTTTAGAATTTAGTTTATTAAATTGTTTTATTTATAATACACCATATTATGTTTATGTCAATATATATGTTTCGAAAGGGATATCATTTTCTAGGGAAAAAAGCCCTTATAAATAAGGACTTTTTATTCTAGGTCAGTTTGTGGTTAGGATATGGAACTTGGATTAATATATCAGTTTTTATACAAGACGCACTCGTAAGACTGTTTTGTTCCTGAATAACTATTCACATTCCCTGAATCACGCCAAGTATTAATACTTTCCATTTTATACTCCTTAATATCAACTATATTTAAATCTAGATATTTTTCTCTACAATAATCAAGAAGGTCGATACTCGCACCACTTGATCCGTCAGGATCTGATCTCCATTCCCTAAACTCCAAATCAACATACTGATTTACCTTACCTGACCAATACATAACACGAGGTGTGAGATCTTCTGTTTTTGTTCCTCTTAAATTTTCTATATTATTATTTTCGCTTTCAAGTATTTCATATATACCCATGGAAGGTGAATCGTTTATGATCTCTTTTTTATAAAAAGAATCATCAAGTAAAGACGTTGTTTTATCTATGTACTCATCGCGAATTTCAGAATTAGTATATGGTTCCCCAAGAGAAATATCTATATTCATTTCTTCAAATCGATATAAGTC
This sequence comes from uncultured Candidatus Saccharibacteria bacterium, assembly GCA_964592365.1. Taxonomy (GTDB): domain Bacteria; phylum Patescibacteriota; class Minisyncoccia; order Phycocordibacterales; family UBA1006; genus UBA1006. The sequence continues at coordinate 109,416 of CAZQDL010000001.1, read as the reverse complement.
ATGGTAGCAAGAATTTTGAGCAGCATTATCTTTTACATCATTACATATATCACCGGTTGTAGAATAAAGAATGACTGAGATTGGAATACAAGTTGAGATTGAATAATTTTTTTGATTACTGTTGACCGTACACTCGTAAGGCGTAAGCACTTTTTCTCTTCCTAAAACATAGCATAAATGACTATCAAAATCTGAACAGACCTTACGAGTATCTTCAATGTTTTTTAGTATTTCTTCAAGTGGTCTAAGCTCACCGTCATCATTAAGATCTGAAAAAATATCTATAAAAACTTCGTTTGGTAAATACTCAAAGCAATCAAATCGAATATTATCATCAACAATATCATAGCAGTAGCTTAGATCTTTTTCTTCTGTTGCTCTCCTTCGATTTTCTTGGTCACTCTTCTTAATCTCTTCTTTATTAATTTCCTCAAGGACAATACTCTTTTTTCCTTGATATAAATTACCGCAACGTAGTGAATCACTACTGTATTCACAAAACTCATAATCAACAAAAAACACTGAACCCAAAGCCAGACAATCCTGTCTTTTTTGTTCACTCTCAAGACCAAGACATTTATCTATCAAAGCGACCTTATAAGACTCTTTTACATCATTTTGCAATGAATCTTCTATACCGATCAAATACTTACTTGCTGATGATAACAAAGAGTCAAAATTAACACTGGTTTCAATCTTTTCCACTTGGTACTCTTCACCCCTATAACTAAGCAACTTAGGGTTATTTAAATCTGGATGAACTTTTATCTGAAAAAATATCTTTTCGCTATTTGTAAGTAATGTTCCACTTGATAAATCGACTCCTGGTATATAGGAGCAAGAAGCGGTTCTATTTGCTACGATTCTATTTATATCTCCATCTTGGAAATAATAAAATAAAGTAGTCTCTGTAGAAACGCTATCGTAACAATTTTTAAAAGAAACTTCTTTATGTAGAACTTCAATTTCATCAAATTGGATCAGAAGCTTATTTTTTTCTTTTTTCTCAAGACCTAAATAGATAATATTAATGACATGAAGGAGCATCATAATACTAAGTATCCATGCGATAACCTTTCCAACTCTCTTTTTAAAAAGTTTTTTCTTCTCTAGTCTCAAAGTTTTTTCTTCTTGTGTGAAGGTCACTGATTTACGATAGATAATCAAAGAAGCGAGAAGAATACCAATAGTTATAGCAGGAATAAAGCTAAGAATACTTGGGTACATTTCACTAACTAAATCATAAAATTTACCATTAAAAGGTGTCGCAGGCTGAGGGCAGGGAGCAGATATGCAAAAAGATTTTACTGAATCAAGTATCGATAAGAAGCTTAGAGCAAGAACAGTAAGAGTAGTAATTATGAAAAATAATACATTGTTTCCCCTTTTAAATCTTTTTACTTTATTCTTCTTTATAAATCTTATTAGAAATAAAGATGGGGTCATAAAGATAAGATTAATTAATAAATATTTTCCCAATAGTAGAAAATCAAAATCAAGAGGAACATCTTTATATTCATCAGACAATTCACTAATCGAAATAAGGTACTCAAAAAGACTTGAATCACGTTTTCTATTACGATAATCTATGCTGTAACCCTCTGGGCATTTTCTCTCAAGTAAATTTAAAGCATAACTTGTTTGATGTTCTTCCTCTACATTCAATTCACATCTTTTATATAAAAGGGTTTCTGGTAAAAAAATAGTAACCAAAACTGAAGTAAAGATAATAATTTTTAAAATGCTTTTCATGGAGTAATTATATCAAAAAGAATCACCTTCGTGATTCTTTTTGATATACAAGTTAAGAATTAGTTAAAAAAATTCATCTTCGCTTGGTTATAATTAATGTTGCCGCAGACATAGGTATCTGAACTATAACCTGAGCCACTAGCGTCTACATCGTAATGAAGACATGCCCTGTAATAAAATGATGTTTCGCGCTGAGCATGTGCCATCTCTTCAAATGAATCACCACTTTTAAAATCTGTTATTGATCCAACAACCCCAAGCCACTCGATGTCATTTTTCCTGTTACGATCAAAGAGTCTATCTGTATCTTCGAGAGATGATTTTTGATTTGCTATCACAAATGAAGCCAGTACTGTGTATCCAGGATAAGGAGCATCATTAGCAAAAGACCCTGTAAGTATTGGAGAATAAAGATTCAAACCAGTTTCGTTATAATAACTGTTCCCGGTTACTACATGAGGGAGATAATTTTTGTCTTTTGCATGGAGTGTTTCAAAAGTATTAATAGTTTGATCACAAATCAACAATCCTTGAGCATTTTTAATACATGCTACATAGTAGTACTTTCTACTACTCTCTAAATCAGTGAGTTTAGTATTTAAATAATTATCTTCATAAATTACATCAACAAATTTCAATGTTAAATCATTCCCCAAAGAATTGAGTTCATCAAGGCTTTTTGAAGATATAGCTTCTTTAATTTTTTCTTCATTTATGCTCAAAAGGAAGTATATATCTGCGCTTTTACTTTCATTTATTTTTACTTCTGCCCATACTATTGCGCTATTATCATAAACACTCTGCACGTGTTGAGTACTAACTACAGCCACATCTTCCACGACCTTATTATCTTGAATATCGGTATGGACACTATCAGAAATAGGTGAAACATATTCAGCGTTATACTCAAGGGCAAGATTTTTTAAAAATAGGTCCATTTCATCCAACCGGATTGAATCGGGTGATCCTTCAAATATTAAGTTGAACATGATTTTTTCCCCTAAATCAGTTTCAGAAATTGAGACTGTTATTTCTGGGTGTTTGTTAGTTATTCTCAAGATAAGTTCATTCATATCCCTTGCACTTACCTTAAAAGAACCCAATTCAATATTGTTTTTAGAAGATACTTGCTGCTGGCTGTTGTTAATAAAATGATTTTCCATTAGAGAATATATGCTTTCAGTTCTAGCAGATGAATTATTATAAGAGGAATAAGCAATGTAGTAAGAGCCTATCAATAACAGAATGACGAATATATACGAGAAAGTTTTTTCAATAGTTTCAATCATGTAGTAATTATACAATACATATAATATAATTAGCACTATGAAATTTACAAAAATATCAGATATAACAGCAATGATTTTTATTTTCTCAAATATGATCTTAGGATTGATATCTATTTTTTCAATTTGGGATTTTATTAGTGGTGACTCACTAATAAAATCAATGTGGACAGTTGGTTTTTTGCTGGTTGTAACAATAATTATTTTAATAGCTGAAAAATCAATGGCGAGCAAAAATGAAGAGAACTACATTAAAGATGATTCTGTTTTTGTTTTTCTTAGAAAAATAACTGGAACAGTTTTAATTATTGCACTTGTGATACTCGCTCTCGTTGGTGTACTTTCAATCTGGGAATTTCTTTCTGGTGATGCTATTAATAAAACACTTGGCTCTATTGCTGTTATTAGTTTTGTGTCATTGATTACTATTGGGGTTGCAAAGAGTAGAGAAAATATAAAGGCATAAGTAAATTAGTTTTAGTGACTCCATAAAAAAATCCTCATTTAACATGTGGATTTTATTTTAGGTCAGTTTGTAAATAGTATACGGAACCTTACCATTATACTAAGCTAGAAGTCAGCACCGTTTGAAATATGGTACCCACCATCTCCTGCAGTATTATTTGTATTATATCTAAACTTACCACAAGTGGCTGAGGCTGAACCATCAATATAAGTGTCAATATCAGATGCAAGATCAAAATCCCAGCCATACATAAGGATATTAATACCCGGTGCCCAACCACAAGTTGCGGTAGTTATTTCATCTCCGTCGTAGCGATAACTATCGGTGGTAAATGGATTATCTGGAACCGTTGCTAAATTATCTGAAAAGGTTGCCATGGCTCCTGAAGTTTTTGCATGAATAGCATCAAAAGTAGGATTGCCACCTAATCCAATTTCTGATTCTAGCCAGAAAGTAGTTCTTCCCTCATCAAGAAGAGTCATTACTAAGGCTTTTTCAATAGTTTTAAAGTCACTTGTTAATTTTGCTATTCTTGCTCTATCTCTTGCTGCTCCAAGCGAAGCCAACACAACCGTAGCTAGTATTCCAATGATGGCTACTACTACGAGGAGTTCTATGAGGGTGAATCCTTTTGATTTATGAGTGTTGTTCATAATAATTACATTGTAATAGGTAATGGTTATAGAGACAATAAGAATAGTTTTGACTATATTAAAAGCCTTATATGAATAAAGCTTTTAATAAGTAGTGTATCCTAACCCGTTAGGGTCAGTTTGTGGTTAGGATGCGGAACTTTTAATAATTATAGTTAATCGAAACTTAGTTGAGGTATATTTTCTTGTGGCATCGGAGGACCACCATAATTATAAAATGCACCTTTTATGGCACTGTTTATAAACGAATATAACAACACCGAGGTGATTCCCATAACAATATAAATAATTACTAATTTCTTATTTCCCTGCTTATTAAACAATGAATAAATAAGAGCAATTAACAAACCTAAATACAAACCCCATGCAATTGAATTCCCTAATGCAAAATTATTAGTTAAAAATACTGCCCAACCAAATGGTGCCAGCAGAGGGAATACTATTAAAGCAAATACAAGCCATCCATTTATTTTATAAATTTGTTTTCTTGAAAAAGCAAAAAAGGTAATTAAGCCAAATATTGGTAGTAAAATATAAGGGAGTATATTTTGATATTGTATATGTATATTTACATATCCATGATTGTGGTTAATACTTCTTTTTGATTTTATAAACGATAAAATATCAATACTTTCGCTTATACAGTACCTATGAGGTATATCTCTATATAAATCTTTCTTATCTTCATGGTGAAAACAGTTGCCATAACTTATTCCATTTTCTACGAAGAGTGTAGAAATGAATGATAGTAATACAACTAAAATAGTAATTATATACTTTATTTTTTTCATTAATTAAGTATATCAAAATATAAAAAGAATATAGATTTTGATGTTGTTTATAGCTATGGCTGTTAAAAATGATGTTTGAACCTCCATCAGTTTTAATTTAAATTTATTTTAAATAAATATTGAATAACTTATCTCAAACAAAATTTATCCTGTATATGCTACGAGATTATTTACGATAGATTCACCATGGTCAGGAGCATTCATAATTTGTTCATACACTTCTTTGTTTACAAAAAATACCTTTACTCCTTGTTTAACCATATCTTCCAATGCAGAAAGAATAACTATATACAAATACCCTGTTGAGTAAGCCATTTGGCTTTTTTGTCTTCGTTTAATGAATCTTGAACGGAGTATGTGCCTGAAATTTTTCTAATATCATTTAGTGCGTTTTTATATTCAATAACAAACGAGCAAGAAAAAGTTCTATTTTCTTTTTGATTCGTTTTATTAAAAATAAAACTAAAGCTTTTATTTTTAGGTATCAACGGAGTATCGATTAAAATATTATAAAGTGAGGTTGAAAATTTATACCATTTATCCCTATTGTTTAATAATGACTTATCTAAAGAATACTCTTGAAAAAAAATACACAACTCTGAACGGAGCATCCAGTGATCCTGTATTCTATTGGTTTTGCTAGCATTTTCTATTTCATCAATGATCTTATTAGGTAGATTCTCTATATTAGAATGTGAGATCCAATTACCATAAAAATGCAACAACTCATATTTATCTTTTTGAGAGTTATTTTCTATAATAATTCGAACTCTATTGAGCAAAAAAACGACATCTTCAATTTCTAGTAGATTTTTTTCCAAAATATAGTTTATATTATCTAATATTTTCATATATTAAGTATCACAAAAAGCACTCAAAATAGTGCTTTTTATTTGTGCTGAGACCAGAGAAAACGAACCTTCTCGTGCTAGCACTAAATAGGGTCAGTTTGTGGTTAGGATACGGAACTTTTTGTAAAAATAATTCCAATAAATAATCTTTAAAACACAGTAATTCTACTATATAATAAGTTCATGAAAAGCGGGATAAAAAATAAATGGTGGCATAGGCTATTTATGGTTATTTATGTATTAATTGTGCTAGTGGTCTTAACCTTAATAGGTTTCTTTTATTCTGAGAGAGTTCCATACATAAATGAATATGAAAGTACATACATAGTAGAATGTAATTCAAATAAATATACTTTTGGCTCATTCAGTGGATCAACTTTAAATTACGACAAGAAAGGATTCGAAGATGAGTACATAGAAAAAACGGTTAAATATTTTTGTGAAAATACAGACATACATAAATCTCATTATAATAGCAATAACAACACTGAGGCTAATGAGTTAGCTCAAAGATTACTTCTAAAAGACATCAACTTAACAATTGGCGGCGAGAATACTCCATCAAAAATAATTATCCCTAAAGATAAAAATTTCAGTCTTTCAATAGAAAACAAGGTTGTAGAAGGGTCGTGGATAAAATGGTCAACAAACTTACTGTTACATCTTCTTATAGTATCTATAATTCTGATTGGTATTCGATATATTTATTTCTTTATAATTACAGGAAAGCATAAGTTGATCGTTAATGAAAAATAATCTAAAAAACGACTAGAGCAATCAAGTCGTTTATTTATTGAATAGTTTCTTCACAAACATTCATTCCTGATTTCAATCTGCAGTTAAGTCCACATTCATAATCATAATCACCGCCTTCTTCATAAAACTCTGGATTCTCTAACATAGATACATCAACCTGATAATCAATCCAGTCCCTACACGATTCAATGCTATCAAATAATCTATCTGACTTGATCCACCCTGAAAGATCTTCAGCATTAGGATAAAAAAATCCTGTCCATTCTTCTTTTCTAAAATTATTTATATATAGATATCGCCCTACAAAAATGATAAGTATTAATATTATTAGTTTTTTCATATTAATATAACCAATCTTCTGTCTTTATATTCCACTGTGTTTGCAATTCTTTAATCTCTTTAATTAAATTGGATTCTGATTTATTAATCGCTTCCATCTTTTCATCAAGATATCCCTGCATTTCTAACTTTAAAGCTTCAAACTCTACTGGATAGGTAGATAAAAGCCATTGAGACCTTCGATTCAATTCAACTTGCATTTTACTGTTTGTAACTGAAGATGGTGCACCGTTACCGCCGCCCGAAAATCCAGGAACAAAACCTAAGGTTATGGATTGTTCGTAATCATCAAACATTTTGTTAATTTCAATAATCTCCTGTTTAACCTTCGCAATTTTTGAGTCATATTTTAAATCTAATGCATCTAATTCCTTACTAGATTCCTCATCTAGCTTGGCTACTTTAACATTGAAAAGCTCTAATTTATCTAGATAAGAAGCATCTATTAAAGTCTCTGTGGGTTTCGACTCAGGTTTAAAAATAGTTAAGGTATTAAGGTTTTCCTTTTTCACTTCTGCTGGTTTTATTTCAATAACTTTTTCTTTAGTCTCTTGTGATTTTGGCTCTAATTCCGCTTCTTGATCATTTCGGTTTTCAAACTCTTGGACTCTTTGACGTAATTCAATAAGCTCTTGTTGTACTTGTATATCAGGTGTTGGTGTTTCTATGACAGGAGCAGGATTAACCATTCCCAGAGCAATAAATACTGGAGTTAATAATTTTGTAAAAAAGTTCATCATAATATCTTAAGTTTATATTATTTATTGATTTTATTGAAGCAGAAACTTCGAATGATTTATATAAAGATATTGAGAAAGCATTTAATTTTAATGAATTATATGAAGAAGCTCTTGAAACAGGTGATGATACTGAAAAGCGTTTTCTTGTAAGGCAAATTGGGACCAAATACAGCATGAAAGATAAGGAGATAACTATTGAGCTAAAACCTACCTATAAAGAAGTTCGATTATTAGTAAATTCTATTAAATCTAAGTATCCTGTAATCGAACTAGAAAAAGCCCTTGATAAACAAGGACCTTTTCAAGGTTTGGAGGGTATATGTCCCTTAATGGGTCAATGGCTGGATGATTTCAGAACTCTAAATTGGAAAGAAATTAATTCTGAAATACCATTTTTATAATCTTAACTTAATATAAGAATACTCATTCTCTAGGTTTTAGTTTCTCTCAAACTGGTATTTGCGTTCACTAATTTATATAAAACCACGAAACAAAAAAACTTCTGTATAACAGAGGCTCCCGTCAACATTAAAATAAGTAATAATATTAACCAAAAAACTAGTGCGACTTTAATCGGTTTTTTCTTTGGATATTTTATTGGTCAATTCTCGATGAAATCTGAATCATTATGATTGCAACAATAATATTTAGTACTAAATCAATGAAACTTATACTAATAGATTGACTTAAGGTGTTATTGGCTACAAGTCCGTAAACATATAATCCTATAGATGTCACTAGCAAGAACCAACCATGAAACTGACCCCATATTGAGGCTTTATCATATATTTCTTCTTTTTTTGTTAGATATTTTTTCTCGTTTTCTTTTTGGTGAATAAACATATTTATCTTCATTCTTTAAATTCAAGATGTTTTATAATGGCTTCGGTTTCATTCTCAATATTTTTTAATGTCAGCTTTAAACCCTCATTGCTCGTTTTTGAAACTAACCTCATTTGCATTAAGCAAAATTGAATAGTGGCCATATGCGAACTAAGAGATTCTATTTCAAAATGAGTACATAGTTCCTCATAAGCTCTATTAATTTCATCACGGTGTTTATCGTATATATTTTGAAAGTTATTTAAAACCTCAATTTCCCCTAGTTCGCTCATCGTTACTTCAATATAATCAATTGTGTGTTTCTCTTGTGACAAAAAAGATTTAAGTGTAGGAACTGCTTCTCTCCTAAAAGCCTTAATTTTATTAATAAAAGTACGTTTAGCTATTTCTTTTTCCTTTTTAAAATAGAATTCAAGATCTACTTTTTTTTGCTTTTTATAAGTTTCAAATGCTATGTATCCTAATATTAAACCAGCAAAAAGACTTCCGAGGAAGGTATTATCAAAAATACTCAAAATAAATACTTGTAAATCTATATGGTTTAATATTGCCTCTCTTGTCATAAAAATATCTTATCTATCAAGCTAAATTCTTCTTTTGCTTTGGGCCTCTTTCAGGCTCTCTTATACCAAACTCTTTTTCTAAACTATTCATATTTTAGATATTATCAGAAATACCATAACTACCCCAATCAAAAATAGAAGCAGTTTTATTCAAAAAAAACCTTTGTCCGTAAAGCTTCACTATATTAAAATAAGTAGAGTCGAGACCATCTTTTTTATGATCACCTTCTTCATTAAAGTAACCGTCTAAATTTGAATAGTATACAATTTTTTAGAATGAAAATTAATAATAGTAGCAATAAACACTAATATCATAAAAACCAACAGCAGGAAACCAAATCTGCTCAATTCTCCTATATTTAGAATATTTGATTTCCAATTCTCTTGATTTAGGTTATTAATCTGATGCTTAACATCTCTTTCTTTTGAAGAAAAATATCTTCTTTAACTATATCTCTTTTCATATCTGAAATATTTTTTGGCTAGCACAGTCACTACACCTTCCTGTAATTAAAGAATCTGTAACACCTAAGGACCTGTAACAAGATGAGCATGTCCTTAGGGCATTTGTATTATTTTGTAGCAACAGGCTGTTATGAGCACTTAATCTATTATCAACACTGTTAAAATGATCTATGGAATTAAATTTAATTCTTGAGGTTATGCTATTCTTCTCGGCTTCCAATTTACTAATCGCTTTTGTTACCTCCTCTTTTGCCTCACCAGCTAATCCACTAATCTCTTCATTTTTCTGATCAATATAAGACTGTAGGGTCTGCTCTGCTTCATTTCCTATTTCTATGAGTTTCTTCTCTAATATTTCTTGGTGAGATTCGAGTGATTTTTTTAATGTATTTTTATAATCTACCCCTTGCCTGTAAATAATAAAAGTGGTTATTATAGCTAAAATAGCTACTAAAAGAGTGAGTACCATAACCATAACCCCGTAAGGGTTAGATAATAAATTTAATTGCTGATTAACTTTTTCTAAAAGCAAGACATATTCTTCAGTAGTAATATTTTCCATAGCTAAATTATATCAGTTTTTTACTATCCCTTAACAAGTTTTTATACTAAGCTTCTTCAAAAATTTTTTAATTTATTTAATGACATCTCGATAAGAAGTGTGAATAATATAAATTTTATTAAATTAAGCTATACTATCTACATGAAAAGCACCTTATACATTATCACCAACATATCTATGCCAAATATATGCAAGGTGGGAGTGACGAATGATATAGAGCAGAGACTTAAAAGTCTTAATAGGACATCACTACCTACCAGATTTCAAGTATATGAGAAATTTGACATGAAGAATGCTGAGGTTCTTGAACAAGAAATCTTTCAACATTTTGCAAAAAAGAGAGTAAATAGAAAACGAGAGTTCTTTGAAGAACACCCAGAAAGGATATGTGACTTTATCGAAGACAACAAAAAGATTAGAAAAGAAGAAGATAAAAAAATCCTTGGTAAGTTCACTAAATTAAATATCCAAAAAGGAGAGATTTTAAAATTTAAAGAAGGAGATGAAATATACTCTGATATCATCGCAACAGTAGGTAATGGAAATAGTATTATTTATAAAGGTAAAGAAACATCTTTATCAAAGTCGGCTAAAATAATCCTCAAGGAAAAATTCAAGAAAAACTGGAAAGCGGTTCAGGGTTCAATATTCTGGACCTACAAAGATAAGACTATTCGCGAACTCATGGATGAAAAAGATATTTAATTAGTCATATTAAAAGAGCCTTCTTGGGCTCTTTTACATTTGCTTGTATTCTTTTTCTGTAGTTACGGTATCGAATCCCCCAACATCTTCGCCTTCATGTCGATTAACACCAGTATACTCAAGACTGGAATCCTCGTAGCGTTTAAATTTATACACTGCATCATTCATTAGGGCATTATTAAAGATATTCAAGCTCATTAAAAGTTCAAAATCTTTCACCTCTAGTCCTGTTACTTTTTTGAATAACGACGGTTCAAGCTTTGTGATGACATCCTTTAGTGTGCGTTCACGATAATCAGTTAGGTACATGAATACGGGAATACGTGTTGCAAACTTGATCAGTTTTTCCTGAATCTCTTTCCTTTTACTCTTATATTCTTTTTCATCATCGCTAAGCTCTTTCTTTTCTTTTTTGGTTAACTCACGCTCACTTGCTTCCTGCTTTGTCTTTTTTACCGATTCAGATTTGTTGATGATCGTCTCAATGTCTTGGTTCAAAGAACGAAAGCCTTCAATACTCATTAAAACTCTCATCGCCTCATCACTTGACATAAGGCGTGCAAGAGTCTCATTATCTACATTTACCAATAATGCGCTCTCCCATCGACGTGCAAGCAAGGTAGCTGTGGTACCACTTAATGCAATATCCAGAACTCCACCTGCATCAATCTCTTTCATCGAGCTTCCATCATATGCAAGAATGGGAAGGAATTTTATAAACTCTGCAACTTTTTTCTCTGGATCTTTCTCGGTAACATTTAGATTTGAACTATAATCTGCAACTTGAGAAAGTGCACGATTGGGAGCAAAGTCAAAGATATAACATTGTTTTTTCAAAATCTCTTTTTTATTAGGCGATTTTCCATCTGGATTATCAATCACCCATGGACTTTGACCACGAAAAGCCGTCTGAAAATATGTTTCAGGGCTTTTCAAATTACGAAGCATCAAGACACCAGTCCAAGGCTTCACAGTAACTCCTGTTGTAAGTTTTCCCGTAGATAGTGTAATAGTTTTTGTTTTTAATGGATCGCCCATTGCTTTTTGTACTGGACCAAGAGCCTCTACTCCCATTCCAGCTTGATTTCCAGCAGCGACGATCAATTTATAATCTTGATAGAATGCATTTTGTCGCTCGTCAATAAGATTCTTCATGGCGTGACAAGAGGCCACTGAAGGCATAAACCAAAACGTATGCGTTAAGATACTCAACATTCGTGAATCAGAAAATGGGAAAGGCGGTTTCTGCTTACTTAGTTTCAAATCATCAACTGCCGTTGGCATGAAATTACCTCGCAATAAATCTAGCCACTTTTGAACATAATCTTTATACACGAATTCATACATGCCAGTATCATTCTTTTTTGCAGAGAAAAAAACATTCAAATCAAATTCATTAAATTCGCCCCCTTCCGCTATATGCTTGATAGAATCAGGCATTTGATAGGTCATCATAATCATTTTTGGCAATGATTCATATGGATTATTGGAACCCTTCCATTCTTCTTTTGCACGCTGTTCGTCAGAATACGTCCAATTAAATATCTGCTCTTCTATAAATTCACCCGTATTTATAGCACGAAATGGAGTACCTGAAAGATACAGATAATTATCCGTGGTTATAGGCATTATTGCCTCAGCGTTTTTCAAACCCTCAGCAAATGCTTCTTTGGCGATACTGTCGTTTTTTTTCTCTTCAGTATTCTGATCATCCTTATCGGTCTCATCAAAAAGATCTTTTGTTTTATCATTCCATGCACCAAAGTGGTATTCATCAAAAATAACTAAATCCCAATGGGTATCATGAACCCATTTGTTTCGAGCCTTGATTCCTCCTCCTGAACTTTTCCCTAGATAATCCTGCAATGATCCAAAACAAACGATTGGTTTATTCATGTCAAGATCTTCAAACTCTGCTGTACTTTTACGTGAATAGAATTGCCATCCTTCAAAATCTATATGCGTCAAAAGATCTTCCTCCCAAGCGGTCTCTACTGCTGGCTTGAAGGTTAATACCAGGACCTTTTTTGATTTCATTTTCTTTGCAAGTTGATACGAAGCAAATGTTTTACCAAAACGCATTTTTGCATTCCACAAAAAATGAGAAGTTTCATTCATGGATGTGAAATGGCTATATGCTTTATTCATAGCCATTTCTTGTTCTGGTCTCATTCTGAAATCAAGCGTACGATTTTCGGTATTTTCTTTTCGATTCTTTATAGAATAAATAGCTGCTTTTACATCATCCAAACCACACTCAAACCATTCACCGTCAGGGTTAGGATATTTCTTTTTGCGTAAATAATGGTGTACCTCATGATCGTCAAAGGTAGATCCATCACTGCGAATTGCACTTTCTTCCAAAAGGATATTATATCCAATCCCTGCGGTCCCAACTTGTTCCTTGATTCGGTCGCTGGCATTTCGAGTGGTGTAACCCACCTTCAAGAGACCCTTTCTGTCCTCTGCAGTTGGGAGTTCATATACATATATTATCGGCGATACATCTGGCCGTTGTGAAAAGTATTTGTCAGACATATTATTCCATTGGTCGAATCATTGATTCGATAAAATCAATTTCTTCTTTGGTTAGTTTGTATTTTTTATATAACTTTTCGTCTGTCCATTCTTCTGAAAAATCTTGTATTGGAACAAATTTATAAACCCTTTTTAAGGAATCCTGAGTGTTCTTTTGTAGCATAACAAGAAATCTAAAAAATTTGGTTTTTATATAAGAAATTGCATTTTCAGCTTCTTCTCTATTTTTATAAATACCTAATACAATGTATGTCTCCGAACAGCAAGTTCCTGGTTCAGCTAAGATTGGTTTATTTAAAATTTGATGTGGAAAAGATTCTCCAGCTCCATATCCTTTTGTATTCAAGATTTTATAACTATCAATTAAATCAATGTTTTTCTCAACAAGGTTGCGATCAATATAGTTAATGCCTTTTGTTACATAAATTTTAATTGAGTCTTTAAATGGTTTTGATTTTCCTCTAAAATTTGTTGGGAATCCAAATGGTTTTTGTGAAGAAACAAATTCATAAAATAATTTCTCTTTCTTATCTTTAACTTTTCTTAAGATTGATATTGCTTCATTGAATCTAATAAAAATATCACTTCCTTCTTCAACTAGAAATCTATCTGATTCTTTTTTTTGTCCATTTGTAATACTTAAAACATTACATAAACCACGGTCATCTCTATTCCAGAGAAAATAACAAATACCTCCCTTAATCGAAACACCAGGAAAACATTCTGATGAATCTGTGTAATCCACAAGCTTCCGTAAACGTTGATCATTCAACATGTCAGATCTAAAATCATTGAGACCCATTCCTCCACTGTACCACCGTGCGGGGATAATCATTGATAGAAATCTTGGATTTAGTTTTTTTGCTTGCTGAACGAACTTATCGTACAAAGGCGTTGCTTGAGCAGATGGACCACCAGTACCCATTTGGTATGGTGGATTTCCTATAATTACGTCAAATTTCATATCTTTTTTATTAAATAAACTGATAATTTCTTCTGGTTTTTTATGAATAAATTCATAGGCATGGGTTTCTAGCGATTCATGTCGATCATACTCACCTTCGCTCGCTCCACAGTCTTCACATTTTCCATTCTTCCAAGCATGTTCAATGCGCTCGAATCTAATGTTTCCATCTGGGTTTTCAAATTCTGTACATACCGAGTATTTTTCGTGATTTGCTATTTTTGAACAATAGAGACTCCTGCGGGCGAGTAACGAAGTCAGTTCTGTGATTCCAATGCCAAATAATTGTTTGGTATAGATATGATTAAGTCGTTCTTGTAGATCTGGAATTTCTTTTTCAAGTCCTTCAATCAAACGTTTTGCAATTTCTCGTAAAAATACTCCTGACTTTGTTGCTGGGTCTAAAAATGTTGCATTCTTATCATTCCAAAGTTCGCTAGGTAACATATCTAGGACTTCATTTACAAGTTTTGGTGGTGTAAAGACCTCATCGTTACTAAGGTTAGCAAGTGCATCAAGTACATCTGGATTGTAGTTAAGGTTAGTTTTCATATGATTCATGTAATTTCATAAAATTTACTGCTGGATAATCTATTGATGGTTGTGGCGAAAATACTACCTTACCCGTGTCTGACTCTTCACTGACAGAAAACAAGCTTGGGATAGCTGGGTCAAATTCAGCAAGGTCTACAAATTGGAAATCTCTGCGTTTTATTTTTGAACCATTTACAAGAGACCATTCTGCAAAAGTTATCGGTTCGCCATTTTTGTTTTTTAAACTCAAAGCATCACCTTGTAAGATATTTTTACTTAAAATGTATCTCATACTTTCTAATACCTCTTCGTGAACCTTATTTTTGAATAGTTTAATATATTCATTCGCACAGTATTCATGTAACCTATCACGTGCATCTTTGACGTTATCATCTAGTAAATCAACTCCGTATGTACTTCCCACAGCAATGAGCACCATTCTCTCATAATCAAATTGACTTTTCTTGTATCGTTTTTTTACAACCTCCATCTTTCGTTCAAGTACTTTGATCAAGAAATTTCCATCTCCACACGCGGGCTCAAGAAAGCGTGACTCTATACGCTCAGTTTCATTTTTCACCAAATCAAGCATATCTTCCACAATAAAATCAGGGGTGAAAACTTCACCATGGTCACGTATTCGTTTTTTTGATTTAGTAAGATTGTTCATAGTAATTTTAATCTGATGAGTCTTGGTATTCTTATGAGTTACCTTCAAGGAAACTCATAATGTCTTGTTTTCTGTAACGTCGTATACGCTTGGTCCCAATGCGAATAGCGGGAAGCGTTCCTATTTTATCCCATTGTCGTAAGGTGTTGGGATGTACCTTGAGTACGTCACAAGCCTCTTGCAAGGTCAGTAACTCAATGTTTTCATCGTTCTTTGATTGATTTTTCATAAAAATATCGTTGATTTATAACCTAACATTTGATACCATTACTATACATCATCAAAAGGTCGTTTGCAAAAGCAATCTCTGGATAAAACGCTTGGAAATAAAGAGAAAAGCGAGGCTTTCGCCTCACTTATTCTCAATTGGGGTGACTACAGGGAATCGAACCCTGATTGCAGGTACCACAAACCCGAGTAATAACCGTTATACCATAGTCACCATATATCTTTTATTCACCAACGGTAAACAAAATACCCATATAAGGGCATTTGTAGTATACATCTTTTTATTCCTCGAGCAATGATTTTTTGTAGATAAGTCTTTCAAAAACAAGAGCTAGTGCAACTGATGCGATAATCACACCAGTATAGATCCATAGTAAGAAAAGAGGTTCATATTCATGCCATGAAAAGTTTGAAAACAGTAGAAGCATGTACCATGAAACTACACCTACCATCACAAAGGAAAATGCAATTTTTCTCTGATAGTTATGTTCCACATCATCAAGTTTAGGTTTGTCACCAAAATGAATATCAATAAGTTGAGGGGCGATAATCATATTCTGGATAAATTCATATACGATGAGTACCCCAATGATAATACCCATAACCATGAACTCAGAATTTCCAGTAATCTCACGATATACATCAGTAAGGATTAATCCAGCTCCAGAAAGAAATGCAAATGCAATGGATACCCAAGCAGTCTGTGAATACATAATTAATCTTTTGTATTCACCTTTCGTAATTTTGAAATCTTTTAAGAAGATTATAAATCGTGAAGCATGGAGTGTTGTTGCAAGTGTACCGATAAGTGTTGATGCAACAAATAACCATTCAAGAAGATGTCGATAACTAAAAAGAAATTCAACGAAGGTTTCAGAATACCCTAGAAAAACAATTACAAAGAGAAATAGATTGATAAGAGCTGAGAATAAACACCAACTACACCACTTTTTAATTACTAATAATTGTACAAAGGTTAAGTAAAATGAAGTTAACAAAGCAAAACCAGAAATTAACAAAGCAATAAATGTAAGTTCTTGAGGCATTGGAAGAAATACATTTACCAAAAAGAAGGATGTCATACCAAGGTAAAAGAGTCTTCCAATATTAACAGTAGGGATACCAAAGAATGTTGAATGCTTTCCTCTAATAACCTCATCACATGAATAACCAATTGGACAAGTAATTGGTTCAGGTTTCTTCTTCATGAGAATAATTTTCTCTGCAATTAAAAATCCAGAGATACTAAGAATAAGGGTAATGATTGTATAAATAAGTTCCATATATATAGTATACCTTTATCCTTCTCTCAACTCAAAACTATTTTGCAACAAAATCAAAATCTTTAAGCCATCCTCGGTATACATGAGCCATCAGTGCAATGAGTAGAGCTACGATAGTAATCGTAAAAGTTACCCCCTCAGATAGATTCTTTTGTATTAATTCAATACTTACTCCTTCTTTAGGATTCAAAACATTAAGCACAACAACCACAAGAAAGAATAATTCTGTGATCATAAGGAAACGATTAAGATGTTTTTTTAATTCAATGTTTGATATATCTTTTGTCATATACCAACATTATACCAAAGAAAAAAAGAAGCTTAAGCTTCTTTTTCTTCTTCAGCTACTTCTTCAGTTGCTTCTTCAGTTGCTTCTTCAGTTGCTTCTTCCATCATATCTTCTTCTGAAATTTCTGTATCTTCTCCTTGAGTCATTGATTCAATTGGATCAAGATCTCCTGTTGAAGTTCCTAGATCAGTAATTCTTCGAAGTTTGTATCGTAGAGTCTTTGATACTACATCTCTTAGGAAGTATAGTTTAGACTGTCGAACCTTAGCTCGTCGTAGTACTTCGATTGAATCAATTGAAGGTGAATATAACGGGAAAATTCTTTCTACTCCAATTCCGTTTGAAACTTTTCTAACGGTAATAGTTCCTCCATTTTCTGCTCCATGCTTTCGCGCAAGAACAAGACCTTGGAAGGTTTGAATTCTAGTTTTACCTTTTTCTTGAATCTTTAGATTCACCTTTACGGTATCACCTGCACGTACATCAAAATCTTTTCGATTTTGTACGTCAGCAGGGAGAAATTGTGTTGCTGTTGTTGCCATAATGAACTTGAGATTAACACAGGACGTAAAAATATCAAGAAGATTAGACGGTTTTTTTCTTATCATGGTACGATATTGGTAATATGAAGAAAATTAGCCCATTATTACGTGTCATTGGATGGATAGGAACCTTCTGTATTATGACGGCATATGCATTAAATTCATTTGGAATAATTCCCTCTTTAGGTTTTTGGTATCCATTCATTAACCTAATTGGAGCCTTGTTATTAGGAATCAGAGTATATGCTGACAAAAATTGGGCGAACGTAACTCTTGAAGTTTTCTTTGGGGTTGTTGCTATTGTTTCACTATTACGTTTGTAATATAAAAGCTTATCATTAATTGATAAGCTTTTTTGCTCTAAAGAAGAGCGTCTCTATTGCATCAGTTGGAACATATATAAATTTATTCACACCAACGATGAATGTTTGAAAATATGCTTCTAATAACTCAACTGTTTCATGTTCTTTTTCAAGTGGAACAACTAATACCAAATGAGTTATCTGTTCATTACAGTCATCTTGAAAATATGTAGTTACTTGTGCACTTAAATCAACTAACGGAACTTCAACAATATTATGATACATCTCTTGTGAAATACATTCTCTATCAAAGAGATCGTGGATAAGCATAATATTACATTTATATATGGTATTGATTTCTTGTTGCATCATATCAAGAATACTACTGAAGTAGTTTTCATTTAGTTTCATGCAATTTGGCTCACTGAAATTAAATATCCGTGTAGATTTATTGTATCCATACAGATGAGGAAAGGTATTAAGTTTTTTCATGTCAGATTATTTTTTGTTTCTATTAGTATACAAAAAATCTCTACATTGTAGAGAGTCTTTGTATAGAATGTTGCATGTCCTGTGGAATATCACAGACAACATTAATTTCCATATTATCAAGATCAACAAAAGAAATGCTCATTGCGTGAAGAGCTGTGCGTTCCATACCCAAGACATTCTTTCTTTTACCCTTATACAGAGAATCAGAAACAATAGGGTGATGTATATATTTCATATGAACCCTAAGTTGGTGAGTTCTTCCTGTTTTAGGTGATAAAGAGACAAGAGTATATTTTGCTGTTTGCTTTTGTTTATCTATATCATGTATATCTTCAAATCTCTGTAGTACCTTGTACTCTGTATAAGCATCACGAAGTAAACCGCGAGCATCAGGGCCAGCTTGCATCAAACGAAATTCCTTTCTGCTTTTTCCAATAGGGGCATCTATAATTCCCTGATCTTTTGGTATCGCACCATATACCAAAGCTTGATATGTTTTTGATATTTTTCTGTCTTTGAAAAGCTGTTTGATATGTTGAAATGAATCTTCAGTTTTTGCGATGACCAAACAACCTGAAGTATCTCTATCTATACGATGAACAATTCCCGGTCTTTTAATACAAATGGTTTCTCCTTTGAAATCAAATTCCATATCTTCACCTACCCCATTGATTTCTGGGTATCTTTCAAGAACCCAATCTACGACAGTAGGTTCGGTTGTTTTCCCATCGGGATGGACCACTAAACCAGCAGGCTTATTAATGATGAGGACGTGTTTATTTTCAAAAAGAATGTCTATATTCATTTTTACATTATGTTATTGAGTAATGCTCGATGCAGTAATTTAAGACCGTCATACTTTTCTTGAAGTAATATTGGGTCTTGTTCTAATTCAAAATGACTTATTTTTTTCTCGTCTTTGAGATATTTGATATTTTTATAAATATCCTCATAAATACTTCCAAGTTCTGAATTTCCATGAACCTTACATAACTGTAAAAAAGTTTCTGCTTGCTCTTGAAGTTGGGTGAGCAATGAAAGCTGAACTTGGTGACTTGAAAGACCGTCTTTGTCTCTTGAGTATTCTTTTTTAAAGAGATCTTCTATGGTATTTCTTGAAAGAACAATAACACTTCTTGCGATGGTTACGGCACCTTTGTAATCATCAAAATCACTTTCAAAATATTTTACTTGAGCAGGTTTTCCATGTTTTCCTGTAATATCTCCAATTATCCTTTCCATCTTTCTGTTAAGATTTTCAATATCTGAAGAAAAAGTAACGTCAATTGATAATCCCAAGTGTTTTGATTGCTCTTTGTCTTTGTTAAAAACTTCTAGAACCAAATCAGCCCCATTACGTATGTCATCAAAATCTGAAGTTGGATGTGCAACCACAGTATATGGAGCGTCCTCTTTAAGAGAGTTAAACCACTCTCCTGATAATTGGTCTGTAAGAATTCCCTCAGTGATAAGAGCAATTTTTTTTTCTTTCTTAAAAAAATCTCCATCCTCTCTGTTATTTAATGATTCATCAAATTGTTTCAATTTTTCTTCAACATAAACCATATCTTTATCAACTTCATCAAAATAGATATCCCGAAAATCTTCAAGATCTGGCTTATAACTAGCAAGTTTTTTCTCTATTCTTTCATATAGAATATTTAGATGCTTTTCATTTTCTAATATTCCCCTTTTTTCAGGAATATTAATTTTTTCTGGATTAAAGTTCATATTATATATAATACATAGATACTCCATGATATACTAGTTATATGATTGGATATCTCTCAGGAAAAGCATTTGAATCAACAGAAGGAACCATTATCCTCGATGTACGAGATGTAGGGTATCAAATTCTTGTTACTGAAAATACCCTAGCTTGGGCATTAACCCAGAAAAATATTTCTCTTTGGATTCATACTTTGGTAAGAGAAAATGCTCTTGATCTATATGGTTTTGAAACACAAAATGAATTGTTCTTTTTCAAGAAATTAATTGATGTTTCTGGAATCGGACCAAAATCAGGATTAGCCATCATTGGTCTTGCTTCAACTGACACCCTATATCAAGCAATTCTTTCAAAGAATATTGATTTTCTTAGTTCAGTTCCAGGAATTGGAAAGAAAACAGCAGAACGTATGTGTATTGAACTACAGGATAAGCTTAAAAACTATGCAGGAAATACAGAAATTCATACAAATGAAGGTGATCGTGATGTGATTGATGCTTTAGTTGCTCTTGGCTATAGTCCTGCTCAAGCACTCAATGCTCTTGCAAAAATTGATACTAAAACAACCCAAATGAATGAGAAAATAAAAGAAGCCCTGAACATACTAAGTAATTCATAGGGCTTTTTTAATACCTTATATAAATTGACAAATTAAAATTAAATTATATTGTTAAAATAAATAACACTAACAATTAAATAATAAACATCATGAAAAAACTTTTATGCATCTTTTTCCTTTCACTTTTATCTTCATGTCAAAATGATGATGATATTATCGCAGAACCAACAAGAGTAACCTCATTTGAAGTTACCAAGACAAGTTCTCGAGAAATCGAAATTACATTTTCAATTAAGGCAGGAGAAAAAGAAACTACTCGTCTTGTAATACAAAGCGAGAATAATACTGAAATCACTACATATGAATATGTAGGCTCTATAGAAAATGGAATTGAAACTATCTCAGGGCTTGAGCCAGAAACTGAAATAGCAATTACTTTTTTAGAAACAAAAACGGGAGAAGTCCTATTTTCAAAAAAGGTAATGACCAACTTACCGGTTGAATTAATCATTTCAAGCTCAGAGAATTGCCCAATTTCATATACTCGATACGAGGTAGATGAAAATGATATCTCAGATTCTATTGAATCATATGTTTTTAGTCTTGAGGTGCCAGCTGAATCTGCAGATGTTCTTTTAGGTAAAATATCTTTTGAGGTAGATACTCATGGGAAATCTTTTAATTTAATTATTTCTGATATGTCTATATCAATTGATGGAAAAGATTTTAATGCATGGGATCATAGAAGTATTCAAGGAACCACAAAGGAACTTGTAATCTTCAATACTCAAAATATGCTTTTAAGTAATGGTGAAATATATGATGTACAAGTTTTTGTAACATATATGAAGCAGAACAATAATTATCAAGAGGGACAGGGAATTTCTTTTGAAGTATCAGAAAAAAGTCTTCAAGAAACTGTTGCATTCGATGAGGAGGCAAATACACTTTCAAGCTTAGATATTACTGGATCAGCAGATATGAGAAATTATTTCTTATTCTCAAAAGGCATCGATGTTGCTTTAATAAAAAGTGAAGCTATTACTTTCAACAACAAAGGAGTCTTTGAATATCAAGTAGAGATTGAAGCTTTTGAGGCACCTGCATATATTTCAAAGGTTGGTAAGAGCAGTATTATATTTTCGATTATTAACACTGGAACTCAACAAAAAATTTCTGTGTCTGATTCGGATATTTCAGTGTATATGGGTTCAAATGCTTTTGTGTATGCAAATGATTATATTATTGATCAAAACGGAACTGAAAATTTTCAAATTGGAATCGTTGCCCAACTTCCTAAGGGAAAATATAAATGTGTCATTGAAAAAATAAAATATAAAAATGGATCAGAAAGCTATGAAAGGTTACTTGATCCCGATATTTATATATCAAAAGAAATTGAAATATTTTAAACAAAAAACAGCTTCTGGCTCGACCATTAGCTGTTTTATTATGTATAAAATAACTTGACATATTCTAAATAAGTGATACTATGTTATCAAATAACTTAAAAAATAAATATCACATGCAAAAAATTTTATTACCATTGATTGTCTTATTGAGCTCTTTATTAATAAGCTCTTGCTCTGAAACATATGTTGAAGAATTAGAATCCTTGGAAGGATCGTATTTTAATAAGGTATACATGCAAAACATAGACCCAATTTTAGAAGAAGGGAAAAGAAATGTTGTTTACGAAATAGTCTTCGATATGACAAAAACATCAGTTCGAGAAATCGAGCAATACATTCATTTAGATAAAAATAGTTTAAATGTTGCTGATTACATCGAAAAAGTGGAATTGGTAAACGTGGAGGGTACCGTCAATGACTTCTTTCCTGATGATCTTGATTTTAATGGAGAAGATGTGAGCATTGAATTCAGTCCAATAGTTACACATTTTAAGCCAAAAAGATTTAGCAAATATCAACTAATTGTAACAACTAGAACGGAATTTCCTGAAGAGATAGATGCGTACTGCTTCACCCATTCAGACCTATACCAATATGAGAATGGATATTGGAATGGTATTGGACACCAAATTGAAAACGAATTAAAAAATATTCAATTTGTTAAAAAATAAAATTGAATCAAAAGACCAACCACTTAAGAACTTTTTCTTAAGTGGTTTTTTGTTATCTCATAAGCAACAACAGCAAAAGCGACTGATACGTTTAAAGATTCTTTCTCTCCCCTCATTGGTATTTCAATAATAGAGCTTACATCAACAAGAAGTTCTTTTTCAATTCCTTTAGTTTCCTCGCCCATCATCAAAATTAATTCATGTACCTCTTTTGGTGCTTCAAAGCTATCATATGGAATTGAACGTTCATCTTGTTCAACCGCAACTACATAATGTGAACGAAGAAACATTTCAATATCTTTCACTTCAGACCAAGAAACAATTTCTTGTGCTCCTAGTGCAACCTTATCAATATCTGCTCTTTTTCTTCCGAAACGGTCAATGGGAAGTGGGGTATATCCTGAAAGATATACATGAGAAAAACCAGCTGCATCAGCAGTTCTAAAAATAGAACCAACGTTGTGAGCGCTTCTAATATTATGTAAGAGAACTG
Source organism: uncultured Candidatus Saccharibacteria bacterium (assembly GCA_964592365.1). GTDB lineage: Bacteria > Patescibacteriota > Minisyncoccia > Phycocordibacterales > UBA1006 > UBA1006. The sequence continues at coordinate 85,938 of CAZQDL010000001.1, read as the reverse complement.
AATATTGCATATTCATACTGTAGATATGTGTTGACCTTAAGTCAATGCTGTAATACTATCTACAACGTTCGGCAATGCCTTACATATCGACATCCTCCTGTAGCTCAGTCGGTAGAGCAGCAGCCTTTTAAGCTGACGGTCGAAGGTTCGAGCCCTTCCAGGGGGACATGAAAGAAACACCTTAGTGTTTCTTTTTATTTTACTCTGAGAAAAAAATGATATGATACCTCCATATGCAAATCATTATCTGGATAGGAATACTTATCGCTAGTTTATTCTTTTTAATTAAATCAGCTGACTACTTTACCGAGTACAGTGAGCGAATTGGATTACTCTTTGGAATGAGTTCTTTCATTATTGGGGCAACCATCGTTGCTGTTGGAACATCGCTTCCTGAATTGGTATCATCTTTATTCGCACTTAACGCAGGTGAAACAACCTTTGTTGTTGATAACATAGTGGGTTCTAATATTGCTAATGCGTTATTAATTTTAGGGATATCAGGAATTGCTGCTAAAACATTAAAAATAAATACATCCCTAATTGATGTTGATCTTCCCTTCTTCTTTATGTCGATGGCACTATTTGGATACTTTGCCCTTGATAAGGTAATTTCAACACCTGAAGGAATTGCTCTGTTAGTATTCTTTATTATTTTCATAATTTACAACATTCGACAAAAACCTGAATTAATAGATGTTGATGAAATGAAAGATCTTGTTGAAGAAAATACTGATCCATCAGCAAAAAAGAAGAGTATCTTAATCTATAGTGGAGCAATTGTTCTTAGTATTGGAATACTTTCAGTTTCAGCTAAGTACCTTATTGATAGTGTTCTTATGCTCTCACAACTGTTGAACATCACCTCTTCAATGCTCACCATAACCGTAGTTGCTCTCGGAACTTCATTACCTGAAATTCTTACTTCAGTTGCAGCGGTAAAAAGAGGAAATCACGGAATGGCTGTTGGAAATGTACTTGGTTCAAATACTTTTAACCTTCTTTTCATCGCAGGAATTCCAGCACTCATAACTCCTCTTGGAATTGCAGACACCACATTCATTATTGGCCTACCCTTTTTAGTTATTGCAACCTTTATCGCCATCTTTGTTACGTTTGATAATAAGGTACGACCATGGGAAGGAATAGCTATGCTATTCTTCTATGCAGTATTTATCGCAAAGATAGTTGGCGTATTATAAAAAGCACATTTTGTGCTTTTTATAATCCTAAAATAATTTCTTCTACTTGAACTTCAAGTGTGTGATGAATATCTCGTGAATGAAATGCTTTGGTTAGTGAAACTAATAATTCTCTAACCTCATGTTCAGAATAGTTTTTATTAAACCTCTGTGTTTTTGAAAATACAAAAGGTTTCATACTCGCTACCCCTGAAGGTTGTTGATATACCAGTATCATATTTTTTAACTGCCAATTGAGTATCCCAATGATCTCTTCAACGGAGCTTGAAGACAATGCCTGATGATATGCAATCCATAGATTTTTCTTATCCCTTGCTCCAAGTAAATCAGAAAGTACAAAAATATTATTACCTCCTTCTTTCTTTTCAACAATCTCTTTCTCAAAAGATTGTATGGTTGCATCTATTTTTTCAAAAGCTGAAATGATTGGTTTTGTTACACTTTCTTCTGAAAAGAATAAATAGTGAGGTGATTCTTTAAAGGTATTCAGAATATTTCTTATATCCAATGAACGAGTAAGGTCAGAGATAATATAGTATTCAATATCACCAAATAGTCCTACCTGCTTAACAACAAGATCACTAAAGGAACAGGTCTCATTGATATCTGTATCAGTAATGCGTACAGCTTTTGCAGGATCTCCTCCTGCTTCTTTTATCTGTTTATGAATATAAGACTTCCTATCTTCACTATTTCCTGACACTAAAAAAATCATATGTTTAGTATATCAAAATAAACAGCATTGCTGTTTATTTTAACTCACCCCAGTGTCTTCCTGTTGAATAGTGAACCACTAAAGGAATAGGTGGATGATACGAGAGATATGAAGAACTCAATATATTAACCATAATATCATTCACCTTAGTAGTAAATAATTCAATATCTGTATCTTTTACTTCGAAAATAATTTCATCATGAATCTGCAACACAAAATGTGCATCAATATCTGTTTCTTGTTTTAGATATTCATATACCTCAACCATTGCAAGCTTTATCATGTCTGCTGAAGTTCCTTGAATAGGTGCATTCAATGCCATTCTTTCTGCCATTGCTTTAATAAATGGAAGCTTTGAATTGATATTCTTAAACTGTCTTCTGCGTCCAAAAAGAGTTGTGGTGTATCCATGTGCTCTTGCATGCTCTTTCGTTGCTTCTAGGTATGCCGTAGCCTCTTTGAACTGTTCGAAAAATCCATCATGGAATTTTTGAGCTTCCAACCTATCGGTATCCATCTGCTTTCGCAGGCTACTAACTCCCATTCCATAGAGAATTCCAAAGTTAACAATCTTTGCTTTTCTTCTCATTTCCCTATCAACTTCATCTTCAGGAACATTTCCTATAAGAGAAGCAACAGCCGTATGAATATCTTTCCCTTCATTAAAAATATCAATGAGTTTCTGGTCTGATGAAAGCATAGCAAGACAGCGTAATTCAATTTGAGAATAGTCAAAAGAAACTAATTGATATCCTGTTTCGGCGATAAATCCTTCTCGTATCTTTCTTCCTAGGTCACTTCTTGTGGGAATATTTTGCATATTAGGATCCTTTGAGGAAAATCTTCCTGTGGTAGTTCCGTTCTGAATAAATTGTGCATGTAATCTTCCATCATCAGAAACCATGTCAGGGATAACATCAATGTACGTACCTACCAGCTTATCCAATTCCCTGTAATCAAGAATGTGTTGAATAATAGGGTGTTCTTCTAACAATTTTTCAAGCATCTGTGCATTGGTTGAATACACTCCTGACTTTCCTGATTTTTTAATACCCTTTGTTGAAAGACCCATATGTTCAAACAGAACCTCAGAGAGTTGTTTTGGTGATCTTAGGTTAAAATCCATACCAGCCATTTCTTGAATTTCTTTTTCTAATGCATCAAGTTTGTGATGGTATTCACGTGAAAGATTTTTAAAGAAATTTCCATCAACCTTAATACCTCGGTCTTGCATATGAGTGATTACAGACATCAATGGTATTTCAATATGCTGAAAGATTTTGTACGAAGGTTCATCATGCTTTAGCTGTTCTGTGATATATGCTGATGCTTCAAAAAAACTTTTTTTCTTTGAGAAAATCAACATATCTTCAAGACTCGCTTCCTTCATTTCAGAATCAAGTAGCCATAACGCTAATGCAGTTTTTGAAAAATCTTTTTGATCAATTACTTCTTCTGGTTTTTCTTCTATCTTTTCTTGAATACCCATTGAACTTCGTAACCGAGCAGGTAAGGCACGCAATTCATATGTATCAAAAAAGGTGGTTGCTTTTTCCATATCAAGAAGTTCTCCCCAAGCGTGTTTGGGTAATGAAAACTCAATAGGGGCATCATGTCGAATAGTAGCAAGTATCTTTGAGAATTCTGCATCTTCTTTTCCTTCTTTAATGAGTTGAACCATTCGTTTGCTTAACCCAGCATCAATTAATAATTGCTCATCTTTTTCTAAGGAAGAATATAAATTTTCAAGGGTTCCAAAATGCTGAATAGCTATCTCTGCGGTTTTTTCTCCAATACCCTTTATCCCAGGAATATTATCAGAAGCATCTCCTCTTAACCCTTTGTAGTCGATAAGTTGTGCTGGCTTGAAACCAAATCTATCAAATACTGCTTGCTCATCATATACCACAGTATCATTCAATCCTCTCTTTAGGGTATATACTTGCACTCTTTTTTTCTCAACTAACTGAAGAGTATCCATATCTCCTGAGGCAATGATAATATCAAAATCTTTTCCTTTTAATTGGGTGCAGATTGTTCCAAGCATGTCATCAGCTTCAAATCCAGGTGCATCATATATTGGAATACCAAAAATATCACAAAGCTCTCGTGTAGCTTCAAATTGCATCTTAAGAGCTGTATCTGTCTGAGAACGAGTTCCCTTGTATTCGGTATAACTTTCATGTCGAAAGGTTTTTCCAGGAAGATCAAAACAAGCAACAACATATGTTGGCTTGAAATCATCTATGATTTTAAGAACCATCGTAGCAAAACCATAAATAGCTCCAGTAGGTACACCACTTCTTGTAGCGAAGTCAGGTAGTGCATGATATGCCCTGTGAATAATGGCATGAGCATCAAGGAGTAAGATGATTGGTTTCTTCATATTTCTCAGTATATCATTTAAAGTTAAAAGTTCTTGAATGATCTTTGTTAATCTCAATACTCAAGGTGTATACATGTGGCATTGATATACCTTTAACCATACTTGGCCATTCAAGAAGAATAATATTTTGACGATCAGATAGTAATTGTTCCCAACCTAAATACTCTAGTTCTTCTTTTGATGAAAGTCGGTACGCATCAATGTGAATTAGCTTTTTGTATTGATCATGAGCTGTTTCATATTCTTTAAGGATAACAAAGGTAGGACTTGTTACCGTTTCTGATATTCCAAGATATTGAGCCCATGCTTTACTCAAGGTAGTCTTTCCTGCCCCTAAATCTCCTTCAAGACAAATTACTGTAGCAAAGGTATCTGATTGAGATATCATGTTCATAATACGGTCAACAAGTATAGGTAACTGCTCTTCGTTTTGAATATTCATTTCCATATACAAACTATATCAAAAAAACACCATATTGGTGTTTTTTTAATTAGTTTCTATTTGGTCGATATGGTTGATATCCATCATCGGTGTTTTCTGAAACTTCAGTACCAGGTAACGGTTGTTGCACTTGTTGGTATGGTGCTCGTAACGGTTGTACTGGTGGCTGTTGGTATCCTAGTGGTTGTGGAGGATAGTATGCTCTTGCATATGCATGAGCACGTAATTCTTCACGTTCTAGATATAACCATCGTGCAATAAGGAAGAGGATAAGTAATCCAAGAAGGATAGTTAGCCATCCTAAGAAGGTAATATTTGAAAGTCCAAATACTGAAGCTGTTCCGAAGTTTGTATTAAGAACAAACTCGTCAGCATCATAATCTGTAGCATTCTCCTTTGCTTGGTTGATAGGGTTATCATATGCAGCAGTTGCTTCTGCTGTTACTAAATCTCCTAATCTTCCATTTGATACAACAACGCTAATTTGCATATCTCCTTCGTCACCCTCATCAAGTTCATCGATGGTAAAGAAGAGAACATTTTCGTTAGCATCAAATCTTCCACGACTTACGCTGGTAACAGAAACTTCTTCTGGAAGAGTTACTTTTACATCAATAGTATCAAGATCAATCGTTGAAATATTTTCCCAACGAACATCATATACTACAACCTGATCTCGGTAGACTACATCCTGATTATTATCAATATCAAGACGGATGAGTGATAAACCTAAACCAAGTAAATCAAGATTAATTTCATCTTCATCAACGGTCTCTTCAATAACAACTGTATCTCTATTAATGATTACATCAGGTCCTCCTCCGGTATTAATAATACATGAGGTTCTAAATGAAAGAGTGTTTCCATAATCAATACCAGAACTGTTTTGACCTACTGCTCGGTAGAAATATTGAGTACAAGCCTGTAGACCAGTAAATGCATCAACAAAGTTCCCAGCAAGTGCTGATCGAGTAATAGTTCTCTTTTTGATTCCAAGGTTGGCGGTTGTTCCCCATTCAAACCAAAGTTCTGTTGGTTCATTTTCTGAACCTTGATATCGTCCATTTAAAATAGCTGTTGAAGTTGTAATATTTGAAGGCGATAAGGTATTCACCTCAATCTGTTCAGTATTTGTATCATCTCCTAAAGTGGTAAAGTATCGAATATTTCCACACACTTCATCATCAGTACATGCTCTAAAGGCATATCGAGTGTCTTGTTGAAGGTTATTTACCCGTACACAGAATCTTCCTTCTCCACGTTGTTCAAACTGTGAGTTATTCCATTGTCCACCAGTAGCCCTTCTAAATTCCATTCGAGTTCTAATGCTTCTGTCTCCACCATCATCTTCTAGATCTCCACAAATTCTAGCGAAGGTTCTTCCGACATCATCGAAAGAAAGTGTTTCAATTTCAACATCACCATTATCATTACTATCCCCATTGGTTTCAAAATCTCGAACACTACCACATGAAAGCTCTTCTCTTCCATTACGATCATATTCAACACAAATACGGAAGTAATATCGTTCATCTTCACGTAGGTTATCTATGTCATAACTAAAACTTTTATTTCCATCATGACTATAGTCAACAACATATTTTTCAAGATCATCTCCTCTTGTTTGAACATCAGAATATTGATCCTCATCAGATACATCTTCAACTCTATCTTCATCTTCTCCCCAAACGAAGAATACTAGCCCATCATTATAACTATTCATATCAACTGAACCTCGAAGTTCTGCTGAATCTTCTTGAACATCTCTTGCTGAGTTAGTGATAGCGATAGGAAGACCGGTTCCTGATCCACCGCCTGAACCTGTATAGAAAGAGCGTTCTACTCCTTCTGCATAATTAAGGTTTCTTTGTGCACAGGCAACATAGTAATAGGTGGTATTAGAAGAAAGTGAGGTAGCTACTGAAGAAAAACTTGGATTAGCACCTGAACCTATTTGGCCGAGTGCAGTATTAGCATTATATCGTTCTGTTCCTGTTCCAAAATCTCTACATCCTGGATTACGATTTTTAGATAACATAAACCAGTATTCTTGTGCAGGTCCTCCTGAGATAAGGTCACCATTTAAGGTTGCTTGGCTATCCGATACACTAGTTGCACTATCAGTTCTCACAACAAGGGTATTATTATCAGGTCCCCCATTTCCTAAACTAGTATTTGTTATTTGAAATTTAACAACAATATTTCCTTGAGAACACGCTCCTGTTTCACCATTTCGTAATGAAACAGATTTGGTATCTAGTGAACCAATACTTGTTCCAGATGAAGTGATAACGCTGTTAGCTGTTTCTCGGTATCCATAGGCCGTTCCACATTCAGGATCCCTATCATGCGTATTTTCCTTCCACGCATCAATCATTTTTATTTCCCATTCACTTGGTAGTCCTGTTAGCGTAGTACGGTCAGTCATTGAACTTCCGTTTCCTGCAGACAATCTACCGGTGAAAATTTGTGAACTTTCCGTTCCTTGTGCAGGATAGGTTAAAAATCCTCTTACGTTTTCAAGCGTATAGTCTTCGGCATTTTGATATGCCATAAAAACATAGAAGATTTCACTATCTCCTGGGGATGAAATATCAGCACGATAACTATCTAGCTGATACGCAGACGCGGTTGCATTTCCAATTGCAGTAAATCCTGTTCCAAAACGAGCAGGGTCTACTACGAAACTTGCATCAGCGGTTATTGCTCCTGCTCCAAAAAGAAGAGCAACAGCAAAAAGTTTTATGGTTTTGTTTATAAAAGTGTTCATGGTAATAATTATGTATGTGTTAAATTCTTTAATACTTGAAAATATTAGCATTATAAAACTAATTTGTCAATAGTTTAGATACTCATTAGTATTACTTAATAAGTATATCTAAGAAACAAAAAAACCATAACGTTTGTTATGGTTTTTATTTTAAAATTTTAAACATTAATTAATCACCTGTTGGCCCTCTGAAAGGAGATCCATTTCCTGAAACACCTGTGGTGCTTGAACCTCTTAGACCGTTGATAATTCCGTAAGTAATCAATCCTGCAGCTGCCGTATATAAAACAGGTCTAGCATCTTTCCAAAAAGTACTTTCATTAAAACACTTTTTAATCGAACGAAATTCATTTCTCCATTCGGCAAGATTTCTCTGCTGATAGTTTGCCTTTAGCTCATACTTAAATGCCTTAATGTCTCCCGTAGCCTTATATCTATCAAAGGCCTCTGGATACTGTTGTTCAAAGTAGCTATTACAGCTATTTATTTCAACAGGTTCAACAACTTCGATTTTTTCTTTTTCTTTAAAAGGGTTAGATATATCTTTTCTTAAGAAAAGATCGTCTTCCTTTTTAAAATTACTATACTCTTCTACCTTTTTTTTCAGAGGTACTCTATTTAGTACAAAAATCGCATCTGTTGATTGCACAGGGCATAGCTTAAAGATGGCTTTGAATGATGAAGTGTCAGATGTTGGATCCTGTAAGGATGCCAACATACTGTTTGACATTTGAATATATCGATGAGTCCCAGAATATGGATGCTCAATATATATCCAAGTTCCATTAGTACTCGGTACTGTTTTGAGCGTAGGATCATTAAATCCAACACTACGAGAAAACAGATGGAAATCTGCTTCAATATCTTGGGACATTAAATATGCCTTTGATAAATGTGCGAGGACTTTTACTCTTTCCTTTTCACCTCTAATCACAATGGTGTTTTCATTGTAACTATTTTGTGCACTTACTTTTGATATACAAAAGGTAAGTGCTAATACTATTAATGCGTTTCTCATTTTTTTTATATTTAGTTGTTATTGTTTTTCTAATATTAGAATAACATATATAAATAAGTTGTCAAGCTAAAAACACCTTTCGGTGTCTTTATTGCATTACCTCTTGAAGGTCTTCTCTTATTTGTTTTAGCTTAGGTGCAGTTTGCAAAGAAGTATTCATCATATGGTGATCTTTTAATTCAGCAATGTCTTTCATTACATTATTCATCCTTGATTGAACCTTCTGTGGCTTATTTGGGTTGAAGTGTTCAGGTCCCTTGTGTCTCATGATGGTAATGATGGTATGTTCAAGATCATGTATCTTTTCACTTACATCAACATCAGGATTAATAGCTTGTTGATTTTCTAATTGCTGTAGGTATTCCAAAAGAAAAGTAATTTCCATAGAATCTTCAGGAACAACCATTTTAGGAGAAGGTAAATTAGGTTCCTTTACGATTAAGTCTTGCTTGGGCTCAGATAGAGAAACTATTTTTTTAATTTCAAGATCTACTACTGATTGAACTTCTTCAAGTGTTGTTACCTTATTAAGTATCTTAATAACCCCATCTTCTGCCATATTTAATAGTCCTTGTTGTTCAGCTACCTTTCTTACTTCTTGTTCTGAAGGCTTTTTATTCAAAAGCTCTTCAATACGTTCATCAGTGATGATAGCTTCAAAGATTCCAATCCGTCCTTTATACCCAGTGTTGTTACAAGTCTCACAACCATTAGCCTTTGCAACTATCATTTTTTGATCTAAGGAAACACCATAATCAGAGATTTTCTTTCCGTTCTCAAGAGCTCTCTTAAGAACCTCTGTAATGGTATGTTTCTCTTGCTCGCTTGCTTCAACTTCAGTACTACAATTACTACATACCTTTCGCACGAGTCGCTGTGCTAGTGAAACGGATAGGGCTGCAGCTAAAATTTGTGGTGAAACACCAAGATCAATCAATCGTGGAATAACTCCAGCTGCTCCATTGGTGTGCAGGGTTGAAAGAACCAAGTGTCCGGTTAAAGAAGCATTTACAGCAATCGTTGCTGTTTCCTTATCACGAATTTCCCCAACCATTACAATGTCAGGATCTTGACGTAATGCTGCACGTAAACCTGATTGAAAATCATATCCTTTTTCTCTTTTTACTTGGGTTTGGCTAATTCCTTCAAGGTGATACTCAATTGGATCTTCGATAGTGAGTATCTTTACTTCAGGATTATATACCTTCCTTAAAAATGAATAGAGAGTGGTCGTCTTTCCAGATCCAGTAGGACCAGTGGTGAGGATCATTCCATTTGGCTTTTTTATTTCTCTTAACAAGATCTCGTATAACTTAGGTTCAATACCAAGTTTCTCAATACCCACCTTTATACCATCAGGGTTAAGAATACGCATTACAAAAGATTCACCATACGCACTTGGAATAACAGAAACACGGACTTCAATTTCTTTTTCATCAAAATCAATAGTAAATCGTCCATCTTGAGCATTACTATTCTGAGTAAGTTTCATTTCTGACAACAACTTTATTCGAGAAAGTAACTTTGCATATGATTCATGATCAATATTTGCAATATCTTGTAATACTCCATCTTGACGATATCGCAACCTTACTTGTTCATTCTGTGCTTCAATATGAATATCAGAAGCCTTCGTTGCAATTGCTCCTCCAAATATTACCTCCATTAATTCTGTTATCTTTTTAGTATGTTCATTTTGAAGTACCTCTTGTATCTTTATTGCAACTTCTTCATTGGTATGAACAGTAGCAGCGATTTCAGCAAGTTCCTCTTCTGAAATATCAAGCATTCCACCCTGAGTTAATTGAGCCTTTGAAACATCTTGATATCTATCCCAAGCCTTTTCTAGACTTCTGTCAGATACCATATGTATACCTAAGGCATATTTCTGATCTAAAGAATCTAAAACCTTCTTTGTTTCAGGAAGATTTGGTGATTTTACCGCTAGGTACAAGTCTGTTCCAATTCGTTTAAATGCTGCAATCTGAGCACGTCTTGCAGTTTCTTCATCAATTAAGATAAGAGCATCTGTTTCAATATTTACACCAGAAAGATCTATATACGGTAGTTTAAATTTTGCAGAAATTCGTTCAACAAAAGATTCCTCTTCTCTTCTTTTTATCTCATCAATTTTTTTATCTTGTTCAACATCATTGAATTGCGGCATATGTGTTCATTGTACACCAAGGAGTTATGCAATGAAACAAAAAAAGCCTCAAGGAGACTTTTATTTGTTTCAGTGGAATAACCTCTAAACAACAGAAAAACTTTAAAAATAAAGGATGACCAGGTTTCAAAGATGACATCAGTGTTGACCACTGCTAGGGTGGCTACCAACGAGTCTTATCCGCCTGACCAAATTCGCGAGATCTGATTGTTTAGAGATTACTCAACTGAAATTGGTTCACACAAGGTTAATAACCTTATGTAAAGATATACTAACATAATATGAAAAGTTGTCAAGTGCTTGTGGAAAACTTTAAACAAACACGGTGACAATGTAGAGTATAACAATACTCTTAAATTAGTACTACTTTGACTGTGTATAAAATGTTGATAAATAAACTTTCATGTATATATCAATAACTATGCCTGTATATGATACTATATGTATATGAATGAGTCACCAAAAGATATCAGTATTCTTGGAATAGTAGATCCACAGCTTAGACCAACTACCTGGGATGAATACATTGGACAACAAAGTATTAAAGATAATCTTCATATTCTACTAACTGCTGCAAAAAAAAGAAATCAGCAACCTGAACACCTTCTTTTTTATGGACCTCCCGGATTAGGAAAAACAACGCTTTCTCACCTTATTGCAAAAGAAACTGGAAGGAACATTAAAATAACATCGGGACCAGCGATTGAAAAAGTTGGTGATCTTGCAAGTATTCTTACCAACTTAAGTGAAGGAGATATTCTTTTTATCGATGAGATTCATCGACTTAACAAAAATATTGAAGAAGTTCTTTATCCTGCTATGGAATCAGGGGTATTGGATATAATCATTGGAAAAGGTCCTTCTGCAAGAACTATTCAATTAGACCTACCTTCCTTTACCCTTCTTGGTGCAACTACAAAGATTGCCATGATGTCATCACCCTTACGATCTCGATTTTCAGGAGGTGTGTTTAAATTAGAATTTTATACCAATACTGAAATAGCAAAGATTTTAAAACAATCAGCACACAAGCTATCAATTGAGATATCTGAAGATGCTTTAGAAGAAATAGCAAAAAGAAGTAGATACACGCCAAGAACAGCAAATTACTTTTTAAAGAGATGTAGAGATTTTGCTGATGTACACGAAATGAGTATTACCAAGGAAACTGTTTTAGATGCTCTTGCTTTAATCGGTGTAGATGACTTAGGTTTACGAGCCATTGATAGAGAGGTACTTTCTACTATCATCTACAAATTTAACGGTGGGCCTGTTGGACTAAAAACAATAGCAACAGCAACACACGAAGAAGAGTCATCAATTGAAACGGTTATCGAACCATATCTTATTCAAAAAGGATTACTTGAACTTACCTCACGAGGAAGAGTGGCTACACAGAAAGCTCGTGATCACGTAAGTACTTGATTACAAATGAAACCAGATATACACTTTTGCTATGTCAGGACACAACAAATGGTCAAAAATTAAACACAAAAAAGCAGCAACTGATGCGGTAAAGTCAAAAATATTTAGTAAATTGGTACGACTTATTCAAGTAGAGGCTAAAAAATCACAAGGTGACGTGCTTGCCCCTGGATTAGCAAGTGCAATTACTAAAGCATTGAAGGCAAATATGCCGAAGGATAATATTGAGAGAGCTATCAAAAAGGCTTCTGATGCTGGTGATTCGCATGAGGTAATGTATGAAGCATATGGACCTGGTGGTGTTGGTTTAATCATCACTGGACTTACTGATAATAGTAATAGAACAAGTGCTGAAATTAAACATATCCTTTCTAAAAATAATGCTTCACTAGGAGCTCCTGGTTCGGTATCTTGGAATTTCAAAAGAAACAGTGAACAAGAATGGGAATCTCAAAGTACTATTGAACTTTCAGAGGATGATGAGGAAAAATTAGAGAAACTTCTAGAAATCATTGAAGATCAAGATGATGTTCAAGATGTGTATCACAATGCTGCTTAATATAAAAAACACCTTAGGGTGTTTTTTATTCTTGTACAAAGAAAGTAAATGTTTCTGATTCTGAAATTCCATCTGTTGAATAGGCAACTATTTGCAAGCTATTTTGAGTATTAATATTATCAATACTTTGTAAATCTAGCATCATTTCAAAAGTGGTTTCACTATCTGTTCCTAACAATACTCCGTTTACATAAAAATCAACTTTTTCGATATCTTCTTCTTCGATATCTCTTGCTCTAACCCTAAGACTTATCTCATCATTTGATAAGAATACTTCTTGATTTTCTATACCACGCACAGAAAGAGTGAATGATGGTTCATTTTCTTCTGGATTTTGTGGAGTGATTTGTTCATTTAATTGACCAGAAAAATTTTGTGCAACATAGTTTCTTACTGAAGCTTCCCAGTTGCTATATTGTGGATCACTTCTTTGTTGATCAAGAACTCGTGGATTTTCTTTGTTAATGAAATGAAGAATAGTATGAGGGCCGAATCGTGAATCTGTAGTTTCAACATTAATTTGATTTCCGTTCTCATCTAGTGACTGTTCGGTTAAAGTACCTGGTCTTTCCCATTCTCCTCTAACCATAGCTGGATAGCTATCAATATCTTCTGGGAGTGAATATGAACTAAATTCTCTTCCCGTGTCATATTCCTTAATGATTTCATCCATAAAGGCTCTCCATGGTTTTCCGGTAATAGCAGAACCTCTCGTCATTGGTGTATTATCATTATTTCCTGTCCAAACTCCGAGAGCTACATCTGGAGTAAATCCGATAAGCCAAGCATCTCTATTATCATTAGTTGTTCCTGTTTTTCCTGCAACGTCCTTACCTCCAAAATAGAGAAAAGAATTTGATCCAAACAAAGGAGTTCTTGCCTGATTATCAGAAAGAATATCAGCTATCATTCGTGCAGTATTTGTTTCAATTGCTTGCACGTCGATTGCTTCAAATTCTTCTAATATTTCACCCTCTGAGTCTTCAATTAAGAGTATTCCTGTTGGTTTGTTAAATACTCCATCATTTGCAAAAACAGAATAAGCACCTGTCATTTCAAGAAGTGAAACTTCTCCACCTCCCAATACCAAACTCAAACCATAGAAACTTGGTTTACGATTAAGTGAAGTAATACCAAGGTTTCGAGCTAATTTCATAGTGTCTTCTAATCCTCCTAAATAGAGAGCTTTCACTGCCGGGATGTTTCTTGATTGAGCTAAAGCATTTTTCATGCTTAATGGACCCTTAAATTCACCATCATAATTTCTTGGGCTATAACAGTTATTTTCACTATTTAATCTTGTTGCATCACAACCCGCATTAAACTGAGTAGGTGTATCAAAAAGTATAGTTTGTGGAAGATATCCCTTTTCAAATGCATTTGCATAGGCAATTGGTTTAAATGAAGATCCTGGTTGTCTATTAGCCAAAGTAACATTGAAGTTACCATCGATATCTTCGTCAAAATAGTCTCGGGAACCTACCATGGTAAGTATTTGACCAGTATTAGCATCAAGTGCCACCAAAGCTGCATTAGAGGCATTGTGGAGGCTTTCTACCTCTTCTATGTGTTCCTTAATTATCTGTTCAGCTTTTTGCTGTAATTTATAATCTAACGTAGTTACAACCTTGAGACCACCATTTTCCACAATGTCTTTGCCATATTTTTCTTCAAGGTATGATCGTACGTATTGTACAAAATGCAGTGCCTTAAAGTTAGTTTCTTCCTCAAGAAGGAATTCTACTTTTTCTTCAAGAGCATCTCTATATTCTTGATCAGTAATGAAACCATGTCGTTTCATTTCCTGAAGAACGATTCTTTGTCGTATATCTAGCTTATCCTTATTCGGTCCATATGGTGAATAGAAGGTTGGTAGATTTGGAATAGCTGCAAGGTATGCTGATTGTCCAAGAGTTAAATCAGATGCTGGAATTCCAAAAAACATATTTGAAGCTTTTTCAATTCCATATAGAGTTCCTCCGTACGGAGCTTCATTTAAATAGATTTCAAGAATTTCATCTTTTGTTAATCTCTGTTCAATCTTATATGCAAGAATCCATTCTTTTACCTTTCGAGAAACTTGTCTTCTTGAATCAAGAAGAGTATTTTTTACTACCTGTTGGGTAAGGGTTGATCCTCCTGAGGTTCCTTCATTACTTAAACCAAGTCTTGATAGTATTGTTTGTAGTACTGCTCTTGCGGTTGATTTAATAACTACTCCATTATGTTCATAGAAGGTATGATCTTCAATCGCAACAATTGCATCTACTGCATACTTGTTGATTTCATCTAAATCAACAACAGTTCTTTGTATATTTTCATGAATATCATACAGAAGAATTTCTCCTGTTCTGTCATATATTTTTGTAGAGTTTGAAATTTTTCGTTGGCTAAAATTACTTACATCTGGTATTTCAAGTGAGATGAACCAAAGACTAACAGCAGAAAGGCCTATCATTATCAAAATAGCTAAAACAAAGAAAAAGTTTTTAACAATCCCTGCTTTCTTTTTTTCTTTTTTTCTTTTTGGTTTTGTATCAAAAATACTAATGAGATAATCAAGGATGTTTTTACTATCTTTTTTTTCTTTGACTTTAACTGAAGTCATTTTTTTCTTTGCGTTACTTCGCATTCTTTCTTGGGTACGAAGAAAAGCTTTCTCGTACCTATTTAACTTTCGTTCTGACATATCTCCATTATACATACTGCAAAACTTTGTACATTATTGTTTTGTTTTGTATGTTGCAAGAGAAGTAATAGCAATGGCAATAGCATCAATTTCATCATCAATATATTTCCTGTTCTCTAGATTAATTAATCTTTTAACCATAGTGTGAACTTCTGACTTAGAAGCAGATCCATATCCTGTTGTAGCCACTTTTATTTGATTAGGAGTATGTTCAGTTACTCTAATAGACTTATCTAATGCTTGAAAAATGATGATACCTCGAACATGAGCAACAGCCATTGCTGTTTTTGTGTTTTTACTAAAATAAATATCTTCAACCGCAACAATATCAGGATGATATTGTTCGATAACCTCTCTGATTCTTTTTCCAACGGCAAGAAATCGAATATTTAATTCTTGTGAAGACATTGTTTGAAAACATTCTGAATAAAGAATGTTTTCAGAATCTGTTTTTTCAATTACCGCTATACCTAAGCGATCATACCCAGGATCAATACCAAGAACTATCATGATTATATAATATCACGTATATACAAACCCTTCTCTTTCATCTTTTTTAGGAAAATACTCTTTTTCATTATAATAGCCATTTTCATAGAAGATCCAATATTTTTAAAAGTTAAAATACCTTTGTTAAATTCAAAATTACTTTTATTAAAATCATCAGACAGTTCCTTAAAAATAGAAATAATAATTTCTTCTTCTTTGGAATTAAATGATTTTTTTTCAATGATATCTTTTAGTGAAATAACCATAATTACAGTATATACAAAAAACACCTAACGGTGTTTTATCTATTCATTGGCATTATTAAGTAAAGGAAACTAGTATCACCAACACCTCTTACCACGAAAGGTTTATTCTTCTCTAAAAATGAAAAACTAATGCTGTCTGAAGAAATTGAACTAAATATATCTGATATATATCTATGATTTACAAAGGTTTCAACATCAGAACCAGAAATAGCAGCATCGATTTTTGATTTGTTCTCCCCAATATCTGTGTTTCTTGAAGAAATACTTAACTTTCCTTCTTTTGCAATAGTATTTAAAGAAACTTGGTTAAAAGTATTTGAAAATACATTAACTAATTTGAGGGTTTGGATAAGGTCTTCTTTCAAAAGAATAGCTTCTGTTTGAAATGATTGAGGAATAATTTGTTGATAATCAGGATAGTTTCCATCAACAATTCGTGATGTGAAGTAAGTATCTGAAGAAATAATTGTTAACTGGTTTTTTTCAATAATTAATTTAACTTCCTTGTTATCACCTGAAAATACCTTCACACATTCTTGAATATTTCTAATTGGAACAATTACTCCAGGAAAATCTTCTAAACCTTTCACTTCTATTTTTTTCTCTGCTAATCGAAATGAATCAGTTGAAACGAAGGTTAGATTTCCTTCTTGGTTATAAATATATACTGAAGATATTTCTGGTTTGATATCAGACTGTGAAGCACTGTACATCACTGATCGAATTCCATTAATAAAATCTTCGATGTTTATATTAAAAAATAATTCTTCTTTAGGATGAGGTAGGGTTGGAAAATCTTCATAAGAAAAAGTTTTTAACTCCATTTGTGAATAGTCAGTGATAATCGATAGGGTTTGATCCTCTAACATCAATTCAATATTTGTTTCATTTTTAATACTAGAAATGATATTTGCAAAGATAGAAAGATTTACCGCAACCGCACCCTCTTTTTTAACTTTCACAGGAACACTTACTTCCACTCCAACATGCAAATTAGTAGCTCTCATTATCAGATTATTTCCATCCGCGATAAGAAGGACATTTTCCAAAATAGGGAGACTCACATTCTTTGCAGATATTTTTTGAACCTTACTTACTGCATGTGAAATTTTTTCAATAGTTGATTGTACATTCATAGTATTAAAAGTAGTTAGTTATATATAAATTAATTATAGTTATTATTAGGGGTGTGGAAAGTGTTGATAGTGTAAAAAATATTATTTTATAAAGCTTTTATGTCTATTTTATAATTTTTTCACTGTGTGTATTTCTGTGACTAAATATGAGTTATCCTCAATCAATTATTTCCCCAGTTATTTTCCACAGAAGGTACTTCAGTTAATTAACACGAAATTCACATACTTATACATTTAGAATTGCTTCTAATTGTTCTAGTTCTTGAACTAAATTTGGATCATTTTCTTTCTTCTCTTTAATCTTTTCACAAGAGTGCATTACCGTTGTGTGGTCTCTACCTCCTATTTCTTTTCCAATTCCTGGATATGAAAGATTAAAATATTCTCGAAGAAGATACATAGTTACTTGTCTAATATATACAACTTCTTTCTTTCTTGTTTTTTCAATAATTAGTTGTGGATCAATGTTGTAGTATCCAGCAATAATCTTAACAATTTCTTCAACAGCAAGGTGTTTCTTTGGTTTTACATTATTTTTAATTAAGGACTTAACCTCCCCTATTGTTAACCTTCTGTTTCTAATATCTGTTTGAATGGTTACGGTATTTAGAATACCTTCCAATTCCCTTACGTTTCCTTCAATATTTGTAGCAAGAAAATCAATTACTTCCTCACTCATCTCAATACCTTTTTCAGCAGACTTGGTTTTAAGTAATGCAGCTCGTGATTCGTAATCAGGCTTATTCACATCTACAATCATTCCAGCTGAAAATCGGGAACGTAACCTATCTTCCAATCCAATAATATAGTTTGGATGTTTATCTGATGAAAAAATAATTTGTTTACCTCTGTCATACAGAATATTAAATAGGTGAAATAGTTCTTCCTGTAGTTTTTCTTTTCCAGAAAAGAATTGTATATCATCCATAATCAAAATATCATAATTTCTGTATCTATTTTTGAATTGGTTTATTTTGTTATTCTTTAAGGCATTAACATAGTCTTGAGAGAATTTTTCTGAACTCGTGTAGAAGATGGTAATGTTTGGAAACATTTCCTGTAATTTGTTACCTGTTGCTTGGATAAGGTGAGTCTTTCCTAATCCAGTTGATCCATAAATAAATAAAGGATTATATACCCCAGGTTTTTTGATAATCGCTTGGGATGCAGAATATGCAAGTTCATTAAAGGGCCCAACCACGAAGGAATTAAATGAATATCGTTCATTTAAATTGTTTTCTTTATTTACCTCTGCTTTTTTAAGAGGAAGTGATTCTATCTCAGATTGATGAACTCTTTGAGAAAGAACTTCTTTTTCAATTTTAGTCTTATCTTTCTGAACAACATACTCAACGTTTCTAATGTTTTGATCAAAATTTCTAAGAGTAGTGATAATCATCTTATTAAACTTTGTATATAACCATTCCTTATTAAATTCATTAGGTACACCGACGATAAAAGTAGAACCATCTTTGTTAATAGCAAAAGTGTTTTTAAACCACGTGTTGTAATTAGGTTTTGATATCTCAAGTTCTACTTGAGCAAGAACTCCCTCCCAAATTTTTTCTGGTGTATATTCCATAGGTTTTTTACTACAACTAATATAATACTAAAAAAGGAAAAAAGTAAGTTATCCAAATGGTGCATAACTCTGTGGAAAAGAATTAAAAAATAATAAAAATAAAGACTTGCTTATTTTCACAAGTATATTAATATCAACATTATCTTTATTTACTTAAGATAAATACTATCATGGCAGCTAAGTCACAAACATTAAGAAAAAGAAAAAATAGAAAGATGTTTAAGGTACATGGATTTCTTGCACGAATGAAAACTGCAGGAGGTAGAAAAATAATCCTTACTCGTCGACGAAAAGAACGAAAGCGTCTTACCGTTGCATAAAAACCCTTATTTTTAAGGGTTTTTATCTACCAGAACCATTCTTATGCTAAAAAAATCACAAAAATTAAATAGTAAGGAACATCTTCTGGTTCTTAAAAAAGGGCAACGTTTTTCGAATACATATTTTCAGATTCAAGTATTTGATTTAAAAGAAGAAATAACAAAATGTGCAGTTGTAATTCCAAAAAAGATTTATAAAAAAGCTTATCAAAGGAATAAAAATAAGAGAAAAATTGCCCAAATAATAGCAAATATCTATCCACAGCTATTGCCAGGAAAAAGTATTATTGTCTCGTTAAAAGAATCAATTGATCATGCTACTTTTGAAGAACTTTCTTCTTCATTAACAATATTATTGTTGTCTATTAAAAACTAGCTTGTTTTAGTTCATCTGCTACAATCTTCTGTATGGTTACTCTTTGGAATATTATTTTTTATAAACCACTGTACAATGCACTCTTTTTTATTATAGATACTCTCCCTAATAATTCATTGTTTCTTGCTGTTATAATACTTACCATTATTGTACGTTTACTTATCTCTCCGCTTTCATATAAGGCAATTAAGACTCAATTAAAGACAAAGCAACTGCAACCTATGCTTAAGGATATTAAGCTCATTAAGGATAAGCAGGAGCAAGCAAGGGCTACCTTAGCTTTATACAAGAAGCATGGAGTTAATCCCTTCTCAAGTTTCTTCTTAATTCTTGTTCAATTACCTATTATCCTCGCATTATATTGGGTATTCAAAGATGGAGGACTTGAAATTGATCCTACACTACTCTACTCATTTGTTCAGGAACCAGACCTCATTGTAAAAACTAGTTTTGGTTTAGACTTATCACAAAAAAGCATACTTCTCGCCTTCCTTACTGGATTTACTCAATACATTTATCTTGCTACTGCTTCTACCATGAAGAAAGATGACAGTGTGGAAAATCAAACTGAGCAAGAAAAGATGATGATGATGGTTCAGCAATCAATGAAATACATCATGCCGGTTATGATCACCGTATTTGCCTATGTTATCGGTGGAGCTGTTGCACTATATTGGATAACTTCAAATGTATTTATGATTATTCAAGAACAGTATCTACAGAAGAAAATAACAAAAGAAAACCTAAGCGAAGCATAGGTTTTTTCTTTTGGTATACTAGAGATATGAACAGTATCCTTGAAAAAGAACTTAGTAAATTTCTCTCATATTTTAGATTGAATATTAATATGGTTGAGTGTATCCATGAAAAGGAACTTGGTTTCTCTGTTGTGTCCTTCACTATTCCATCATCAGTATACAAAGGAGAGAATAAGAAGGAATTCCTTGATGCCTTTTCCTACATAGTGAAACATATTATCAATTCCCTTTCACTTGAAGAAGAATATCTTATCGATATTAATGGAGAAACATGTAAAGAAATTGAATATATAAAGGAGATAACAGCTATAGCCTCTAAAAGAGTTTTACAATTTGGTAAACCATACGAATTTGGAAGATTAAGCTCTTTTAAAAGAATGCTCGTTCACCACCTTACTGCTCAAATACCTGGAGTGAGTACTGTTTCAGAAGGACAAGGAATAGATAGACGTTTGAAAATGATTAAAGAATAAAAGCTTCTGATATACAGAAGCTTTTAATTTGCATAGCCTTGAGCATTTGCATCTCTCAAATCTTGTTTTGCCTTTTTAATTGAAAGTACTTGAGCAGGATCAGAGGTGATAATTTGATCTTCGGTGTATGATGCAATTATTTTAATAGCCACATGCTTCATACCTGCAAAGAATATTCCTTCACCTACTCCAGATTCCATAAGGAGATATTTCTCTTCATCAGTTAATCTGAATATCTCCTGAAGATTATCAATAGCACTGGGCGATTGCTTGAGAAGTAATTGCATTGAGCTGTTAGTGATAATAGGTACTCCATATCGTGATTTGATGAAGTCACCAACGTCTTGAGTTATCGTTGCAAGACCTAAGAAATATTTTCTTCCACGTTTTGCAATCATAAATAGGAATGAAGCAGTATCATCTGACTTCATCATCCACCAAGCCTCATCAACTACCAACAACCTTTTCTTGATGTTCTTTCTAACTGCATTCCAGATGAATTGGGTGATGATATACATAGCAGCTGGCTTAAGATCATCTTCCATATCTCTAATTGAGAATACAACCAGTTTCCTGTTAATATCAACATTTGATGGTTTGTTAATAAAACCAGACCATGTTCCATGAGTATATTTAGTAAGTCTTGCAAGAAGTGAATCACTTCCATCCATTGAAGAGAGAACCATCTCAAAATCTGACATAAGTGGAGGTTCAATTCCCTTGTAGTTACTTGAAACGCTAATGTCTTTAAGTGCATAGGTTTCAGTAATAGCTCTATCGATAATAGAATCTTCTTCAGGAGATAATCCTCCTAACATAATTCTAAAGAGACCAACTAAGTGAATAATATGTGTTCTTAACACATCTGATGGATCTTCATCATCAAGAGGTTCAGGAACATCAAAAGGGTTAATGTGATGTTCTGAAGAAAGAGAAATGTTAAAGTAACGTCCTCCAACAGCTTCTGCTAAGTATTCATACTCACGCTCAGGGTCAATAACAATAACTTCAGTATCAAACATCATAGTTCGAAGAATCTCTAACTTCGTTGCATATGACTTTCCTGCTCCTGAAGTAGCAAATATCACAGAGTTGTAGTTAGGTAATGAATACCTATCAAAAATAACTAATCCAGAATTATGTCTATTAATACCATAGAGAATTCCCTTGTTGTCAGTAAGTTCTGAGGAAATAAATGGAAAGAAGGATGATACAGGTCCTGTATTTAACTTTGTGTGAACTTCCAAACGATCATCCCCTAATGGTGCAACAGATAAGAAACCTTCTACTTGTTGAAACAATGCTGGTTTTAAATATACCAATTTTGATTCAAGTAGAGATCTAATTTCATTCTCTGTCTTATACAATTCATCATCACTTTCAGCATAGATAGTGATATATAAACCAACAGAGAATATTTTTTCTTGAGCTTGCTGTAGAGCATCTCGCAGTTGTTCAAGGTCTTGATATGCAGTATCTAAAATTGGATCACGAACCAAGCCTTTTGATTCCCTATCATTGATTTGTGATTGAACTTCAGCAACTTTTTTCTTAAATTCATTAAGTATTTTTTCTGTTGCAATAGGGTGAATATGAATTCCAACATCAAAAACCTTATCCAGATTAACAATAGGAGCAAGCCATCCATCAGTTAGAAAACGAGGATATGACATAACAAAAAAAGTACGTGATGTTTTTCCTGCAATTTTTATTGATTTAGGGCCAATTTCAAGTGCTGCTGGAGCTAAAACATCCTGAAGTTCTAGTGTTGCTGTTTTGTAGATATCACCAGGCATTACAGGAACAGCAGTTTGCTTTATTTGAACTCCCTTATTTTTATTTGTTTCAAGTAGATCTGAAATCAATGACATGCATATAGTATACTATGAATTTTATGTTTGTAACAAAATAAATACCACAAACGTGGTATTTATTATTCTTCTATACGATAACTCCAAAGAAATTCAGAATTCTTATCAATAAAGAACAGAAATTCATTTTTTCTATCAATATTAATTTTTTCAATATCAATGCTTAATGAATAATCACTAACCATGTCGCTTAGAACTTCTTCTTCAAGAGTTGTTGCGTCAATTCTCCATAGACTATCACTGTATGTTTCAAGTCCTTGATACCACGTATCAGGGTATACATCACCATATCCAAACGAATCAGGAACGCCACAGAAGAGATATTCACTAGTAGTTGACCATACACACTTATCTATAAAGGTTTGAATGGATAGAGGGAGAAATCTATTTAATTCTCTTTCATAGATAGATAGACTCGGTCTACCTTGTTCAGTATCAAATACTAATAATTTCTTATCATCAGGACTTGGTAATACCATAAGACCTTTTCGTTCTCTAAATGATTTTTTGTAATCACCATTATCAATATTCAAGTTATAACTATACCCTTCAACTCCATAACTTGGTTTGGTTACAAGTTCAACATTTCTACCAATATTCCAATAGCTTAACCATTCAGTGAATGGTGATGTAAATACGGTTTTCCGTTCTTGTGACATTAGATCGTATATATTCCCTAATATCCCTGAAGCACTCTTTTCTAAAAAGAAAAGTTTATTTTCAAGAGGGTGCATACTTAAACTTACTATTCCTTCTGGAAGAAAAGATCCAAAGATTTCATATTTAGTATCTGAATTTTCAAAACGTTCCTTAGCCTTTTGTTCTTCTTGAAGATTACATACTTCTATCATTTTTGAACGTGTCTGAGGACCTAATGAACCATCAACAGAAAGATTATGAACTGTCTGGAAGCGTGATATAGCATCGAAAGTAGACTGTGTTACTAAAGGAGATTCATTTCCTAAACTATTTATCCCTGAGCTTGCTAATTGTGTTTCTGGAACTAAGTTAAGGAAACGATGGAGATTGAGTGCAAACTCACTTTCTTCGCCAAGCACTAGAGTTCCTTCAAAACTATATCCACAAGGCTCAGCTTGGTATGAGAGAAGACTTATCGTTGCTAGATATGTTTCTATTTCTCTATCTCCCTCATCCCAATATTGAAAGGCTACATGGTTACCATTAGCTGAGAAAAATGAGTGTTCAGCATTTGGTATCACATTATCAATCACCTTTACTTCATTGAATGCATTTTCACCACCGAGAGCTGTTTCATATATCGTACCAGAATTAATATCACTATATCGAATGAGAGATTGCTCAATATCTGCAATAGATGATTGCTGACTTGTTGTTCCGTCAGGCAAGGTTGTTTCAGTGAGTACTTCTTCCTGTGTAATTCTTGTTAAGGCTACAAAACCACCTGTTGGTTTATTTGTGATAAGTTGAAGTTGAGGTCTTGTTGCATTAACAACATCTTCTTCTCCATCAACTTGTTGAACAGGATTACCATTTTCATCAAGAATGATGTTTTGACTATTTTCTTCATTCCTTGATCCAGAAAAGATTTCTCCGAATGGAAATAAATTTCTTAAACCACCTGAAGTTTCTTCACCTTGATTACCATTTTGAAAATATCCAAAAAGCCATACCCCTCCTAAAATGAGTGCGGTACTAATGATGATAAAGAGTATTACTTTTTTGATATTGATTTTCATATATTATCTTCCTGTTGTTGACCAGTGCCAATTTTCTGATTTGAGACCCTTCAGTCCATATTTAGATGCATTTTTCTTGATCCATTCATAGCATCCCCTTGTCCACTCCTTTTTAGTTCCATTTGTATTTCCTTCATGTACATTAACAGTTCCTTCTTTGTTTCCATCAACACAAATAAAATCTAAAGCTAATCCACTTTCATGCATAGATTGACCTGGGAGAGCTGTTGGAGGTTTACAAGTAGCTTTTGGATTATATACCTGAGCAGTACCCCCACAGTTTTTAACTCGTAATTCGATCTGTTTTTTTGTTTCTCTTGCCCCGTAAGCACTAAGAATAATACCATCGGCCTTTGCATCTTTCAGTAAATTATTAATCTTAGGTGCTATCGTGCTACATACACTGAATTTTTTAGCGCGAATAGCCCCCGGTTGGTTAATAGTAGTAAAGCTACTACACAAACTGTTTCCTGGAATATCAAAAGAAGGAAGATCAACTGGCTCAACCCCTCCATCTCCGATAACCAGTAGTTCTTGTACTGGTGGTGAAAAGTTAACTTCAAGAAGTTGTGGGTTAATTGTTGAAAGGATTAAATAGATACTTAATCCAACAATTAGACCACTTAATGCATTAGCAATTCTTGATTTCGCAGCAGATTTTCCAAACATACTTTCTTGAACCATGTACTCAACTCCTGCAATTATTATCATGATAATTGAAAGAACAATAAGTACTCCTAATGCAATCCTTACTAAAGTATTTATATAATCACCAATTTGTAATTGACCAATGTTTTTAACAAACTGACGTCCATCTTCTGTTACTTCAAAACCAGTACTTCTTGTTGATCCTGATCCATCAGTATATGTACTTGAGATTCCAGGAATGGGAGCAAGGAGTTCATAACAATCTCGGAGATATGCCTCTTCATCTCCAGATTTTCCATTGTGACAGGGGTGATTTCTATCAAATTTTTGTGTAATGGCAACTTCTTGTGCAGGAGATCCTGTTGCTGATGTTTCAACTCCATCTACTCCCTTTAGGGTCCAATCACTTTTTCCAGCTAAACAATTTGATACAAAATTAAATTGATTAGTGGGAGCAACATAAGCACAATCTCCAAGAAGGATTCCATCATCTAAGTATGAAGAATATGTTTCTGACTCAGCATATTTGTATATGTGACCGGTAAGAAGTTCCTCATTACTATAGACATTTCCATTGTATTGTATGTAAAGATATATCTGACAATCAGGATTACCTAAAATATTACACTCCTCATTCCCTGCTTCATATAAAAAAGTAACAACTTCATCTTTTGGGATAACATCAATCGTTGTCCTCGTAACGTCATCATTAATTTCAATATCTATGTAACCACTTCCTTCCATAAGGCTTACACTTAATTTAACACCAATACAGTCTTTAGTATTTATTTTTAGTACAGGAGAAGCATTTGTTATTACTCTATTCTTCATCCCGCTGAAAGAAACATCTTCGTCGGTTATTTTACATTTACTTTGAAGGGCATTTGAATCTCCAATTGAGCCATTTCCATCAAACGTCCCCCAAAAAATCCAGTTATGAGCACCTTTCTCATCTTGAGTACCGTATGCACAATCTAAGGTACAGTTTCCAAGTAGAATTCCTTGATTTCTCATCTCTACGATTGAATCTTTGGTATCTCGAATGTAGTCAGCATTGAATCCTGTTACATTTTTAGGTGAAAATATTACCTTATCTTTATGAGTTATTTCAATATATGTAACACAGTCATATCCCCAATTAAGGCCGCGAGTAGATTCATTATTGTATCCATAACAGGTATCTTCATAAAGCTTAAACTTGGCAATTATTTTCTTAGATATAGGACCAGGTACAAGTTTTGCTGGCATTTTATTAATAACAGCCGGCAAGTGTTTTCCTCTATCATCTACTTTTTTTAAGTTAATGCTTAATCCAGCAGAACAGTCACCTGAAGTACTAATGGTTAGGTTTGTAAAGTTTCCTTCAAACCGGTTGCTACTTGTCCACCCCGTAATTTCACTAAACGAAGCTGAAGTAACAGAACATTCTTCTTGAGCAATAGCTTCATTGTTATATTGAACACCAAAAGAGAAGATAATAGTAAGGAGTGAAAATAATAAAAACTTTTTCATGCTTACTATTATACGATATATCTATATTAAAATAAATTACTTTTGTTAAATATATATGTCTAGGTATAATATAAGTATAAATGAAAAGAAAACCTCTACTGACTATATCTCTAATCTTTTTTCTGATAATCAGTTTTTTTCTTGTTACCAAAGAAGTGAAGGCCCAAGGGGTATCACTTTATTCAGAAAACGATATTTTAGTTGAAACAATCCCCCTTATTCCTGGAGTTGATGAAGAAGTTCGAGTAATTCTTAATAGTTATAGCTTTAATCTTAATAACTATTATATTTCTTGGTTTGAAAATGGTGAGAGAAAAAGCGCAGATTATGGAGCAAAGGAATTTGTTTTTAGAACAGGCTCTTTAGGTAGTGTAACTAACCTTACTGCTGTTATTGAAATTGGTAATCAGGTTTTTAGAAAAGAACTTAGATTTTCACCTTCAGAAATAGATCTTCTTTGGGAAGTTGAAGATGGATATATCCCTCCTTTTTATAAAGGAAAGGTACTTCCCTTACCTCAATCAACGATAAAGATAACAGCAATTCCTCAAACTCAGTTAATTTCACCAACTGATGCTAAAAATTTAATTTACTATTGGGAAAATAATTACACTAATGATAGTAAGGCATCTGGTTTTGGAAGACAATCATATACGATAGAAGCAGGGGCGCTAAACTTTACTGAAAAGATTAGCGTGACGGCAAATGACAGAAGAGAAAACTCTTTTGCGCGTAACACTATTGATATTTCAACAAATACCTTCTTACCAAAAATCTTATTCTACGAAATTGATGAAAAGGAAAGAATTCTTACTCAAAGAGCATTAAATACTCGTTCAGAAATAAATGGATCTCAGGTAAAATTTTCTTTCCATCCTTTACACATGAGTACTATACAAAGAAATTTTACTGATCTTTTCGTACAGTGGTCTATCAATAATGAAAATCAAGCTCCTCAAGATTTTGGAAGACAGAATGAACTATTTATTTCATCAGGAGGACAATCTGGAAATGTTGATATTGGGGTAAATCTAGACAGTATAAATAATATTTTACAATCAGCTTCAGAAAATATTAGCATATCTTTTTCATCTTAAGATGACAGAAAAAAACTATAGAGATATACTAAAAGTATGAGATTTGAAGTTCCCCAATTTATTAATGTAGAGGATAAGCTATTTGGTCCCTTCACCTTCAAACAATCTATTTATTTAGTTGGTGGAGGTGGACTTATCTTCTTGATCTACCGACTTCTACCTACCTTTGTTGTGGTAATACTTGGTTTACCTATTGCAGCATTTACCCTAGCTTTAGTGTTTATCAAACCAAACGGACGACCTTTTATTAAAATGGTTGAATCCTACCTCATCTATGCTTTTTCAGAAAGATTCTACCTATGGAGAAGAAAAGAAGAAAAGAGCAATTCAGTTGAAATAAAAGAACTACCAGAAACTCCTCAGCTATTTACAGATACTCAACAGCGAATTCACCAACAGAGAGTTTCTGACCTTGCTTGGAGTTTAGATATTCTTGATTCAGAAGAATAAATCTCTCATTTGATGAGAGATTTTTTTAATAGTGGTATACTGGAGGTACTCATATGGCAAACGGACCAAGAACACAAGATTTTATACCTATCAAAGAAATTCGTGACGGTATTGTAGTACTTCAAGATGGAAGTTTAAGAGCAATATTACTTGCTTCGGCTATTAACATTGCCTTAAAATCAGAAGATGAACAGCAAGCTGTTATTATGCAATTCCAAGGATTCCTCAACTCACTTGATTTCCCTGTTCAAATTGCAGTTGGATCACGTAGATATGATATAAAGCCATATCTAATGACTCTTGAGCAAAGAATTGGACAACAAACAGAAGAGCTTCTTCGATTACAAACTAGAGAATATATTGAATTTATCAGATGGTTTACTGACTCAGTAAATATCATGTCTAAACGATTTTATGTAGTTGTTCCATATTCAGGAGCGGCATTCACTGCACAACAAAGCACCAGTAGTATATTTAAGGACTTACTTTCTACAAAGAAAAAGTCATTTCAAGAAGAGACTCAAAGATTCGAAGAACAGCGAAGTCAGCTTGAACAGCGTGTAGCTATCGTAAAGGGTGGGCTATCACGTTTTGGTGTACGTTCAGAACAGCTAAACACCCAACAAGCTATCGAAGTATTCTACAACATGTTTAACCCAGGTGAAGGACATCGAAATATTCCAGAGTTGAATACATAAAAAATAACGCTAAGCGTTATTTTTTATTACATCTAAATGACCATCATTAATATCCTTAACTATTAAACTATCTTCTTTTGAAATCCTAGTTTTTCCATGTAGTGATTCTTCAACATGAAAATCTTTTTTTTCAGGAATAGCTTCTGTTTTTATACGGTGCCCATAAATACCTATGAGATCATCTTCGGTAATTTCTTCTGAATACCCAGAAGGAGAAACTTGTTTTTCAACCTGTGTTTCTTCATCGAGATGATCAGAGACCTCATCAAAATCTACGGTCATATCTTCCTCATGATCGATAAGGTGAATTCCCTCGTCTTTCATGGAACTTACAATATCATCATCTACATCATCTTTGCTGTTAAACGCTAATCGTTGTAATTCTTTAAAGATGTGAGTGTTTGCTTCAAAAAGTAATGCTTCTGCAAGCTGAGAATTAATATTCAAAGCTTTCATTAAGTTTTTCTTATACTCAGAGGAAGGAGATATACCTACAACAACCTTCATTGTTTCTTCTTGAAATATCCATGCCTCATCTAATTGAATATTATACTTTGAGGCTATTGATGGAATAATTTTCTCCCAGTTAAAAATATTTACTGCATGTTGTATATTTTCTGGTAAATCAGCAAGAGCGTGTCTAATTTTTTGAGCATTAGTATTCATATTAAAAGTATATCAAATGAAATAATAAAAAGAACCTGATGGTTCTTTTTATTATTTCTTGTCTTTAGAATTATTACCTCCATTCTTAACGTATTCTGATGCTTGTTTCCGGACACGTTCTCTTCTTCTATCTCCTGACATCGTGAAGTTTGAATCCTGAGTATTATTTCTATTATAATTATCATCTATGAACATCTGTGCCTTAGCATTAGTTTCAGCTGTACTAATGACTTTTTCAAGTTGTTTGATAACTCCCTCAGTAGATGTCTGTTCAATTTGTTCAATTTTCTTCTTTTTATCGGCAATAGCCTGTTTCTTCGTTGCAATTTCAGCAGGGTTTGTTGACCCCTTAGATTCTTTTTGAAGAACCTGAATTTCTGCCTCGAGTATTGCTTTTGCATCATCTATATCCTTCTTCTCTCTTTTAACAGCTGCTTCATCCATCTCAGCACGTTTTTGTCTGTATTCTTCTAGTTTGTCTTGTACACGCGCGCCTTCTGGCATATAAGTAATTGTTCCAAAAGGATCTGTATTGATGGCAATTTTATTTCTTTCAGTTTTTGCATCGTCACTAGCCACCCTTGCTTGATTATCAGCTCTCCTTTGAGTATTAGCATTTCTACTATCCTGAACATTTTTTTCCCATTGAGCAACGCTCTCAGGAGTCCTTCCGGTATTAAAGTCACTAATACCTGATCTTACCTTGTTAGCTGCTCCTCTTACTCCAGTATCAATATCTGAATAGCTTGTACTTCCAATACCTTTAGCAACTTTTGATGCAAAGGTATTTTTTCCAAAAGTATTTTCAAAACCAGGAATTTTTGATGCATCAAATTTTGCAGTTTGACCCCACTTACCTGCTCCTTCTAGGAATTTACCTGTTCCTTCCATACCTATTTTTGAAGCACCTTTACCAAGAAGTCTTGCTGCACCACCAGTTGCTGCAATTCCCATAGTCGCAGCTCCAAGTCCAACGGCTGCAGCTCCAGTGAGTCCTTTTGAAGCATACTCACTAATTCTTCCTCCAAGATCACCAGCCATGTCTGTGGTAATTTTCTTAGCAGTTGTAAGAAGGATTGCAATCAAAGAGAAAGGAAGAATAACTCCAAGGATAATATTAATAACATTAGTACTTCCTGTACCTGTATTCCCTGCAATGTTAATAGAATTAAAGAGTGCATCGTTATTTGCAAATATTATTATCAAATATAAGAAGAATAGGTACACAGGTGCCATAAATGACAACGTAATGAGTTGCTTTAACCATGAATTAAAACCAATCCACTTTATATTACTCATATCACTTGTAGGTATTGCTAGGGTTACAAAAGCAAGAGGAGCAAGAATCACAGAAAGCATTAACCCTACCGTTCTTCCTAAGAAAAGGAGGATAATACTTAAGAAGATAGATATCATTAGAATATTGATTCCACCAGCACTAAATACTACTAAGAAACGTTGAGTTGTGTTCAAATCAGGTCCTGCTTTCGTAATGATGGCTTGTGGTTCAAACTTACTTACCAATGCTGCAGACGGTGATTTCATTGTCTGTGCTGAGAAAAAAGTATTGATGAATTCATTTGTCGTCCGTGATTGATTATCAATTTCTATTCGCTGATAGAAAATATTTGCCAAAATATTTGATGAGTCAATGATAACGTAACTCATGTACAAACTAAAATTAATTACCAAAGCAACTAATATAGTTTTGATTAACACCTTTTTTATCGATGATGATCCAGAGAGAACCATTTTAAAGGCGATAAATAGTAAAGAGAAAATGAAAACAATATTAGTTAGATTTCTGAGAATCTCCCAACCAGCTTCGATAAGTCCAGTTCGATATGTAGCACTGCTAATTGAGTGGAATAAAAGTACATCAAGGGTAAATCCTGCAATGAATGCTAGTACTTGGGTGGTTGAATACCAAACAAGGTGGAAAAAATAAAGTACACCGTTTGCAAAATAACATCCTAAATCAATTCCATCACATTCAACAGTAAGGAAACCCTCAGATACATCGTTACTTGTGGCTACTTCTTGTGCATAAGAATAATTAATATCCGTTATAATTGCTATTTGATCTTCCCCTTGAGAAAAAGAAAATGGTTGCATGAACATGCTTAGAGCAAATGCACACACAATAAGAAGATGTTTTAGTTTATTCATGTTTCTATTATAGCGAAGGAGGTTCAAAATGTCATGGAATATAAAAAACCCATAAGGGTTTTTTATATTCCGGCAAAAGCAACGTTGTAATCAAGATTACTTGTTGTATACCAATCAAGCAAACAAATTGATCTGTTATCAGCTCCTGCATCCCATACTCCTTTCACTCTACAGAATAACACACCACGAATTCCACGTGCTCTTCCATATGTTGAGATAAATCTATCTGCACGAAGCATCTCTTTTACACTCATTTGGTTGAAAGATATCGGATCTTTGAAATCATCAATAGGATAGTTTTCTTCAAAGTATTCTTCTTTATCTGATTCGTTAGCAAATCCTAGGATACTAGTTGGCAATGCTCCGGTGATTGTTGTTGTTTTGAACAACGAACTAACACCACGCAATTGCTTTTGATATTCATCATTGATGAATTCGCCAATCTCATCATCATCTCGTGCAGTATCTGTATTAATGAAAGTTAACTCTTGTTTGAAACCACGGTGAGAAATATTTTGATATGGTGCTAGTAGTTTATCAAAGTTGGCAATCAATTCATCTACGTTGTTACTACTATTTATCGTCTGCTGAATATTTGCCTGGCTAGCTCCAAGGCTGTATGCCCTGAAAACAAAACAATCTTGTAGTAGGCTTTCTGAAAATTCAGACTTACTTCCAATTTGGTTTTTCAAAACACGTGCTCGAGTTACGAATTCTTCATTAGATAATTTGTTTTGGATTACGAAGAAACTATATCGCAAATCATTCTTTTTAGTTTTCTCTGTATTTTCTCTCCAGATGTCCCATGATCTAGTTTTAACAATATCTCTAGCAAAGCTATTTCTTTCATTGATGATAGAAGAAGCTGTTTCACCTGTTTTAAGTGAATAGTAGTTATTACTTATTGCAGAATTAAAAGCATTTGTTTGTCCAGGCACGCCTAGTTTTGACCATTGGTCATCAAACATCACTAAATTTTGAAAGCTACTATTTGAAGCAGCAAGAGTAGCTGCATCTGAAACTACTTGATCTTTAATAAACCGAAGAGTTGAAAGAGTTTCACGTACAGCAGAGATTCTTTGTGCGTTCTGAGCTTGATCTTGTTTTGTCTCAGAGATAACTCCATCAATTGATTGTCTAATATCTGAAGCTCCTGGAATATTTACCCATGGATCATTAACCATTTGTCTTGTTTCACTTAAAGCGATTGAATTCAAAAGACTATAGTCACTGGTTCCTGATGTTTGAAAAATATCAGAGAAACGTTCCTCCCAGCCATATTGAGGAGAAGGCAGACACTGATCAAGTGCTATGATTGTTTCTTTACTCCTATTTCTAATTGATTGAATTTCATCAAAGTATGATTGCTCTTCTTCAGCAAAACGGATGTTTTCTTCAATGACCTCGCTTAAATCAATAGTGATCTGAACACTGTTACCATCTTCTGGTCCACCGATAGAAGCTCCCCCACCTGTAGATCCATCAACTTGGAAATCATCATAAATCCTAGTTGAATTATCTTGAAAACTATCAACAGAATTTCCAAGGACATCAAATTCAGATCTTCCTAAACCTGAACTGTTAAATACAGAATTATTAATATTCCCTTGATTGTTACTTCCTCCGCTTAGTCTTCCACTAATTCCAGCAATACCTTTACTAATCAAATCATCAGTAACCTTTCCAATTGCTGATGAGATAAGCATACCAACAAGTCCCTCAGCACTACCTGCTACACGTTCATCTTTCAATATTGATTCGTTTACCTTCTCAGCAATTTGAGCTCCTGGAGTAAGAGTAACATTCCTCACACAAACCTGTTCTCCCGTAATGTCATCTACTTCATACTCAATACATCGCTTTTGATCTAGAAATCGTTGTGGAGTTTGAAGGTCACGTAAGAAATTCCCTCGAGAGGTCGTAACTTCTGCACTTAAACTACCCGTTACTACTCCTGATACTCCAACCTCTGTTCTTTCTGGGTTGATAATTTCTAAATAATTTCCCCAAAAATTTGATTGATTAAAATCTTCATTCTTAATTAATTTTTGATCACTTTTAATTACCCTATCTAAAGCATTACTGAAAAGTGATTTTGTAGCTACTTTTGAAATAGTTGAAGCAACACTTCTTTTTGAGTTTATCGATCCATCTTCCATGAGGCGATAATTTTGTTCAGCCTGCTCTGTTGGATTAAGTGAACAACCAGCCTGGTCTCTTGCACAAATACCACTTTCTGAAAGAGTTCGGTAGTAATAATTATTAGCACTATTAAATCTATTTGCTAAAGCAGCATAACCTGTTCCACGTAGTGCTTGATCCAAATCAGTAACCAGTAATTCCCCTCCAAGATTTAATGATTTGTTAACAACTTTTTCAAGCTCTCGTTCAATCATTCTTTCAACCGCTGGCAGAAGAATTTCCTGAGCTGCGGTATTCCAAATAGATTCAGCTGTGGTTGCAATGTTTGTAAATAGATTTGTTCCACTTTCAAAAACTACAAAAGCCTGAGCCTCTTTTGGTTGTACAGAAAAGCCCAAGGCTGAAATGATCACAAGGGATATAAAATATTTCTTCATATATATAGTATACACCAGCGCATTAATCCATAAAGTTTACCCTAGATTTTTTTGCTACTTTCCCTATACTAAGAAGCATATGAATTTATGGCATGATATTCCTCGGGGAGAAAATATTCCAAACGAGTTGAATTGTATTATTGAGATTCCAAAAGGATCTCCAAACAAATACGAGATTGATAAGGAGACAGGATTGATTGCTCTTGATAGAGCAAACTATAGTTCAGCACCATATCCTTTTGATTATGGATTTGTTCCACAGACATTATGGGATGATGGTGATGCTCTTGATATTATTGTTCCCTCAACCTTCCCTCTTGCAACTGGAATTCTTGTTCGTGTAAGACCAGTGGCAATTATGGAAATGATTGATGACGGTGAATCAGATTACAAAGTGATCGCGGTTCCTGTTGATGACAAGCGATGGGATGATGTTCAAGATCTTAAAGATCTTAATCAGCACAATGTAAAAGAATGGAAACATTTTTTTGAAACCTACAAAGAACTCAAAGGAAAAGAAGTGATTGTAGAAATCAGAGGAATCAAAGGAAAGGAAGATGCAATTGAAGCGGTAAAAAAATCAATTCAATTGTATGATCAGAAATTTAAAAAATAAAAAGCAGTTCCCTGCTTTTTATTTTTTACCTAATCTAAAAAATTTTACGACATTGTTTGCTATACTATATACATGAACATTAATGATGCACTTACTCGCTTTCTTGAGTACATCGAAATTGAAAAAGGAAGAAGTCTTAAGACTGTCGTAAATTATAAAAGGTATATCAAACGATTTATTAACTTTAGTAAGATTTCAACAACAAGTGAAATTAACTCAGAATGTATTCGAGAGTTTAGATTACACTTGAACCGTCAACCAGGAATAAAACAAAAAGGTCAGGCAGCAACTACGCTAAAGAAAAGAACCCAAAATTATCACCTCATTGCTCTTCGAGTATTTCTAAAATATTTAATGCAGCAAAATATTTCTTCGTATAGTCCTGACAAAATTGAACTGGCAAAAGTAGGAGAGAGGCATATTGATCATTTAGATGGAAATGAACTATTACGTATGATTGAAGTATCAAGTAGTCATCTACGTGATCATGCAATCATTAATCTTCTCTTTTCAACTGGTCTTCGAATTTCTGAACTCTGTTCTTTAAATAGGGATCTTGATTTATCCAAGGATGAATTCAGCATTAGAGGAAAAGGAGAAAAAATTAGAATTGTCTTTTTGTCTGAAGAGGCACGTGTTTCACTGAAGAAATACATGGCTTCAAGAGCAGATGTTGATGAGGCTCTATTTATTCAAGAAGGCCCAGGTCTCGTGAAACGTCTTGAGAACCAAGAGTCAATTAGATTAACTCCACGTTCTGTGGAACGAATTGTGAAACAGATTGCCATTAAGGCTGGGATCTCAAAAAGAGTTACGCCACACACTATTAGACATAGCTTCGCAACTGATTTACTGAGAAACGGTGCAGACATACGAAGTGTTCAAATTATGCTGGGGCACAGTAACATTGCCACAACACAGATATATACACACATAACTGACCGTCAACTGAGAGATGTTCATAAGAAGTTTCATAAGAAAGGGTAAATATGAAACAGAGAAACATTAAATAATTATTAAGGACATTTCTAAAGGACACATGTCCTTAATAATTATTTAATAAAAAACGCATGTAATTAAGGACATGCGTTTTTTTAAATAAAATTTTATGAAACTTTTTTTGCTTCTATAGACATAGTAGCGTGTGGTACCAAAAGAAGTCTTTCCTTAGGGATTTTTTTTCCTGTACCGCGACATATGCCGTAAGTATTGTTTTCAATTCTTGTGAGAGCATTTTTCAAATCTCTAATTAATTTTTCTTGCCTTGTTGCCAATTGCATGTTCATTTCTTTACTCGTTGCATTTGAACTTTCATCAAAGGATTTGGAAGATGGTGACGTATCGTCGGTACCATTATTTTGATTAATGCCACTGTAGAATTTTAAATCATTTTCTGCAGTTTCTAACTTTTTTAAAATAATTTCTTTGAAGATTAAAAGATCTTTTTTCGAATACTTTTCAATAATTTCCATAAGTTGTAAATTTTTAATTGTTTGTGTTTAATAAAATACTAC
Source organism: uncultured Candidatus Saccharibacteria bacterium (assembly GCA_964592365.1). Classification (GTDB taxonomy): domain Bacteria; phylum Patescibacteriota; class Minisyncoccia; order Phycocordibacterales; family UBA1006; genus UBA1006. Next base: position 49,627 of record CAZQDL010000001.1, on the reverse strand, counting down.
TAATTTAAAATTGACTTGTCAAATATTGTATTTCAGCGATATACTCATTTTATGAAATATATTTCTTGGAATGTTAATGGTATTCGAGCATGGAAAGACAAGGAGGGTGTATTAGAATTTATTACCAAAGAGTCCCCTGATGTTTTCTGTCTGCAAGAAACAAAAATAGATGCACAAAAAACAGAAGAACTTTCTATTTCAAAAAAAGAGAATGCTGATCCTTTCTCACCGCAAACATTTTCAGACTATCCATTTGAGTATTGGAACAGTGCTCAAAAAAAAGGATATTCAGGGACTGCCATTTTTTCAAAAGTTGAACCCATCTCAGTTAGTTATGGTATTGGACATGAACTTGATAATGAAGGAAGAGTGATTACTCTTGAGTTTGAGGAACACTATCTTGTAACTGTTTATACCCCGAATAGTAAAAATGATTTATCACGTTTGATGCTTCGATATGAACAATGGGATATTAAGTTCTTAGAACATCTTCAAAAAATTGAAAAGAAAAAACCGGTGATTGTGTGTGGAGATTTTAATGTTGCTCATTCTGAAATTGATTTAAAAAATCATCAAGCCAACATGACTACTAAAACAAAACCAGGAGTCGCTGGATTCACTGATCAAGAACGTGAAAGATTTTCTGATTTTATCAATGCAGGATTTATCGACACTTTTAGATATTTAAATCCAGATGAAGAAAAATATTCTTGGTGGTCATATCGAGCTTTTGCCCGAGAAAGAAATGTAGGTTGGAGAATCGATTATTTTCTTGTATCAAAAATTCTTAAGGACAAAATTAAAGGAGCAGAAATATATGATCAGGTCTATGGTTCCGATCATTGTCCTATAGGTTTGGTAATATAAAAACCAACGACGTTCATCGTTGGTTATGCATTCATCATATTCCTGTATTCCCGTTTGAATACATTTCGTATGTGTGGCGATTGAAACCACGCTGTAGTGAATATGATGGTTCCAATAATATATGACCATGTGATGCAGTCTCCGAAAAGATAACATAAGTACATAAGAGCAATATAAGTTATAGAGATAGTAAGAGGTGAAGGAATTTTTTTGTCTACCCACTCATCAAACATCCATTCTTCAACTTTTACGGCAGAAGAGTAATATCCTAATTTGAATACAAGAATAATATACATTACAAAGAAAAGAATATCAGTGATGATTACGAACCAAGGGTAGTTGTTAATCAATTCTGTATCATTTTCCTTAAACATTTTCAGATATCCAATATAGATGCTAAATATTGTTTTCAATGCGAAAAAATATTTTAAAAATTTATAGATTAATTTTTTCAGTATCATGGCTATTTATTTTTAAAGTTCTCTTAAAGTATATATATAGAGGAATCTGATGCAAGAAAAAACACCATAGAATATGGTGTTTTTAAACATTATGCTTTTTATGAAGTTTCTTTATTTCTCTATGTTCTTCATCATCCTTCTTCTCCTTCCCCGCTTCACCTTTTTGTTGAAGTTCAATGTCGCTAAGCATTTCAAGTTCCCCAATCTTCTTTTCAAGATATTCACGATTGTTCTTAGTTGGATCATCAAGAACATCTTCAAGTAAGGCATGGAGTATCCAACCCATTCTCTTTCCAGGTTTCATGTTTAGCTCTTTAATCATAATATCTCCGTTAATCTTAAGCATTGAAACCGATATTGGGTCCCTGAGAACCTCCTCAATCATCGCGTGATATTTCCTAAGCCTGTATGGTTTTTCTGTGGGCCGTCCTGTACCAATACGATCACAGATACGAAGGTTCATAAGTTCCCAAATTAATTCAACTCCAACATTAGCTACCATTCTCCTTACCGCAGAAAGAGTAATACTGTCCGGATCAGAAAAAAACATGTGATATCGGACAAGTTTTTCAACCGGATCAGAAATTGTCTTAGGAAACTTAAGTCGTTGCATTATATCCCTTGAAATTTTAGCACCAACAACCTCATGACCATAGAATGTCCACTCTTTTGTTCCTCGACCGTTTGCTTTTCTTCTTGTTCTTGGTTTTCCTATATCGTGAAACAAAGCAGCAATTTTTACTTGAAGAGAATAATTTCTTTCAGTTGCATGCTCAAGAGACTTAAGAAGGTGTGTCCATACGTCAAATTTATGAATACCACCTTGGTGACAGGCAACCCCCTCTTCAAGCTCTGGAATTAAGTCCTTAAGAATTCCAAATTTCTGCATAGCAACAAAAGCATCTTTTGCATGAGGTGCATCAAATATTTTCAATAGTTCATCACGTTTCCTTTCAGCTGAAACATGTGAAAGTGTCTGTACCTGCTTTTTTATTCCTAAAATAGTTTCTTCTGTTAAAGAGAATCCTAGTTGCGCAGAAAATCTAAGTGCACGTAATATCCTCAAAGCATCCTCACTGAATCGCTCCTGTGCGTCGCCAACTGTTGCAATTACCCCTTTTTGAAGATCATCTCTTCCTCCGTATATATCGATAAGTAGGTCTTTGATAGGATCATATGCCATTGCATTAATGGTGAAGTCTCTTCGCGACAAGTCTTCCTCAATTGTCTCTGCAAACTCTACCTGATCAGGTCTTCTGTGATCAGAATACTTCCCTTCAGTCCTATAGGGCGTTATTTCAATTTCATACTCAGAACTGCTGAAATCCAAATCTTTATTAACTATCCCAACCGTACCAAAATTATTCTCATAAACCACTCTACGATCAGTTTTTTCAAATACTTCAATAATTTGGTCGGGAACTGCATTTGTGGTTATATCCCAGTCCTTTACATTTCTACCTAAGAAAATATCTCTAACTGATCCTCCTACAAGATATGCTTCGTAACCATTGGTATGTAGTTGTTGAATAGTCCAAAGAACTTCTTGAGGTACCTTATGCATACTATTAAGTGTACTTGCTGAAAAACAAAATACAAATGCTTAAGGTGATATACTATACACATGACATATCAAGAAGCAGAAATTCATCTCTCTAATATATTAGAAGGTGATGTTACAACAAATAAAGATGATTTAGAAAGCCATTCAACCGATTGGTCGTTATTCAAAATTACACCTCAGATGGTTGTGTATCCAAAGAATGAGGAAGATATCAAAAAACTCGTTCTTTTTGTTAATCAAGAAAACAGTAAGGGCTCAAATTTTAGCTTAACACCAAGAGCTGCTGGTTCAGGAATGACAGGAGGTTCATTGAATGACTCGATTATTTTGGATATTACTAGATACTTAAACAATTTCTACGAAATTACAAAAGGAGATTATGGAACACAGGAACATCATAAGGGGTTTCCATACAAAATAGAAGGACTAGCCGTTTCACAGCCTGGAATTTCATATATAGATTTTGAACGTGAAACTGTGAAACATAATTTGATAATGCCAGTATTTCCAGCATCAAGAAAGCTCTGCGCTATTGGAGGTATGGTTGCTAATAATGGTGCGGGTGAAAAGTCTCTAAAATATGGTCAGAACAGGGATTTTGTACATTCACTTGAGGTAATTCTTTCAGATGGGAATATGTATCACGTGAAACAAGTTAATTTCTCGCAATTAGAGGAAATAATGCTTGAAGACAGCGAATTTGGAAAGGTATCACGTGAAACATATGCTTTGATAAAGGAAAACTGGGAAATTATTCAAGAAAAAAGGCCAAAAACAGCTAAAAATGCTGCTGGATACCTGATTTGGGATGTAATATCAGCTGATTCTATTGAATCCTTTGAGGCTGGTAATGGATACTTTGATTTAACAAAGTTATTTGTTGGATCGCAGGGAACAACTGGAATTATTACGAAAATAGAGTATAAGCTTGTGAAACAGGAGGAAAAAGAGGCACTTATCGTTATGTTTGTTGATGATATTCAACAATTACCTCAAATTGTTACTGTTTTGAACAAGTATGATTTAGAAACTATTGAGCTCTATGATGATAATACCTTCAAAATAGGGATTAAATTCTTTAAGGACTTTATAAAGGACAAGGGTTTCTTCTCAGCAATGAAATATAGTATAAGATTTTTGCCAGAATTCTGGATGGCTCTTACTGGAGGAGTTCCAAAGTTTGTCGTTCTTGCTGAAAGTGTTGATTCAAGCGGATTTACTTTGGAAAAAGAAGTAAAAGCCGAACTTAATGATCTTAAACGAGAAATACCTGGGCTTAAGTCATTTATCGTAAAAGGCGAGAAAAATGCACAAAAATACTGGGATTTCAGACATGATAGCTTTAAACTATTAACTGAACATTCACTAAAGACAAGAAAAACGGGACAAGGGACACGTACTGCCCCATTTATCGACGACATAGCTGTGGACCCTAAGTATCTTCCTGAGTATATTCCTAAACTAGTTCAAATATTAGATGAATATAAGGATGAATTCATGTATACCATTGCTGGTCACCTTGGAAATGGTAATTTTCACATAATTCCATTGGTTGATATGAATAAAGAGGAAAACAAGGATAAAATTGTGGAAATTTCAGAGAAAGTATACGATTTGGCTCTAAGCCTCGGCGGTTCCATTACTGCAGAGCATAATGATGGTATTGTAAGAACCCCTTTTCTTCCACAAATGTTTGGAGAGGAAATGATGTTAGTTTTCAAAGAAATAAAGAATATCTTTGATCCTAATAATATATTCAATCCTGGAAAGAAGATTGGGCTAACAAAGGAGGACATCAGAAAGTACCTAGCATAAAAGACCTTGCAAAAGGTCTTTTATATATATGTCCACCCGCCAGGACTCGAACCTGGAATAACGGTTCCGAAGACCGTTGTGATATCCATTTCACCACAGGTGGATTTGAACCAACGATTTGATTGTAAATACTTTTATTAATTAATCAAGCTTTTCCATAGGACACAGGTCTTCTATTGGACAATTGTGGATAACTCAGTGGATTGTGGGAATAAAGGACATGCATTTGTCTTTTAAAATGTCCTTAATAATTATTTAATAAAAAGGTTTCATATGAAACCTTTTGTTGGTATATATAACTTTTTATTGTTTCATATGAAACAATATGGCTATGTTTACCTTGTTTCATGTGAAACAAACTGAGTATATTTATTTTGTTTCATGTGAAACAAGTAAAATAATAATGTTGTCGGGGAGCCGGGATTCGAACCCGGAGTCACTTGTACCCAAAACAAGCATGTTAGCCGTTACACCACACCCCGAATACGCAAGATATTAGCACAAAGATCTATTGATAACAACCAGGATTTAAATAATTGACAAAAAAAATAATTCATGTATATTATATTTGTGAGTGGCGGGTTACATAGGTAATTTTTTAGCCATGAACATCCTGCAAAATAACCATCTTTGATGGTTATTTTGTTTGCATAAAACAGTTCCTATGATAATATGCTTTTTATGTCACTTTGTGGCATGTGAATATGCGGGTGTAGTTTAGTGGTAGAATATCTGCCTTCCAAGCAGAGGACGAGAGTTCGATTCTCTCCACCCGCACAGTGAGAAAAGCATCTCTTTAAATTCTTCCAAGAGCCTTGTGAAACAAGGTTTTTTTGTTTGTTCGAATGAAAGGTTAGGTGAATTATGCAAGTATTTGCAGCTTAAGATTTTGAATTATTTCATTGGGTATAGTATATCTGTCTCAGCACTTTCCCATGTTGTGTGCATTACTTTTTGGTTCGTTTCATAATTATCTTTCCTTAATTAACCTAACAAGTATAGGATTTTAGAAGTCCATTTTTTCAAGAAATCAATACAATATGGTATTATCTAATTAGTAATATGTTGTCAGCTTTCTATAAAAGCATAGGAATGATATTCATCGTGATGATGCTTGTTGGTCATCATTCTTTTCAGGTGCATGCACAACATTCAAATAGACATCAAATTCCTGATAGTGTTTGTTCCGTTGATGAGTGCCATCATGAAAAGAAACTGGATATATGTGAAAAAATTGATGGCGAACAGCTTAAGGTTTCAGCAGAATACTTAAATATATCCGATGTTTCACGATCATCTTTGTTGCATGAGTGTGTATTAGAATCATTCTATGAAAATAACTTTAGCAGGGTAAGAGAAAGAATACCCCTTTCACATAAGCAATTGGCAAGATCTCAAATATAGATAATTGTAGGCTAATATTTTATTCGCTTATTTAAAACACTAATCTTTATATATATGAAAACAAATACAATACTTATCGCTATTATTACTCTTCTTGTTGGGGGAGGAATCGGATACTTTATTAACTCAAAGACATCATGCCCAATGAAAATGGATCATTCAAAAATGAATCATTCTATGAAAGGTATGGACATGGGAGGTATGATGATGGATATGACTGCTCGCATGGAAGGAAAGGAAGGAGATGAACTTGATATGATTTTTCTAGAAGACATGATTGTACATCATCAAGGAGCTGTTGATATGGCAGCGATATTAAAGGAAAAAACTCAAAGACCAGAATTGCAAGCATTTGCTCAAGAAATAATTGATGTTCAGGACAAGGAAATCAATATGATGAAAAATTGGTTAGAAAGTTGGTTCTAAATATTGGCATAATAAAAAACGACATAATGTCGTTTTTTATTATATATAGCTAACCTTTTAGGGTATCTTTTAGTTTCTTTCCTGCTTTGAATTTAGGTACTCGTTGAGCATCTACTTTTACCATTTCTCCAGTTCGAGGGTTTCGAGCAGTTCGTGCTTCACGCATTTTTCCTTCAAACTTTCCAAATCCAGCGATATCAACAGTTCCTCCTTTTGCCATTTCACCTGCAATAGCATCAAAAATTCCATTCACAATTTCATCAGCTTGAGTTTTAGTTCCTGAAGTGATGTCTGCTACCATGTTAATTAAATCTTGTTTTTTCATATATATAATATTGGTTACTATGTTCTGAGTAATTTCTGAAACCTAAAAAGCTTTCATATGCTTATAATACAACGATTATATTGATTTTGTTTATTGACAAAACTATATATTATTTTTTTAATTAAAAACAAAAAAAGAAAGATTTACTTTCTTTTTTTAATAATTCCATCAATGATTCCATATTTCTTTGCTTCTTCCGCTGACATCCAAAAATCTCTGTCCATGTCTTTCTCTACTTTTGCTTTCTTTTGTCCAGAAGAGTTTGCAATCATTTCTGCTAACTTATCCTTTATTTTGATAATTTCTTCTGCGGTGATCATGATGTCAGAAGCCTGACCTTCAACTCCAGTCATCGGTTGATGAATCATTACTCTACTGTTTGGAAGAGCATATCTCTTTCCGGGCTCTCCTTGAGAAAGAATCATTGCGCCCATAGATGCTGTCATACCAACACATACGGTTGATACCTTTGGTTTGATAAAGTTCATGGTGTCTATCATAGCCATTCCAGCATCAACTGATCCTCCAGGAGAATTGATATACATAGTAATATCCTTTTCAGCATCTTCTTGTTCTAGATGCAATAGCTGAGCAACTACACTATTTGCTAGGTCTGAACTAATGGTTCCACCAACGAAAACGATTCGTTCTTTGAGTAAACGTGAATAAATGTCATACGCTCGCTCTCCAGCATGCGTTTTTTCAATAACAGTTGGGATTAACATAGTGTTAGTATACCAATGAGTTTATATCCGGCAATATTAGTCATTAAATTCCTTCAATACAAGCCCACTTATTACTAACAACACAAGGCCGATTAAAAGAGTAAGAGGCTTTCCAATGAGCTCATGGAGCATTTTCTCTATAGTTCCACCGATAAGAATACCTGCTACCGTAAAGCTAAGAACTGAAAAGAGTGTATGTCTTCCAACAAAAACTTGTTTTAGTTGATCGTCAATATGTAATTCAAACTTATGCCCAAATTTCTTTGATTTCATGCAGATAGTATATCTCTTTTTAATATAAAAAAACAACAGTATGTTGTTTTTTTAAGAAATACTCTCTAAGTATTCAAATACTTTTTGATGTGAGAGTACAGATGAAACATATGAAGTGACATGAGTCTCATTAATCTGAGGATTATGCTTATATTGTTCCATGATTTTCTTAACTTCTTGTTGAATCTCTTCATCAGTTGGTTCAATTTTTTCAACTTCAGCAATGTGATTGAGCATAAGTTGTGTTTGCGCACGTTTCTTAGCTTGATCATTCCACTCTTTTTTATAATCTTCACGTGTCTTATTAATTGATTTGAGGTAATCATCAAAACTCATTCCTGTCATAGATATATTGTGTTCAAACTCATGAAGCATTTTATCCAGTTCATAATCAATCATCATTTGAGGAACTTCGATATCTGATTCTGCTAGGATTTCATCAACTAAAGCAATCCGTTTCTTATCAAGTGCTCTTACCTTCTTCTCTTCAAGGAGATTCTCTTTTATCTTAGTTACAAAATCTTCTACTGTTGTAAAAGGACCTATTTCTTTTACCCACTCATCAGTCATTTCAGGAAGGTTTTCTTCTGATATTTCGTTCCATGATGGAACATTTTCTCCTTCTTTTGCGTCTGATGATAATTGCTGTTGTGCTCTCATCTTTCTTAGGTTTAAGATAGCACCATCTACTTCTTCACCGCTCACTTCAGCATCAAGTTCTTGAGCATTAATCTTTTTAGCAATCTTTTTGAAATCAGCTACCTTGATTTCAGGTAAGACAGCTGTGGTAATGGTAAATTCGAGATCATTACCTTCTGCAATTTTAGTAATACTGATATTTGGATTACCAATTGCTTTAATATCATGTTCTTTAAGGATATCAATATACTTTTCAGAAATTGCACGATGAGCCATTTCTTCAAGAACTCTCATATTATTAATATGTTTCTTTGCGATATCCTCAGGAACCTTTCCTTTTCGAAATCCATCAATTTCCAGATTATCCTTAAATTTCTTCTCAACGTCTAAACGGTACCCTTCAAGATCCTTATTTGGAAGGGTAACGGTGATAACTACTTCTGACTGTTCTTTTTTTTCAATATTGGTTTTCATGTGGCCACTATATCAAATGGTTATCAAAAGACAAAGATATTCAAGCTGTAGTATTGCAAAAAACCATTGCTGTGGTATCTTCATTCCATATGTTAAGTAACCAAGCAAAACAAAACATCATTGATGACGTAAAGACACATGATACCGATACTGGTTCTCCTGCTGTTCAGATTGCACTTCTTTCTGGGCGTATTGATGAACTAACTGAGCACCTTAAAGTGCACAAGAAAGACGTTCATAGTCGACGCGGACTTATCAAGATGGTAGATACTCGAAGAAAGTTTCTTCGAAACTTTAAAAATAGTGATTTTGAAGCATATCAATCACTGGTAAAGAAACTAGGATTAAAGAAATAAGACAACCTTTTTGGTTGTTTTTTCTTGTTTGAATGTAAGCCACGCGATACAATACCAATATGAATACTCCCTTAAATGATAATCATGAACCTAGTACAAAGAATGATGTAGATGAATTAGAGAATCTTTTTAATGAATTTTCTCAATTGAATCAGAATTCTGATATTCCATTTCCTTCTGTACCATCAAAACATGTAGAGTCTGAACCTACTGATTCACTTCCCATTGATGCTGTGCAAGATTTACCAGTCAGTGAACAGACGGTTGCTTCTCTTGAAGCAGAAATTGCACGTGATTTAGGAGCTCAAGAAGAAATTCCAGAAGTAGATGTACAAGAACAGGTGGAGGAGCCAAAGAAAGATCTCGGTATTCAAACAACCTACTATCAAGACATGTCACGAGCTATGGGGGCTAATGATCCTAAGACCATGTCAGAGTTGATTCAAAAGGCTCGATTTGAAAAAGAACTTAAGAAAGCAAACTCACCTTTCACAAGTAGAAATGGAAAATATTTCATTGGAAGCATTATTCTCCTTGTTCTTTCTGTGGTCACTTGGCTCACCTTTTTCCAGCCAAAGGATGAAGTAACTTTCATCACGAATGAACGAGTTCGTTCTTTGGTGTATTCTGACCAAGATTTGGGTATTGATACCACTAGCATTGAAGCTTTTCAAGCTAATGAAGCAATTAGAACTCTTCTTAAAAGAGATCATGATACTGATTCAGTATCTCAGATTTACTATGTTCAGAAAGATGAAATGGGGAATTTAAGGAGAATGGGGATTAAAGAGATTTTTGATAAGACAGGGGCAAAAACACCTGAATTGTTGTACAACAATATTGAAAACAACTTTATGCATGGAGTGTACACCACTGATAAGAATTACCCCTTTGTTATCCTTAAAGCAATTTCATATGACAGAGCTTTCGTTGGTATGAAGCAATGGGAACCAACAATGATTGATGATCTTGCAAGTTATCTTGATCTACCAGATGAAGCTGCAAATCGATCACTAATTCAAGATGGTTTCTCAGATGATATTATTAAAAACAAGAATGTACGTGTTTCACGCTATGTTCCTCGAGAAAATGATCAAAAGGGACTTCTTGATTTTATTCGTTCAGACGGTTCTGAGTTTAATCAAGAACTACCTGAAGACTTTGAAAATCAAACAGAAGAATTTATCGATGCTGATGTTGATATCGAACCTAGTGAAACGATTTCACTATTAATATCTAATTTTCTTACTAAACCATTTATGGCAAAACGTGCTTTTGCACAGGTTGGTGGAACTTTTGTCACTGAGACTATAAACAACGATGCTGGACAAGTTATGTGTTACAAAGCGGTTAAGCGATGTATTGATGTCCTAACCGGAAATGAGTTACCAGGAACAGTAACCCCTTCAAGTACCGTAACTTGTTATGATGATTTACTTGATCCACAAACTGGGCTAATGAGTGAACCAAAAACACCACAAGAAGTTGGAAATGATTCTAGTTATGTTTGTAAACAAATGCTGACAGGAACCGATACTCTTATTTCAGTAAATAATTCTCTAGGGTTTAGTGATATTGCATACACTTCAGATATTTGTTTTGATCCAGTTAGTGGAGATAGAATAAATCCTGAAGATAGAGCTGTTGAACCTTATGATATTTGTTACAAGCCATATCAGTGTAATCGTATTGAATGTAGGCAAGGAAATAGAGTAGTTTCAAATGATCTTGAAGGTGAACCTGGGGTACAGTGTAATTTGGCAGAAGAGGTGAGTTTAGATTTTGAAGGAAGAAAGAGTTGTACACAGTATCTTGATCTGCTTCGATTACAAAACCTTTCTGGAAAGAATCTTTGTTTTGATCAGAATGGTTCTCAAGTGAATCAGGGACCTTCAAGTCTTGATGATTTCTACTTACAAGATAGACAGGTAAATATAGAAAATACAAGACAGATATCACGTCAGGGTGGTGGTGTACAATGCATCTCACCACTTACCAGAAACAAACGATATTGTATTGACAATAATAACAAGATCATTAACGGATATCGAGTGACCGCTGATGGTACAGAATTTCCAATTGAAAGTAGCGACCCTTCGGTAAAAGTATGTTTTGATGCTCTTGAGACTGAACAGTTGAACGATCAATTCAACCGTGGATTAAACGGTGAAATAAGGGAGGTTGCGGCACAAGCTGCAACGAGGTTAAGAATAATTTCAAGGATTGTAAGAGTTTTGGGTCAATCAGGATTAGCAAATAGTTTAGAAAAAGCAGCTGATGCATTTTTTCAAATCGCATATGCTGATGTACTTGCTGATGATACGCTGAGATTTGCTGCTGGGGCTCTTCAAGATCTAGAACAGATTATCAGGACACTCCCTCCACAGATCCAGCAATCAGAAATTATTCAAGAACTGGCTAATTTGATTGCTATTGTAAAAGATGCTTTAGGATTAAATAATAACGTTACTTGGGTAACCATTGGAAACAATTTACCTATTGGAAAGAATGTCTATCCAGGGGATAACGATGTAGAGGGAATTAAATCTGTTCAACAAGCACTTGTTGAAATGGGACTTCTTGATCCTCTTTCTGTAACTGGTGAATTGGATATTGTTACTCAACAAGCACTTCAGTCATTCATTGGAAACAACGGAGGAACACCTGGAACTCTAGATCAGACATTTATTTCAGCAGAGGATGTAGCCTTAATTCAACAAATGGTAGTAGGAGCTGGAAATCTATTTGGTGGAGAGGCTGCAACAATCAATGATTTCTTTACTCAACAAATGGGTCTTGGAACCTTCAATGAAGAGGTACGAAATCTTCAAATGGTGCTGTATAACGAAGGGTATGATATATCTGAATTTGATGGAATCTATGACAGAGAAGTTTGTAATGCACTTATCAAGTATCAAGAAGATCAAGGTCTTGAAATTGCTGAACCAAATGAATGTATCATTTCTCTTGATACCCTAGACCAATTAAATACTACAATTCGAGAGAATAATTATTTAGGATCGGGGTATACCGTAAATGCTAATGGTACACTTGAAGGAAACGGTGAATTCTTAGGTAGCCTTGGGCCTGGTTCTGTAAGTTTCGTAGTAAATACTGCAGAAGCAAATTCTCTAAGAGAAGGTGATGTTATTCTCCTATACACATTCTTAGATGAAAGTACTATTTTGATAACTCGTCATGAATCAGTGATAAATGAAATCATCGAACGAAGAGCTTTTGAGAATATTTTTAATTAAAACCACTAATGTGGTTTTTTTTATTATTACAAGGTATATAATGTACGTATGAATATTGAAGAACAAAAAAATGCATTACTTGCGAATAAAGAATCACTCATCGAAGAATTATCTTCCCTAGGAAGAGAAATTAGCGAAAGTGGTGATTGGATTGTCGTTCCTAAAAGAGAAGAAGGACACTATGCTGATCCTCTTGATGATGCAGAAGTTGCAGAAGAACTAGAAGAAGATATTGCAATTCTAGGAATACTTGAGTCACGATATGAGCAGGTTAATAAAGCTCTAGAAGCAATTGAAGAAGGAAATTATGGAATCTGTGAGGTATGCAAGGAGAATATTAAAGAAGAACGATTACTTGTTAATCCTTCATCAACAACTTGTATTGCATATACTAAATAAAAAAAGAAACATCGTAAGATGTTTCTTTTTTATTGAATATATTTTTCAGGGTTAAGCTTCTGACCATTTGATTTGATAATTTCAAAGTGTAAGTGAGGACCTGTTGATCGTCCAGTTGAACCAACTGCTGCAATCTTTTGTCCTTGCTTTACCACAGCTCCAGCTGATACATACAACACACTTGCATGAGCATACAGTGTTTGTGTTCCGTTATCATGGCTAATGATCAAACAATTTCCATATCCAGAACCACAGCTTGTTTTTAGTACAGTACCTGAAGCAGAAGCAACAATTGGAGTACCTGTTGGAGCAGCGTAGTCAATACCATAGTGATATCCCCGAGAACGAACACCAAATCGAGAACTAACACTACCTGTAGTTGGTCTAATGTAGTACCCTCCTTGAACTGATGAACTAGGTGATGATACTGGCGTACTTGTCTTTGCTTTAGGTGAAGGATTTTCTACTTGTTTTTTCACTCCGTTTGGAATGATAATTGTCCCTCCTACAACCAATCTTGATTCATCAATATCGTTGTAGACAGTGATATCTTCTTGCTCAACATCATATTGCTTTGCAATACTACTAATTGTATCTCCTTTCTTTACCGTATGTCTGATTCCTGTAACTGGTAGAATCTTTAGCTCCTGATCTGGTTTAATACTCTTTCCAATATTGTTTTCCCAGATAATAGTATTAATAGAAACACCAAAGAGTTCAGCAATTTCAGATAAGGTGTCACCTTTTTGAACAATATAGTAACTTGTTCCATCTTCGTCTTGCTCAACTTGGCTTGCGAGAGCTGAACTCATACCAATTTGTGGATGAAGAGTTCCATCTTCAATATGTGGAGCATCTGGACCTCCAATTGCCTTTGGTACTTCTATACTAAAGTTTGAGCTCAGAAGCGTCATACTTTGTGAGTTTTCGTTAGTTCGAATAACGTACTCAGTTTCCATAGCTTGGCTTAGGGTAAATACCACAGGAACCACAAATAATATGGCTAAAATAGTAGCAGATGAAAATAAAACCTTTGGTTTTATCATCTTATATGTCACCGGCTGATGGTCAGCAGGGTCTTGAGCATTAGGTTTAATAAGCCTCAATCGTATCAACAGTCCAAATAAAATAAATGTTCCCGTGATACTTACAAGTGTATTGCTACACGGTTAGTATGTCTAAATGATATCAAGTTCAGATATTCCGTCCATTGATATGATATTAATTATATTGTATAATATTTTTACATAATATCAGTACATTACTGATATACTAAGATACATACATATATGAATAATCAGGTTGATAAATTTAATAAAAGATACGGATATACAAGTAAGATAGAAGAAAATACTTTGAATCAAGGTGAATCATCTCCGTCTATTGAAGATGACAAAGGGTACGTAGAGGAACTAAAATCAAAAGTTAAGAAATACATAGAAAAGGCAAAGAATAAGATTCCTTTAGATGCTGATGAAAAAAATGATCTTAGTAAAATTCAAGAATACCTAGAGCAAAAGAAAAGTACTGAAGGACTTGATTCTTCTTTGGAAGAATCTTTCCAAGATGCAGATAAGAAAATACCTGAGCTTGATGAAGATATTTTGGAACATGAACCTGAGGCCATAGTTGAAAACAGTGAAGAAGAAAAAACTCCGTTCTTCCAAAAAAGCAAAGAATATGTAACAAGTAGGTTTAACTCTCTTCGAGAAAAATTTTCATTTGATATTCCTAAGATTAATATTCAGGCACTTGTTGATAAGGTTAGTTTTGATAAAGAATCTTTCGATCCTTTCCTTGAAAAGATAAAAGGTGCAGCAGATTCAATAAAAAATAGAGCTGAAAGTGATGAAGAATTTCAAGCAGAGGAACAGCAACAAGAGATTATTAAGAATCGAATAGCTAATTTTAATAAAAGAATCGAAGATGTTACCTCAAAGAAATCTGTAGAATCTAAAGATACTCTTACTATCCTCCAGGAGCGAGTAAGAATCTTAGAAAAAAGATCACATACTTTAAAAAACAGAATTGCTAATTACAAGGAGCGTAAAGATAGTTTAGGAAAACAATTATTATCTCGATCTAGTAGAAATTTTAAAACATTAGGAGACTGGTATGAAGAATCAGGAGGTACAAAAAAACTTTCAAGTCGAGTTCTTGTTTCTGTTGGAATTAGTGGACTTATGGGTGTTTTTGGTTTTGGAACAGGACTTGCTTCAGTAGTAGGTGGTGTACCTGGTGCATATTTTGGACAAGGTATTGGTCGTGGATTCTATGACAAATTCATCAGAAAAGATTTTAGAAGTGATTTGATAAAACTAAGGAAAGAAGGGCTTCAGAATCCTGAATCAATAACTTCAGAAGAAGAAAAAGATAACATTCTTCAGCATAGAAAAAATACGTATCTACATAGGTTAGATAATATTAACGACGCTTCATTAGCAAAAAATATTAGAAGTTCAGAACGATTTAAGAAAATATCAGGTGTTCTAGGAGGAATGCTTTTTTCTGGTATTACTCGGGAAACTGGAGCTGATATTCTAAGATCAATTGGTATTTCTGATGCTAACATTCTTGAACACATAGCACCTTTTACTAATGTTGATCAGGTAAATCAAATAGAACATTTGGAAATTGAAAAAGATGTTCCAGAATTAAAAGAAGAGATTGTTCAACTTGAAGAACATATTCCTTCATACAAGGATATAAAGATAGGGGAGGGGGAAGGAATAACCGATGCATTTAAAAGACAAATTGAAAATAGTCCTGAATTAAAGGAATATTTCAATCTTGGAGAAAATCCAACACAACGAGAACTTATTAATGCCTCAGCAAAGGCTGCAACTGAAACAGGATATATTTCTGATACACAAGAGGTGAGAGTCTATTTGGATAAAAATGCTGGTTACGAACTTTCAATTAAAGATGGAAAACTTGTATCACAAGAATATGAAGGTATTACCGAAAAAGATGGAATATATACAGGTGAGAAAAAGGAACTACATATAAGTGGTGAAGAGTTTGAAGGAGAAGATATTGAGAAACATCGAGAGTATTTAACTAACAAGGGTGCTTTTCAAACAATATATGATACTCCTGAAACAGATATTAATTTAAAGGAAGAATATATTTCAGAACCAATAGTTGAAACACGTATTGATCTTGAAGAAGTCTTTCCAGAATCTACTCTGAAAGAAGAGATACTATTGTCAGATGAAAAACTTTCATTACCTGAAAATTATTTCCAAAAAACAGTACGTTCTTTAGATTCTCTTCCTGGATATAAAAATATTGGTGGAAGTATTATTGGAAAATCTCTTGGACCAAAGTTTGAAAATCTTTTAGTTCCTGAATATATCATTACTCTTTTTGAAAATACTCAGTACCCTGAAAATTTCATGCAGATGAATGATCAATTAATGGAATTGATGGGTCTTGAGATAAATAAAGAACCTTTCAAATCAGCTTCTGAGACTTTTAGGATTAAGGGAACAGATAAATTAGTAGGATGGAAGTATATATACGAACACGTGGATCTAGAGCAATTAAAAAAATCATTAACTGAAGCACAGCGTTGATATCTAACTTAATGTGCGTCATACTAAACAACATATGGAACAAGAACAACAATTAACTATTGATCAGCTTATCGAAGCAGCATTTGATTTTTCTGACTATACCGAAGAACAAAAGAAGGAGCTGATCAATGAAACATCATCAATGATTATGGAAGCCTCATTGATACGTTCATTAACCGAAGCTGGCGAGGAAACACAAAATATTTTCCAAACATTTATCGTCTCTAATCCATCAGAAGATGATATGGCACAATTTATCGAACAACACCTTCCGTCATTTCAAAGCATTGTACTTGAGGAATTAGATATATTCTTAAACTCAGAAGATGCAGATGAAGTAGCCTCATGATAAAAAGCCCAGAAATGGGTTTTTTAT
Organism: uncultured Candidatus Saccharibacteria bacterium; assembly: GCA_964592365.1. GTDB lineage: Bacteria > Patescibacteriota > Minisyncoccia > Phycocordibacterales > UBA1006 > UBA1006. Next base: position 32,688 of record CAZQDL010000001.1, on the reverse strand, counting down.
CATGAAAGCACCTCAGTTAAATATGATATACTCCTTGCTATGTCACATCTGCACTCATTAAATGAACAACAATACCAAGCGGCAATACACACTCATGGACCTTTGTTGGTAATTGCAGGAGCTGGAACAGGAAAAACAAAAACTATCGTTCATCGAATCATTAACCTTATCGCACAAGGGGTAGATCCACGATCAATTTTAGCTATTACTTTTACCAATAAAGCAGCAACAGAAATGAGAGAACGAGTACATGCAGAGCTACAGGAAATTGATGGTCTTCCTTTGGTAAGTACGTTTCACTCTCTTGGTGTTCGTATCTTACGAGAGCATGCACCATTGCTTGGATTGAATAAATACTTCACCATACTTGATTCTCAAGATACCCATGCACTTATCAAACAGGCAATGAATGAATTGGATATTGATCCCAAAATATGGGAACCCAAAACTATTGGAAGTATTATCTCAAAATCAAAATCAGATAATGTTGATGTTGAGACTTTTGCAACCGGTTCAAATCCTCAATCAAGCATTGTTCATTCAATTTGGCGTCGATATGAAGAGATAAAAAGGGAATCAAAGTCTTTAGATTTTTCTGATTTGTTATCCAAGACATATGAATTACTTGCTCGTAATGAGGAAATTCTCAAACAATATCAAGAACGTTGGAAATATGTACATGTTGATGAATATCAAGACACTAATACTATTCAATATAAGTTAATAAGGTTACTTGTAGCAAAGCATAATAATATATGTGCTGTGGGTGATGGAGATCAAAACATCTATTCTTGGCGAGGTGCAGACATGCGAAATATATTAAACTTTGAAAAAGATTTCCCAAACGCAACAATTGTTCTTTTAGAAAAAAACTATCGGTCAACTTCAAATATTCTTCAAGTTGCCCATGAGGTAATTTCAAAAAACACGAAACGTATTGAAAAGAAATTAGTGACTGACAATGAAGAAGGAGAAAAGGTTAGCTTATATCAAGCCTTTTCAGCGCATCAAGAAGCAGAGTATGTTGCTTCAGAAGCTCAGCGATATATAAGTGAAGGAGTAGAGCCAAGAGAAATTGCAGTACTTTTTAGAACCAACTTTCAATCACGAATATTGGAAGAAGCTTTCCTAAGGTATTCGTTACCATATCAGGTGGTAGGGGTAAAATTCTTTGCTCGTAAAGAAATTAAAGATGTTATGTCGTATTTAAGATCAGCGTTGAATCCTGATTCACTTGCTGATATAAAGCGAATAATAAATGAACCAAAAAGAGGTTTAGGAAAAGTTGCTATCGCAAAGATTTTTGCAGGACAGTCAGGAGAACTATCTGGAAAATCAAAAATTGCATATCAGCAATTTACTGAAGTACTTTCAAAAATATATCACTATGCACAATCAAACACACCTTCAGACACTATTCGTTTTGTAATCAAAGAATCAGGTCTTGAAAAAGCCCTACAAGAAGGAAGTGCAGACGATAGAGAAAGACTGGAAAACATGAAGGAATTAGTTACCTATGCTAACAAGTATGATGATGACGAGTATGCTCTTGAGAAGTTTCTTGAGGAAGTTGCCTTACTTTCAGATCAAGATAATTTAGGATCAAACACTAAAGACGGAAATACCGTAAAACTTATGACTATTCATGCGTCAAAAGGATTAGAGTTTGAACAAGTATTTGTTGTTGGTCTTGAACAAGGATTATTTCCTTCATCTCGTGACGAGGTGAAGAACAAGCATGAAGAAGAGGAGGAAAGAAGATTGTGTTATGTTGCCTTTACTCGAGCTAAAAAACAACTTCATCTTTCCTACGCTCAAATGAGAACCATTTTTGGTCAACAACGCATAAATGAACCTTCAGAGTTTATCGTTGATATCCCTGAACATCTTCTTGTGGATGCTGATGGTGATAGCGGTATTCAAACCTCATACCTTGAGTTTTAAGCATGTTAAAAGACATGCTTTTTTGCTACAGTGTATCCATGAATCTTCGTGCAAAAAAATCACTAGGTCAAAACTTCTTAAATGCACCCCAAGTTGTTTCTTCGATGATTGAATCTTCTTCAATATCTTCAGAAGATATTGTTGTTGAAGTGGGTCCAGGAAAGGGAGTACTTACTGAAGCACTCCTTGAAAGAGGGTATACCGTTCATGCATATGAACTAGACATTCGAATGATTGAATATCTTTCGGAACGTCTTTCTTCATACATTGAATCAGGATTACTTATCTTAATCCACGCTGATATCATGGAAATAGATCTTGCAAAACGATATGCAGGAATATCCTATGTAGTTATTGCTAATGTTCCTTACTACATTACAAGCGCTATTATCAGATTATTTCTTTCCTCTGTGTGTCAGCCTAAAACAATGACCTTACTTATTCAGAAAGAAGTTGCTTCACGTATCGTTGATGTTCAAAAAAATAGTTTACTTGCACTTTCTGTTGCCGTATATGGAAAGGCAAAAATGGTAACGAAGGTTCCTCGAAGATATTTCTCTCCAAAACCAAAAGTTGATTCAGCTGTGATAACTATTAGCAATATATCTCGTAATGTGTTTTCTGATATCAATCAGGAGCAAGCATTCTTTAATATCATTAAGGCGGGTTTTGCTCACAAAAGAAAACAGCTTGCTTCTAATTTGGCACTATTATGGAAAGACAAAGAATATTGGCAACAAATACTTATCAATCGAGGGTATTCCAAGCAGGTTAGAGCTGAAGCGGTATCACTTCAAGATTTTCTTTTCCTTGCTTCATGTTTGTAAAATGTTGAAGGCCTTCGTATACTAATAGGTATGAACATGAATTTCCTTCCGAGCCTATGGGTTCGCCGTATTATCATCATCACACTCTCATTGATCATTGTTGGATTCAGCATATATACAATAATTGAACGTCAAAAGGAGCGCTCAGAACAAAAAAATAGAGGAATTGATATCGTATTTCTTGAAGACGAAGAAAGAAGTGATGTTGATACCGATATGGATGGTTTACCTGATTGGGAAGAGATCCTCTGGGGTCTTAATCCATATCTTGCTGATACTGACAGTGATGGGGTGGATGATGCTCAATATGTGAGAAATCGAAAAAATATTCAAGAACGAAGAGATGCTGGTTTTGAAAATTATGAAACCAACATGACAGAATCAGAAAGATTAGGAAGAAGTATCTATACTGCGATACTTGCTATTGAAGAATCTGGAGGAACCTTAGATCCAGAAACTCAAGATCAAATATCTAATAACATAGCAGAGTATGTAAAGCAGATCCCTGTTTCTGGAAGATTATATGTTAGAGACGAATTAAACTTGGTTGAAAATACAAGAGAACTCACTCGAAAGTATCAACAGGAGATGGAATCTCTTCTCTCTAAATATCCAGTTGAAACTGCTGACATTCAACTACTTGTTGAATCATTGGAAAGTGATGAACCAAGAAAAAGCGAATTAAAAAAAGCAGCTGAAAAATATGATATTTTAGTAAACGAATTAGTATCTCTTGATGTTCCTTATGCGATAGGGGCACGACATACTGAGTTACTCAACAGTATTTCACACGTTGCAGGCTCATTGAAGAATCTTAGTGCAGATGAACAAGATGAATTACTAACCCTTTCAACCATTATTCAAATGGATGATAGGCTTAATCAAGTACGTGAATCAGCTTTTAATATCCAAGCATTTTTTGAAATTATCGCTGACGATACCGTCTTTGAAGATCAAAATATTGCCGAAGCATAATATTCGGGTACTATAAAGGTATCGAATACAAAAGAATATGTACCTTACATATTCTTTTTCATTCGGGAATTAATCATCACCAGTAATTGGTGAAACAAAATAAAATTATGTTTGACTTAAAAGTACTGCAGTCAACACTGCAACAAATTGAAGAAGAAAAAAATATTCCACGAGAAAAAATACTAGAAGCCATTGAGCACTCTCTTGCTGCTGCATATAAAAAGGATTATGGAGCAAAAGGGCAAGTAATTAGATCTCGTTTTAATCCCGAAACTGGAGACCTTGAATTTTATCAAGTGAAAACTGTTGTTGATGATAGTTTGGTAAAACCAGCACTTACTCAAGAGCAATTAGATGACCCTGATTTTCAAGAAGACAATGAAGAAGATGAACGAGTTAGATTCAATGCTGAACATCATATGTATCTTGAAGATGCAAAGCGTTTACGAGCTAATGCAGGATTAGAAGATGAAATCATCTTCCCACTTGATAATCCGCTTGATGATAATGAAGAATTTGGACGTGTTGCTGCAATGACTGCAAAACAAGTTATTATGCAAAAACTTCGTGATGCAGAGAAAGACATCAAATTGAAAAGATATGAATCACTTATCGGAACAATTCTTACCGGTATTATCCAAAAAGTAGTAGGAGGAAAAGTTTTCGTTGAACTTGCTCCACGTACGGTTGGAGTTATCGATAAGCCTGATCAATCACGAGGAGAATGGTATAAACCAGGAGATCGGATTAAAGTACTTCTTTCAGAAGTAGAACCAGGTACACGAGGAGTTCGACTTCACCTTTCTCGAAGTACTCCAGAATTGATTCGTGAACTATTTAAAATCGAATCACCAGAAATTGCAACAGGAGTAGTTGAAATTAAATCAATTACTCGAGAAGCAGGTTCTCGAACTAAGATTGCAGTGGTTAGTCATGACCCTGACGTTGACCCTATTGGTGCTTGTGTTGGTCAGCGTGGATCAAGAATTAATGCAGTAGTAGGAGAACTAGGAGAAGAAAAAATTGATATCATCGTTTGGTCTGAGGATGAATTACTTTTTGTGGCTAATGCACTTGCACCAGCTTCAGTTATTGATATTGAAGGTGATCTTGAGAAAAAACAAGCAAAGGTAATAGTTGCAGATGATCAACTTTCACTTGCTATTGGAAAGGAAGGGCAAAATGCTCGTTTGGCTGCAAAATTAACAGGATGGAAAATTGATATTTCAGGAACAAGTAGTAATCCACATATCGTTGAAGACGATCAAGAAGAAGATGATGGATTTACACCACTTTCTGAACTTGGAGATACTGAATAGAAAAGAAAAAACAAGCTAGGCTTGTTTTTTCTTTTCACCTTATTCTTTATCATGATATACTTTATGCATTAGATATGAATACATTTATTAAAGACAATCAAGTGTTACCAGAAGAAATGCATGGCATTTTAAAAACCTCAAGGTCACCCGAACAAGATTCAGGAAGTTCACGTGTTGTCCTATGGGTAGTAGGACTATTGATTTTCCTTGGTCTTGTATACCTTGCTGGAGTTTGGACAGGAAAGCATGTGCAAGAAAATGAACGTCGTGAAGCTGAAGAGGAGCGACGTATTGAACAAGAGCTAAGAGAGCAAACCCTTATTGAATATCAGGCACAGGTTCCAGCATTAACACCAGAAGAACGAGAGGATAAACTACGTTTATTCTATAATCAATAATATTTTTATGAAAAACATGATGAAAAAAATTGCAGTAGTTTTAACTCTTTCACTTATCGTAGGGGTAAGTGTACCAACTTTTCAATCTGATGCTCAGGTTGATTGTAGTACCTATCAGAACACAGGAAATCTCACTGGGTATATTATCGCAACAAACTTACCTGAGGATGGTCAAAACATTTATGTTAATTCTCTTACTGATCCATGGGAACCTGATCATGGATATTCAGTAAGTTATGTAACTACCGAGAATGGAGGCGGATATTTCACCGGAAGGGGATGGAATGAGACACTTGGATGGATTGATTTTGATTACGGTACCGATGATGAAGCAGATGCACTTTCTCCCGATGGAAATTTCGCATGGGGTGGATATACAGGAACAATTGAAGGTCTTCAAACTGTAGTGTACTCAACAAATACTGGTTCATTTTCAGCAGGAGAAGCAAAGGATACACAGTATGTAAGTGGTCAATCACAAGGTGATGTTCAGGTTGGAATGGGATTGTTAGATTTTTCTAACGTTTCGCGAGCAAACACTCCTTCAGATGCTGATGGGCCATGTGCTGAAACCATCGATGTTCTTGTAAATGGAAGATCGTCAGCAAATATTGGTGCATGTGGACAAACTGCTACTGTTTCTTGGAATTCTAAGAATGTATCAAACTGTCAAACAGCAGGAAATGCTCCTTGGAATAGTCCAGGATCTCGAGGGACAAGTTCTTCAGGAGAAAATTCAGGATTAATTACAAGTGGTAATTCAGGGTCATTCTTTAGAATTCAATGTGAAGGGGATAACACTAATGATATTATTGTTGGATCTGCACAAGTACGATGTGGAGTAGATGATACTTGTCCTGGACCAAATTGTCCGGATAATGCAGATGTTAATAACTTCCAATTTATCGAGAGCTAATGCATAATAGATATATGAAATCATTAAAAACAATTGTATATACAGTATTAATACTCGTACTAGGAATGACTGTTACCTCGGTTGAAGCAGCACCAGGAGATCCAATAACACCTTTATTACATCCAGGAAATATGCCCCAACCACTTTCACGATTAAGTATCGGTGATTTGGATAATCCAGGATATGGAATCAATGTTTCTGGAAGTGGATCTGCATTGAGTCAATTTCCAAAACCAGGAAGTATGTTCATGGTGTTAAATAATCTGCTTATTTCAGGGATGACGTGGATAGGTGATAAGAATTCAGGGTTTAAGGTTGCAAATCCAAATAACGCTTTTGAAGATATTTCGTTACTGCCTCTCTCACAACGATTAAATGTTGATGGTTCAATCATGGCAACTTCTCTAAAAAACACGGGTACCAACAAGAATCTATGCTCATTTCGGCATACTCTTATTCCTTGTGAAGGACAGCCGAGCTACTCTTGGTATACTTCAAATTGGGGGAGTTGTACAAGTGGAACCCAAACTCGAACTGTTGAGTGTCGAAGTAATATAGGTACTGTCGTTTCTGACGGGCAGTGTACTGCAACAAAGCCCGCAGTATCTCAAAGTTGTGTTTCTTCTTGTCAGGCTCCAGTATTAACAGCAGGAGATGTTTCTGTTAGTCAAGACCCAACAATTACTTCTGGTGCAAATGGAATAGTGAACGTAGATTTTGATGAATCAGCTTATGAAAATGTAAGCCTAAGAGTATCAGGACCAACCACTTCAACTTCAGCACAAACTGATGTTTCACCAGTGTCTCATGGTAATTTTGGACCTATTACTTGGAATGCAAGTATTACCGCAATTTGTAAATCAACTGGAGCAACCGTTACTTCTAATAGTATTCAAATTACCGGAACAGCAGCAGTTTCAAATACAAGTAGCTGTAGCCCTATTTGGGTAGATGGCTCTCCATTCAACTGGAAGGGAGCAAGTTATGGGTACTTTAATCAATCAAAGGTTTCAATTAATCCAACAACTAATTTGCAAGATGCTTGTTATGGGTATTATGTTAGTGGTTCGGATAATACATGGTATCGTTACGAGTGTGTTTCAAATGGGAATCCTCTTGGAGTTAATCCATACTATAAATATCAGGTAAATGGAGGTGGAAGCCCAGGAAGTGTGATCTACACAAATGCTTCTGGAGATCCATATAATCCACCTACAAATAATACTCCGTCATATTCTACCGTTGGAAGTCCAGAGTCATGGATTTCAGGACCTAGTTTCTATAGCAGATTTGTACCAATTGCTCCGGCATGTTCGTAATTAGTCTTATTAAAGAAACATTTAAATTTAAAAAGCGTCAGTCTCGACGCTTTTTAAGTTAGCTTTCTGTGGAAACGAAAAACATTTCAAAATTTTTTCTTTAATAAATCTATAAAAAGCTGTGCTTAATGCATGTCAGTGTAGAATGTATTTGTCATTATTTATTTACACATGGTACAATATTCTCATATATGAAAAAGTTTTTACATTTATTTAGAGGAAAAGCTGGAGTCCTAGTTCTTGCTATTGCTACATTTGCACTTGGATATATAGCCGTAGCTCAAACGCCAACTGTTGCTAAGTTTATCTCAGGAACTGATCTTCAGAATAAGTATGCTCGAGTAATCTTTACTGATCAGACAGCTACTGATCCATCAGCATCATTTGCATCAGTTTTTGATGATTTAAAAATCTATTCAGAAAAAGCAGCAGCTTTCAAAGATTTAGAAGTAAATGGTGTTACACAAGTTCTTGATGCTGCTCGTTTTGGTGCAACATGGATGGGTACATATACAACTTCAGGTATTTATGTAAATGGAAACATTATGTCTACAGCTCTTGCTGACCTTTCTGCAACTAACCCAAGATATGTTTGTTCAAATGAAGATGGTTTGATTACTCTTTGTGGAAATGGACCAGCAACATATTCATGGGAAACATCAGCATGGGGAAGTTGTACTTCAGCTTCTCTAGGTTCATGTGAAGGTTCATGGACAACTACAACTGCGGGGGGTTCATGTGAAGGGGTGTATACGGTATCACCTGTTTCACAAAAAGTTTGGATTGATAACACGACAGCATTCAATTGGGTTGAACATAGAGTGTATAACGGTAGCAGGGTACAGGTAGGTAGTGTTAATAGCTTAAATCCAATGGGGGCAACAGGAGGAACTTGTTCTGGTTGTTCAACAACTCAAGACTATTACATGGCTAACCAAACAGAAGCTCAGTACAAATACTATTATTCATATAGTACATATACCTCAGAGGGGCATTCTCAATTATCTTCAACACAATTCAATCAGATTCTTTCTAATCAAGGGAGTGTAAGAGTGCACACAGGAGGAATAAATAACTCAGAATGGTACAAAGCTCGTTGGACTGGTTCAGGATGGGTTAGATCTCCGGTTAATACGCCAAACTGTTCAGCTATTTGGTGTGGAGATCAGAGTTCAACAACCGATGCGATTGTAGCTACACAAGCACAGCAGTTTAGATATGACTATGTTTGTCCTGAATACTCTGCGTGTAACAATCGATACACACCAACGTTCCTTTCTTGTTTAGGACCGACATCATCAACTGCATGTACTTCATTGAATAGAGATTGTTCATGGGTAGCGACTAATACAACAACGGTAAATCAGTGTGCAGGACCGACATCATCAACTGCATGTACTTCATTGAATGCAGCATGTACCTGGAATGAAGGAGCAACAGGAACACAAACTCGAACCGTAACTTGTAAGGATAATCTGGGAGCTGTTGTTCCTGATGGACAGTGTACAACAACTAAACCAGCAACTTCACAATCTTGTTAGGGTACAAAAAAAAGCGTCATTATGACGCTTTTTATGTTGTCCTTCTATTGAAGAACGATTTTTTTACTTATACTCTTCTCGTTATTTGAAAAGTGTACAATATACATCCCTCTTGCGAAAGATGAAACATCAACTGATTCTCCAGAAAAAATATTAGTTTTTCTATAAATTAGTTGGCCCATTAAATTGTATATCTTAACGTTAATCTCAACATCACTATCAAACCTTACTGACACCTCATCACTTGCTGGATTTGGATAAACAGCAAAATCATTTTCATTGAAAACTTCAGTTGATAGATTTTCATCAGCAAATTCTCTTACTATCATTATAATATCAAGATCTCTAGTTGTTTGCCCTTTGCCATTTACGATATTCGCAATTGCTGTTCTTTGAACTCTTTTATTACTGAAATCAGCATTAAAAACAAAGTTACTTCCGTTACTAGGAACATAGCTATCAGGAACCGCCGTATAGCCTTCAGCTACTTGGCGATTTACAATAATATTAGATACATCAGAAACTCCTGAATAGACCACATTATTATTTCCATCAGAACTATCGTACGTTACAGAACCACTTTGTGGAATAAAATTCTCAAGTCCTCCTTTTGAAGAGAAATTTACATCTATTCCTTGAAGAGTTCCTTTGAAAATAATAGCCGTATCATCTGCTTGGGTACCATCTGCGATGGTGGTTCCATTAAGAGATGCTATTCCCCCCTCGTTATACATGGCCATATAGTGAAGATTTTTTTGATCATCAAAATATGAACCGATAATATACGGGCGAGAGAATGAAGAGACACCATTTTTTGTACGTTCAATTCTTTCTCTGAAGAATAGAGTTCTTTCTCCATAGATATTTACTACTTGCATCCATGGAAGAACTCGTTCATGTACTCCTACTTGTCTTACGAGTAAGAATTTATCTGTTCCAGGAATGTGATGTATTGATTCAATATTCACATCGTGGAATTGGATTTCTTCTGACCAGTCAAGACCTGTTTTCAAATCAGTACTAATGATGTTTTCTCCTCTTGATATGTTATATATCCCAGGAGCTACACCATTCCAATATACAAGATATTCATTACCGAGTATTTTTGCATGTAACATTTGAGTTTTAAACAAATCTACATCATATTTAACTCTGGCAATTTCAGGTGATTTGAATAGTACTTCAAGTTCAGTATTAAGACCTAATAAATAGAAGGTCTCAGAAATCAAAGAATCTACTGCTTGTAAATAGATGTTTCCATCTTCATCGGCAGTTAAATTACCTCTTTTAAACATTGTTCCTTCGGGGAAGGCGTAAGTTTTTACTCTGAAATCAGAGATCCTCACTTGAAGCAATATTGGTGTGTCATGATTCAATCTAGTTCCTTTTGAAATACTAAATGGAAAGCCAGTATATCCATCTTCAATGGTTGAAGAATTTTGATTACCTGACAATAGTATGTACAAATAATCGTCATTTACGAGCATATGATTACGTACCATGGCTCCAATCTTCATGTTTCTTAGGGTGAATTGTTTCACAACAGACCCATCATTAATGTTAACGATCGAAATTCGCACTTGATTATCATGATTTTCTGAAATATTTACGTTACCTATAATACTCCCTAATGTATTTGAAATACTTGTCTCTGTTGGAAAGTACGGAAAATCAGGGGTATCAAGTGGGTTACGAAAAGATTCTAATATACTAAAATTATCTAATCTTAGTGATGGGAAGTCATCATCATTGATGATAACCCCAGCCATAAGTGAATGATTATTCCTATAGCTACTATGTATATATGCAAATCTATCAATAGATTGAGCAACAGATAGTTGCGCTGTCGTTTTAGGCAACTCTTGCGAGTAGCCAAACATTGATCCTAACACCGTCAGAATCAATGAGAAAATAAAGTTTTTCATGCGTGTTGGATTTTTTTTGTAAAAGATTATTTACACAGACTTTCTGCGTTTCTGTCAAAATTATACATTTAAACAATGAAAACGGCAATATGTCTGAAAAAGATATCCACATATGGTTATTTTTTATCAAGCTGTGATATAATTGCAGATATGAATAACAAAGTCATTAAAAAGGTTGTTGCGGGTGCTATTTCAGTAGTAGCTTTAGCAGCACTACTTATTCTTACTCAATCAGCAGGAGCACAGAATTACACATCAAGTAATTTAATTAAAACTGATGGAAGTGGAGGGCGTTTGTCTCGATTCCAGGTGGGGGCTAAAGATCGACCTCAAATCTTTACTTTCTTTAAAGATAGTGAAGAAGCCATTGCTTTCAATACTAAAGATATAAAATTTAGATCAGCAGGAGATACACTCTTTGATAGCGTACTTACGTATGGAAATGCTGAATTTAATGCACTTAATGAAGATAACAAGACACAAAGAACTCCACTTAACAATTCAGTAAATATTGGCTTTGCTAGTCCAGTTCCAAATATTGCAAAGCTTCAAATTGATGGTGATATCCAGATTCAATCACTTGTTCTATACAATGATGACCCAACAACATATTGTACATGTGTTAATGAATCAGGTTCATTTCTACGTTGTGGGGTATATGACCCTGCAAATGGACAAAACTGTTCAGCACCTGTTACTCCAACAACAGATACATATCAATGGGTTCAGGTAGGTGATTGGGGAGCATGTAGTGGATTTGCTACTGATACTTGTAGCGATATTAATGATCCAACTAAAGATGCACTGTATACAAACTATGGTAATAGTTGTATTGGGACATATACTACTTCTACATATATAAATTGGGATGGTGATGAGTTTAATTGGACTGAGGGGCAACGATTCAAAACCACTAATGTACTTGGAGGCGGTTTACAAGATTTGTTGATCGCTGAACTTGATGGTTTGTATTACTCACCATCAGGTTCATGTTACGAAGTATATGTCTCTGGAAACTCTTGGAGATATGATGAATTCAGTGTAGTAAACGGAAGCTGTAATTGGACCGGAAATACTATTCAAAGCAATCAACCACTTCAGACAAGTGGAAACCCTAGTGGTTCAGCAAGTATAAATACTCAAAATTCTTGTACATCACTTTCTCAAACACAGTGTGGAACTACAGCAGGATGTTCGTGGGAACAGGTACCAATAGAAACAGGATATTGTTCATCAAAGACAACACAGACATCATGTACTGCGTACGCACAGTGTGGTTGGACAAGTGCTTCAGATGGAGTTCAAACTCAAACGGTAAGATGTCAAAATCAGACAGGAACAGTGGTTGATGATTCACTGTGTACTGGAGTGAAACCTTCAGCAACTAGAGCATGTACACCTGAGCCTGACGAGATAAAAGATCCAAAGCCAGTAATTGAAGATATTGGAACTGCAGGATGTTATCCTTTGCAATATAGTGAGTTGGGTCCTAATCCTCAAACTAACTCAGCGTACTCATTAGCAAGAACACTTTGTTCTAGTATGACTACAAAATCTACATGTAATAATAATACATATTACTGGAATCAAGGTAAGGTTGGATTTTATGAAAATGATGTAGATCTATGGTCAACTCCTGTATTTGCAATGGAGCCATATCCTGGAGTTGAAAACGATTATGCTATTCACTCATATGGAATGATTACCGTGCTTGTACCGCCAGAAGACGTGGACTTCACTGGCCAACCTATGCCATATGTATCTGATAGTTGTAGACCTGGAGATCCAAGTGGCTATTGTTATCGATCATTAGGTCCAACATGTATTTGGGGAGTATCACAATAAAAACACCGAAAGGTGTTTTTATATTTCTAGACAGGGTAGTGATATTCTATACTATAGGAGTATGCTTTCAGTTATTATTGCTTTAGTTATCGTTATCCTGTTTGGAGTTACAGGATATGTTCTTTTTCCTCTTCTGTTAAGTGCAAAAATGTCTTCTTCTGAAAGTGAAGAGATAGATTCTTCAGATAAAGATATTTCAGTCCTTATCCCATGCCACAATGAAGGTGAAGAAATCGTAGCCGTAATTGAGTCACTGTTAAAACAGAAATATCTTGGAACGTTATTCATCTATATACTTGTAAAATCAGAATCTGATACTTCGTATCAATATGTTACTAAGTTAATACAAGAGAACAAAACTAGGCATCAAATAAATGTAGTGTCTACAGGATTTTCAGCAAAAAAGGATAAGTTAAATGCTATTATTCCCAAAATACATACAGACTACACCTTCCTTATTGATGCTGATCACATTGCTGATCCTGCTGTAGTTTCATCTTCTGTTTCATACTTAGATACCCATATGGTTGTCGCTGTACAGGGGGTAAGAAGAGCTAAATCTACAAAAGGGTTTTTCCAACTATTGGACAGTTTACAAAACCATGTAGGAAATGAAATGATGAACCATCTTATCCGTTATTATCACGGGAGTTCTTTTTTTACAGGTACAACAGCACTTTTCAAAACTGATATCTTGAAAGAATATGGATTTAGTAATTCCATTACTGAAGATACTTATCTAAGTTACCAACTTATTCTTGCTGGTCACCGTATTGGATATATATCACACCTTGGATCTTCAGAAAGTGTATCTCCTCGATTGGTTGACTATATCGCACGAAGAAGAAGATGGTCAGCAGGTCACAACAGGATTGCCTTTAATTTCTTCAAAAACATTTTCCTTTCTCAAAACATTGATACAAAGCAAAGATTGATAATGCTGTTACATAGTTTGGTATTCATTGTTCCTGTACTTTCAGTAGTTCCTCTTATCGCAATTAATACCTTTGTTTTTCTGCAATTAACTTCATCATTACAGATGTATATTGTGGTATCAAGTATCCTCATCGTATTTCTAGTTTCCTTGATAATGGAACGGAAGGCTTCTTTGGTTGCAATTGGAACTATATTTGGAACCTTTATTTCTTTCCCATTAACAATTATTGGTTTTCTTTCTGTTATGTTTCTTCAGGGCAGTGACATATATTATTCACTTATCAGTTTTCCATACCTACAAGATTGGTTAGGTGTGATTGTTGCCATAGCTTTTGTTCTTCCTTTGTTGTTTGCAATTAGGTCAAACTATTTCTTTCAATCGTTTTCAAAAAAGCAAATGCTTGTGATCATCTTAAGCTACCCCTTTATGGTAATTGTAGATATGTATACCTTCCTTCTTGGTTTTGGAGATGCTCTTTTAAAGAGATTTAATTGGAAACCAATTAGCCGAAATACAGTAAAGCAATTTCCATATAGAAAAATTGGGATACTTTTTTTGATATTAGGAATTGTTGTATATGGATATATCAGTCATATATTTTCTCCTAATTCTTGTAAAAATCCATGGCTTAGCTATTTTTCACATAACGCTATTGATTTTGATATTCAAAAGAATATTGAGGGCGACCAAATTGTTGTTGATATTGAAGTTACGGCAAACACAGAACAGGAAATGATTATCCTTCATATTAATGATATTGAAGAGACACATCCCTTGGTTAATGGTTCTACAGCCATCACAAAGAAATTTCCATTAGGGTTTGAAGAGTATGCTATATCCATATCAATTCCTGAAACTTCTTGCCGTGTATCAACAGAATTTAATACCAGACACATTGAAACAAGAAATGGAACAATCTATCTAAATGGGGAACCCTTTTTGGTAAAGGGTATTGTTGGTGCATATACACAACGATCAGTTGGACTTTCACATCAAGAAGGTATGCAACTTATTACCTCTCTTGGAGCTAATGCAATACGAATATATCATGCACCTAACAAGCAATTTCTGAAGGCACTTGATGAACATATGATGTTTGCAATGATACAACCAGCACGATCAAATTGGAAATCAACTGATATCTGGTTACGAGGATCTTTGGGATTGCTAAATAGATATGATCGTCTACAAGAGAAATATGGAAGTAACCCTCATATACTTTCGATAAGTTTAGGAAACGAGATAGAAATTCATTCAGTAGATCGTATCAATACTATTTTCCAGATGCTAGATGATATTAATGATGCTGAATACGAACAGCTTTCAAGCTATGCTAGTTTCTATCCAAGTATTAATTATCCATCTTCAGTTTTAGGGGTGAATATGCTTGATACGGGAGAGACATACTGGGAAAAATCTCTTGATATTCTACAAAGCTTTGAAAAACCAGTGATCGCAACAGAGTTAGGTGGATTTGAAGCGTTCTATGAAAAAACTGATCCAGTACTTAGAGCCATTAGACTCAAAGAACAGTGGATGAATATTATCAATAGGGGATTTTCAGGAGCTTTTATCTTCCAATCACATGATAACTGGGCACAGCCAGTACCTGAGGGTTACAACAATCCCTTTGTCCTTGATCAGCCAGATGATGCAAGGGGAATATTTAATAACAGAAACGAGCAGAAGTCTTTAGCTCATGTGGTAGAAAATATGTTTAATGATATAGATGTAAGCTATATCCTTTCTGATGATGATCTTCTTTTGCAGCTTAGGAATATAAGAGAATATGCATTGTATGATGTTCAGATAAGTAATGGTATTTCTTTAGGAAATCTTTTGCCTGAAAGTATTCAAGAGGTTCGTATTCCAAACGAATCACTTTCTTCTGAAAAGCTCATCTTGTCATACCAGACACATAGAGGTATTCCTGGACAGCAAGAAATATCTCTTCCATCTTTTAGTGAACCGTTTTTTCCAAATGATGAACAGTTTCTTCCATTAACAGAAAGTTCAACAAACATAGATATTATCCCTCTTGAAGATTCTGTTGACGTATTTCTTCCATCATCATGGGAACTTCTTGATTATGATATTCAAGATGGACGTGTTGAAGGGGTAGGGTCAATCTCACAGATGGAATTAATAGATGGAACCTTGCCTAAAGGAGATGAACAAGGAATGTATCAAATGACATTAACCTCATCTGAATCTCTAAAGGGAAAGCAATTACTTCTTGAAGGAACAGGCTCATCAACGGTACAGCTATATCTCGCAAATAGAGTAATTGAAGTTAGTGTTCATCCGTATAGGGAACAGCTAATTGATATACGCCCATATGTTTTTGATGATGTATATGAAATAGGTATTTCATTTCAGCGTGAGCATACGGTATATCTTCCAGAAGAACTTAATCCAGATGGTGAAACTATATATATAGATATGCAAATGCCAAAGCTTTTTGAGCCAAAAGTGCTTAATTTTGTTAAAAAATAGGGCTAAACACTATGTGTGTGGTATACTACAAGTACTATGATTAACAAGAAAAAATTACTGATCGCAAACTGGAAAATGAATGTAACTTCTCAAAAAGAAGCAGAAGGACTTTTTCTTTCTATTCGTAACGTAATAACGAGACTCAATCATACCCATATGATTTGCTGTCCTCCACATATTTACCTAAATCAGGTGGCTGAACATGTAAATAGTAATAACTATACCGTTGGAGCACAAGATGCATATGCAGAAGAATCAGGATCACGTACGGGAGAAACATCAGTACTCATGATTAAGAATGCAGAGGTAGGTCATGTTATCCTTGGGCACTCAGAGCGAAGACATTTAGAAACAAAACTAGATGTGGCTCGAAAAGTATCTGCAGTTCTAGAACATGGAATGAAACCAATAATTTGTATCGGAGAAGAACAACGAGACAAGAATTGGAAAAAGGAAATCCAACAGCAACTTAAAGATGTATTTGATAGGGTATCAAAGAAGGAACCTGAGAATATCATCATCGCCTACGAACCTATCTGGGCAATTTCAGGTGACAAGAAGAGTCCTGCTACCTCAGTTCAATATAATGAATCAATTGCTGTGATAAAAGAAGAACTTAAAAAGATTTTCAGAACACAAAAGGCAGTAGAAGAGATGAAGTTTGTGTACGGTGGTTCACTTGATGACAAGAACATTGAAGACTTTTTGAAGAACACTGATACTGATGGTTTCCTTGTGGGAAGAGTATCTCATGACCCAAGAATCTTAATGAGTATGTTCAGACTCATTGAAACACATGTAGAAAACGAAGAAGAACTATAAAACAAAAAAGAGCACTGCTCTTTTTTGTTTTTCATATATACTAAAGCAATGAACATAAAAGATAAGGTAGAACAATATAGTATTGAGCAATATGCAAAACAGCATTCACTGCAAGGTAAAAAGGTCTTGCTACGAATTGATGTAAATACTCCTCTTGGTGAAAATGGAGTAGTTGATCCATATGAAGATTGGAGAATTATGGCATCATTGAAAACCATCAATTTCCTTTCATCTGAAGGGGCTTCAGTTGTGGTAATAAGTCATATTGGGCGAGCTAAAGAAGAACGTTTAAAGCCAATTGCTGATTATCTATCACAGAAAATTACCATAGGGTATATCCCTCATTTTGATGAGTCATTGATCCAGGAACGAATTGAAGCTTTGGGGCATGGTGATGTAATTATGCTAGAAAACATTCGTCAATTTGATGGTGAAGAGAATAACGATGCAGAGTATTTAAAAAATATTGCAAACGCATGTGACATATATGTAAATGATGCTTTCTCAGTGTCACATCGCAAGCATGCAAGTGTACATGCAGTAACATCATTACTTCCTTCATACTTCGGTATTCAGTTTGTGCATGAGGTATCTTCACTGTATGACGTTACAAAACGAGAGGGAACAACTTCCCTTATCCTAGGGGGTGCAAAATTTGGAACAAAGCTTGATTTACTAAAGAAAATGCTTCCCCATATCTCATACGCCATGATTGGGGGAGCTTTGGCTAATGTGTTTCTTAAAGAGCGAGGGTTTAACATTGGAGCATCGTATGTAGATGATACTGATATCAGTGATATCGTTGATAATGAAAAGATTATCGTAATGATTGATGCTATTGATCAAGATGGTGATGTAGTTTCAGTAGATGAAATACAAAATCATGATGTTATGCTAGATATTGGCCCTGAAACAGAAAAACTCTTTGAACACATTATTGCTGCATCTGATACTATCCTCTGGAATGGTCCAATGGGGAAGTATGAAGATGGATATACTTCTGGATCAATTTCAGTAGCAGAGAGTTGTGCTCATGCTCCTGCATGGGTAGTTACTGGAGGTGGTGATACAGCAACTGTTTTGCAAGAGACAAATCTCATTGATACTATTGATGTGGTATCAACCGGTGGTGGAGCAATGCTTGATTTCTTAGTTGAAGGAACATTGCCTGGTATTGAAGCGATTGTAGGAAAATAAAGCAATATTTTCACGATATAAATAGCAAAAACGTGAAAATATTGCTTTTTTACTTTATTTTAACGTTTTTGTTTGTAAAAACGTTAAAATATACTATAATATATATATGTCTAAAATTCAGCATTTCTATAAAAGCATAGAAGAATTACGAAATGAATACTATCAACTACTTCCTGGGAAAGAAACGCTCGTTAATATGATAAATGAAAAGGAGGTGAGTGAGCAGGTGTATAACTCAAATGCTATTGAAAGCAGTACTTTGACGTTGGAAGAAACAGAAAGAATTCTTATGGAAATTGATGTAGATAGGTATATAAGTGAGCGTGAGCTTTTTGAAGCAAAAAATCTTGCTCGGGTTTCTGAATATATTCATAAAAAAGCTAAGGATCATGATTTAGATAACAGCATGATATTACTTCTTCATCGCATGCTAATTTCAAATATTCAAGACGACATAGCGGGGAGGTTTCGTGAGAAAGGAGAATATGTGAAAGTTGCAAATCATATTGCACCTGCGCCTGAACGCATTGAAAACTTGTTGCAAGATGTTTTCACTGCATACCTAAGTAATACTACAGAGCATATTGTAAGAAAAATTTCTAGGTTCCACTTAGCATTTGAAAATATCCATCCTTTTATTGATGGAAATGGACGAATTGGAAGGGTCTTGAATAATTATCTGTTATTAAGAAAAGGCTATGTTCCTATTAATATTCGCTTTGTTGATCGTACTCAATATTATAAAGCATTCAGTGAATATGATAACGATGGATCAACTGAGACTATGGAAAATATCATTGGTATTGCGCTTATGAATAGTTACCATAAAAGAATAAGCTATCTTAAGGGTGAAGATATTATTTCACTTAAAGAATATGCAGAGTATAGAAAAATTTCTTATTCAAATTTGCTAAATAAAGCAAAAAGACAAACCATACCAGCTTTTCAAGAAGGTGGTAAATGGAAGATTGGAAAAGGTGCATGATAAAAACCGTGAACAAAGACATTAATCTTCATTCACGATACCTCCCCATTCCTTTAAAATTTCAGTTTCATGTTCTTTAGAAATTGCCTTTTTGAATTGTGCATTCTTACCTCTAACACGAGCTTCAGTTTCTGCCCATGTTTCATGACGTTGTATTACTCCATCAATTTTTGATAGATATGAATATGCTTTTGCTTTCTTATTACTTTTCTTCCCTGCATCTTCACTATTGATTTCAATACTCAAGATATCTTTAATTGAATAGGCACTGAGAGATCCTCTGAATAGCTTAACATCCTTTCCTTCTGCAAGTTCTCTTGCAATATCATCTACCCGTTCATTTCCTGAAATTCCAACGTGTCCAGGAACATGTTGCCAGGTGATACGATTTTTTCCACGTTCTTCAATGAGTGAGAAAAGTGTTTCCCAGTGGAATCTGTTCTTTACTTCTTCACCGTCTTTCTTGTGCCAATCATTTCGTGCCCATCCATACATCCATGTTTGAGCACCATTAATTACATATGAAGAGTCAGTGAAAATGATTACCTTTTCTGTATTGTTTACTGCACAGCTTAACGCAGAAACAACTGCAGTTAATTCCATCTCATTGTTAGTCGTTGTTGGTTTTGAACCTCCTAGCTCAATGACTTCATTAAGTTTTGGAAAAAGGAGAATGGCTCCATATCCACCTGGCCCTGGATTTCCTAAAGAAGAACCGTCAGTGAATATCACTAATGATTGTTCTAATTCCTGTTGATTGATGTTCATGCTTGTATGCTATCACAGAACAGGGTTAACAAAAAATGACCTACTGGTCACTTTTTTTCATTGCATTTCGAATTTCTTTTTCAAGTTGATTCATTACCTTCTTTTCACTTTCAAGTTTCTTTCGAGCAGCATCATATCCTCTTCCTAGTTTTATTTCTTCTTCGTTGTCTAGCTTGCTTGGATCAAGAGGAATATAGCTATATGATGAACCTGCTTTCTTAACGAGCTTGTATTTCTCTCCTAATGCAAGGAGTTCTCCTGTTTTTGAAATACCTTCTCCATAGATGATATCAAATTCAGTTTGCTTAAATGGTGCTGCAACTTTGTTCTTAGCTACCTTCACTCTGGTACGTGACCCTACTACTTCTTCACCCTTTTTAATCTGAGCAATACGTCTAATATCAAGACGAACTGAAGAGTAGAATTTCAATGCCTTTCCTCCTGGTGTTGTTTCAGGAGATCCAAACATAACTCCAATTTTCATACGAATCTGATTGATGAAAATTACCGTTGTGTTTGACTTAGCAACAAGTGCTGTGAGCTTCCTTAAGGCTTGTGACATGAGTCGTGCTTGCTTTCCTACGTGGTGTGCTCCCATATCACCTTCGATTTCATCTTTAGGGGTAAGGGCAGCAACAGAGTCTATTACCACAACGGCAACATTCCCTGATCGTACAAGAGAGTCAACAATTTCAAGTGCTTGTTCTCCTGTATCTGGTTGTGATACTAATAGGTTATCAATATCTACTCCAATATTCTTTGCATATACTGGATCAAGAGCATGTTCTGCATCGATGAAGGCACAAATTCCACCTTTCTTCTGTGCTTCTGCAACAACATGTAAGGTTAATGTAGTTTTTCCTGATGATTCAGGTCCATATATTTCAATTACTCGTCCACGTGGAATTCCTCCTACCCCGAGTGCTTCATCAAGACCAATTGATCCGGTAGAGATGGCATCAATATCAACCTTAGGAGCATCTCCTAGCATGATGATGGCTCCATCACCAAACTTTGTATGGATCATGTCCAAGGTTTCTTGCAGTCTATTTACTCCTTCTGTTGGTTCACTTTTTTCGATTTTCTTTTTTGGCATAGTATTACAGGTTATGTGTTGTTTCTAATATTTCTTCATTATCCTCAGGTAACTTAATATTTTCTAAATCCGGGGCAATGATGTGAAAGCTTTCTTTCTTTGTGTTTCCAAAGGTATCTTCAAGTTCAACTTCAATTAGATTATACCCTGGATTCAGTGCAAGAAAATGTCTCATAATACCTTCTTGGGTTAATTGTGATGATACACCATTAACCTTTGCTGATTGGGTATATGCTACTTTCGCTTCTAAATTCAAGCTATGTTGATGTAGGTACTGATATTCTTCAATATTTATATCAATAATTCTTGGCCCTAAGAGAAAGGGAAGAATTCTTGAGAAGATAAATATACTTAAGAGAATGGCAAGGATAATACCGATACGGATAATGAGGGTACGGCGATTATTCTTCATAGTATTCCTCTTCAGATTCATGCTCACTTCCTTGAGCAGGAAGTTCATATACTTCACGAGCCTTTGATCCGTTTTGTGTTCCAATTACTCCACGATCTTCGAGCATGTCGATAATACGAGCGGCTCGTGAATATCCAATACCAAGCTTTCTTTGCAAGAATGATGTAGATGCTTTCTTACTTTCAATCACTACCGCACGTGCATCTTCAAAGAGGGGATCCTCATCTTCATCATCGTTGAGAGATACTCCACCGGTACCATCTAAATTATCATCTGGTAGGTTAATTTGATCTTCTAATTCAAACTGATAGTTCTTTTTGATGAAATCAACCACCTCTTTCACTTCTTCTTCAGATACATACGGACATTGAATACGAACTGGTTCGTTATATTGTGGACCTTTGTACAGCATATCTCCTTGTCCTAAGAGCTTTTCTGCTCCTTGATTGTCTAAAATAGTACGTGAATCAATCTGCGAAGCTACTTTCAGAGCAATACGAGTAGGTACATTGGCTTTAATGAGTCCAGTAATTACGTTTACCGATGGACGTTGTGTTGAAAGGAGTAGGTGAATTCCAACAGCACGTGACATTTGAGCTAATCGTACGATAGAAGCTTCCAGCTCTCGAGGGTATGAACTCATAATATCTGAAAGCTCATCAATGATAACGATAATATACGGCATACGTTCAGGAAGTTCTCCTTGCTGATCTTCGATATCTTCAGGACTTAAATCTTTGTATGCTTTTGCAACAATAGTTTGGTGATATGAATCAATATCACGTACTGCACATTTCTGAAGTACATCATATCGTCTCTCCATTTCCTTTACTGCCCATTTCAAAGAAAGCACTGCTTTCTTTGGATCGGTAATAACTGGGGTAAGGAGGTGAGGGATCTTTTTGTACAAGGTCATCTCAACACGCTTAGGATCAATCATGATAAATCGAAGCATGTCAGGTCCATTTCTATACAAAAGAGAAAGGATGATATTGTGAACTGTAACTGACTTTCCTGAACCCGTTGCCCCCGCGATAAGTACGTGAGGCATTTTTCCGATGTTCGCATAGTGTGATATTCCAGACACTCCTTTTCCTAGTGAAACGAGAAGTGGGTTAGGGGAGTCTGTAAATTCTTTTTCTCCCAGAAGGGTTCCTAGACCAATAGTTGATTTACTCGTATTTGGAACTTCTATCCCAACAAGTGATCTTCCTGGAATAGGAGCTTCGATACGAATAGACTTTGCAGCAAGAGCAAGAGCAAGTTCATTTTGAAGACTTGCTATTCGTGAGAGACGAACTCCTTGAGCTGGCTTCATT
Source organism: uncultured Candidatus Saccharibacteria bacterium (assembly GCA_964592365.1). Classification (GTDB taxonomy): domain Bacteria; phylum Patescibacteriota; class Minisyncoccia; order Phycocordibacterales; family UBA1006; genus UBA1006. The sequence goes on along the minus strand of CAZQDL010000001.1, from coordinate 9,647 downwards.
GCGTATCGAGTTACCGTTGGTCCAACAGAGATTTCATCCATCTCAACGGCAATACCAAAGTTTGCGAGAGTTCGTTTGATCAAGTTTGCATTTGATTTGATGTCACCTGTTCCAGCTTTCCCTGAACTTTTTCCAAGTAGTGAAAGCGGTGGAATGATGTATGAAGAGGCAAACACATGACTCCCATCAATGAGCATCTCTTCTTCATCTGACGAAGATCGTTTCTCTTGTTTTGGCTTTTCTGGTTTGATGACAGGTTCTTCATCTGGTGTTCCATTCTCGATGGCTTCCATGATTTGTTGTTCTTCCTGTTCTTGAGTTTGCTTCATCTGCTCTCGTTCTTCTTTGAACTCAATGATACTTTCTTTCGCCTTCTTGAGGCTCGTGAATTTTGGATCAAAGGCTACGAAGGTAGAAGCAATTGCTGCTCCTAATAGCAGTATAGATGAGAACAGTTTTTCGAATCCTGAAACCAATGGGTTTCCGATAACTTGTCCGACGAATCCTCCTACTTCAAGTTCACTTGTTGAAAAGAGAATATGAAGAAGACCAAGGATACTTATACACAGAATCAAGAGACTTATCTTAACTGATGTTTTTGTTTCTCGTTCACTGAATGTCTGTACTGAGGCAAAGAGAAGAACAAGTGGAACGAGAGCAAAACCATATCCAAAGAGATCAAGCATGATCTTCTCATGAACAAAGGTTCCAACCGTTCCTGCAAGCTTGAGTGATGCAAGGATAAGGAAGAGGAAAAGTACTGAATATATAACCCCACGTATCTTTGGGTTCTTTGGCTTCAATGCAGGAAGAGAGATCTTCTTTGGTTCCACAGTCTTTGTTTGCTTTTTGTTTTTTGGTGCTGGCATAGATATGTACTATATATAGGTATGATTAAAAATGACATTCCTATTTTACCACAGCAAAGCATTTGCCTATACCTATTATATATAGGACATATTTGATTTTTTATTCAGAGGGAGTAGTATAAAAAATATCAAGCTAATATATAAAGGACATTATGATTAATCTAAAGGACAACAATAATAAGTCATTGATAAATAAGGCTAATACAGAAAATGTCCTTTTGAATGTCCCTAACTATTACAACCTTTCTGATCATGATGATGTGGTACATCTTGCATCTAAGGCGCAGAAAATAAGTACTGCTATATATATGGTAACTGATTTACATGCAGAAAATGATCCTCTTGCGATTGCTTCAAAAGATTCTTCCGTTTCAATCTTAAGAGACCTATATAAGGTATGTAATATTTCAGATAATAAACGAATTGCTCTTCTTTCTTCTATCGCTACAGAACTTGCAAGCCTTATATCATTCCTTTCGGTAATGCATAGAAACGGGAAGATATCAGATATGAACTTCAAGGTACTCCATACAGAAATACAGCAAATGCATGATCGTATTAATATCCATATTACCAAGAACCTTCCGTATGACAGAAAGAAACAAAGTTCATTGGTAGTAGAAGAATTCACCTTCTCAGATTCTTTCTTTGAGACAGAGCAACCAAGAAGAAGAGATGTTCAGGGATACCCCTCAGTGATAAAGGACACAGATACATTCGTAAAGGACATGGTTAAAACTGATACTCCTAGTCCACTGAAAAATATTGAAAACAAAGGTGTGAAACAAAATAGAGAACAGGAACAAGTTAGGGTAATAGCAGTTGATAAAGGACATGATAAGAAGGAGGTGAAAGAGGTCAAAAGGACATCATCTGTTGAAACGAAGGTAGCTGACTTGAAAGAGATTCGTCATCAAAACATTTTGAAAATTTTGAAACAAAAGAAAGATGCAAAGATCGGAGATATAGCATCCTTGTTTCAAGACTGTAGTAGTAAAACTATTCAGAGAGATTTGCAGGAGTTGGTTGATAAGTCACTCATCACCAAAGAGGGTGATCGAAGGTGGAGTGTGTACAATCTTGCGTACTAGTTTTTCTCTCTTTTAGGGATATTAAAACAAGCTGAGCTTCAGCTTGTTTTAATTTACATTTTTTTCAAATTATTGTATAATACGTAGTGACTGTAATATCCTTCGGGATGCTACGTCATATTACGTGAACACGGTTTTTTTGAGTTTTTCACATCTACCGTGCTTCGTAATATTTATGACATTGCGTTAACGTTGATTGTGTCCTCTTGTCACCTACGGTGGCTATGTTACAATTCTCGTTAATGCAGGGGTTATACCCCTGTCATTCGTTTCTCTGAGAATTTTTAATTCAATGAAAAACGCGTACGCTAGACTGAGCGTGTAGTAAACGATTCGTCGAAACATTGATCGTTTGCGCACAGGTTGCTCACAGCGCACGAGCAATCTGGTACTCGTTAGAACTTCGGTTCTTGTATAACCGGTCGAATGGTTAAGAGTGCACAAATCATTTAAAAGTGAACAGTTAATTCTTTTATTAAATTTATTACTCTGAGAATTAATGCCGTACACTTTTAAATAATTATTTATAAATGATTATTTAATTTAAAAACAAATTTTTATGAAAAAATTTATTGTAACCGCAGCAGTTGCACTTACTCTTATCGGAGCAGGAACAGCTGATGCATTTACTTGGACACCTGGACAAATGCTCGTTAGAGTTGGTTCACGAGGAGCTCAAGTAATGGAACTACAACAATGTTTAGCTGAACTTGGAAACAATCCAGAATCAAACATTGATGGAATCTTTGGAAATATTACTAAGACAGCTGTAATGTCATTCCAAGCTTCAAAGGGAATTATGGTTGACGGAATTATTGGACCTGTAACTGGACCTCTATACGAAGCAGCATGTAAAGATGCTGACTCATCAGATGATTCAGAAGAAGATAAGGATTCATTCTCAACAAATGGGGATGCTGGAGATCTTCTAATTAGTTCTACTTCAGCTGGAGTTGAATCAAATGTAAAAGAAGGAGATGAAGAAAATGTTCTAGGGCTAAAAGTTGAGGCTGATGGTTCTGACATTAATATCACTTCTATCGAAGTAATGTTTGAAAATAACTCAGGTAACGGATCAACACGTTTTGATCGATATGTAGATGAAGTTATCATCACCCTTGATGGTGAAGAAGTAGGTTCAGAAGACGCTGACAGATTCTCAAAAGATGGTTCAGAATATTCACGAAGAATTAACCTTAAAGATGCTATTGTATCTGAAAAAGACACTGTTGAACTTTATGTAGTTGTTAAAACTCTTAATCGAGTTGATGATTTAACTGCTGATTTCGATGTTACAGTTGAAAATATTCGTTTCGTAGATGAATCTGGAATGTCAATTTCTGAAAATCGTACTGAAACTGAAACTTTTGGATTTGATGATATCTCAGGAGATGACAAACTAAGTATCAAGTCATCATCAAATAACCCTGTTGCTTCAACTTTGAAAGTTGAAAAGAATGGAGATTCTGATGACCACATGGTTCTTTCATTCCGAATGGAAGCAGATGAAGATGGTTCAGATATTACATTATATGAACTACCTATTGTATTTACTGTTTCAGCAGGAGGAAATGATGCAGATTCAATCGAGGACATTATTGATGAAGTTATTGTAACTATCGACGGTGATGACTTCGAAGCAGACTATACTTCTAATACAGTTCTAAACGGAGTTGGAACTGGTACTTACACTGTTGATGTTGATGCAGATGCTGTAATCGATGCAGGAGATACTGTTGAAGTTGAAGTTACTGTTATCTTTAAAGAGCAAGAAGGAAACTATGCAAACGGTACTAAGATCTCTGCACAAGTAGCAGCAGCTAATATTGATGCAGAAGGAGAAGATGTACTTTCTGGAGCAGGACTTTCTGGAACAGCTTCAGGAAAAACTCATACTCTAGATATTGCAGGTGCTGTTATAGATAACTTTGGATGGTCAGTTAATGCAAGTGGAGCTTTCATCGATTTCACATTTGATGTTGAATCTGATGATGAAGACTTTACAATTAATATTGCTGACATTATTGCAAATGATACTATCACTGGAACTGCTGATGTAGCTGCCCCTGTACTTTCAGTAACAGGAGGAGATGCTGACGAAGATACTGTTGGGGCTGTATACACAGTTCTTGCGGGAGATAGCGCAAGCTTCCAAGTACGATATGCTGTAACTGGTGCAAACGGAACATTTGCTCAAGTGAAAATCACTTCAGCTGCAGGACAAGAAGTTGAAAATTCAAAACAAACTTCTCCAACTGCTGTTCGAAAC
>CAZQDL010000001.1:0-5318 GCA_964592365.1 uncultured Candidatus Saccharibacteria bacterium | reverse complement strand
AAAACAAACTTCTCCAACTGCTGTTCGAAACGTACAGTCATAGTCTAAGAAGATTATTCAAAAAAACACCCTCGGGTGTTTTTTTGTTTTCCTCACATAAAGATATATACTATAGCTATGAAACCATTTATTCTTATCACCATTCTTTTCCTTCTTGGTACTTCATCTACTTCAGCTCTTGAATATCAAGGAAGATTAATGAAACTAGGTATGCAGGGAGATGATATTAAAGCATTGCAACAATGTCTTCTTGATATGGGATTCCCTAATGCATACGGAGCTGATGGATGGTATGGTACCCAAACATATCTGCAAATTACTGAATATCAACGATCACAGGGTCTACAGTATATTGATGGGGTAGTGGGCCCTGAAACAGCTTCTGCACTGACGTGTAAGCCAGAAGGGATATCATCTAACGTTGAAATGAAAGCAGAGGTGTTGGAAACTGAAGGTGGGTATAATGATAGGGCTCAATTCTTCTTTGGTTTTGATCTTGATATTGATGAAGTACTATACCTTTCTGAAAATGCAGAAGAAGCTATTGATTTCTATATCACTGACATGAGTACTGGTACCGTAATATACGATACACAGAACGATGAATCAGAAGCTGATATAACATTAACCTTATGGACATCTGGATTACGTGAAAATGGATACTACATGCTTTCAAAAGACAATAGTGAACGTGCAGAACTTACCGTTATCTTTAATCCATATGGTGAAACAGCATTTGGATATGGATCATATTCAGTTCAGTTAACAGGTATTAACTTTAAAACTGAACCTAATGGAACATCTGAAACACGTGATGTATCAGAAGAAGCTGAACTGAAGAGTAACGTGGTTGATATTATTAATTAAAAAACACCAATGAATTGGTGTTTTTTAATAGATACTTAATGTTTCTCATTTACTGTTGCTAAGTGTAACAAAATTGTTACACTTTACTACATGGTAACAAAATATAACAGAACAATGGTAACCTTATCAAAAGAAACAAAAGAAGTTCTTGAGCATGTGGCTAAAGAAAAAAAACAGTCAATATCAGCAACCGCTTCTGAATTACTAGAATTTGCTTTAGATCTACAAGAAGATATGTATTTTAGTAAACTTGCAGATGAACGAACAAAACAACCTTATGAGACCTTGTCACACAAAGAGGTGTGGGAATAGAAAAGTATAGCATTCGATATCATAAGGATATTCCGAATGATCTTAAGAAAATAGAAGGTGAAGTAAAAAAGAGAATTCAAGCATCATTACTTTCAAAAATACAAATGAATCCACTTCTTTTGGGAGACCCTCTACGTAGTACCTTAGCAGGGTATAGGAGATTAAGAGTTGGTGATTATAGGATTATCTACCAGATAGATGGGGACATCATATTTGTACTTATCATTGTTCATAAACGAAATCTTTAATTTCTTGCAATAAACAGAAAGTAATATATATTCAATACGTCAGCCGGCGACCGTGGGTGTACTTAGGTACTTAATTTCCTACGTAGGTAGATACGATATTTTTATCGTGACTACACTATCGGCTCATACGAGCCGATTTTTCTGTATCCTGACAACACTTATTATTATGGCAATTACCAAAGCACAAAAACAAGAAATTTCTCAGAAACTTGATAAAGCGCTTAAAGATTCAGCAACGGTAACCTTTGTATCATTCAAGGGATTAGCAGTTGAATCTAATAACGTTCTTCGAAAGAATCTGAAAGCAAATAATTCTGATTACTATGTTACTAAGAAGTCACTACTAAAACGTGCTCTTACTAACTCAAACATATCAGGAACACATCCAGATTTAGGAGAAGGAATGGTAGCAGTTGCTTTTGGAACTGATCCAATGGCTCCTGCTCGAGAAGTCTTTGAATTTTCAAATAGCCACAAAGGGCAAATTGAAATTCTTGGAGGAATCTTCGATGGGAAGTTTGCACACCGTGAACTGATGCTTGAAATAGCAACAATCCCTGGATTAGATACACTACGTGGAATGTTTGCAAACGTGATTAATTCACCTATCCAACGTTTCGCTATTGCACTGCAACAAGTAGCAGAGAAAAAATCTTAATTACTATTTATTAATCTATATTTATTATGTCAGAAGAAAATACAACACCAGAAGTAGTTGAAGAAACTACTGAAGAAACAACTGAAACTCCTGTTGAAGAAGTTAAAGAAACAGTTGTTGAAGAAGTTAAGGAAGAAGTTAAAGAAGTAGAAGTTCCAGCTGAGTTCGCAAAACTAATCGAACAAGTTGAAGCAATGTCAGTTCTTGAACTAAACCAACTTATCAAAGTTATCGAAGCTAAGTGGGGAGTTTCAGCTACTGCAGTTGCAGCAGCTGGACCTGCTTCAGGTGGAGATGATGCTGCAGAACAATCAGAATTCGAAGTTGTTCTAGAATCAGATGGAGGATCAAAGATCCCTGTTATGAAGGCAGTTAAAGAACTTCTAGGTCTAGGTCTTAAGGAAGCAAAGGAATTCGTAGAAGGAGTTCCTGCAACTCTTAAAGCTGGAGTAAAGAAGGAAGAAGCTGAAAAGATGAAGGCAATGATTGAAGAAGCTGGAGGAAAAGTAGCTTTGAAATAATCATCATGAACAAAAAAACAATAACGGAAACGTTATTGTTTTTTATATTTCCTCTAAGGCAAAACTGTTTACAACAAAATAAATTTAAAATATAATGCAAGTACATTAAGACGAAAAGGGGCTTCAGTTTACTGACGCCCCCTTTCATTTCTTATTTTTTGTATTCAAGAAGTTCACGGACATTTTTTCTTGAGAGAGACAATAACAAATTGTATTATTAATATCATTAGCTTAACCTAAAACGTTGTTGTTTTTTTATATGAAGATTAATATAATTAACACATGAGAAAACGCTTCGTTAAAACCTCATTAATATTTTTAGGAATTATCTCTTTAGGGGTAATAGTATTTTTCTTTAACGAAGAACATGAACTTTTTGTTATTTCTCCTGATATTTGTGAAACAGAACTTTGTTAGGTTCAGATTTTCGTTGTATACTATATAGCATCTATGGAACTACTAGGAAAAATATTTGGTAATCCTCAACGAGTGAAGGTAATGCGTTTGTTTTTGTTTAATCCAAAAACTGCATATAGTATTGATGACGTTTCACAACGAAGTCAGATAAAAAAGGACCAAACAAAAAAGGAACTAAGTCAGTTGGAACAGATTGGTTTTTTAAAGAAAAAAAACTTTAAACAAAAGGTTCTCTTGCCAAAAACAAAGAAAAAACCAGAAGGAGATGTTAAAACAATTTCTTGTAAGGGGTATTTATTAAATCGAAATTTTGAACTGATTGCTCCCTTGAGAAACCTTGTTATCGATACTGAATTAGTAAGTAGCAAAGAGATGGTACGAAAATTAAAAGATATTGGTGCTCTTAAGCTTGTCGTACTTTCAGGATTATTCATGAGAGATGATAACAGGAAACTTGATATTCTTGTTGTTGCTGAAAAGGTAGATGCAAAAAAGCTAAAGAAGGCAATTGAACAAATTGAATCAGAAATTGGAAAAGAGTTATCATACGCACAATTCTCACAGGAAGAATATGAATATCGTATTAGTATGTATGATAAATTGCTACGTGATGTTCTTGAGAATAATCATCGTATTTTGTATAAAAAACTACCAGAGTAGTTTTTTTGTTTGTTTGAATAATGGTATACTAAAGGTAGTCGATTACACCTAACTCAGGTGAAGACTGTTATTAGCATTAATATCATTATTATGAATAGAGAAATATATATCCGTCCGTTTCAAGAGCTATGGGCAACCATTGCTATCGGACTACCAAAAATTATCCTTGCTATCTTAGTATTTATCATTGGGTGGATTATCGCTCACTTGATGTACAAGGCGGTAGTAAAGGTTATCAACTCAATGAAGTTAGATGAGGCACTAGAGCCAACAGGATTAGGAAAAGCACTTGAACGAACAGGGCACAACCTACACGTTGGAAAAATCATTGGATTCCTTGTGCAGTGGTTTATTATCATCGCTTTCCTTATCCTTTCACTAGACCTTCTTAATCTAGAAACAACTAAGCAATTATTAACTGGAATTGTTTCATACATTCCTCAAGTTATTCTTTCTACATTTGTTCTCTTTATTGGATTCATTGTTGCAGACTTTGTAAAGAAGCTAGTTTCAGGATCAAGCAAGATGGTTAACTTTAAATCAGCAGGAGTTGTTGCATCAGTTGCAAAAACTGCAATCCTTGTATTTACCTTCCTTATCGTGTTGAACATGTTGGGAATCGGACAGGAGATTATTAACATCCTATTTATCGGAGTGGTTGCTATGCTTTCACTTGCAGGAGGACTTGCATTCGGACTAGGAGGACGAGATGCAGCTGCAAAAGCTATTGAAGATATTAAGCACAATATGCACAAATAGTGTTAAATAAAATACCCTTTTAGGGTATTTTATGTTGCCTCTTTCATGCTTTATGCGAATGCTTGACGCTTTTGTGAACATGAGTATACTGAGCGACATGAAAAACTTAAATTCAAAAGCTTTTCGGTAACGACGGTTCAATCTTTAAGCATCTTTCGCGAGATCTGATTGGGCCGCCGTTATGGTGGCTTTTAATATCGCGTTTTTCATAGGACTGTACATTAACAAGTAAAGACTCAGGAGCATTTTTAAAAACCGAGAAGTAGAACATTAGTTCTACTAACTCAACTTTAAATATGCGGTTATTTATATTTAGATTTCCTAATAGAAATCTAAGAGCACAGGGTGGATGCCTTGGCTGTAGAAAGCGATGAAGGACGTGGAATATCTGCGATAAGTTTCGGGGAGGTGATAATCAACCTTTGATCCGGAAATTTCCGAATGAGGAAACTCACTAAGCGTTAGCTTAGTACTGTAGACAAGAAGCTACAGAGCGAACGGGGGGAAGTGAAACATCTCAGTACCCCTAGGAATAGAAAACAATAGTTATTTCCTTAGTAGCGGCGAGCGAAACGGAAGGAGCCCAAACCAGAATAATTCTTTTTAAGTTTTATTGTGGGGTTGTAGGATGCTAACGTCTTTACGAGGACAGTTACAAATTGTGTGGTTAGTCGAATGAGATTGAAAGCTCATCCAAAGAGGGTGCCAGACCCGTAGACGAAAATTACACAACTGTTTTGTTAGTATTCCTGAGTACCTCAAGACACGAGTAGCTTGGGGGAATCTGCCAGAACTAACTGGTAAGGCTAAATATTTCTACAGACCGATAGTGAACTAGTACCGTGAGGGAAAGGTGAAAAGAACCCCGGAAGGGGA